>NZ_JAFIFK010000033.1 GCF_020832045.1 Halomonas sp.
GAGGTTTCGGCCACCTTACCAACGAGGTCGTACTTGACGAGTGAGTGGATCGAATCCCTGTGCTCGGTAGTCGTCTCCTGGATCTTAAATCCATCGCCGCTGCGAAGCTGACCATCAGTCAAGTCGTCGTTCTGCACTCCAAGTTGAACGGTGTACTGCAACGGCGTGACGCGCAACTCCCTATCCAGCGTACTGACGCACTTCCTGATCAGCTCAGCCGAATCGAACTCGACGCGGTACACTGCTTTCCGATTGATACGCGTCCAGAGCTCCTGGAACTCCTTCTTCTCGAAGTTCACATTGAGGGGGTTGGTTTTTGGCTTACGACCGTCATCGACCTTGGGAAGTTGCGCGTCATTGAACACGCTGTCGATAAGCTGGAGCACCTGCTCTGCGTGACGCTTTAGTTCCTCGGGCAGGTCGGCCAGTTCCCCCGCCGCCTTGGCCTCGTGGTAGACGTCAGCAATCTGGTCCGCGTCATCGGTGTAGTCGTTCTTCACCAGATAGCGGTAAATCTGCTTGGCCATGGCAGCGGTGACCTGCATCGGGCCATCCTTGGTTGTGAGTATCTTGCCCGTGAAATAATCCTCGGTTGCCTGGCGCGGACGCGAGGAAAGAGTCTCTGCGATCTCCTTTTGCAGGCCGGCCACGAAGTCTTTGTAACTCTCGCTCGCCACCACGGTCAGCACATTGATGTCGTGGACGACTGCCGGATGATCCATCCGGTCTCCATGCTGATCGACGCTTAGACGCAGGCCGCGCCCCACTTCCTGGCGCCGGGAAATCGTATTGTTGCTGTGCTTCAGCATACACATGACGAAGACGTTCGGGTTGTCCCACCCCTCGCGCAGCGCCGAGTGCGAGAAGATGAATCGCGTGGCTTCGGTGAAGGAGAGTAGCCGCTCCTTGTCCTTCAGGATCAGGTCGTAGGCATCTACGTCGTCGGAGTCGACGCTGCGGGTGCCTACGCTGGGGTCCTTCAAGCGCTGGGATTTCCTGTCGATGGAAAAATAGCCCTGATGGGTGCTGGCGGCGGAAATCTCGCTCAGGTAGGTGCGATAGGACCCACCCTCCAAAGCGAGTTCTGCCAGGGCTTCCTCTTTCAGGCGCTGATACTCTTCCTCGAAGATTCGCGCATACTCGCCTCTCTCATCGGCCTGAGCGTAGTCGCGGTACTTCACCACTTCGTCGATGAAGAACAGCGAGAGCACCTTGATGCCCTGGGCGTACAGCTGCTTCTCCTTGTCCAGGTGCGCCTTGATCGTCTCACGGATCTGAATGCGGCGAATGTCACCTTCGGCTAAGTCGCCGCAGGCCTCGCCGGCTTCCACTCTCAGGCCGTTGGTGAATTCGACCGTGTCGGTGTGGTAGTCGATCTGGCTGATGGTGAAACCGTTGCGATACTGCTCCAGCTCACCCGAGACGACATAGAGGTCGTCAGCGCAGCCCAGCCGCCGCACCTTGCGTCTGATCCTGCCGTCCTTTCCCCTCACTTCCAGCTCGATTCGCGCCACGGGCGACGCTTTCGAGATATCGATTCCTTCCAGATACAGGTAGGCGTCGGTGCCCGAAAGCCCTCGCACTTGAATGCCGCGCACGGCAATCTTTTTCACCAGCTTCTGGTGATAGGCATCGAGAGCGTCGAGCCGGTGCACACGGTTGTGCTGGGTGCGGTGCGTGGCCGAATAGCGCAGGATCATCAACGGATCGAACTGCGGCAGCGCCTCAAGAGTGGCCGCCCCCTCCATCTTTTGCGGTTCATCCATTATCAGGATGGGTCGGTTAGCGGCGATTACTTCTATAGGTTTGCGTGACTGGAAGTCGTCCTGGGCCTCATAGATGCGGCGATTGTCCTTGCCGCGAGCATTGAAGGCCTGGATGTTCATGACCATGACATTGATGCCCGCGTCGGTCGAGTAGCCCTCGAGCTCATGCAGCAGCTTCGAATTGTAGATGAAGAAGCGCGCCTTCTTGCCGTAGCCCTCGGCAAAATGATCGGCTGTCATCTGCAGCGATTTGTACACCCCCTCGCGAATGGCAATGGAGGGCACCATGATGATGAACTTGGACCAGCCGTAGCGCTTGTTGAGTTCGAATATGGTCTTGATATAGCAATAGGTCTTGCCCGTACCGGTCTCCATCTCGATGTCGAGATGCACCCGGGTAGCTGCCAGGGCATCACGCATGTAGCTCGATTTAACAGGCACACGTTCGCCCTTGGCGCCAAGCGTCGTGAAATCTGTCAGCGAGGTGGAAACCAGCAGATTACGGCGCCGCTGTACCGCCTGAATATTCTCGAATATACGCGCTTCGCTGACGAGGTAGTCGGCATTGCGATAGACCTCGTCAAAGGCGCTGGCCTGCCCCTGCGGGCCTGGCTCCGTGGGGGTGGGCAGACCATGGGCATTCGGCTGGCCGGCAAAACAGTCGACCACCGACTCCACGGCATGGGTCTGGTAGGGCTGAACTTTAAATCTGATCTTCATGACGGCTCGCCAAGATGTTTTCAGGCCGCTGCGAGAGCAGGAAATGGAAAAAATCGTTCAGGCTCCTGGTCTCCGGTGAGGTATCGGAAAAAAGCACGTAATGCTCGACGGCTTTCCCCACCGGTACCGGCGTTGGCTGATAGCGCTTGCTCATGTCCGGTTGGATGAATACCAGCATCTCGCTGGGGCTTGCGTAGTGCAGACATATCCAGACGCTCTCTTCCGGGTGGCTCTGGGCATAGCGCAATTTATCGGGCCTGACCCAGTAATCGGTGCCTCTTCTTACCTCGGTGCCCGTCACCTCGAGAGCGCAGTATTTCTGCCCCGATTGCTTGCCGTGAATGCTCAAGTCGGGCTTACCCGGCTCGTCCGGATGGGTGGGAATGAAGTCATTGGAATCTGCGCCAAAGCCTTCGACCGTTACCTCGAGGCCGGAAAAACGAGATTCGATGATCTCCTTCACTCGGGCGATCCGCACCTTCTCTTTCTTCCAGGCCGCTTCGCCGTAGGCGTTCTTCCAATGGAATTTTTCCAGGCGCACGATTTCTTCACAGGTGATTGCCTGCCCCACTTCGATACCCAGGGCGGGAAAAGTGCGCTCCCTTACGCTGGTGCAGAACACGCCGTCGACGAATACACGGTAACGTTTGCTCTTTTCCACGTAGCGTATATCGGTCACGACGGCCATCAGATCACCTTGAGATCCGTAGCAGGCGACAGCTGGCGCAGCAATTGTTCGACGTTGATGCGCGTGGCATCCGAGGCGAAAGCCTGGTCGCGCAGCACGAGCCTGACAGGTTGGCTTTTCGCCAGCTCCCTGACCAGCGCTTCGGTCACTTCCATGTCGAAGCAGGCCACGAGCGCATCACTGGCAACCCGAAATATCGTCTTGCCTTGCATCGTCTCACGGGCAATGGGCAGTGCCAGGTCGACGCCCCAATCGACGAGTACCTGGAAAAGCAGATCGTCGGCCGTACGTCCCGGCTTGACGTTTTCCACCGCCTCCAGCAGGTCGCCTTGCTCGAGCGCATCGGGGCGATAGAAAAGGTCCTTCATGTTGGACGTGTCGACCTTGAGCACGCGAAACCCGACGTCGCGCTGCCACTCAGGATGGCAATCTCCGTCAAACACCTTGCCCGCCGCACGCCGTATGCGCTCCTTCGAGAGATCGGCGATGGTACGAAACCCCCGCTTCGCGGCGTCCGAACGTTCATCGAGAACCTCCGGCAGTTGCACCAGGATGTAACGCCGGTTGCCACCATCCTTGGCATTGCACTCCATCACGGCCTGAGCGGTGGTAGCGGAGCCAGCAAAGAAATCCAGCACCAGCGCGTCTTTCGACCCGCCCTGATCGATGAGGGCCTTTACCAGATCCACCGGTTTGGGAAAGGAGAACAGCTTTTCCCCCAGCAGCTCCTTTAGCGCCCGGGTAGCCATGCTGTTCATCGGCGAAACGATCGTGCTCTGCCCGTTGCCGGCGCCCGGCCGCTCGATCCAGGAGGAGACCGGTATCGTCGGCTTCATGGCTTCCGAGGCGAACCGCTTCAACATCGGCGTCCCGCCGGCCTGCCTGGGAAATATCACTCGACCTTCGGCGATCTTCTGCGCCATGGTGGTCCGGCTATAGGGCCAATAGCGCCCTTTCGGCGGCCAGAACTCGTTCCCGGTGGCCGGATCCTTGATGGCGTAGTGGGTATCCCCGCCCGGCTTCCCGGCACTCAGGTTGTCCGAGATCCACGGGCCGCGGGGGTCGTCGTCGGGATTGGTATACTTTTCGAAGGTACGCTCGACTCCCTTCAGAGCCGCCTTCGCCTTGGCATACACCAGCACGTATTCGTGGTCTTCACTGAGATTGGTGACCGCATCCATGGCGCCGCTACGGCGCTTCCAGACGAAGCAGCCCAGGAAGTTGCCGCCGCCAAAGACTTCCTCACACAGCTTTTCGAGGTTGGCGCGCTCATTGTCGTCGATGGAAATGAAGATGATGCCGCTCTCGCAGAGCAGCTGGCGCGCCAGGCGCAGTCGTGGGTACATCATCGACAGCCAATCGGAGTGGAAGCGGCCGTTGCTCTGTAAGTTGGCCACCAGCTTGCCGCCTGCCTCGTCGCGTTGGCCGCTTTTTTCCAGGTACTCCTTTCTGCCCGTGATGAAGCTGTCGTTGTAGATCAGGTCGCTGCCGGTGTTGTAAGGCGGGTCGATGTAGATGACGTCGACCTTGCCCAGGTAGCTCTCACGTATCAGCTTCAGGGCATCGAGGTTGTCGCCCTCGATGAACAGGTTGCGGGTCTGCGTGAAATCGACGCTCTCGCCTTCCACAGGACGCAGGGCCATTCGAATTGGAGCGTTCGCCTCCCGCAACGCGGCCCGCTTGCCCGGCCAGTCCAACTGGTAGCGCTCCTGCTGCTCGTCAGTGGCAGCGTCACTCAGCATTTGGCGCAGCCGGGAGAAATCGATGACCTCCTTGAGCTGACCCTGATCGTCCTTCATCTCCGTGAGCACGTCCGGCACCAGCTTCGCGATGGCGCGCGCCAGCTCCAGCGACGGGTCCTCGGTCTTCATCTTGAGTTTTTCGATGGTCATCTCGTGCCCACAGTTCGGTTCTGCAATCTGTACTGCATGAAGCCCCTCCAGCCTGACCCAGCGGCCCGACGAACGGAAATCATCAACGGCAAAGTCGCCACATACTACCAGCGTTGTGGGAGCTCGGCAGTGTCGCGTGGGCTTTGGAACCAAGAGGGCAAAAGGAATGGGAAGGGAGCACTTGCCACGACCGAATTGGATGTGAAAAATATTTCTAGTATACAATTTTATCAGCTACTGTAGACAGCAGAGCAAGTCGATGTAATACAAATCCAAGAACAGATCGGAAGTCCTCATGCCCAAGCAGCAAGTCAACGCATCCATCTTTGACTTTTACGGCAGGCCGAGTGTAGGCAAGGCCCTGCCCCTATCGCTTCAGCATGTGCTGGCCATGATTGCCGGCGTGATCACCCCGCCCATCATCGTCGCAGGTGTGGTGGGCGCCAGCGTGGAAGAACGGCTGCTGCTGATCCAGATCGCCGTGCTGGCATCGGGTATGAGTACCCTTTTTCAGCTCTATGGCGTATGGAAATTCGGGGCCCGCCTGCCGGCCATTTTCGGGGTGGGCTTCGCCTACGTCCCTACCCTGGTCGCCGTTGGTGGCCAATATGGCCTTGCCGGCATCTTCGGTGCGCAGCTCATCGGCGGCATCAGCATGATGGTGGTGGGCTACTTCATTCAGTACATTCGCCACCTGTTCCCGCCGGTGGTGGCCGGCACCGTGGTGCTGGTGATCGGGCTCTCGCTGTACGACATCGCGGTGCGCTACATGGCCGGCAGCGGCAACGTTGAAGCCCCCGGCTTCGGCGAGCCGCTCAACTGGTTCGTGGCGCTCGTCACGCTGACCACGGTGCTGGTCGCCTCGCAGTTCGGCAGGGGCGTGGTGAAGCTCTCGGCCATCATCGTCGGCATTGTGGTGGGCTACGCGCTGTCGCTGCTGCTCGGGATGGTCAGCTTCGAGGCAGTGGCCGAGGCAGGCTGGGTGGCGGTGCCGCAGTTCATGCCCTTCGAGCTGGAATTCCACACTTCGGCGATCATCGCCATGGTAATCATCTGCGTGATCAATTCCGTGCAGACCATCGGCGATCTTTCGGCCACCACGGTGGGCGGCATGAACCGCGAACTGAAGACACGCGAACTCACCGGCGGGCTATTGGGCAACGGCCTGACCACAACCCTGAGCGCTTTCTTCGGCGCCCTGCCCACCGCCACCTTCAGCCAGAACGTCGGCATCGTGGCAATGACCCGCGTAATCAGCCGCTTCGTGCTGGCACTGGCCGGCGGCTTCATGCTGCTGGCCGGGTTCAGCCCCAAGTTCGGCGCCCTGGTGACGACCATTCCTTACCCGGTGCTCGGCGGCGCCACCGTCATCGTCTTCGGCATGATCACCATGACCGGCATCAAGCTGCTGATAAAGGACGAACTTTCCGCACGCAACATGACCATCGTCGGCCTGTCGCTCGCCCTTAGCCTGGGCATCGCCCAAGTGCCCGAGGCGATCGCGCAGCTTCCCGGATGGATACAAAGCGTGGTCGGCGGCTCGCCTATCGTGGTGGCGGCCATCACCGCCTTTACCCTCAATCTCGTGCTGCCCAAGGTCACCCTGGCCGACGAAGAGCGCGAGCGCGAATGCATGGCCCGCGCCGACACGGAGACCGACTGCACTGACCCTCAGGACCGGGAGGCCACCCTTCGCTCCCATCGCCAGGAAGGCTCGGCTGGCAATACCAGCAGCAGCTGAGGCCCGCTCGGCCACCCGCTGGCCGAGCACCTCGTTTCATCGCGAAGGTTGACAGACGCCTGTTCCTTTTATAGAACGTTCGTTAAAAGGAACAGTCAAGGTCATCCGCTTTGGACAAGCTTTCACTCGGCACCCTGGGTCAGCACCTGCAAACCTTGCGACAGGCGCAGGGCTTGTCGCTATCGCAGTTGGCTGCCGCCGCTGGCATCGCCAAGTCGAACCTCTCTCGCCTCGAGCAGGGCAACGGCAACCCCACCCTGGATACCATCTGGCGCCTGGCGGTGCAGTTGAAGGTGCCCTTCGGCACCCTCGTGGCGCCTATCGCCGTGCCACTGGGCGAGGATGGCGTGGAGGTCCGCTTGCTCGACCAGGGCAAAGACCACCCTCAGGTCGATGCCTACTGGATGCGCTGCGCGCCGCACACCTTGCGGCTTGCCGAACCCCACACTCCGGGCGCTCGGGAAACGCTCACCCTGATCAGCGGTGCGCTGGAGGCCGGCCCGGAAGGCGCCACCCGCATCCTCTCGGCCGGTGAGTCTCTCACCTTCGCCGCGGACCGCCCCCACCTTTACCGCACCGGGGATACTTGGGCCACGCTGCTGCTCAGCGTCGTCTATCACGAGGAACCCACGCCATGAGCCTGCAAGCCGCCTCCTCGCCCACTCGTGCCTGGCTGACCGGTATAAGCGAAGCCGTCCCGCTGCTCGGCGGCTATGTCCCGGTGGCCATCTCCTTCGGGCTGATTGCCACCCAGGCCGGCTTCAGCGCTTGGGAAGCCGTGGCGATCTCGACACTGATCTATGCCGGCGCCTCGCAGTTCCTCTTCGTCGGCATGGTGGCCGCCGGAGCGCCGCTGTGGCTGGTGGTGGCCATGACGCTGCTGATCAACCTGCGCCATGTGGTCTACGCCCCCAATCTGGCCCCCTGGCTGACGTCCAGTCGCCTCTGGCCTTGGCTGATGCACGGCCTCACCGATCAGATATTCGCCATGGCCCATGCCCGCCTGCCCCAGCTACCGGCCTCTCAGCGCCTTGGCTGGTTCACCGGCGCGGCCCTGCTAGCCTGGCTGAGCTGGATCGGGGGGACGGCACTGGGTGCAGTAGCCGGCGGCGAGCTGATTGCCCGCTGGGCTCTGATGGGGGAGATTCTGCCCTTCGCCCTACCCGCTCTCTTTCTTGTGCTGATAGCGCCCCGCTTCACCTCCCGGCGCTGGAGCCTGGCCCTCGGCCTGACCATCCTCAGCGCCCTGTTGTTGACGATCCTGGGCCTGACCAACCTGGCGATTCCTCTCGCCGCTGCCTGCGGCGCCCTGTGCTTCCAGGTCGTCAAGCTCGGACACACCCCAAGGAGAGAAAATTCGCAAGGAGAGCGTCATGAGTAACGCCCTGTGGGTTGCCGTTCTCGCCTCGGCAGTGGGCACTCTGCTGATACGCGTGCTGCCGTTGTTCTGGATGCAGCGCCGTCTCGAACGGCAAGCCAGCGACGACGGCCTCGAGGCGATGCCCCAGTGGCTGAGCCTGCTCGGCCCGCTGATGATAGCTGCCGTGTTCGGGGTATCGCTGATGCCGGTGACGCCCGACGCCGTCTCGTGGCTGGCTACCCTCATCGGCGTGTCGGCGACCCTGGCCGTGTGGTGGCTCAAGCGCACCCTGGGCTGGCCGGTGGCCGCGGGCGTGGCGGCCTATGGGCTGGTGATGATGTTTTTCGGATAAGCTTCTAATGTAGCCAAGACGGTGCCAGCCTTTACCCTGGAGAACGCATGACCCTCATCGCCCCACCGCACACTACCGGCAAGCGCCGGCACCCTGCCGTGACCCGCCATGCAAGATCACTCGGCCTGCTGCTGGCTCTGATGCTAGTAGCCGCCCCGGGAACAGCCAGTTGCCCCGAGCCATCCAGTACCGACCTGGCCGCTATCAAGGGAAGAGGCGAGCAACCCGCCCTGCCTTCCGGCCGCGAGGTAGTCGTCGACGGCGTGGTGACCGGGGAGTTTCTCGGCCGCGAACGGCTGAACGGTTTCTATTTGCAGCAAACGACGGAGCATGGCCCCGTCGGCCTGTTCGTCTATATGCCCACGGCAACGTCGAGCGACGCGGAACTCATCGCTCCCGGCACACACCTGCAGCTCCACGCCCGCACCGGCGATTATCGTGGCCAGGTCCAGCTGCAGCGGGTCGAACGGATTGAGACCTGTGCCCAGAACCAGTTGCCAGAGCCACTTGCGGTCGACTGGCCGCTCAGCGAGGAGCAGCTGTCACGCAAGGAAGGGCTGCTTCTGGAATTTCCGCAGACGCTGACCGTCACCGGCAACTACGAGCTCGCCCGCTACGGCTCCCTGAGACTGGCCGCCACCCGCCTGTTCCGACCCACGAATACACCTGGCGAAAGCCAGCAGCGGGAAATCCTCGAGCTGGACGACGGCAGCTACCGCGCCTTTCCGAGCCCCATTACCTACCTGGATGCGGATGGCACCCGCCGTGTCGGCAGCACCGTTCAGGGGCTGACCGGGATACTGACCCACGCCTTCAATGCCTACCGCCTGCACCCGACCCTCGAGCCACGCTTCGAGGACGCCAACCCGCGCCCGGCGCCGCTTCCAGAGCCCGGGGAGCGGCTGCGGGTAGCGACCTTCAACGTCGAGAATTACTTCGTTACGCTCGGCCAGCGAGGTGCGGCGGACGCCGCGGAGCTGGAGCGCCAGCGGGCCAAGCTCGCTGCCGCCGTCGAGGGCCTGCGGGCCGACATCCTGGCTCTGGTGGAAGTAGAGAACGACCCAAGCGCACTGGCCGACCTGGTCGAGCAACTCAGCGAACGGACCGGGGTCCGCTATCGTGCGGTCGGCGGGAGTGCCGACCGCGGCAGCGATGCCATCAAGCTCGCTCTGATCTACCGGCCGGACCGGGTTGAGGCCGTGAGCGAGCTTTATGCCGACAACGACCCGACCCACCACCGCCCGCCGCTGGCGGCCTTCTTCCGCAGCGTGGACGGCGGCCCGACCTTCGGCGTCGTGACCGCCCACTTCAAATCCAAGACCGGCTGCCCGTCCCGGGGCGATATCGATCGCGGCCAGGGCTGCTGGAACCAGCGACGGGTGGAGCAGGCACAGGCCATGAACGGCTTCCTCGACCGCCTCGCTGCCGCCGAGGGGCACGAGCGCCTTATGCTGATCGGCGACCTCAATGCCTACGGCGCCGAGGACCCGATCCGCACCCTGACCCACGCAGGACTGGTCAATCTAATAGCCCGAGAACTGCCGCCGGAACGCCGCTACAGCTATGTATTTCGCGGTGAGTCGGGCTATCTGGACCATGCCCTGACAAGCCCCGAACTGGCCGCGGCAGTGGCCGAGGTGCGGCCGTGGCCCATCAATGCCGATGAGCCGCCTTACCTCGGCTACGATGGGCCGGACAACGCAGCGCCCCATTTCCGCCCCGACCCGTTCCGCTCCTCGGATCATGATCCCATCGCGGTAGACCTGGAGTGGCGTTAGGTGGGAGCCGCTTGAGACTCGATGATGGGGCGCCGATCGGCATCGTGGACGCCCGCATCATCACAGAGGGGTTAGCGACGCCGACGTCCCAGATCGATGTCGTCGCGAGTGGTGGCCGCCCCGGCGGCGGCACCCAGGCCACCACCGATCACCGCCCCTCTAGTCACGTTGCCGCCGGCCATGGCCGCAGTGCCGGCGCCGGCGGCCGCCCCCAGGCCGGCGCCGCTCAGCGCTCGTTCACCGGTGGTGGTACCACAGCCGGTGAGTCCCAGAGCCAGCACGCCAGTCAACAGTCCGATAGATAGCATTCGCATACCATTTCCCTCCCAGGGGATAAGTGATCAATCATCCAGTTTGATTTTTTGGCAACCAGGCGACTGCCCCGTTTGCCGATGCGCTGTATCCCTTATACCGCCTTGCGAGGAAGAGGGTTCATGGACGGGATAACGATCCACACTCTTTGAGAATTTCAGGCACTTGAGTATCAAAATGACGACAGCTGATCGCATCAGGTGGCGAGCGGTGAGATGGTGGCAAAGCGGTTTGGGCGAGCCGAAACCCGCAATTGGACTCTAGAAAAACCCGCAATTGGTCGGTGCTGAATTGATAGTTAAACGCGAGCGTCTGCCCAAGGGAGCCGGGCTGCTACGCCGTGCCCATTGGTACGCTGTGGGAAGAAGAGTCCGGCCAGGCAATTTCAAGCGAAGCCACCTTGCGGATACTGACTGGACAGGAGTCGTGAGCCTGCTCGGTAGCAGTAGTAGAAGATAGAGAAAGGTAACAAAGAATGGTGGGCCCAGCTGGACTCGAACCAGCGACCAAGGGATTATGAGTTTGCACGCAACGCTGCAAGCACAGCAAAATCAAGGGTAGCACACCGTAAGCAAGATAAGCCAAAAGTATCTGATTGACAGTAACTTAGCGCAAGTTTGCGAAGGCGGACCGAACGGATGAGTGTACTGCTACTGTACCGATTTCGCCTGCTTTTCAGTACAGTCAGGCGCAGTTTGCTGCTGACGTTTGAGGTGTCAAGGAATCCTTGATGACTGCTTGGGTAAGCGAGCAGAAGGGCCTCAGCGGCAGCCCTCCTTGGGGTCGGGTCTGTCTGCGCTCCCAGCTTCGGTAGGAAGCTCGCTCTGCTGGAAATCTATCGCACCTGGTGGTATAGTCTCGCAATGAGACGAGTCTTCAAAACCCGCACCTTCACCCGTTCGATGAAAAAGGCCGGGCTAACCGATGCAGCCCTGTGTGCCGCAGTCGAGGAAATGAGCCAAGGGCTTGTCGATGCTGACCTGGGTGGCGATGTTGTGAAGAAGCGCGTCGCGCTGCCTGGTCAGGGCAAGCGTGGCGGGGCCAGAACCATCGTGGCTACGAAAATGGCGGGGCGCTGGTTCTTCCTCTATGGCTTCAGCAAGAACGAGCGATCCAACATCGACAAGGACGAACTGAGGGTACTCCAGGAGGTGGCAAATGAGTTGCTTGGCTTTGATGACCGGCAACTAACCATCGCGCTGGCTGCCGGTGAAATTGTGGAGATATGTGATGGCGACGACAAAGCGTAAAAGTCGAATTCTGGACGAGATGCACGAGACAGCGCGTGGGCTTCATGGCGCCGGTCTGATCAGTAAGCGTCGCATGGGCGAGTTCGAGGCGCTGTGCAATCTCGATGTGCACGAAATTCCGCCGCAGCAGATCAAGGCGCTGCGTGAAAAGGCGCACGTCAGCCAAGCGGTTTTTGCCGCTGTGCTGAACACCAGTCTGTCGACGGTGCAAAAGTGGGAAGTCGGTGACAAGAAGCCGAGCGGGCCGTCGCTCAAGTTGTTGAACCTGATCGAGCGCAAGGGGCTTGAGGCGGTCATTTAATGGCGGAGCCTGACTGCGGGCCCTCTGCATCTGCAAGTCCAACTGACAAGGATGCCTTGTCAGTTGATAGCCAGCCTCGCCCTATGCAAAGCATCAAACTGACTGCCACAGCCCCGTTAGCGCCTCTGCCTGCTGAAGAACTGTCTGCACTGCTGCATCCTGCAGATCCGGTGGATAGCCATACTTACGCAGAATGCGCTTTACGAGAACACGCAGCCTGGCACGAGCCGATTGGCGATGCGCCCAGTCTACGGTGACATTATCCCGCAAACTCATGAGTAGTTCATTGGCTATCACCCGCAATTGCTCATCGCCCATGACTTCCATAGCAGACTCGTTCTCGGAAAGCGCATCGTAGAAAGCAACTTCCTCCGGGGTCATCCCGTTGGCTTCGCCACGCTCTCGGGCTGCTCGCAGGTCCTTGGCCAGTTGTATGAGTTCTTGCAGTACCTCGGCTGTGGTGATCGCATTGGCGTGATACCTTGCAATGGCATCCTCCAGTCTTTCGGTAAAGGCACGACTTTCCACGACGTTGGTACGAGTGCGTGAACGGATGTCATCGTTCAGCAGCTTGCGTAGTGCTTCCAAGCCGAGATTCTTCTTCTCCATCTGCTGTACTTCGAGCAGAAACTCGTCTGAGAGGATGGAGATGTCAGGGGTCTGGATGCCGGCCGCAGCCAGGATATCGACGATTTCCGTTGACACAACGGCTCGACTGACAATCTGCTGAATAGCCAGCTCGCGGTCCTGGAGTGTTTCACCACTACTGGTTGCGCTCTTCGACAAGGCGGCACGGATGGCCTGAAAGAATCCCACCTCTTCGCGGATCGTGCGTGCTTCATCGGAGCTTGACGCCAGGGCAAAGGCTTTGGACAAGGCCAATACCCCGTCGGTAAAGCGCCGCTGAGCCTGTTTCTTGGCGTCTGGTGTTTTTTCAGCAGCCGCCCACTGTTGCTGCTTGTCCAGTACCCATTCAATAGCGCCGGCCATCATCGCCAACCGCTCACCAGGTGTGCCATCAAGAGCGCTGCGGTAGTCAAAACCGTGGAACATGTCGCGCACGATTTCATACTTTTCCAGCATCACTGCCACGGCTTCGGCTTCGTCGATGCCGGTTTTGTCCTGGTCTGGCTTGGAGTACTGTGCCAATGCTGCTTTCAGATTCTGGGCAATGCCAATGTAATCCACGATCAGGCCCGCCGGCTTGTCACGGAATACGCGGTTAACGCGAGCAATTGCTTGCATCAGGCCGTGGCCGCGCATCGGCTTGTCGATGTACATGGTATGCATGCTGGGCGCATCAAAGCCGGTCAGCCACATATCGCGTACGATAACCAACTTGAGCGGGTCTTTAGAGTGGCGAGCACGCTTGGCAAGCAAATCACGCCGTGCCTTGTTGCCAATATGCTGCTGCCACTCAACAGGGTCGCTGGCAGCGCCAGTCATCACAATCTTGACGCTGCCGGCCGTGTCATCGCTGCTGTGCCAGTACGGCCGCAGATTGATGATCTCATCGTAAAGCGCCACGCAGATGCGTCGGCTCATGCACACCATCATCGCCTTGCCATCCAGCGCCGCTACACGGTCCTCAAAATGCTGGACCAGGTCGCGTGCGATCATTGCCAGGCGTTTATCGCTGCCTACCAGGGCCTCCACCGTGCTCCATTTCTGTTTGGTGCGTTCGGCGCTGGGTTCGTCCTGATCTTCCAGTAGGGCTTCAATTTCCGCATCAATACGCGGTTTTTCGTCGTCATCGAGCTCAATACGAGCCAAGCGCGATTCGTAATAGATGGGAACGGTTGCGCCATCTTCTACGGCACGGCTGATGTCGTAAATGTCGATGTAATGGCCAAAGACAGCCGGTGTGTTGACGTCGGTCGCCTCGATGGGTGTGCCCGTGAAACCGATGAAAGAGGCGTTAGGCAGACCGTCACGCAAGTACTTGGCGAAGCCGTAAGCGATCTCGCCGGTTTTGCTGGCGACTTTGGCTTTGAAGCCGTACTGGCTTCGATGTGCTTCATCCGCGATCACCACCACATTGGCGCGATCAGTCAGTACCGGGAAATCCGTTTCATCGCCGGCTGGCGAAAACTTTTGCAGGGTGGTGAAGATAACCCCCCCGGAAGCGCGAGACAGCAAAGTGCGCAAGTGCTCCCTGTCCTCCGCCTGGACAGGCGTCTGCCGAATCAGGTCCTTGCACAGTGCGAAGGTGGCAAAAAGCTGATCGTCGAGATCATTACGATCAGTGAGCACCACCAAAGTGGGGTTGGCCATGCGCTGCTCGAATACCAGCAACCCCGCATAGAAGGCCATCAACAAACTCTTGCCGGAACCCTGGGTATGCCAAATAACGCCTGCTTTGCGGTCACCGGGCGGTTGGTCCTTCACGCTAGGCAAACCATAGGCTGCGGGGTCTTCAGCAACGGTGAGCTGACTGGCCCTTAGCGTGGAAATCACGGCTTTCTTGACGGCGTGAAACTGGTGGTAACCGGCAATGATCTTGATCAATCCGGATGGGCTTTCACCGAATACCGTGAAGTGACGTAACAAGTCGAGAAAACGCCCCCGCTCGAACACGCCCTCGATCAGGGTAGACATCTCCGGCGAACCCTTGGGTTCAATATGCCGACCGTCCGTGGTGCGCCAGGGCATGAAGCGCTCCTGGTCCGCCGACAGCGAGCCGACCCGCGCCGACAGTCCATCGGATGTCATCAGCAGTGCATTGCTGCGAAACAGTGCCGGGAGCTGCTGCTTGTAGGTTTGGAGCTGATTGAAGGCGCTGGTCAGGGTGGCGTTCTCTCCGCCGGGGGCTTTGAGTTCAATAACAGCCAGCGGCAGTCCGTTGACGAAAAGCACCACGTCTGGTCGGCGTTTGACCTGACCGGCAACTACCATGAACTGCTGCACCGCCAGCCAGTCATTGTTGGCCGGTTGCTCAAAGTCAATCAGGCGCACGCTGCCTGCTGTGAGCACGCCATCAGCACCATAGTATTCAACCTCCGCGCCATCGGTCAGCAGGCGATGGATTCGGCGATTCTCTTCCAGCAGGTTGGGCAATTCCGATTGCGTCAGGCGGCGAATGGCGTCTGCCAGTGCTTCGGGCGGCAGCGTTGGGTTCAGGCGCGCCACAGCATCACTAAGCCGGCCTTTCAGCACGACTTCATCGTAAGCATCACGCTCTGGCTGGCTACCGTCAGGGCCTGTGACCTCATCTGTAACGCAGGCATAGCCGAGTGCGGCAAGTTGCTCAAGCAGCGCGGTTTCCAGTTGGGCTTCGGAGAGGAAGGCCATCATGTATTCCCTCCTTCATTCCCCATCTGCTTCTCAAAGGACTGGCGCACCAGCCCCATCACATAAGGCAACTCTTCCAGCGAACTGAGTCCCACCTCGACATCTCCGTTACCCCAGCGGCCAAGGTTGGTCACGTCCTTGGCCTCGCCCCTCGGGTCATGCAGTTCATGAAAGGCCATGTTCAGGGAGAGCCGAAGGCGGCTTTTTTGGGGCACCACGTCGACGAAGTTGGTCTCAGCCTTGAAAGCAATATAGAGTTTGAGCACTTCCTCGCTGACTCCAGGGTCAAGTGCCATGACCTCTTTGCGTAGCGCATCGAACAAGGTCCGAATCGGGGTGCCAGTTGCCAGTTGCGGATGATCGTTCAGATCATAACTGGCGCTGACAGGCCCTTGTTGTCGATAGGTGGCGAGCACTTGCGCTGAAAGGCAGGGTGCTGGCCAAACGCTACTTGCCTGGTCTGCCAGGCGCTTGGCACGTGCCTGGATCGTTCCCTCATTCCAGGCTTCTAATGCGCCCAGCCCTTCGTTGAGACGTAGCGGGCTTTGCTTGAAACCACCCTGCATATCGCGTTTGTCGGTAAAGGGGCGATCGCTGTATTCCGCGTTGTACCCTGTCAGTGTCAGATTACCGAGCGTATGCAGCCAGCTCGCCTGCACCCGCTGCCAGTCGGAGCCGAGCGCCTCACGCCATTTGGCTGAAAGGTTCTCATTCTGTGGCAGGATATGCTCAATGGTGTACTCATCCACCGGCACCCGCTCCTTGCGAGCGTGGTTCTCCAGCCGACGCAACCAATAGCTACGGCTGCGGAAATTGTAAAGGTCGCGCACGCTCAGTTCGCGTTTGAACTCCTCGTCATTGGGAAAGCGCCTATAAGAGGGCAAACCAAGGAAATGCGCCTGAATGCTTTCCAGATATCTGTCCTTTTTCAAGGCCCGGCCAAAGTTGGCGAAGGTTTTGTTCAGCGAGTTGGTAGGGATGGCGCATACGGCACGCCGGAACACATACGCTTCCACCAAGCGCACGGCCGCGATGAAATCATCACTGCCAAGCTGAGTTTTGGCATAGTCGTCGTAAAGCTGCAGCAGGAACGGGTAGGCCACATCAACTTTTAACTCGCGCAGGTCCTGAAACGCCTCGGCCAACTTCTTGTCGGTCTCTTGTCCTAGCGCCATGGCGCAGTAATAACGACCAAAGGTGTGTATATCAGCTACCAGTGCGTCTACCCCTGCTGCCGACTGCTCTGGCGTTCTGGCAAAGGCCTTGAAGGCTTCATATACATCGCCAATTTTGGGTAGCTCGCCCGTGCGGACTGTCAGGTAATGGCGCATGAACCAATCGAAATGCTCACCATAGCCCTCCTGCCCAAAGGCGACCTCCATCGGTCGCCAGTGATCCTCATAAAGTCGGGTCTGGTGCGCAGGCTCCAGACCCATCAAAACAAAGTTACGGATCAGATCAGCCTGGCTGAGTGCCCGCCCGGTGGAGTTCATGCTCTCGAAGATCAGTTGCGGGTTGTCCTGCTCACGGCTGAGCGCAATGTCCACGATGATCAGTTTGGCCAGCCCTTGGCACAGTGGCGTGAGGTTAGCCAACGCTTTAACTTTCTGCTCGAAAAACGCGAAGTTCTCTTGAATGCGCAGCGAGGGTTGAGAAGGCCAGGGCTTCTGCCGCAGCAGCGCCAGTAGGCTGTCCTTGTCTGTCTGTGTGAGCAGTAGCTTGAAGCCACGCTCGCCGTCTTCAAGCGGATTAAGCAAGTAATAATTGCGCAGCTTCTTGGAGGAGAAGCCATCAATGGGCTCCTCTTCACCCAGGTGACGGCACAGCGCCTCAATAATCAGCATGGCCGTGGTAAGGCGTTGCTGGCCATCAATCACCAGCAAGGGTGACTGACTGGAAACTTGATACAAACCCTGTTCGATATAGACCACCGAGCCGATAAAATGACCGCCAACGTTATCGTCACTCCCGGCGCGAAGCACGTCATCCCACAGTTGCTGGCACTGAAGTTCAGTCCAGGAGTAGGTACGCTGATAAATTGGGATGATGAACTGCGGCGATTTCTTAAGAAAATCGAGCAGCTTGGCTTCGGTGGCTTTCATGAAATTTCCTCTTCGCCATGCGCCTCAGCTCCCTGCAGTGAGGGTTGGTCTTCGTCCTTCATTGGGTCTCGGTTGGCACTACGCGCAGCGTTCAGCGCCTCCACATAGGCCTCGCGGTCTAATTGATACAGCAAGCGGCTCACTTCAATGTTCAGCGGCAGCTCGTCACCGCCCGGTAGCAGGAATTTCAGGCTAGGCACGCCCTCCTCATCAGTCTCAACTGCCAGGCCTACATGCGCATCAATCAAAATATTGCTGTCGGCAAAGCGATCCCATGGTTCTCGGGAATTGCTGGGGTCCAGTTGCGCATCCAGGTAAGCCTTGTGCAGAAAGGTTACGATGGCATCGGCAGTGAGGACTGCCGACCGGCGATGATGGATCGCCAGCCGCTCCAAGTAAGGATCTTTGCCGTGGCTGGCGGGACCTGCCTGATTACGTAGATCATTGAGTACACCGGCAAGTTTGTGGTGACTTGACACCAGCTTCTTAAACTTTTCATCGCGAACATCCCCCAGTTTCAGGGCTTTCACTGCTGAGCTTAGCCAGTCGGAAAGACTTGGCGTATCCTGAATCGGTTTGAGCGGGGCCAGCGGCGTATGGAAACTCTCGACAATTACTTGGCAGACCACCTCGATGATGGTCTTTGCGCAATCGATACAGGCATCGTTGTTCTGGTCGAGGGCATGTTCCAGCGCCTCAAAAGTTTGTTGCAACATCGGCGCATCGCGCCAGTGGCTGCACGCTTCGCGTATGCCGGGGCACCAGTCCATCGTCATACGCTGAGATCATCCAAGGTCATTAGGGTAAATCGCGGTCGCCCCTGGCCTACCTGCATGACGTTAAGTTTTACTGTAACCGGCTTGTGTAACCATTCCCGGTTAAGCACATCAGGATCCTCAATGGCCAGATCAACCTTGCCCCGGATCAGCCCCGCCTGATCGGCAAGCTGAAATTCGAAGGTCCTGCCCGCAGGCAGAACGCCCTGGAATTCACCGCGATAGGTTTCTTCTGCCTCTTGAATGTTCTCGTCCTTCAGGCGTTCGCAAGACGCCCTAATCTGCTCAAAGTCGGCATAGCGGAAAGACCTATCACCAAAGTCAAGGCCACACCATGCCTGCTGTTGCACTAGCAACTCTAGGAAGTCATGCACCTTCTTGACGGCACGCGGGTGTACCTCCTCGATCACTTCCGCGACCTCGTCGTCACTGCCTTCAGCCGCCAGCCTGAACAGCGCTTCGATCTTGGCCATCGCCTCCTGTGTCTTCTCCGCTTCGGGAAACAGAGAGGGTTCCGTTTCCGGCAGCTCGAACTCAAAGCCGAACGAGCCGATGGCGGTACCCGTAATCAGCAACTGGTTCTTGTCCCGGTTCGGTATCGGGCCCATATAGCGCAGCCCCTCGCTCAACCCCGCTGCGACGGCGGCGAACGCATCGGAAAAGGCACCAGCGGCCTTGCCGCCGAAATCCGCCGCGATGCCATGGCTGCCGAACACGGGCTTGCCGCGAAAGGTCAGCCGTGCCTTCGGCGCGAACTGCTGAGGCAAACCTGCCAAAGCGGCCTTGGCCGATTCAAGCCGCGATTCGAGGCTCATGCGCTCGATGACATTACCTTCCGGAATGGCGGCCAGCAGGTTCTCCAGCTCTCTGATCTCGGAGGCTATGGTCAGATAGTCGCTAGTCATGGTGAATCCCTCCGGCGAGATTCAGAATCGCCCGCGCATCGCCATCCTGCGATGGGTCGAGATCAACCTCTACAAACCCCTTCCACAGCCCGTCGCGGCGATGCGACCACAGGCTGTACCAATAGGCGATGTTCTTGACCTGCCATTGATCGGTCGGCTGCCCGAGCACGGAAAAATAGGCATCCATCGCATAGGTCGCCTTCACGTGCTTCTGATCGAACAGGCTGCCGTGCCGCTGCACCAGCGAGCGCTGATCCAGTCCCTGGGGCAGAGCGAGGAAGGTCACCACATCCATGTCGCGCGGTGCCCGACCTTCGAGTGCTTCGACCTGTTCGAGGAAGCTGCCGTCCAGCCACTGAAAGCCGGACGTGATGCCGGCCGCATGCAGACCGGCGCGAAACCGCAGCAGGCCGTCGAGTATCGCCATGCGTTCCGGTGAGGTGGCAAAGCGATCAAACAGCACGGCCAGATCGACCACATAGGGCGAGCGATCCGGGCTGCTTCCGGGCACGTTGGGTCGAATCGGCGGCAACACCCCCGCGCTGTTCCAGGCCGGAATACTGGCGGTGCTCGATGTCATGACACGCTCCCTGTCTGGCTCGAAGTGTGGCACCCCGCACGCTCCAGGAATTTATCCGCATCTTTGATGCGCAGTTCGCCGGAGATCAGTTTGGGCAGCAGGGTGTTGCGGAATTGGGCGAGGGTGCGGGAATCCTCAACATTCGCCAGAACGGCGTCAAACCACCCCGTGACCAGTCCCTCAAATGCGGCGAGGACACTAGGCGGTGGGACAGGACGCTGAATTGCTTCAAATGTCTGGCGCGTGATTGTCGAAAACACTGAGCCATGCGCCATGGACTTGAGTTGATCGACCATCTGTTGCGCAGTGAGATAAACGAAATAATCACCTGCACGGCCAGTTCCGCGCAGGCCATAACACGATTGGTTGAACGTCATGTCGCATCCTGCGATGGCGAGATTGCCAACGGTGCCACGTGCAGAGATGATCGTTGTACCTTTCGGAATCAATCGTGCAGAACTACCGGTCAAGCCTTGAGCAGTAATGTTTTTCTCTGTAGCAACAACGAACACATCGTTGGCAGGCGGCGTATCCACCACCGAGAACCAGGGAATATCACCGCCCCAATACTCCTCGACGGATGTCTTGGGCGTGCCTCCGCCAATAATCGTCAGAAGCTCGCTGAGTGGCTGCACCTCCCACCCCTCCGGCTTGCCCTCATCGTCGAGGCGGTCGGGAAAAAGTTGCCAGAGGTCGGCGGGGAGGTAGGGTTCGCGGCCTTCCATCTTGGCGCGGACGGGGCCGAAGTCGATGAACCAGTCCTTGAACAGGGCGCGGGCCATGGCCTCTAGGGTCTGGTTGCGGCGGCGGTTGAGTTCGATCTTGTCGTCCAGCGTGCCGAGAATGTGGGCGATGGCGTTGCGCTCATCATCGTTCGGCAGTGGAATGCGAAGCTCGCGCAGATCTTTGAGATTGATAGTGGTCTGCACCGTCGTGTTTGCTGTAACGCCAAGTTGGTACTGGGCTTGTGGTGAACGAAGCACGAGCGAAATCCAACGCGACAGTTCAGGCTTGTTCGGACGGATCATGGCGATGGCTCTCGCAATGTTCCAGCCACTGAGTTCGTCGGGTACTACGGTTACTTGGCCAACGGAGCCGACAATCGTGAGGAGTACATCTCCGGCCTGGATACGCGTACGACCGTACTTGGCCTCAATTTCCGGCGCAATTCGCATTACTTCCGAGAGGTTGAGCGAGTGCCCCTGAAAATTGTTGACGCGCAGCATCGGCGAGCCATTTGCCGTGTCTTTTCCTGGTTGCACAACGCCGTATGTTGGAGGCGTACTGGTTAGCTCGGATAACGGAACAGCCGCCCACTCACTCGCCATACCCAAGCTCCCTCAGGTTGGCCTCAATCGCAGCATCCAGCCGCGCCGCTTCCTGCTGCTGCTCGCACCACTGCGCGCTGAGCCGCTGCATCTTGTCGGCAAAGGCTTCGCCGTCGTCCTCGGCGGCTTCGGCGCCGACGTACCGGCCGGGGGTGAGCACATGGCTGTGCTTGCGGATTTCTTCCAGCGTCGCCGCCTTGCAGAAGCCGGGGATGTCCACGTACTTCCCGGCCTCCTTCTCGCCCCGCCAGGCATGGTAGGTATCGGCAATCTTCTGAATGTCGGCGTCAGTGAATTCGCGCCGGGTGCGGTCCACAAGCGTGCCCATGTTGCGGGCGTCGATGAACAGTACCTCGCCGCGCCGGTCGCGCAGGGTCTCCTTGCCGCGCTTACCGTTGGATTTGTCTCGCGCCAGGAACCATAGGCAGGCGGGGATCTGCGTCGAGTAGAACAACTGGCCGGGCAGGGCCACCATGCAGTCCACGGCGTCGGCCTCGACCATTGCCTTGCGGATCTCGCCTTCGCCACTCTGGTTGGAGCTCATGGAGCCGTTGGCCAGCACCACGCCGGCGGTGCCGAAGGGTGCGAGGTGCCAATAGATGTGCTGCAGCCAGGCGTAGTTGGCGTTGCCCACGGGCGGCACGCCGAATTGCCAGCGCGGGTCTTCCCGCAGGCGGTCGCCGCCCCAATCGGAAATATTGAAGGGCGGGTTAGCGAGGATGTGATCGAAGCGCAGGTCGCGCAACTCGTCCTTGTGGAAGCTGCCTTCGTTGTTCCAGCGGATGTCGGAGTCGATGCCGCGCACGGCTAGGTTCATCTTGGCGAGGCGCCAGGTGGTGTAGTTGCTCTCCTGGCCGTAGATGGCGATGTCGCCGATGCGTCCGCCGTGTTCCAGCACGAACTTCTCGCTCTGCACGAACATGCCGCCACTGCCGCAGCAGGGGTCGTAGACGCGCCCCTGGAAGGGTTCCAGCATCTGCACCAGTACCTGCACCACCGAGCGCGGGGTGTAGAACTCACCACCACGCTTGCCTTCGGCGCCGGCGAACTGGCTGAGGAAGTATTCGTAAACGCGGCCGAGCACGTCTTTCGACTTGTCGCCGCCCTCGTTCATGGCGATGCCGGAGATCAGGTCGATCAGCTCGCCCAGCATTACCTTGTTCAGCGCCGGGCGGGCGTAGTCCTTGGGCAGCACGCCCTTGAGCGATTCGTTGTCCTTTTCGATGGCGCGCATGGCGTCGTCGATCAGGGTACCGATCTCCGGGCGCTTGGCGTTGGCCTTCAGATGAGACCAGCGGCCTTCCTTGGGTACCCAGAAGATGTTGTCGGCGAGGTATTCGTCCTTGTCCTCGGCAGCTTGCGGGTCTTCGGCCAGGAGTTGGGCGTGGCAGGCCTCGAAGGCATCAGAAATGTACTTGAGGAAAATAAGGCCGAGGGCAACGTGTTTGTAATCGCTAGGCTCCATATTGCCGCGCAGTTTGTCGGCGGCCTTGAAGAGTTCGGCCTCGAAGCCCAGGTTTGCGGCGTTGCCGTTGTTGGTTTTTTGCTTTGCCATGTGCGTCCTGTCGGTATGTCCTGAAGCGGGTTTTAGCCGCTAAAAATTTTACTGAGCGGCGTTATCGCTCTGGCTGTGTTCTTGCCACGGGTTGATGGTCTCCACGCCAGCCGCCTCGAAAGCTGCGGTTTCTGTCGCTGCTACGATCAGACCGTTTACTGCCGCTATCGCAGCGATGTAGCCATCTACCGGAAGTATTTCGCTGCCGCCTTTTTCGACCTTGGCTATCGCTTCGGCATAGGCCCTTGTGCATGACTGGTCGAAAGGAAGAATCCGCCCTGCAAATAGGGGTAGTAGCCGCTTCTCCAGGCCTGCCTGTATATGGGCACGCCGTTCTTCCGAGGGGAGCCGCGCTACAGCGGCCTGCAACGCTGCAACGGTGGTGGCAGACAAATAGAGCGTTTCCAGCGGTTGGGCATCGATCCACTCGATGACCTGTGCCGCTGGAGTGTCGCGCAGCAGCTCACTGATGATGCTGATGTCGAGCAGAATCATTCGATGCCAACCGGGTGCCCAGCGCGAGCCGACCCGAAGGATGTCAGCTCTTTATCGGTCAGCTTGGCCTGCTTGCCTATGTCGGCCAGCAGAGAGCCCAGTTTGACCCGCCCTTCGGGGGCTACAGCAGCCTCCAGGATCTCGCGCACCTCGGCCTCCATACTGTGCCCATTCAGAGCTGCACGGACGCGCAAAGCGCGGTGTACCTCATCAGGAAGGTTGCGAACAGTCAGCATGGCCATTGGAAGTGCCTCCCACTGCATTCAATGCATTCATTGTATTTAGTTGACTGCACGCTCACAAGGCACGACGCGGCAGTGGCATACCAACGGAAATGCAAGGTAGTGTCGAGCCTGCCAGGCCAAGTGAGCTGACTGGCCCCATAAGAACCTGACGGTTAGGTGAGGCGGGGCGCCCGCCCGTCCGTATCTGCTTACAACTAGCGGCGCAGGAGAAGAAAGCATCCTGTTTATCAGGCACTGAAACACTGACATGCCACGAGGCCGTTCGCAGCGGGATTCATGATACGTTCTGGAATGAAACGAGAGGGGAATTTGGTGGGCCCAGCTGGACTCGAACCAGCGACCAAGGGATTATGAGTCCCCTGCTCTAACCAACTGAGCTATAGGCCCTGCATTGCGCCGGCGTATGATAGCGAAAGCTGGTGGGCGTGGCCAGAGCTTGGGCCACGGCAAATTCATGTCGCTGCCTTGGGCACTTCCCGGCCTTTGGCGTGTCTTGAAGGTTGAGCCTTTCGCTCATGGAGACGCCCCGCTCATGAAACGCTTTCTCTCTTCTTATCTGATATTGCCGTTGGGCGCCACCGCTCTGCTGTTCGCCCTGCCGTTGGCAGCCTGGGAGCTCGACCCGGAGCATTCGCGAGTATCGGCCACGGTGATGCAAATCGGTCCCGATGGCCCTGTTCCGCGTCAGCATGAAGTGCGTCGGCTAAGCGGCAGTGCCAATGCCAGCGGTACCCTGGAGCTTCCGCTGAGGCTCAACCAGAGCGACGTGGTGGAACGGCTGGGGCCGCTGCCCCCTTGGCTTTCGGGCCTGACCGAACGCCCCATGGCCACCCTGACCACCCAGTTTCCCCCCGAGCGGCTGGAACGGCTCGAAGTGGGCGATTCACTGGTGGAAACCCTGTCCATGAAGGTGCAGTCAGGAAGTACCGTACGCGAGGAGTCTCTGCCGGTTCGCTTCACCAAGAGAAGCAATAACGAAATTCAGGTAACCAATGCCGAGCGCGTGGCGCTGGATGGAAAGGCGCTGATGGCCAACCCCACTCTGCGCTCGGTAATGCTGATGCTCGGCTACGAGCAGATCGGCGACGAGGTACCGGTGAGCCTCAACGCCGTGCTGATGAAACGCTGACCCTCTACTCCGCTGCTGGCTCGCGCTGCATCAGGTACTCGGCGAGCGCCTGATAGGCGGGCAGCGAGGTCGCGTCATTGGCCTCATTGCCCGCCACCGGATGGGAGGCAAAGCGCGCGATTACCATTCGGGCGGTGGGGTCGACGTAGATCGTCTGGCCGTGCACCCCCCGGGCCGCGAAGGCGCCGTGGTCATTGTGCAAAAGCCACCACATGCCACGGTAGCTGCCACCGGGCAGATTCTCGTAGCCGGCCCGAGCAAAAGCATCGCGGTCGCCACCCTGGCGGATGCGATCAACCGCCGCTTCGGGGAAGATCCGCTCGCCGTCGAGCTCGCCGCCGTCCAGCACCAGTTGCCCGAGGCGTGCCAGGTCGCGCAGGCCAGCACTCAGCCCACCGCCGGCGAAGGGAGTGCCGATGGAGTCCACGGTGAAGTAGGCGTCCTGCTCGCCTCCCATAGGCTGCCAGAGCCGCTCGCTGACAAGATCCGCCACCGAGCGGCCGGCAGTACGGGCAATGATCCACCCCAGGGCATCAGAGTTCACGGTGCGGTAGCCGAAGGCCTCGCCGTGAGTACCTTCGGGCTGCACCGTGGCCAGGAACTCGTAATAGCTGCGCGGCCCTTCATAGCCCTCGGGCTTGGGCAGCGGACTTGCCGCTGCGCTGTAGGCCCAGATCTCAGCCTCGGGATCGGCGTAGTCCTCGCTGAAGTCAAGCCCGGTGGTCATCTCCATGACCTGCTGCACGGTGGCATTGCCGAAGGCGCTGTCCTTCAGCTCCGGCAAAATCTCCGCCACCAAAGCCGTCTCGTCCAAGGAGCCTTCGGCCACCAGGATTTCGGCCAGCAGCCCGGTCACCGACTTGGTCACCGACATGGCGCCATGCACGCCGGCCTCGTCCAGGCAGCCCGCATAGCGCTCATGGACCACACGCCCCTCGTGCAGCACCAGGATGCCGTCGGTGTAGTTGGCGTCGAAGGCCGCCCCCCAAGTCACTGGCTCGCCACCGCCCAACGGGGTGAAGGTGACCGCATCGATGTTTGGGTCCAGGGCATAGGAAAGCGGTCGCGGCGCCTGGAGGCCGCGGCTTACCCGCCGTGTCGGCAGCAGCTCCCGAAAGTGGCACACCGTCCAGCGCAGCTTGGGAAAGTTGAAGTAGTCGCTATCGGGGTGGCCGATGATCCGCTCGGGAGGCGGCGGGAACCCCTGCATCCAGCCGAGCTTCACCGGATCGGATTCCGCGGCCGTAAGCACGGGCGTCGACGCCAGCCCTTGGGAGGCCAAGACCGTCAACCATATCGTCGCTGCCGCCCCTGTCCAAAGCCGTGAACGCCTGACTTCCTGCCGGGCTGAACGCCTGGCGATAACTGCTGCTGGCATGACGAATCCCCCATTGATTCCATCAGCCCCGAGTCTTGTTGATCGGCGCACGACTTTCCACGAAAAACTCACTGCGCCGGGCCTGCACTTCCAGGCCGAGCCGACCGAGCGCCTCGCCCATGTGCGTCACGACAGCGCCTCGCTCTCCTCCAGTGCCCCCGTCTGAACCTTCCACTGGGCGGCATAGCGCCCATCGCGCGCCAGCAGGTCGGTGTGGCTGCCCTGCTCCACGACCCGGCCGCCGTCGACCACGACGATTTCGTCGGCGTGCACGATGGTGGAGAGCCGGTGGGCAATCATGATTACGGTGCGACCGTGGCCGATCTTGGCCAATGAGCGCTGAATGGCCGCCTCGGTCTCGTTGTCCACCGCGCTGGTGGCTTCGTCGAGCACCAGGATAGGCGGATCCTTGAGCAGCGCCCGAGCTAGGGAAAGCCGCTGACGCTGGCCACCCGAGAGGCGTATGCCACGTTCGCCCACGGCGGTGTCGAGCCCCTGGGGCAGCGCCTGGATGAACTCCCAGGCTTCGGCGGTGCGTGCCGCTTCGATCACCTCGACTTCACTGGCCTCGGGCCTGCCATAGGCGATATTGTCGCGAATCGACCCTTCGAAGAGATAGACGTCCTGGCTCACCAGGCCGATGGATTGTCGCAGCGAATTGAGACTGACGTCGCTGATCGCTTGGCCATCGATGCGCACCTCGCCGGCAGAGGGGTCGTAGAAGCGCAGCAGCAGCTTCATCAAGGTCGACTTGCCTGAGCCGGTGGCGCCCACCAGCGCCAGCGTGTTGCCGGCGGGTACCTGCAGGCTGACGCCGTCGACGCCCACGCCGCTCGCCGCATAGCGGAAGCTGACGCTGTCGAAACTCACTTCACCGCGCACCGGCTCCGCCAGCGGTTTGCCTTCATTGTCCTTCACCGTGATCGGCACCGCCAACAGGTCGAGAATGCGTCGGGTACTGGCCATGGCGCGCTCGAACAGGTCGATCACTTCGGCGAGTCCCGTCAGCGGCCAAAGCAGGCGCTGGGTGAGGAACACCAGCACGCCGTAGGCGCCGACGTTGAGGTCGCCGCGCAGGGCCATCATGCCGCCCACGGTGAAGGTGGCAAGAAAGCCGGCCAAGATCGCCATGCGGATCACCGGGATGAAGGCAGAGCTGACCCGGATGGCGCGGCGGTTGGCCTCCACGTAGGCCTCGCTTACCGCGCGCAGCCGCTCCGCCTCTCGTGCCTCGCTAGTAAAGCTCTTGATGGTGGCAATGCCGGAAAGATTGTTGGAGAGCCGGCTGGCGAGATCGCCCACCTTCTCGCGTACGTCGGCATAGAGCGGACCCGCCTTGCGCTGGAAGAAGAACGCGCCCCAGATGATCAGCGGGATCGGCGTGAAGGCGAGCAGCGCGATCAGGGGAGAGATGACGAAGAATACCGCGCCCACCGCCACCACGGTGACGCCGACCTGGATCAGCGAGTTGGCACCGCCGTCCAGGAAGCGCTCGAGCTGGTTGACGTCGTCGTTCATGGTCGCCACCAGTTGGCCCGAGCTCTTCGATTCGAAGTAGGCCATGTCCAGTCGCTGGGCGTGCTCGTAGGTGTCCAGGCGCATATCGGCCTGCAGCCGCTGGGCCAGGTTGCGCCACAAAATCTTGTAGAGATATTCGAAGATCGACTCGCCGGCCCAGATGAAAAAGGTCAATACGGCCAGAATCAGGATCTGTTCCTGGGGCGTGGTGAAGCCGAGCCTTGCCACGAAGCTGCGTTCCTGATTGACCACGACATCGATAGCGACACCGATGAGAATTTCCGGGGCGATATCGAAAATCTTGTTGATGACCGAGCAGGTGGTGGCGGCGATGATGCGACGCCGATAGCCGCGCGCATAGCGCAGCAGGCGCACCAGAGCCTGGAAGCTGTTGGCGGATGCATTGGCTGACATGAGAGATTCCTTGCGCACAAGTGTCGCAGCTTACCGGGTCCGGGGCGGTTGCACCAAGACGAAGCCGGGCCTCCGATCGACTCGGGACCCGGCGTTACCGAAGTTGCCTGTTAGAGAGCTCAGCCGATGCGTGCGTTTACTGCCATCCGGCTTGCTCGAGCAGCGCGCGGGCAGTCGCCGCGAGTTCGACCAGCTCCTCCATCGGGGTTGCGTCCATACTGGCGTCGCCCAGCTGAACGACGGCGTTGGCCTGACTCACGTCGGCGACGACAGGATAGAAGATGCCTTCGGCTACATCGCGCTGAACGACATCGCCAGCGGTATGCTCGAGGAAGCGCAGCGCCGCTTCGGCGCGTGACGTGCCGCGGGCCATGGCGAAGCCGGCTACGTTGCGGTAGGCACCCCGCCCCCCTTCCCCTTCCCCGTGCTGATTGGGCCAGACCAGTTCGAGCTGCTCGGCCAGCGCCCGCTCCTCGCTGTCGTCCGAATCCAACATGCGCAAGTAGTAGTAGTGATTGGCCACCGTGACGGCGCAGTCACCCGGTTCAGCCAGCGCGCGTAAAAGCTCGCCATCGCGCCCCCCGGTGGGCTGTGCCAGATTAGCCACCAGTGCCTCTGCCCAGCGCTGGGCCTCGGCGTCGCCGTGATGCAGGATCATCGAACTCACCAGCGAGACGTTATAGGGGGAATGGCCACTGCCCAGGCACAGCTTGCCGGCCAGTCGCTCATCCGCCAGCGCCTCGTAGCTCTGCGGTTCCCAGTCGATTTTCTCCGGATTGACGTAGATGACCCGTGATCGGGTGGCGTAGCCGGTCCAGCCCGCTTCGAGGTTACGCAGCTCGGCCGGCACCCTCGACACGAGCCATTCGGACTCGAACGACTGGAACCAGCCGGCCTCCACCTGGGAGTGAATATTGCTGCTGTCGACTACCATGATCACGTCCACCGGTGGCTCACCCTCGCTCGCCATGGCCTCGGCAAGCTCATCCGCGGTCAGCGTCACCAGTTCGACGGGAATGCTCGTGGCCTCGCTGAAGGTGGTAAATATCGGTGCCTGAGGGTCGTTCAGGCGCGGACCGGTGATTCTGAGGGGTTCGTGGGCCAAGGCCAGCGGGGCGGCCAGCAAGGTCAGCGCGAGGGGTAAGGCCGCGCGAGCAAAAGGCATCGACATCGGTAGACTTCCGGTATTCATTCCAGGGGCCGGGCGCGGGCCGCTCGGCAAGAGGGAGAATGGTAATCATTGCTAGTTCATGACGCACCGTTCCGAGCAGCAACGATGCGTTCGAACTCCTGCAACCCTCACCGTGCTTGCATCGAGACGGCACTCTTCACGACAATATTTAGCTTGCTCAATATCAAGGATGCTCGATGCTCGCCGATCTCTTTGCCGTCATGGCACCCGTTCTGGCAGGCGCCGGCCTGGGCTTCATGTGGATTCGCCTGGGGCATCCCTATCCTGTCGACTTCGTGACTCGACTGGTCTTCAATATCGGCACGCCGGCCCTGGTCATCGCCTCGCTGACGGGGGCGGAGATCGATGCGGGCAGCTTCGGCCGCACTATGCTGGCCACCGCTCTGGTCATGGTGTCGATGGCCGCAGCCACCTTCGTCATGGCACGTCTGCTGCGGCAAGATTGGCGAGTGTTGCTGGCACCGATGATGTACCCCAATACCGGCAACATGGGATTGCCGGTGGTGCTTTATGCCTTCGGCAGCGCCGGCTTCGCCTTCGGCATCACTGTGATGGTCACGGTTTCGCTGTTCCAATTCACCTTGGGCGCCGTATTTGCCAGTACCGGCAGCCCCTGGCGAACCCTGGTCAGGACACCGACGATATACGCTATCCTGATAGCATTGATCCTGCTGCTGACGGACACCGAGCTTCCACGATGGCTGGATAACAGCGTGGACCTGATCTCGGGTTTCACCGTCCCGCTGATGCTGATAACGCTCGGTGTGTCGCTGGCCAGCATCAAGGTGAAGAACCTGAAAACGGGCATCGCCTTCAGCCTGCTGCGCATCCCCATCGCCGCAGGGGTGGCCTGGGGGATCGGGACGTTACTGGGTCTGCCACCGTTGGCGCTGAGCATTCTGGTACTGCAAATGTGCATGCCGGTGGCAGTGTTCAACTATCTGTTTGCCCAGCGGGCCAAGCGGGAGCCGGAGTATGTCGCCAGCCTGGTGTTCTGCTCCACGCTGCTGGCACTACTCTATCTGCCGATTCTGCTGGCAATTTTGCTGTAACCTGATGGGTGGTTTACGGGTGATGGGAACACCCCTGCCGCGTCACAGTCTCTATCTGGTGGGGCGGCAACACAAGCAAGGGAGGAGGTTATGCACGAAGCATACAAGCAGCTGTCAGTCGTTCTGCTGGCAGGCGTTGCAGCGAGCGCGCCGGCTCAGGCCGTAGAAGAGGGTGAAGAGCGAATCGCTACCGAAGGTCAGGAGTTGCGTCTGGAGCGTGTTGCCCAAGGCCTGGAGCATCCCTGGTCCGTGGCGATGCTGCCCGATGGGCGTTTCCTCGTCAGCGAGCGCCCAGGCCGAATGGCAATGGTCGATGAAGGCGGCAGCATCTCCCATCTCGAGGGTGTGCCCCAGGTGAGCGCCCAAGGTCAGGGGGGGCTGCTCGATGTCTCGCTGCATCCGCGTTACGGCGACGGCGACCACGATTGGGTGTACTTCACCTGGAGCAAACCCGGCGATGGTGGAAGCGCGACGGCGTTGAGCCGTGCCCGACTGACGGACAACGCGCTGACCGATGTCGAGACGCTGTTCGAACAGGACCGTACCTCCAGCCCGGGAAGACACTACGGCTCGCGAATCGGCTGGCTGCCGGACGAAACCCTGTTGATCTCAATCGGCGACCGGGGCACACCCGAGCGCGCCCAGGACCAAGGCGACCATGCCGGAAGCGTGCTGAGGCTGACGTCCGAGGGGGGCGTACCCGACGACAACCCTTTTCTCGGCGATGACGCCACCCTCGACGAGCTCTTCACCCTGGGCAACCGTAACGTTCAGGGGATGGTGGTCACCGACCAAGGCGTCGTCTGGGCGACCGAACACGGTCCGCTGGGGGGCGATGAGCTGAACTTCATCGAAGCCGGTGAGAACTATGGCTGGCCCGCAGTCAGTCAAGGACGCGATTACGGCACCCGTGAACCCATCGGGGAGGACTCCCTCTCGGGGATGCGCGACCCGGTGCATGTTTTCGACGTGCACTTCGCTCCTTCCGGCCTGACCCAGATCACCTCGACTAGCTTCGGCGACTGGCAAGGCGACCTGCTGGCCGGCGGGCTGCGCAGCGAGCAGCTGCATCGGCTGAGCGTCGACGGTAGAGAAGTGGTTGCAAGCGAAACTGTGCTGGATGGCCATATCGGGCGCATTCGTGATGTCATCCAGGGGCAAGACGGTGCCATTTACCTGATCAACGACGAGGCACAAGGCAGCCTCTATCGGCTAAGGCCGGTAGATTGATTCCAGCGCGGCACCGGACCAAGGGTCGGTGCCGCTTTCGTCGAATGCTGCCTGCGAGATGCCATGCGCCTACGCAATCTCATACTCATCACCGTCATTGCGCCGTTGTTCCTCGTGCTGCTGATCTTCAGTCTGGTAGCCATCAAGTCGCTCGAGGAAAACGTTCGCAACCGCCTCGAGCGCGAAGTCCAGGTGATCACCAACGTGATCGGCACCACCTTGAACCACGCCTTGACGCGGGACGCCACCGAGCCTCTCGAAGAGTCGCTCTACTCCGCATTCTCTTTCCACCGCATTTACGGGGCCTATGTCTTCGATGCCAACGGGCAAGAGATTTACGGGCTCGGCCTGGGCCAGGCCCTGTTCAGCCCCGAGACCATACGAGAGGTAGCCGAGCGCGGCGAGATGCGCGCCGCCTATCGTGAGCACGATGGCTGGCACTACTACTCCGCTCTGAAGCCGCTATTGTCGAACACCGGCGAAGTGCAGGGGGTACTGCAGGTCAATCGCCTCAACACGGGTATCGAGAACTACACCGGTTTTCTCAGTCAGCTGGCCCTGCTGGCCTTCGTGATTGGCGCCGCCGGTATCGTCCTGGGAATCTGGTGGGGGTTTCGGCGTCATATCGAACGCCCCTTGGAACGTCTGCTGGCGGTCATGCAGCGGGTCGAGGCCGGCGATCGACAGCAGCGAGCCGAGGCCGAGGGCCCCCAGGAGTACGGACGCCTGGCCGTGGCCCTGAATGGCATGCTCGATGCCATGGCCGAGAAGGATGCCGATATCGAGGCGCGGCGACGCAAGGAAATCGAGCTCGAGAAACGCTTGCGCAAGTCGAAGAAGCTTGCCGAGCTGGGGGTACTGGCAGCCGGCGTTGCGCACGAGATCGGCGCTCCACTCACCGTCATCAACGGTCAGGCCCAGCGCCTGGCGCGCCGCGAGACGCTCGACGATGCGGACCGCGATCGACTCGTACGTATCCGCGGTGAAGTCGAACGTATCGTGGAAATCGTACGCCAGCTGATGGAGCTTGGCCGGCGTCACAACGTCGAGAAGGAGCCGCTGCAACTCACCGAACTGCTTAATGCCACCCGCGAGCTGGTGGAGGAGGATTTAGAGCAGAATGACATCCAGCTGGAATTCGACCTGCCCACTGAAACGCCGGCCCTGTTGGCAAACGGCCAGCAGTTGATCCAGGTCCTGACCAACCTGCTGCGCAATGCCGCCCAGGCCAAGGGCGTCGATCGGGTACGCATCCGGGTACAAGAGAACGAGGGCTGGTTGACCCTGTGGATCGAAGACAACGGCCCGGGGATTGCCGATAAGGACAAGACGAAGGTTTTCGACCCATTCTTTACGACCAAACCCGTGGGCCAGGGCAGCGGCCTCGGACTATCCATGGTGCATCGAATCATCAACGATCATGGCGGCACTGTCGGTGTCTACGACAGCGAGCTGGGGGGAGCCGGCTTCGAAATCGGGCTGCCATTGAGCGATAGCGATGAAGGAGGGAATGACCCGTGACAGGAAGCCACAGTTTTACCGATCTGCCGATACTGGTCGTCGAGGATGATGCCGCCATTCTCGAACTTCTTGAGGAAGAACTCCAGGAAGCCGGCTATCACACCCTCGGGGTCGGTAGCGCCGAGGAAGCCATTCTCACTTTGAGCCACAGCGAAGTGGCCATGATAATCAGTGACGTACGTCTGCCCGGCATGAGTGGCCTGCAGCTGCTCGAGCAGCTGCGGCAGGAAGGCAGCCGTATCGGGTTCATCGTCATTACCGCTTTCGGCACCATCGACCAGGCGGTCGATGCGCTGAAGATAGGGGCTGACGATTTCCTGACCAAACCTCTCGACCTGGAGAGTGTGGGCGAAGCGGTCTATCGGGTATTGGAGAATAGACGCCTGGCCGAGCGCTTCCAGCAGGGTGAACCCGCTGGACATTTCCACGGTATCGTCGGGGAGAGCGAGAGGATGCAGGCGCTGTTTCACGATGCGGCGCGCCTGGCCAAGAGTGACGCCCCGATTCTGATCCTCGGCGAGAGCGGAACCGGCAAGGAGCTACTGGCTCGTGCCATCCATGCCGAGAGCCCCCGCTCCGGCGAACCATTCATAGCCATCAACTGCGCCAGCATTCCTTCCGAGCTGATGGAGAGCGAGTTCTTCGGCCATGTGAAGGGCGCCTTTACCGGCGCCAGCGATTCACGCCAGGGTCTGTTCCAGGCGGCCAACGGCGGCAGCCTCTTTCTCGATGAAATTGGCGAGATGTCGCCTGGCCTGCAAGCCAAGCTGCTGCGTGCCTTGCAGGAAAAGATGGTCAAGGCCGTGGGGGCCGAAAAGGAGGAATCGGTGGATGTGCGCATCATTGCCGCTACCCACCGCGACCTGGAGCATGAAATCGAAAGCGGGAATTTCCGCAGCGACCTGTTCTATCGCCTGGAGACGTTTTCTCTGCGGATCCCACCGCTGCGTGAGCGCCAGGGAGACATCGAGCGCCTGGTCTCGGCCTTGATCGAAAAGCATGCCACCGCCCAGAACAAGCAAATCGAGCGAGTCGAGCCCATGGCGCTACAGACGCTGCTTGATTACTCCTATCCGGGCAACGTACGCGAGTTAGAGAATGCCATCATGCGGGCGGTGACCCTGGCCGAAGATGGCCTGCTGAGCCATGACGACTTGCCTGAGCGCATTCGACAGCACGGCCAGGAGCAGCGCGGCGTGGTACGGCAACTCGAAGCCGGTAATGCCGTGGTGGCCAGAAGCCAGCAGAGCTGGCCGAGCCTCGAAGAGGTGGAAAAGCGCTATATCCAGAAAGTGCTGGAGGCCACAGGCGGCAACAAGCGGCGAACGGCCGACATTCTCGGCATCGCCAGACGCACGCTGTATCGCCGGCTGGAGGAAGATTAACGAGCCCGGAAGCAACCGCGAACAGCAAGGGCGGAATCGCAACGCATTCCAAACCAGGAACCAGAAGCCACAAAAAAGCCCCCGTGGGAGATCGGGGGCGAAGTACGCCATGCAATTCGACTGACGGTGCAAGGGGGGAGGGTGGCGGGCCGCCAGCGAATTACGACGCCTCATGATTGGGAGGAAGAGGCTCGGCTTCCATTGCGTTGCCTCTTCAATCCTTCCCTTGCGGACAATTAATACTTCCGTGTTTGTCCGCCATTCATGTCACGAGTCGCTTACTGATTGCTGGTGGTGCCAGTAGCGCCCGGACCAACTTCCTCACCACCGGCGGCGGGATCGTCCCCAGGCATTGCCTCGGTGCCTTCACCAAAGCCGGGCTCTTGATCCTGACCGAAGCCACCAGTAGTCCCTTCCTGCTGCATGCCCGGCTGACCCTGATCTTGCTGCATGCCCGGAGTTACGCCGTCTTCCATCGGTGCGGGATCGGCACCGGGACCACCCGGAGCAGCGTCAGTGCCCGGAGTCGGCTCAGCGCCCGGGGCGCCGTCAACGGCTTCAGGCATGCTACCGGCGGCACCTTGATCGGTCGCACCAGCGCCAGTTCCGAAACCGGTATCGCCACCAGCACCAGTGCCCATACCGTCGACGTCGGCTTCACCCGGTGCTACTCCGTCTTCCATGGGAGCGGGGTCGGCGCCCGGGCCAGTCCCGGCAGCAGCGTCAGTTCCAGGGGTAGGTTCAGCACCCGGAGCGCCTTGGACGGCTTCAGCCGGATCCTGAGCCTGCTCTTGAGTCTGGAAATCGTCCTGCTGAGTCTGGGTCTGCTGGGCCAGCGCGAACGGGCTGGCAGTCAGCCCCATGGTCACACCGACAATGCCTAGCTTCTTCAGAAATTCCTTGGACATCATAATTCCACCTCCTGCGGTATCGCTTTCGCGAAATGTATTGGGCATCCTGCCCTGAGCTGCCATCAACCTAGATGGCAGCACGAAGCGTAAGGTGTCAGATTACATGCCACCCTGCTCTTCCTCGTCGTCGACCAAGGGATCATCCACCTGACCTTGGTCCATGGTGTCCTGCTGTCCGTCGAGATCCCGCTCAATCTCATCCTCATCGGGAACCGGCTCTTGCTCGGCTTCGGGAAGCGGATCTTGATCAGGCGTTACGTCACCCATGCCTTCCGGGCTTTCCTCGGGACCCGTCACCGGGTCTGCGGAGCCATCGCCAGAAGCAGTACCGGTCTGATCAATGCCCGGATCAGCCGTCGTGTCCTGCATCGGAGACGTCTGCTCTTGCGTGGCAGGCCGATCCTCTTCCACCGGCGGCAGATCATCGTCGTTGCCGCAACCGGCTAGAGAGAGGGTGCCGAGGGCTAGAGCCACTGCTGAAGCCAAGGCTGCCGAGCGCTTGGTAAAGATCCTTCCTTGCTGATCATGGCTCATATGTCGTTCTCCCTTGAATTGGTCGTTCTCACCCAATGTACAGCATACGCTGTGCCAGCCATGCCGAATTTCCTAATATCATTTAATTTTCAACTATTTAAGTAACAAAGTCGTGGTCCAGTCGAAAGCAAAATCCCGGCCTCAAGGGTGGTAAAAAATGACACATGAGCCGGTCTGCCACAAAAAACCTGCCTTTATACCGGCCGAAAAACGGCTGAGGGGCACCCCCCTGGGTGCCCCTCTAAAAGCGTTGGGTTCCGTTTCAACTCATTCCGGCGAAACTCCCCGGAGCCGTTCACTACGCCGTCGTAGAAGTTCCAGCGTCGTCAGCATCAGCATGGAAAGCAGCACCAGCATAGTCGCTACCGCCAGAATCGTCGGACTGATCTGTTCGCGAATGCCCGACCACATCTGGATCGGCATGGTGCGTTGCTCGGGACCGGCGATGAACAGCACCACCACGACCTCATCGAAGGAGGTAATGAATGCAAACAGGGCGCCGGAGACAACGCCAGGGGTAACCAGCGGCAGCACGACCTTGAAGAAGGTACGTGTAGGGTTGGCCCCCAGGCTGTGAGCCGCCTTTATCAGCGTGGTATCGAAGCTCGATAGCGTTGCCGTTACGGTGATCACGACGAAGGGGATACCCAGCGCCGTGTGCGCCAGAATCACACCGAGATAGGTCTGGGCCAGATTCACCTTGGAAAAGAAGAAGAACATGGCGGCGGCAGAGATGATCAGCGGCACGATCATGGGCGAGATCAGCAGCGCCATGATGGCACTACGCGCCGGCATGTGCCGACTCGACAATCCCAGCGCAGCCACTGTTCCCAGAATGGTTGCAAGAATGGTCGAGGCGATACCGATGATGAAGCTGTTCTTGATGGCATGCAGCCAGGCCCGGGAGGTAAAGAAGTCCTCGTACCAGCGTAACGAATAGCCGGCGGGGTCGAAGGTCAGCATCTCCTGGGTGAAGGTGAAGTAGGGTTGGGCGTTGAACGACAGGGGGATGATGATCAACAGCGGACCGACCAGAAACAGGAAGATCAGCGCACACATCCCCAAGAAAACGTAGTGCCAGATACGCTCGCCCCGAGTGGCATAAGAAGGAATGGCCATGGTTACCCCAGCTTGACCTTGTCGACGCCGATCAGGCGATTGAATACCAGATAAAACACCACCACCACGAACAGCAGAATCGAGGCGATTGCCGCCGCCAGTCCCCAGTTAAGGGAGGTCTGCATGTGATACGCGATATAGTTGGTAATGAAACGTCCTGACTGCCCCCCCACTAATGCCGGTGTGATGTAGTAGCCGATGGAAAGTATGAACACCAGGATGCCCCCGGCGGCGATTCCCGGAATGGTCAGTGGAAAATAGACGCGCCTGAAGCACAGGAAGGGTCGTCCTCCCAGAGAGCGTGCGGCACGCATGTAACTCGGCGGGATGGTCTTCATCACCGAATAGAGCGGCAAGATCATGAAAGGCAGCAAAATATGAGTCATGGCCACGATGGTGCCCGTCTTGTTGTGAATCATCTGCCAACGTGCCTCGTCGGCAATGACCCCTATTGCGACCATCATGTCGTTGAGCACACCCTGCGACTGCAGGATGGCAATCCAGGTCGTGGTGCGCACCAGCAGCGAGGTCCAGAACGGGAGCAACACAAGGATCATCAGCAGGTTCGAATAGCGCAGCGGCAAACTGGCAAGCAAGAAGGCGACCGGATAGCCAAGTAGCAGGGTCAGGCCGGTAATTACCAGGCTCATCCACAGCGTGCGCCAGAACAGGTTAACGTGAAGACGCTGAGATTCGGGAGCCCGAACGATCTCGCCATCGGGCGTCAATTGGCGGTCTACCGCTGCCAGATAATAGCTGAGCGTAAGCGGCGTTGACTCGCGCTCGATCAACTTCCAGGTATCGAGATCGCCCCAATTGGCATTGGCCTCGATAAGCGCTTCCTTATAAGGCGGTTCGAGCGTACCAAGGCTCCGGGCCGTTCGGGTGATCGTCGAACGCATGCCTGCCTTTTCGTAATTCAGCCGACTCGACAACAGCCCCAGATTACGCGCCTGTTGCCCCTCGCGCAGATCCTCGGCCAGCGCTGCGTATGCCTCCTCCCCAGGTAGCGTCTCTCTGCCCCAGCCCTCCAGGGCGTCGACCGTACGTGACAGGTGTGTCGAGACTTCAGGATTATCGACACTGCGCCACAGCATTTCGAAAATGGGCATGACGAAAGCGACGACCAAAAATAGCAGCAGTGGCGATACCAGCAAGAAAGCCTTGAGCTTCGAGCGCCTCACGGCGCGACGCAGGCTGACCTTGAGCGGCACGCCATCGGCAGTGGTCAATGGGGAAGCGGGAGAACCGGACACTCGTGCCCCTCCGGAAACGTCATGACGACAATGAGTCGGCGCCACCCGGCAACAATGCCGAGTGGCGGTCACACCTTACTGAGCCAGCCAGGCGTCGAAGCGCTGATTCAGCTCGTCGCTGTAGTCGGCCCAGAATTCGTCGTCCTTCTGGATCGCGGTAGCGAAGTTGGGCTCATAGGTGGGCATGTGCGGCTCCATCTCGATGCCGGTTTCGGCATGAGTCGAGACGTACTCCGAGGATGAGAGCCGTGCTGGCCCGTAGGAAATGTATTGCGCCTGGTCGGCAAGCCGCTGAGTGTCGGTAGCGAAGTAGAGGTAATCGCGCACCTTGTCGAGCTTACCGGTCGGCACCACCCACCCATCCAACTCGAAGACCTGCGCATCCCAGATGATCTCGAAAGGTTGGTTCTCGCTTACCATGGCGTCGAAGATTCGACCGTTGTAGGCAGAGGCGAAGGCGACCTCCCTATCCGCCAGCAGCTGTGGCGGCTGGGCGCCCTCTTCCCACCAGATCACGTGATCCTTGATGGTATCGAGCTTGGCAAAGGCACGCTGGATCCCCTCCTCCGTCTCGAGCATGTCGTAGACATCCTCGCGGTCGACGCCATCGGCGATCAGGGCCCACTCCATGTTGTTGATCGGGCGCCGCATCAGGGCACGTTGGCCTGGGAAGTTCTCCAGATCGAATACGTCCTCGATGGTGCTTGGCTGATTGTCCTCGGGGAACATCGCGCTGTTGAAAGCGACGATATTCGAGTAAACGATCGAAGCCACGAAGCACTCGCCCAATGCCCCGTCGACGAAGTCTTCGCTGGGCGGCGTGCCGTCGGGCGCCGGCGCCAGCAATTCATCGTGGTCGAGGGGCTCTATCAGCCCTTCGGCACAAGCGATCATGGCATCTGCCGGCAGCATGTCGACCAGATCCCAGGTGACGTTGCCCGCCTGGGACTGGGCCCGCAGGCCGGCCAGCGCATTGGCGCTGCGATCGATATTGACGATCTCGTCGCCGCTCTGCTCCATCCAAGGCTCGTGGTAAGCCCGCTGCTGACTCATGCTGTAGGCACCACCCCAGGAAACGACGTTGAGCGTCTGCTGGGCCTGTGCAACGGTAGCCAAGCCCAGGGCCGAGGCGCCCGCGATAGCGCATACCATTACCTGGAGCGCAGGTTTCACTTGCTTCATCTCACCTTTCATCATCGATCTCCCTTCCTTGTTGTACTTATTGATACCGCCATATGGCCGACTCGAATCAGGCATCGAGTGCCCGACAGTCGCTGCTGGACCAACCGATGTCGACTGACTGGCCAGGCCTCAGCGAAGGTTGCCCTTGTGCATTGGGCGTCTTGAGAATGAACTCCTCATTGCCGCACACGCTGACGCGTGTACGCAGATGATCGCCGAGGTAGATCACCTCTCTCACCTCGGCCCTGAAGCGATTATCGAAGGCAGTGGAATCACCGTTAAGCACCAGCCCGACGCGCTCCGGGCGCAGGGAAATCGTGGTACGCGACCCTATTCCACCGCATGCAACGGGCTTGGCCAGCACCGTCTCCCCGCTGTCGAGGCGCACCTGGCACGTGTTGCCGATCGTTTCCGTCACTTCACCGTAGAGCCGATTGTTTTCGCCGATGAAATTGGCGACGAAGGCATTTTCGGGCGCTTCGTAGAGCGTCTCCGGTGCTGCCAGCTGCTGGACGATGCCATCGTTGAACACGGCGATACGGTCGGACATGGTGAGCGCTTCGGTCTGATCGTGGGTCACGTAGATCATGCTGACGCCCAGATCGGCATGGATGCGCTTGATCTCGTACTGCATCTCTTCGCGCAGGTTCTTGTCCAGCGCGCCGAGCGGCTCGTCCATCAGCACCAGCTCGGGTTCGAAGACCAGCGCTCGTGCCAAAGCTACACGCTGCTGCTGGCCGCCGGACAGCTGCGCAGGTCGGCGGTCGCCGAAATCGTTCAGCCGCACCATGGCCAGTGCCCGCTCGACCTTGCGCTTGGTTTCCGCCTTCGAAAGACGGCGCACCTCAAGTGGAAAAGCGAGATTTTCGGTGACCGACATATGCGGAAAGAGGGCATAGTTCTGAAAGACCATGCCGATGCCCCGCTTGTGCGGCGGCAGATCGTTGATGGGCTCCCCCTTGAGCAGAATCTGGCCATGGGTAGGGGTCTCGAACCCCGCCATCATCATAAGGCAGGTTGTCTTACCCGACCCGGAGGGCCCCAGCAGAGTGACGAACTCGCCCTGGTGCACATCCAGGTTGAAGCCCTTCACCACCAGTTCGACGCCATCGTAGCTTTTCTGCACATCGATGAAACGGGCGAAGGGCGGTGTAGCGTCACGCTCGTCTTGCCTTGCTCTGTCATCACGCTGTTGTTGCAGGCTTACATTCATGCAGAGTTCCCACTCATGGCCAGCTTCAGGCGAAGCAACGATACCCATGAGAGCCGGCCATTGTTCTTGTTGGAATTGATTGACCCTATTCCTATGGGGCACCAGTCGCAACCCTTCAAGGTTCAAATAGCGTTGAACCAGTTTCAGGAAAGTAGAAGCAATTTCGATTAACGGCAAGTTACCAAAAGATACAAATACGTTACTCATTGGCGCTAAAGGATATCTGGCTGACGTCCCGGTTCGGCATAGACCGTACATTCATGTACAATTCTTGTTCCAATAAGGCGTTTCGGAGTGCGCACCTGCAATAAGACGGGTAACACACACCGGAGCCGCTAAGCTTGACGTTGTGTAACGTTTTTACGTGCACCCACATGCGTCCCGTTGGGTCCCCGACATAACGTGAACCAGGAGAGCACGACATGAACGGCAGATTCATGCTTCCCTTCCCCTTGCGCCATCCCAGCCTCTTCGTCCTTGAAGGGGGAACGTAACGTGAGCGACTCCAATTATAATGAGCCCGAGAGGAAGGTAGAGCCCCCTTCGGAAGGCGTGCCGGCACCCGAGGGTCCGGCCAACCTCATCGATACCGACTACGTCATCGGCCAGGACAACACGGCCACCAATAAGCTCGGCTTCAGTATCGACCTGCACGGTAAGGTCTTCACCATCTCGGCTCTGGTCACGGTTTTCTTCGTGATCCTCACCCTCGCCCTGCAGACGGAGGTCGAACCGCTGTTCAGCGCCTTGCGCGACTGGCTGACCGGAAATCTGTCATGGTTCTTCCTCCTGGCAGGCAATATTTTCGTGCTGCTGTGCCTGATATTGATCGTTTCGCCGCTGGGCAAGGTGCGCATCGGCGGCATGAATGCTAAACCCGACTTCAGCTATACCGGCTGGTTTGCCATGCTGTTCGCCGCCGGCATGGGGATCGGCCTGATGTTCTACGGCGTCTCCGAACCGATGTCGCACTTCGATGCCGCCATGGGCGGCACCACCGTCGAGGATGGCGTGCGCACCGATTGGGCTCCGCTCGGCGGCGCCGCCGGCGACCCTTCAGCCGCGGCGAGTCTCGGTATGGCCGCTACGATTTACCACTGGGGGCTTCATCCCTGGGCGATTTATGCCGTCGTCGCGCTGGCACTGGGCATTTTCTCTTTCAACAAGGGCCTGCCGCTCACCATGCGCTCGATCTTTTACCCCATCCTGGGGGAGCGTGTGTGGGGCTGGCCCGGGCACATCATCGACATCCTGGCGGTGTTCGCCACCCTGTTCGGCCTCGCCACCTCGTTGGGTATCGGTGCCTCACAGGCTTCTGCCGGGCTAAGCTTCTTATTCGGTGTTCCCGAGACGGACGCCACCATGGTGATACTCATTCTAGCCATCACCGCCGTGGCCATCCTGTCGATTCTGGCCGGGGTCGACAGGGGCGTTCGCCGACTCTCCGAGCTCAACATGGGCCTGGCCGTTCTGCTATTGCTGTTCGTCATCATCGTTGGCCCGACACTGCTGATTCTGACCGGCTTCTTTCAGAATCTGAGTACCTATATCGTCAACCTGCCGGCGCTTTCGAACCCCTTCGGCCGTGAGGATGCCAACTTCAGCCAAGGCTGGACCGCCTTCTATTGGGCTTGGTGGATCTCCTGGTCGCCCTTCGTCGGCATGTTCATCGCGCGCGTCAGTCGCGGACGCAGCGTGCGCGAATTCCTGATCGCCGTCCTGCTGGTACCTTCCTTGGTTTCGGTGCTGTGGATGACCGCCTTTGGCGGCACCGCAATCGACCAACTGGTCGGCGATGGCTTCGAGGGTGTCCGAGATTCAGCGCTGGAGCTTCAGCTGTTCATGATGCTCGGTGAACTCCCCTTAACGGCGATCACCTCGTTCGTCGGCATTGTGCTGGTCGTGGTATTCTTCATCACCTCGTCGGACTCCGGTTCGCTGGTGATCGACACCATCACCGCCGGTGGCAAGGTCGATGCCCCCAAGCCGCAGCGAGTATTCTGGGCCATCATCGAGGGCGTCATCGCCATTGCCTTGCTGTTGGGTGGCGGCCTGGTCGCGCTACAAGCAATGGCCGTATCCACTGGATTGCCCTTCACCTTGGTGCTACTGGTGGGTTGCTATGCCATCGTCAAAGGCTTGATGAGCGAACCTCGTGCTTGACCCTGAAAGGTGATGCCAGGCGGCCATTGAAGGCCGCCTCAACGTTTCCCAGGTCCGGGCACCGTCCCGCGGTGGGCGCTGGCTCACGACAGTAAGGGTGGAAATGAAAAAAATCCGTTACGTCAAGTATTTCTTGAGCGATACGACGACTAGCAACACGGCATCGCTTCGGGCATATTCCAAATAGATCATTACAACTATGCCCAGGAGCCGTTCTACGCCCATGATGGCACCCGAAGACGCCTTTCGTCTGCTCGCCGATGGCTTGGGCAAGGCCGGCACTCCCCAGGCGTTCGATCATCTGGTCGAACGTATTTCCACGATTTTCGGCGGGGAGCATGTGCTGATCGGGAAACTGCTTTCCGACGAGGCCACCGTGCGTACCGTGGCTTTCTGGTCGAAAGGCGCTCTCCTGCCCGTCTCGGTTTATACGCTGATTGGCACTCCCTGTGAGCATGTGCTCAATGATGAAGTGTGCGAATTCACCGCCGACGTTCGTCAACGCTTTCCCGATAGCGCTCTGCTGCAAGAACTCGAAATCGAAAGCTACGTGGGCATTCCGCTGCGTGCCCCTGATGGCCACCTGATCGGCCTGCTTGCGGTGTTATTCAGCCGGCCGCTCGAGCTGGTCTCTTATGCACGTGAAGTACTTCGAATCGCGGCTGCCCAAGCAGGTGCCGAGATGGCACGGCGAGCCGAGGAGGAGAAGCGCCGCAGCAGCGACTACCAGATCCAACAGCTGATCTATTGGGACAGCATTACCGGGCTGCCGAACCGACGATGCTTGATGGAGCGACTGGAGGAGGCCTGCGAACAGGCCCGACTTCGCGACAGCTGCCTGGGCCTGCTCTACCTCGACCTGCAACGTTTCCGCCAAATCAACGATACACAAGGGCATGAACTCGGCGACCAGATCCTGGCCGAGATCGCCAGTCGTTTCAGCACCCAGGTCGAGCCGGGCGAGTTCATTGCCCGCCTGGGGGGAGACGAATTCATGGTGCTGCTCACCGATACCCGGCCGGCCGCCATGGCGCATGCCATAGAGCGCTATCGCAATAGTCTGTTGCCGCCGATACAGCTGGCGGAGCGCAGCTTCTCGATTTCGGCAAGCGTGGGAGCCGCCATGTTTCCACGCGATGGCGACAACGCCCAGTCGCTGTTTCAACATGCCAGCATTGCGCTCAACCACGCCAAGCGGGACAACAGTCGCACGCGCTTTTTCACTTCCACCATGGCCGACGAGCTGCAGCAGCACGAGATTCTTCAACTGCGCTTCAGCGATGCGCTGGCCAAGGGCAAGCTATCGCTCGCCTTCCAGCCCCAGTTCAGCCTCAAGACCGGCAAACTGATCGGTGCCGAGGCCTTGTGCCGTTGGCACGATGAAATACTCGGGCACGTCAGCCCCGGCACCTTCATTCCGTTGGCCGAAGAGCAGGGGCTGATCCGCCCCTTGGGCGAGTGGGTACTGGAGGCCGCCTGTCAGCAGATCATCGCCTGGGAGCGCCAAGGCAAACCGTTCCCGGGACGGCTATGCGTCAACGTATCGGCTCAACAAATGGACGATCCACGCCTGGCGGAACACATACAGCGCATCGCCACCCGCGTACCGCCAGGCAAGCTGGGACTTGAGTTGACTGAAAGTGGTCTGATGCGCAACCCCGAGCAGACGGTGCGTATCACGCGGGCCCTGTGCAAGGCCGGTTTCAGTCTGGCGATCGACGACTTCGGTACCGGCTATTCTTCGCTCACCTATCTCAAGCGCTTCGCCGCCGACACCCTGAAAATCGACATGTCATTCGTGCAGGATATGCTCAAGAGCAGCCACGATCACGCCATTGTCTCCACCATCATTGCCATGGCTCAGACGCTGGGCATGCTCACCGTGGCCGAGGGCGTCGAGGAGGCCGAACAGGCCGAGGCATTGCGAGCGCTGGGCTGCACCGGGGTCCAGGGCTTTCATTTCGGCCGGCCGGTGGATGGCAAGACCTTCGCCGAGCTGTGGCTGTAAGGCAGCATCGACCGCCTGGACATCCGCCTATCTCGCTGATGACGAATCAGCTAAGTCCAAAGCTTGCCAACGGGCGTTTCAACGCCATAGTGCCTCGCCACCTGTGCCTGAAACAGCTCGGCCGTGGCCAGCGCGTCGACCAAAGCGTGGTGTCCCTGATAATCCGGTAACCCGTAGCGCCGTCGACTGTCTGCCAGGCGTATCGAAACCGGCGGTCGCCGCATCCAGCGCTGCAGACGTGCCCATAGCGAGAGCCGATGCAGCCGCGCTTCCAGCGACATCGTATCGATCATGGGAAAACGCATGCCCTCTCCCAGCCGGGCCTTGACCGCCTCGTTGAGAAACGGCCGCTCGATATGACGAAAATGCACCACGACGAGTCGACCTGCCAGCGACTCGAGGAGCTCAGGCAGGATTGCGCTGAAGTCGGGGGCACCGGCCACCTCTGAGTGGGTGATGCGATGCAGAGTGACAGAGGTATCGGATAGCGACCGATTGGGGCGGACGACCCAGTAACGCCGCTGCGCCAGCGATATGCGTTTCAGATTGAAAGGCACCAGGCCGACGCTGACGATGGCGTGACGCTGGGCATCCAGCCCAGTGGTTTCAAGATCTACCGCAACAAGGGGCGCCTCGCCGATAGGCGTATCGGGGTCGATGCAGCCGCTGGCAAAGAAGCGCTGCAGTGCAGGATCACCCGTTTCAGCGGCTCGCTGCTGCAGGTAAGCGGGCCAATCGAGCCCTTGGGTACGAGATGGCAGACGATGGGACAACACGATCAGCTGGCTCGACCGGAGTGCGCCGGTACCGGGTAGCGGTACTTGAGGAATTTTTGCGCGCGGCTGAGAACCTGAAACGCATCCTTGAGATGGTGGCGTTCGCTATCGGCCACGTTTTCCGGCTCGATGTTGTTATCCGGTTCACGGTCATGATCGAGGTCGATGACTTGATGACGAATCCGCACCATGGAAAGCAGCTCCATGGCATGGCGCAGCTTAGCGTCGACGCCTGGCGCCAGCAGCTGTGTGGTCGCAATGTCGTCCAGACGCTCGAAACTGTTCTGGGCCCGCGAGCCACAGGCCAGCGCGTGAACGCGTATCAAGTCGACCAGTGGAGCCGTTCCGCGTCGCTTGAGATTGATGGTGTTGTTCTGCTTGCCATCCTTCTCCATCACGAAGGTGCGGAAGAATCCCAAGGGGGGCGTGCGATTCAAAGCATTGCGCGCTACCGCCGCCAGAAAACGGGGACTACGCGGCGCCTTGTCGGCGATGAGATCCTGCAGCTCTTCGATATAGGCCTCTTCGCCATAAGCGCTGTCCAGATCGAAGAAAATCGAGGAGTGAAGTAGCCGCTCGGGGGTGGGCGAGTCGATCCATTCGCTGAAATAGCGTTTCCAGACCTGCAAGGGCTGGCGCCATCGGGGATTGTTGGCCATGACATCGCCTTTGCAATAGGTGTAGCCACAGGCGGCCAAACCGTCGCAGACGAACGTCGCCAGGCTGGCGAAATAATCGTCATGCTGGGCGGGATCAAAGTCGTCCGCCAGGATCAATGCATTGTCCTGGTCGGTCACGATGGTCTGCTCGTTGCGCGCAATGGAGCCGTTGACCATGAAGCAATACGCCACCGGGGGTGGGCCTAACGACGCCTCTGCCAACTCCAGCAGGCGGCGTACGAAGCTGCGGCCAATGGTGGATAGCGCCGTACCGACCATTTGCGAGTTGGCACCCTCTTCCACCATGCGCACGCAGGCGATGCGAACGTCCGGGGCCAGCCTCGCCAGCCCCTCGACGCTCGATTGGTGAAAGATGTTGCTGACCAGGTAGAGGCTACTGTGCGTCTCGTAACGGATGATGTCGGAGAGGTGCACGATACCCATTGGCCTGCGGCGATACAGCACGGGCAGATGGTGAATGTTGTTGCGCAACATGCACAACATCGCTTCATGCACGGACTCATCGGACTGTATTGTGATCAGTTTCTCCCCGGCCAGCTCGCCAACGGGAGTATCGGGTGACAGCCCCTCGGCCACGATACGCGTGCGAAAATCACTGTCGGTGAGAATGCCCCGCAGTTGCCAAGGGCGATCCTCGGTATCGGTAAAGGTGTAGCGAGGGTCGTCGTTCGGCTCATCGAGAATCAACGCTGCCGAGGCCTGGGCCGCGCTGATCTGGCGCGCTGTCTCCTGTACCGTGGCGCTGGCCTCGACCATCACCGGATAGCGCGTCAGCAGTTTGCGCACCCGGGTGATCATCATGTCGTTGGCTTTCTTGTTATGCGCTACGGCCGTTTCCAGCCTGGGACGCTCCAGCTCGACGAAGTCGGCAAAGTGCTCATCGGCTTCGCACAAACGCAAGAAAACGGCTTCCGGGAGGAAGTAGATCAGCGTGTCTTCCAGGGCGCGGGCAGGAAAATGTACGCGGTTGTTTCTCAGCAGGCTGAAGTGACCGAAGATATCCCCCTCGCCCAGGCGATTGTAGAGATCGCCCGTACGCCGCCGGACCTCGACGGCGCCGCTTCGGATGTAGCAAAGCTCATGCAGCTCCTGGTCGTACTGCAGGATGCCGGAGCCTGCCTGGAAGTAACCGACCTCGACCTGCCCGGCCACCTCGTCGAGCAGCTGGTCGCTGAGCGTTTCGAAAGGCGGGAAGCGCCCCATGTGCTGTCGAATCTCGAGCAGTTCCGCATCCATGTACTGTCGGACTCCAATACCGTTGCCGAAAACCGTCTTCCCCTAGGAAGAGTAAGGGCACACGTACGATAGACACAAGAAAGGCCACCCGAAGGCGGCCTTTCCCGATATCAGCTGAATTGCCGGTCGCTTACGACTGCTCGGCCATCTGCTGAACGCGCTGCATCAGCTCCGGATCCTGTTGGATGGCATGGCCAATGGCGTTGAAGGTATCCACGTCGAGTCCGTTCTCTTCGACCACCTCGACCATGCGGTCGTTGGCTTCCATGCGCACTTCCTGCTGGGACTGCTCGTCTTCGGCTGCATGCAGACGCTCGGTGTACTCCTGAGAAATCACAGCGATTTCCTGGGAGGCATCGGCAAACTGCTGAAGCTGATCATCGGAGAAGTCCTGAGCGGGTGCCTGCGCTTGCGGTTGGCCGGCCGGATCCTGGGCGGGATCTTGTTGAGCGTGCGCCTGAACGGTCATCAGCCCAGCGGCGAGAAGGGCGGCCGAAAACAGTGCAGTCATCCGTTGCATGAATACCTCCAAGGGTGTTGCTGTGAATGTAGGGGTTCTGACGAGCGAGAGCGGACAGAGTTCACTTTTTTATGTTACGAAATGTTCGTGATGCAGACGACCCATGCCTGCCGTCGCCGTGTAAAAAGTTAACCTGCTAGCTTTCGCCCTCGCGAGCGACCGAGTATTGTCGAAAGCTGACCGATCAAGCACAAGGACCCACCCTTCATGCCTAGCACTGCCAACACACGCCTCGATGCCGCGTTGCTGGCCAGCATGCCGATTCTGTTCGTCGCCCTGTGGAGTACCGGTTTCATTGGTGCCAAGTTCGGTCTGCCACATGCCGAACCCTTCACCTTTTTGTTCATCCGATTCGTGATAACCCTCGCCCTGTTGATCCCCTTGATCAAGCTGATGGGAAGCGACTGGCCAGCCGGCTGGCGCCTGAAGAGTCATATCGCCGTATCGGGGATGCTAGTGCACGGAGCTTATCTTGGCGGGGTCTTCTACGGCATCTATCTGGGCATGCCGGCCGGCCTTACCGCACTGCTGGTCGGCCTGCAGCCCCTGCTGACAGCCACCTTGGCGGGGCCGCTGTTGGGCGAGCGCATCGGCGGCATACAATGGCTAGGGCTGGGCTTGGGGCTGATGGGCATCACGCTGGTGCTGGGCAGCAAGCTCGACCCTGGCGTCGAGCTGTTCCAGGGCTTCGGTCTCGGCGCACTGGCCTGCGTCATTGTCGCCTTGGCTGGCATTACGCTTGGCACGCTATATCAGAAGCGCTACTGCACCGGCATGCCGCTGCTCTCGGGCACGGTGGTGCAATATATAGCGGCCGGGGTTCTGCTCGGCATCGGCGCCCTGTTAGTGGAGGAGCGGCACGTCGAGTGGACGCTTGCTTTCGTGCTGACGCTGGCCTGGCTGGTGCTGGTACTCTCTATCGCTGCGATTCTGCTGCTGATGGCCTTGATCCGGCGCGGCGAAGCTTCCCGCGTGGCCAGCTTGTTCTATCTCGTGCCTCCCGTCACGGCACTGCAGGCGTGGTGGCTCTTCGACGAGCGCCTGCCCATGGTGGCTCTGGTGGGCATGGCTATCACCATCGTGGGCGTGGTACTCGCCGCACGCGGCCAAGCGCGACGCTAATCCAAACCTGCTTCAGCCGGATGCCAGCTGCTCGAGGTAGCGCGACCCACCGAGGTTACGCATCTGCTGGCGGATCCACTGGCTGCGGCGCTCCACGTGCGGCCCCGGCCGGGCGGCATCCCAGGCCCTGGGGTTGGGCAGGATGGCCGCCAGTCGGCTGGCCTGAACTTCGTTGACACGATCGGCCGAGACGCCGAAATAGTGCTGTCCCGCCGCTTCCAGACCGAACACACCGTGGTCCCATTCGACGATGTTGAGATAGACCTCGAGAATCCGCTCCTTGGGCCACAGCGCCTCGATCAGCACGGTAAACCACGCTTCGAACCCCTTGCGCACCCAGCTGCGCCCGGTCCAGAGAAAGAGGTTCTTGGACGTCTGCTGGCTGATCGTGCTGGCCCCCCGCAGCCTCGCTCCACTACGACTCGCCTCCCAGGCACGACGCATCTCGTCCACATCGAAACCGCGATGGATCGGGAAGCGCTGATCCTCGGCGGCAATCACCGCCAGCTTTGCATGATCGGAAAGCTCCGCCCAAGGGCGCCACTGATGCTGTATGGACAGATTCTCGCCGCCCATCCAGGCTTCCACCTTGCGCTCGAGCATCACCATGGAGCCGTAGGCCGGCACGTGGCGCAACAGCATGACCAGCAGGATGGACAATACGACGAAGGCGGCCCCGGCAAGGGCCGCCCAACGCAGCGTACGATACAGCCAGAATCGGATCATGCACCACCCGAACGGGCGGCTCGTTCAACGCTTGTGCAAATGCTCGGCATGGTAGCGCAGGTGCTCCTCGATGAACGTGGCGATGAAGAAGTAGCTGTGATCATACCCCGGCTGACGGCGCAGCGTCAGGGGGTGATCGTGTTCTTCACACACGGCTTCGAGCCGCTCGGGCTTGAGCTGCTCTTCGAGAAACTGATCCGCTTCACCCTGGTCGATGAACAGATGTTGGCTCGACGCTCCCTTGGCCACCAGCTCGCAGGCGTCGTATTGGGTCCAGCTGCCGGGATCGTCACCCAGGTATTCGCGAAACGCCTTGCGCCCCCACGGGCACTGAGTGGGATTGACCACGGGTGAAAAGGCCGACACCGAACGGTAGTGTCCGGGCCGGCGTAAGGCCATGATCAACGCACCGTGGCCGCCCATCGAGTGACCACTGACGGCCTCACGACCGTTGACCGGAAAATGCTGACGTACTACCGAGGGCAACTCCTCGGTGACGTAGTCGTACATGCGATAGTGCTTTTTCCAGGGTTCCTGGGTGGCATTCACATAGAAGCCCGCGCCGGAGCCGAAATCGTAGCTATCGTGTTCGCCCGGTAGATCGGTGCCACGCGGACTGGTATCGGGACAAATGATGGCGATACCGAGTTCGGCGGCGACACGATGCGCCCCGGCCTTCTGCATGAAGTTTTCGTCGTTACAGGTCAGCCCCGATAGCCACCACAGCAACGGTACACGTTCGGTCTCGGCCTGGGGCGGCAGAAAGATGGCGAACTCCATTTCGCAATCCAAAGCCCGCGAACGATGCCGATAGCGCTTGTGCCAGCCGCCGAAGCTCTTGTTACTCGAGATGGGCTCGAGATTTTCGGTCATGGTCATCGTCGGTCTCCTCACGGTCGCGCGCGATGGCAGCGACCGGAACAACAAACATAGGTAGGGTTAGCAACTCCCTTGCGCAGCCCCGGCCATTTGACGCTCTGGGCTCTTTCAACCTTACCCATGATAATGAGCATGTGCCACCTGGCGCGGCTTCGGGTGCCGTTAGTCTGTTAAAGCCCGGCTCCGGGCGCTGTTAGCCGTTAAAAATGCAACACGGTACGGATGCTCTTGCCCTCGTGCAGCAGTTCGAACGCCTCGTTGATCTTCTCGAACGGCATCTCGTGGGTGATGAATTCGTCGATCTTGATCTCGCCGTCCATGTAGCGCTGCACATAGCCCGGCAGCTCGCTGCG
>NZ_JAFIFK010000037.1 GCF_020832045.1 Halomonas sp.
TCGGCCGGGCAGGCGTCGCGCGCTGCCATGGCGGCTTCGTAGACTTCACGCGCGTTGTCCAGGCCACGGCCCTCGAGTTCACTGAGGTAGTTCTCGATGCCCGCCTGGAGCGGACCGGCCCAATCGTCGTGTTTGAGCGGGTTATCAATGACGCGAATGGTATGTCCGGCTTCCTCGGCCTCCTGCTTGCCCGCTTCGTCCAGACCGTCGAACACACCACCGGCCACCTCGCTCCACGCCATGCCCATGTTGGCTTCGATGGCCGCTTGCTGCTCGTCGCTCAGACGGTCGAAGCTGCGCTGATTCATGGTGGCGACGAAGATCAGCGAGTAGAACGGCACCTGAGTGTGATAGTTGGCCAATTCATTGAGGCGGAAGACCTTCATGCCTTCCCAGGGGAAGCTAAGCCCGTCGATCACGCCACGCTGCAGCGAGGTGTAGATGTCCGGCGCCGGCATGCCGACCGGCTGGGCTCCAAGCTGCTCGAGCATTTCACCGGCCACCGCGGTGGGGCGGCGAATGCGCAGCCCGGAGAGGTCCGCGGGCGACTGGATGTCGTTGTCCACGGTGTGCAGGTAGCCCGGCCCCGTGGTGAACATGAACAGCACCTTGGTATCGTCATATTCGCTGGCGATGTGACCGTCGTCGTACAGCGTCTGCAGGATGCAGGCGCCCTGGCTGGCGGTATCGGAAACCCCCGGCAGCTCGACTATCTGCGACAGCGGGAAACGGCCGGCGGTATAGCCCTGGGCGGTAATGGCAATGTCGGAAATGCCGTTGACCGCACCCTGGTAGGCCTGGTCGGCGCGGGTCAGGGTCTGGGAGGGGTAGTTCTCGATCTGCAGTTCGCCGCCGGAGGCCTCCTGCACGGCCTCGACCCAGGCCTGGAAGATCTCCTGGTTGATCCCGGAACCATCCGGCCAGAAGTGCGACATGCGTAGCGTCGTGGAGGCCTGCGCGGCAGAAGCGGCAGTGAGCCCAGCAATGGAAGCCGCCAGCAGGCAGCGGGACAGGACACGGTTCATGGGTGCCTCCAGGGTCGTTGTAGTTGATCGCAGCGCCTTGTTCGCGAAGCGAACATGCGTTCGGCGTAATGGATAAACTACCCCACCCCCAGGCATCCTGAACAATCGACCTTAGTCTAGTTCGCTTGGATTTTTCATATCCATTCAAACGGATGAAGCACTTCCTCTTCCTATTTATAAGTACTATCGATAATTTTTATTGGACTTTCGGAAGATTCCCGCCAGAGGGTATCGGGATTCATCCCAACCCCAGCAGCTCGCCGTAGCGCAGTCCAATGAACGCGTGCTCGCGCATCAGCATCTCGGCGCGGGCGCCCTCGCCGTGGCGCAGCGCCTGAAACACCAGCTCGTGCTGGGTCTGGGCCAGCTGCAGCTTGCGATACTCCCGGTCAAGCGCCTCGCTGTCGATGACGATGGAGTCCGCAGCGGCAAAAGGCAGATGGTTGTTGCGCGCGATGGCATCACCGATCACCGGGCTGCCGGCCGAAGCGACGATGGCCTCGTGAAAGCGTCGGTTGAGTTCGCTCCAGACATCTACATCGCGCTCTTCCAGATACCCCTTGGCCAGTAGATCTCGCCCTCTTTGGATCCAAACCGTCAACTCCTCGGCCAAGGTGGGCGTCAGCCCCTGCTCCGCCAACCGACGCGCTGCCAGTCCCTCCAGCACTCCTCGCACCTCCACCGCACAGAGCACGTCCGCTTCAGTGAACTCCCGCACCATGAAGCCGCGCTTGCCGGCCCGTTGCAGCAGGCCTTCCTGCTCCAAGGTGCGGAAGGCCAGGCGCACCGGGGTGCGCGAGACACCGAGTTGCTCCGCCACCGCTACCTCACCGATACGTTCACCGGGCTGATAGAAGCCCTCGCCGATCAGCTTGCGCAACCGGCTCACCACGCTCTTGTCGTTGTTGCTCACTCGTACCCCACCCCAACTTGTTCTTTCGAATTTACCAATGGATCCAACTAAAGCATAAGTTGACCTCTGCAACGCTAAAAAGCTCTACTTTGGATCCAAACACAATATCACGACCGTGACCACACGCGGCACGCGCCGCCAGCATTCCGGCCCCTGCCGAGGAGAGAACCATGACTCATCAGGCCCCCTTCCCCAAGAACACCTGGTACGTCGCCTGCACCCCGGACGAGATCGAGGACAAGCCGCTGGGCCGCACCATCTGCAACGAGCCCATCGTACTCTTTCGCGGCGACGAAGGCCGGGTCGCCGCGGTGGAGGACTTCTGCCCCCACCGCGGCGCCCCGCTGTCATTGGGGTTCGTGCGCGACGGCAAGCTGGTGTGCGGCTATCACGGCCTGGAGATGGGCTGCAACGGCAAGTGTGCCAGCATGCCTGGCCAACGGGTGCGCGGCTTTCCCAGCATTCGCGCCTACCCGGTCGAGGAGCGCCACGGCTTCGTATGGCTGTGGCCAGGCGACCCCGAAAAAGCCGATCCGAGCCTGATCCCCGAGCTGCACTGGGCCAACAATCCCGACTGGGCCTACGGCGGCGGGCTCTATCACATTTACTGCGAATATCGCCTGATGGTCGACAACCTCATGGACCTGACCCATGAGACCTACGTGCACGCGTCGAGCATCGGTCAGCCGGAAATCGAGGAAGCCGCCCCCGAGACCACCGTCGAGGGCGACGAAGTGATCACCAGCCGCCACATGGAAAACATTCCGGCGCCGCCCTTCTGGCAGGCGGCCCTGCGTGGCTGCGGCCTGGCCGACGACGTGCCGGTGGATCGCTGGCAGATCTGCCGCTTCACCCCGCCAAGCCACGTACTTATCGAGGTCGGCGTGGCTCATGCCGGCCACGGCGGCTACGACGCACCGGCAGAGGTCAAGGCCGCTAGCATCGTGGTCGACTTCATCACCCCCGAAACCGACACCTCGATCTGGTACTTCTGGGGCATGGCGCGCAACTTCAAGCCCGAGGATAGCGAGCTTACCGACAAGATCCGCGAAGGCCAGGGCAAGATCTTCGCCGAGGACCTGGACATGCTCGAGGCTCAGCAGCGCAACCTGCTGCGCTATCCCGAGCGCCAGCTGCTCAAGCTCAACATCGACGGCGGCGGCGTACAGGCCAGGCGGATCATCGACCGCATTCTGACCGAGGAGCGAACCGCCAGGGAGGGCGCCACGGTATGAGCGGCGTTCCCCTCTCGCTGATCGTCGAGGTCAAGGCGCGTCACGACGAAGCCCAGGACATCGTTACCTTCGAGCTGGCCGACCCCCACGGTCGGCCGCTGCCAGCGTTCAGCGCCGGCGCCCACATCGACGTACGGCTGAAGGACGGCCTGGTGCGCCAGTACTCGCTGTGCAACCACCCCGAAGAGGGGGATCGCTACCTGATCGGCGTGCTGCGCGACCCCGCCTCCAGGGGCGGCTCGGCGGCCATGCACGAGGAGATTCAGGTGGGCGATCTGATCCAGATCAGCGCACCCAAGAACCACTTCCCGCTCAAGCCAGCCGGGCGCACCCTGCTGCTGGCCGGCGGCATCGGTATCACGCCGATTCTCTGCATGGCCGAGCGCCTGGCCCACACCGATGCCGAGTTCGAGCTGCACTACTGCACGCGTTCCCCGGAGCGCACGGCCTTCCGTGAGCGTATCGCCGCCTCCGGCTTCGCCGAGCGCGTGCACTTCCACTTCGACGACGGCGCAGCGGAACAGAAGCTGGATCTCGAGGCGCTGGTCGCCACACCGGCCCCGGACGCTCGGGTTTACGTGTGCGGCCCCACCGGCTTCATCGAGGCGGTGCTCTCGGCCTGCAAGGCAGCGGGCTGGCCCAGCGAGAGGCTGCATACCGAATACTTCACCGGCGCCGTGACCGACACCACGGATGACGACAGCTTCGAGGTCAAGATCGCCAGCAGCGGCGCCAGCTTCACCGTGCCCGCCGACAAGACGGTGCACCAGGTGCTCTCCGAGAACGGCATCGAGATCATGGTTTCCTGCGAGCAGGGGGTCTGCGGCACCTGCCTGACCCGGGTACTGGAGGGCGAGCCCGACCACCGAGATCTCTACCTGGACGATGACGAGCACGCCGCCAACGACCAGTTCACCCCTTGCTGCTCGCGAGCCAAGAGCAAGGTGCTGGTGCTGGACTTGTAATCGCAACACCCCAATAACGACAAGAGGTATCTCCATGACACCCAGCAAGATCGTGACCGGTATCGCTTTGGCAACCACGCTGCTGGCCGGACCAGCTCTGGCCGAGGCCACCACCCTGCGTATCGCCCACGTCTGGCCCGGCGGTTCGCTGATCGACCGTGAACTCTTCCAGGCCTGGGCGGAGAGCGTCGAGGAAGCCTCCGACGGTCGCTTGAAGGTGCAGATCTTCCCCGGCGCCACCCTTACCGGCGCCGATAACGCCTACCAGGGCGTGGTCAACGGCATCGCCGACATCGGCGCCACCGCCCAGGGCTACAACGCCGGGCGCTTCCCTCTGACCCAGGTGGTCGAGCTGCCCGGCGTCTCGGCCAGCAGCAGCCAAGGCTCCTGCATCCTACAGTCCCTCTATGATCAGGGGCACTTCGAGGAGGAGTATTCCGATACCCGACCGCTGTTCATGTTCACCACCGGCCCCGGTTACCTGCACACCAAGGAGCGTCTGATCGAAACGCCCCAGGACCTGGAAGGCCTGCGTATGCGCCGCCCCACCCCGGTGGTTGGCGACATGTTCACCCGGCTGGGTGCCCAGGCCGTCGGCATGCCGGCACCGGAGGTATTCACCTCCATGCAACGCGGCGTGGTAGATGGCCTGAGCTTCAACTGGGAGGGCATGAAGACCTTCCGCCTCAATGAGCTGGCCAGCTATCACACCGAGGTGCCGCTCTATGACCTGGCACTGTTCGCCACCATGAACCAGCGCACCTACGACAGCCTGCCCGAGGACCTGCAGCAGGTGATCGATGATCACAGCGGCATGGAGTGGTCGCTGCGTGCGGCGGCAGTCTACGACGAACTGATTCGCCAGGGTCGCCAAGACGCCGAAGAGGCGGGACATGAATTCCTGGTGATCGACAACGCACTCGAGCATCCCGAGTGGGGGCCCGTGCTGAACGAGACCATCGAGCGCTACCTGGAGGAGATCGGCGAGGTAGGCAGGACGATCTACCAAGCCGCAACCGCGCTGCAGGATGAATGTCAGGCCTGATTCCTTTTCACACCCCTCTATGAAAGGCAGCCCTCGGGCTGCCTTTTTTTATTTGCGTCCGCCATTTCACAAGACCAAAGTCGAAGTGCAGCAGGAATGACCCGGTCCGGCAACTGCTGTAATCTATCCATTGTTTAATATCACAACAGTATTTTCGAACAACAAGCGCTCAGCTTGACGACTATTGCCGAGGCCCACATGACCGAAACGCTCGTCAAGACGACTCTAGACGACACTATCTACACCATCACCCTGGCACGGCCTGAGAAACGCAATGCCGTCAGTGATCGCCTGCTCAATGCCTTGGAAAAGGCCCTGATGACCACGCCGGAAGGCGCCCGGGTCATTATTCTGGCCGCCGAGGGCAAGCATTTCTGTTCCGGTCTGGACCTCGCCGAGCATCAGCACCGCGACCCCTTCGGCGTGGTACAGCATTCTCGCGGCTGGCACCGGATCTTCGATCGTCTGCAGAACGGCGGCCTGCCGGTAGTGACCGCCATGCAGGGCGCGGTCATTGGTGGCGGCCTGGAGATGGCCACCGCTACGCATGTGCGGGTGGCGGAATCCAGCACCGTCTACCAGCTGCCGGAAGGTCGCCACGGCATCTTTGTCGGTGGCGGCGCCTCGGTGCGAGTCTCCAACATCATCGGACCCGACCGCATGTGCGAAATGATGCTCACCGGTCGCGTGATGACAGCCGACGAAGGGCAGCGACTCGGCCTCTCCCACTACGTGGTTGGCGACGGCGAAAGTCTCGACAAGGCCCGCCAGCTCGCCGAGCGTATCGCCGAGAACGCGCCTATGGCCAACTGGGCCATGGTTTCAGCCATCTCGCGTATCGACAACATGGCCAGTGATGACGGCCTGTTCGTGGAGTCGCTGACTGCCGCCCTGACCCAGACCAGCCCCGAGGTCGCTGAACGCATCGGCAATTTCTTCAAAAAGAAGGGCCAGGGCCCCCGTACCTGAGGAAAGCATCATGAAGTTTCAGAACAATACCTTTATTGTCACCGGCGGCGCCTCGGGACTGGGAGAAGCCACGGCGCGTGCTCTCCACGATGCCGGCAGCAACGTGGTGATCGCCGACCTCAATGCCGAGCGCGGTGAGGCGTTGGCAGGCGAGCTGAACGCCAGAAGCGCCACCGACCGTGCCCATTTTCTGCGCACCGACGTCACCAGCGAAGCCGATGCCCAGGCCGTGGTGGAAATGGCCGTGCAGACATTCGGCAGCCTGCAGGGGCTGATTAACTGCGCCGGCGTGGGCGACCCCGCCAAGGTGGTCAACCGGGACGGCGAGCCACTGCCGCTGGAAGCCTTCTCGCGCATCGTCAACATCAACCTGCTGGGCACCTTCAACATGCTGCGCCTGGCCGCCGCCGCCATGGCCAAGGGCGAACCCCAGGCTGACGGCGAGCGCGGCGTGATCATCAATACCGCTTCGGTAGCCGCCTACGACGGCCAGATCGGCCAGCCCGCCTACGCGGCCTCCAAGGGCGGCATCGTCGCCATGACGCTGCCCATCGCCCGGGAACTGGCCCGCCACGGCATCCGCGTGATGACCATCGCCCCGGGGCTGTTCAGGACGCCGCTGATGGAGTCGCTGCCGGAAGAGGCGCAGCAGTCACTCGCCGCATCCATCCCCTTCCCCAACCGCCTGGGCGAACCCGACGAATTCGCGCGCCTGGCCTGCCATATCGTCGACAACCCCATGCTCAATGGCGAGACCATTCGGGTCGATGGTTCAATTCGCATGGCTCCGAGGTAAAAGCCCCTTTTTCGGCACCGTTCTCGGTGGGCGCCGGCGGGCAGGTCGTAGCGAAGGTCTTTTGCCATGGATGGCAAAAGTAGCGCCCAGGGAAGGGTTCACAGCGCCTTCGCGAAGGCCTGCCCACCGGGATAGCCCACCCCCACCAGATCCTACCCACGCCGGCCAACAACGGAACGAGGACGTCCATCGCCATGCTCGACTACCAAGCGCCGCTGCGCGATATGCAGTTCATCCTCGAAGAGCTGGCCGACCTCGCGGCCATCGGCGAACTACCCGGCTGCGAGGACGCCTCGGCGGATCTGGTCAGCGCAGTGCTGGAGGAGGCCGGCAAGTTCGCCACTGGCGTGCTCGCCCCTCTCAATCAGGCCGGCGACCAGCAGGGCTGCCGCCTGGAGGGCGAGCGGGTAATCGCGCCCGACGGCTGGCAGGCGGCCTACGACCAGTTCCGCGATGCCGGCTGGATCGGCCTCTCGCTGCCACCGGAGCATGGCGGCCAGGGCCTGCCCAAGCTGGTCTCCACCCCGGTGTGGGAGATGTGGTTCGCTGCCAACATGGCCTTCGCCATGCTGCCCCAGCTCAACGTGGGCCAGACCGAGGCACTGATGATTGCCGCCAGTGAGGCGCAGAAAGCTACCTGGCTCGGAAAGATCGTCAGCGGCGAGTGGGCCGCCACCATGAACCTCACCGAGCCCCAGGCCGGCTCCGACCTGGCGGCCACCCGCATGCGCGCCGAGCCCGAGGGCGAAGACGCCTATCGCCTGTTCGGCCAGAAGATATTCATCTCCTACGGCGAGCACGAGCTGACGCCCAATATCGTGCACCTGGTGCTGGCCCGGCTGCCCGACGCTCCGCCCGGGGTGAAGGGGCTGTCGCTGTTTCTGGTGCCCAAGTACCTGCTGGATGATCAAGGCGAGCCGGGGGAGAAGAACGACATCCGCTGCATCGCCATCGAGCACAAGATGGGCATCCACGGCAGCCCCACCTGCACCCTCAGCTACGGTGATGAGGGCGGCGCCCTGGGCTATTTGGTGGGCGAGCCGCATCAGGGCCTGGCCACCATGTTCGTGATGATGAACGAGGCACGCTTCAACGTCGGCACACAGGGCCTGGCCCTGGGCGAGCGCGCCTATCAGGCCGCGCTTGCCTATGCCAAGGAGCGCGTCCAGGGACGCGATATCATCAGCGGCGAGGCCGGCAAGCCCATCATCCATCACCCAGACGTCAAGCGCATGCTGGTGTCGATGCGTGCCCGGCTGATGGCCATGCGCGGCCTGCTCTACACCGCCGCCGGCTGGTTCGATCTCGCCCGGCATGCCACCGATACCGACGTCGCCGACAAATACCGTCGATACGTCGACCTGCTGATGCCGGTGGCCAAGGGCTGGTGCACCGAGGTGGGCAACGACCTCTGCGACGAGGCGATCCAGGTGTTCGGCGGCATGGGCTTCGTCGAGGAGACAGGCATCGCCCAGCTGTTTCGCGATGCCCGCGTCATCACCATCTACGAAGGCACCACCGGCATTCAGGCCAACGACCTGTTGGGTCGCAAGATCCTGCGCGAGAATGGCGCCACCTTGCGTGAACTGGTTGCCGACATCCGTGAGACCGCCACTCAGCTCGGCGCCCATGAGAGGCTCGGCGACCTGGCCGTGGCACTCCACGACCAGGCCACCCTGCTCGACGAAACCGCCGACTGGCTGCTGGCCCACAAGGCCGACACCGCCGAGCTCTATGCCGGTGCCGTGCCGCTGCTGCACCTGCTCGGCATCGCCTGCGGCGCCTGGCAGATGGCACGCATGGCGCTGGCCGCCGAGGCCCGGCAAGAGAAAGGCGATGATGGCGTCGAGTACTTACAGAACCTGATCGAACTGGCACGCTTCTATATGGCTACCCAGGCGCCCCAAGCCCGGGCTCACGGCCATACCCTGCGCCACGCCGGGACTGTGCTGAGCCGCTTTGACACCGGTGCTCTGTAAGGCCGTGAGCGGGCATGCCCGCTCCGCCCCCTTCTTGATCACATCTTTCCGGGAAGAAACAGCACCAAGGCGGGGAAAAGGATCAGCAACGCTAGCCGCACCAGATCCGCCGCCACGAACGGCATCACGCCTTTGAATATCTGTCCTAACGGTACGTCAGGTGCCACCGAGCGAATCACGAAAACGTTGATGCCGATAGGCGGCGTGATCATGCCCAGCTCCACCGCCACCACCACGATGATGCCGAACCAGATGGGATCGAAGCCCAGGCTGGTAATCACCGGGTAGAGGATCGGCACCATCAGGATGATCATGGCCATTGGGTCGAGAACGCAGCCCAGCACCAGGAACAGCGCAAGGATCAGCAGCAGAACGCCATATTCGCCCACCGGCAGAGAGGTTAGCCAGGAAGTCAGCAGCTGTGGTGTCTGAGTCACGGTGAGGAAATAGCCGAACAGCAGCGCCCCGATCAAGATAGTGAAGATAGCCACCGAGGTACGTAGGGCATCGAGCAAACAGGCGAGGGTCAAGCGCAGAGTAAGCCGACGACGCAGCAAACCGATCAGAAAAGTGCAGAAGGCCCCCAGCGCTGACGCCTCCACCGGCGTCACGGCGCCCACGTAAATTCCCCCCACAATGGCGATGAACAGCAGCAGCACCGCCCAGATACCGCGCAGTGAGTCGAATTTCTCACGCCAGCTCGAACGCTCCCCTGCCGGCATCGATTCCGGCCGAAGCATGCCCAGCACGCGAATCGTGACGAACGAAAGCAGGATCGCCAGCAGCCCGGGGATCACCCCGGCCACGAACAGCTGGCCAATGTCCTGGTCGGTAAGAAAGCCGTACAGAACCAACACCACCGAGGGGGGAATCAGGATGCCAAGGGTGCCACCGGAGGCAATCAGGCCGGTGGAAAGGCTGTCTGCATAACCCGTACGACGCATCTCGGGCAGGGCAACTCGTGTCATGGTGGCGGCGGTGGCCACGGATGAGCCGCAAATGGCGGCGAAGCCTCCGCAGGCCGCCATGGTGGACATGGCCGCACCACCTCGAAAGCCCCCCAGCCAAGCCTGGCCGGCCCGGAACAGCTCGCGGCTCATTCCAGTGGCCGAAGCGAAGACCCCCATCAGAATGAACATCGGGATAAGGCTCAGGTTGTAGTTGGTCACCGTACGCAGCGGCGAGGTGGCCATTACCCCCAGGGCCGCATCCAGACTGGTCACCGCAGCAAAACCGAGCACACCGACGATTCCCATGGCGATACCTACCGGCACGCGCACGGCAATCATGGCGAAGAGCCCCAGAAACCCCAGCAGAGCGATCAGGTTGTTATCCATCGCGAGGCTCCTTCGGCGTATCGTCCAGGGTCGAGGACGATTCCGGCAGCGCCCCGGGGCGAAAGATGAGCAAGGCCAGCCGAGCCAGCGCCAATAGGCTGGCGGAAACCACACCCAGCCAGGCGGCACCGTAGAAGGGCCACAGCGGTAGCTGCAGGTCGGACGTCGTCTGACCGGCTCGCAGGATGGTTTCCACGCGCCCGAACAGCACCCAGGCCAGCACCACCACGAAGGCGGTCACCAGCAGATGGGCAAGGATGTCCATCAACCGACGCAGCCCGGCCGGGCAGAGCTGCCAGACCAGATCCACTGCAATGTGGTCGTTGCGCCAGGTCGTGGAGCCCAAGCCCCACAGGATGGCGATGCCGAGCAGCAGGCTGGCGATAGCGTGGGCATCGGGAATGGAAGTAGCGAACAGATAGCGCGACAGCGACGCGATGAAGATCAACAGCGTAATCACGGCCAGGCTGAGGCTGGCGATACGCTCGATCAGCGCCGCGATGGCAGTGATGACAGATTGTGACGGCATGGAAATATCCTTGGCGCTAACCGACGCGGTAGACCTGGATGCAGACCCGGCCGGGTTCACGAATACCACGGCCGATGAAGAGATCGCGTGTCAGCCAGGCCAAGGCAGGATCGGCTGTCTGGAAACGTGGCGCGGTGCGGAAATAATACTGATCGGGATCGACCGGCTCGCCGCGGATCAGCCGCTCCATGATGGGCTCGGCAGCATGCCTCACCCCACCGTTCTCCACTTCGATAAGACTGCCCGCACGGGTACGCAGGGTGTAGCGCGCCATGATCTCGGCGCAGCCGTCGGGGCGGATCAATTGCCAGTCCGCCCCACCGCAAAGCACCTCTCCGGCAAGCATCGGCCCTTCGAAAGTGCCTCCGGCGATAGGAATGATGCGTCGACGGCCGGTGGGCAGCTCACCGATCTCGAGAGGGTCTTCGACCAGCACGTTCAGGGTCGTGACATGCTCCAGCTCAGGGGGATGATCGAGTCTCACGTAGACCTCCTGCGGACATATGCCGTAGAACCAGTGACCGCCGGCTCCCCAGCCCACGAGGGCAGGAGAGCCGTTATCGAATGGCAGCAAGGGTTTACTCGGCCAAGGCATCCACGGCGGCGAGCCTCTCCTGCAGATCGCTCAGCAGGCTCTCGGGGTCGTGGCCCGCATTCCGCACACGCTCCGCCCAGGCCTCGCGCAGCGGAGCCGCGGCCTCGCGCCAAGCGGCCAGCTCTTCGTCGGTCAGCTCGATCATGGTGTGGTCGGGCGAACTGCGGAACTGCTCATGCCCTTCACGCTCCATCTCCTCCCAGCCCCGGGTGACGCGGGTCGCCCACTCCCCGGTGCAGTGATCGTTGATCACCGCCTGCTGTTCGTCGCTCATCCGCCCATAGGTGTTGCGGTTGATCAGGATGGCCTGCCAGGAGGAGTACATCGGGTACTCGATGTGATACCGGGTGATATCGTCGATGCCGAACAGGATCGTCGAACCGGAGGGGAAGGTGATGGCGTCCGCGGTGCCCCTGGCCAAGGCCTCGCGAGTCTCGGGGGCAGAGACTTGAACGCTGGCCCCGCCCAGCTCGCTGACGAATTGGGCAATGGTGGAATTTGCCGGCCGAATCGTCATGCCGCGAATCTGATCCGGGTGTCGTATCTCATTCTTGGCATGCAGGGTGCCGGGGTAGTGCCCATGTATGAGGCACATCACCACCTCCGGCATCTCCTGCTCGGCATGCTGCTTGTACCACTCGGTCGCAGCTGCCGCTCCGTTCAGGGTATCGCTGACGATGAAGGGCAACTGCAACAGGTCTGAAACCGGGAACCGCCCTGCGGTGTATCCGGGGTTGACCCAGGTAATGTCGGCAATGCCGGTGGCAGCCATGTCGTAATGGTCTTCTGCGCTGCCGAGCTGCTGAGCCGGGTACATCTGGAAGCGTATGGTGCCATCGGACGCCTCATGGATGGACTCGGTCCACTCCTTGAAACCGGTAGCGGGCAAGGCGTGCTGCTCGGGTAGCCAATGAGCAAAGCGTAACGTTACGTCCTGCGCCTGGGCCGCTGAGGACCAGACGCCGAGACACAGGAAACCGATCAGGAGCTTGCGTGCTGTCATTATTATTTCTCCTTGTCATTGCCGGATGGAGCGGCAGCTGCCCGTCATGGGGCTAGCCGCGCCCCGCTACAGTGCTCACCCCACCTTGACGATCAGCGCCGCCGCGGAGTCGCCTGCCGCACAGCCGGTCACCAGGGCATAGCCGCCACCCTTCAGCGCGGTCTCCTCGATCGCCTCGATCAGCAGTCGCGCCAGAGTCGGGGCCTGGGGGTGGCCGTAGACCAGCGAGGTGCCGTAGTTGTTGAAGGTGTTGGCGTCGAGCCCCAGGGCCTTGGCCAGGTGCAGGTCGTTGGCGATGAAGGGCGTGTGGTTCTTGATCGTCTTGATCTGGTCGAGGCTCAGGCCGGCGTGGTTCAACGCCCGCTTGACCGACTCCGCCGGCGCCATGGGCATATGCGCCGGCTTGGTACGGGCATGCCCGTAGGCGACGACCTGCACGGCCATCTGCGGATCGCTGCTCAATGCCTGGGCTCGCTCACGGGTGGTGACGACGATACCGGCATTGGCATCGGCCGGATGGGTCTGGGCGCCGAAAGTGTGGATGCCGTCGGACTGCACCGGGCGCAGCTTGGCCAGTGCCTCGGCGCTGGTGGCGGCCACCCCCTCGTCGGCCTCGATCACCTTGACCTCCTTGCGCGAGACCGCTGCCTCGAGCGGAAACATGTAGCGCTTCTGGAAGGCACGGTCGTCGGCCAGGGCCTCGGCGTACTGCTCATAGCGACGCAGCGTCAGCTCGTCGGCCTGCTCCCGGCTGAAGCCATGCTCCCGCGCCACGTTCTCGGCGGTGGTGAGCATGTCCTTGCCGGTGGCCGGGTCGGCGGCGATGTTGTCCATGTTCCAGTTTTCGGCGATCACCTCGCCACCCGGCCCATTGGGGTTGGGCCAGATGGTATGGGGGCCGTTGGAGGGACGGTCGGCGAGCAGGCAGTAGGTGGTCTCGAAGCTGCCGGAATCCACTGCCAGCGCGGCATTGAACACCGCCGTGGTGGCAGTGGCGCAGGCCTGGGTGATGTTCTGGCCCGGTGCCTGCCCCGCCCCCATCATGGCCGCCGCCCAGGGCGCCCCGTAGAAGATCGACTTCTGCCCCACCGAAACGCCCAGGTAGAGATAGTCGATGATGGTGGGATCGATGTCGCGGCTGGCGAACCAGCGCTTGCTGGTGGCCGCCCCCAGCTCGATGGAGTTGATGGTCGCCAGGCTGCCCATCCATTTGCAGAAGGGGCTGGAGTAGTAACCGCCGTAGGGAATGTAGGCGTTCTTGAACATATCGTTTTCTCCTGGATGTTCAGTCGCGGGTCAGATGCTCACGCAGGCCGCTCCACTGCGGCTGGAAGAGCTCGACCGGCATCTCGCGCAGCTCGCTGGCGATGCGCGGCACGAAGTCCATGGCCGCCAGAATGTCGCGCTCGACGTCCAGCCCCGGGGCGATTTCGGTCAGAGTGATCTCGCCGTCGAGCAGCTCGAAGACACAGCGCTCGGTAACGAACAGCACCGGCTTTCCGGTCTCCTGGGCATAACGCCCGCTGAAAGTGATCTGGTCGACACGCTGGACGAACTTGCGGCGGTGTCCTTCCTGAAGAATCTGCAGGCGCCCCTCATCGACCGTCACCTCGCCGCCGTTGGTGAAGGTGCCGCAGAACACCACCTTGCGCGCGTTCTGGCTGATGTTGATGAAGCCGCCCGGCCCCACCACCTTGTCTCCGAACTTGCTGACGTTGAGGTTGCCCTCGTGATCGGTCTGGGCCAGGCCCAGGAAGCAGACGTCGAGGCCACCGCCGTCATAGAAGTCGAACTGGTAGCCGTGGTCGATGATCGCCTCGGCGTTGTAGGAGGTGGCGAAATCGCCGCCGCTGGCGGGCACGCCGCCATAGGTGCCAAGCTCGGTGGTCAGCGTCATCAGATCGCTGACGCCCTCCTCCGCCGCCACGCTGGAGACCCCTTCGGGCATACCGATGCCGAGGTTGACGATACCCCCCGGCACCAGCTCCATGGCGGCGCGTCGGGCGATCACCTTGCGCGGGTCCAAGGGCATCGGCTTGATGCCCCCTAGCGGCATCTTGAGGTCACCGGCCAGCGCCGGGTTGTAGGTGGTGGTGATGGTCTGCATGTGGTGTTCGGGTTCGGCCACCACCACGTAGTCGACCAGATCGCCCGGCACCTTGACCTGCTTGGGATGCAGGCTGCCCTGGGTGGCCAGGTACTCCACCTGAGCGATGACGATACCGCCGCTGTTCTTTGCCGCCTGGGCCATGGAGAGCTGCTCGAGAAGGAGTGCCTCGCGCTCCATGCTCAGGTTGCCGCGCTCATCGGCGGTGGTGGCACGAATGACGGCCACATCCACCGGGAAGGTGCGATACAGCAGCCACTCTTCCCCTTCGAGCTCGACCAGCTTGACCAGATCCTCCACGGCAGCCTGGTTGGCCTTGCCGCCCTCGAGGCGTGGATCGACGAAAGTACCGATCCCCACCTTACTGAGCACACCGGGCTTCTTGCCGGCAATGTGTCGCCATAAGTGCGCCAGCACACCCTGGGGCAGCAGATAGCCTTCGGCACGATTCTCGCGAATCAGCTCACCCATGCGCGGTGCCTGACCGGTATGGCCGCTGATCAGTCGCTTGACCAGGCCGACATGGCCGAGGTGATTCATGCCGCGGGTCTTGCCGTCACCGCACCCGCAGCTGTGGGCCACGGTGAGGTTGCGGGGCGCGCCGGTTTCCAGGAAGCGTTGCTCCAGCGCCGTGGCCACCGCCTCGGCGAAACCGGACAGGCCGGCGGTGGTCCAGATGACGGTATCGTCATCCTGGATCAGGTTCGCCGCAGACATGCTGTCGATGATCTTGGTCACTTCGCGCCCTCTCATCCATCATTTAAACAAACGATTAAACATATTGTTTAATAAACAAACATTTATAGCGACAAGCACACGACCCGCCCCCACTAAGGTGGCAGCCAATGCTCAGCCGCTGGTCAGTACCAGCACGATCTGGGGATAGAAGATCACCAGGGCCACCACCAGGATGTCAGCGATGAGGAAGGTCGATACGCCGCGGAAAATGTCCATCAGCGAGGCGTACTGACCCGCCACCCCCTTGATCACGAAGATGTTCATGCCCACCGGCGGCGTGATCATGCCGATTTCCAGCAGCTTGACCAGCAGCACGCCGAACCAGATCAGGCTGACGTCGTACAGCTCGAAGATGGGCAGCAGCACGGGCAGGGTCACCAGCATGGCCCCGAAGGGCTCCATGAACAGCCCGAGGAACAGATAGATCAGCACCACCACCAGCATCAGTTCCAGGTAGGAAGGATCCCAGCCGCTGACGGCCCCGGTGATGTAGCCGGCCACGCCGCTCAGGCTCAGAAACAGGGTAAACATGCTGGCACCGACGCCGATGATCAACAGTGCCGAGGTGGTGGAGAGTGTCTCGAGAAGCGCCGCCTTCATGGCCTTCCCATCCAGGCGCCGCAGCAGCAGGCCGATCAGTATTGCACCGGCAGCGCCGACGGCACCGGCCTCGGTGGCAGTGAAGAAGCCGGAGAAGAGTCCGCCGAAAACCAGTACGCCTAGCGCCAGCACCGGCCAGATATCGAGCAGCGCCTGACGCGGAGTTACCTCGCGGGCGCCAACGGCCTCCCGCGGTACGATATCGGGGCGTAGCCAACTGACCATCAGAATCACGATGCAGTAGCTCACCGCTGTCAGCAGGCCGATGGTGATGCCCCCGAGAAACACCTGGGTGATCGAGACCTGGGCGAAGACGCCGTACACGATCATCAGGATGCTAGGGGGGATCAGTGCCCCGATGGTGCCACCCGCCGCAATGGTGCCGCAGGCAAAGCTGGGCTTATAGCCGCCTTTCACCATCTCGGGAATGGCGATACGGCCCATGGCGGCCGAGCAGGCGACGCTTGAGCCACTCACCGCAGCGAAGCCGGAGCTGGCAAAGATACTGGAAATGGCCACACCGCCCGGCAGCCAGCGAAACACCACTTTGGCCGCATTGAACAAACCATTGGTCAGCCCGGTGTGATAGCAGACGAACCCCATCAGCAGGAACATGGGCACCGCGCTGAGGGTCCACTTGGCGATGAACTCGTAGGGCGTCGAGGAGAGCATGCCGATGGCAGTATCCCAGCCGAACATCACCGTCATCCCGCCGAGAGACACCGCCACCAATGCAAGTGCTACCGGTACGCGAAGCGCCAGTAGCAGCAGCAGAATGGCCAGTCCATAAAAACCAATCGCAACGGACATGAAATTACCTTTCCTCTTGCGCGGGGGTGTCGTAAGTCTCCCCACTTACCAGCAATGGCAGTCTGACCAAGCAGACGAATGCGGCCAGTGCAAAGGCGATGGGCAGCACGAAATAGGTGGGCCAGACCGGCATGGGCACGTTGAGGGACATGACAAAGGCACCGATATGATATTGCTCCATTGCCTTGTCCCAGGTTGCCACGGCCAGGATGGTGTAAATACCCGCCGATAGGAGCGATACCAGCACGTCAGAAATGCGAATCAGCCGTGGGCCCATCATGCCTTCCAAGGCTTCGACGCTGATCATGCTGCGGCGCCACTCGACCCACCCCAGCGGCAGCAGAGCCAGGGTGATCAGGTAGTAGCGGGTGACCAGTTCCAAGGTGGCGGGAATGGAGATCGACAGCGTCGAGCGCAGCACCACATCCAGGGTGATGTGCACCACCATCAGCAGGATGCCCAGGGTACCCAACAGCGCCAGGCCGACAGCAGCCATGTTGGTCAGGCGATATAGAACGGCCATGAGGCGTCTCCTACATCAAGGAAAACACTGCACAGGCCGGCCCGAGGGCCGGCCATTCGTGGTGCTTGCGACAAACTCAGGTGCCGTAGCTGGCGAAGTCGACGTCACTCCAGATTTCACGCTTCATGGCATCGGCAATCGCTTCGTGATCGTCACCGATTTCTTCGACGATCTCCGTCCACTTGTCGACCAGCGCCTGGAAACGCTCGATCTTGCCTTCGGCGTCCTCTACGCCATAGCGACGCTCGGCTTGCTCGGCGGCATACACCAGATCTTCCTCGATAAAGGTGGGAATGGCATCGAGAAGATCCTGCTCGGGCTCGAGAATTTCGATACCGCTCTCCTTGGCAATCTCGCGCGCCTCATCGGCCATCTCGTAACCCCAGCGTTGGGTAATGGCGGCGCTCGCCTCGACGGAGGCGTGGATCATCGCCTCACGCTGTTCCTCCGTCAGGCTATTCCAGGCCTGCTGGCCGATGGCGTGGGAGATGGTGCTGTGGAAGGTGCCCAGCTCGACGTCGGTCACGTAATTGAGCACATCGTCGAGACGGAAAGAGATGATATCGGCGATGGAAGCGATGGTGCCCTCGATCACGCCCTGGGAGAGCGACTCATAGGTTTCGCCCACCGACATGGTCGCCGGCGTCAGGCCGACCGACTCGGCCCAGCGGGAGTACTGAGGTCCGCCCACCCGCATGCGAAGCCCCCGCAGATCGCTAAGAGAGCGCACCGGCTTGGTGCTCAGGATGCGATAGAGGTCCGAAGCGTGCGAGCTGGTATAGACGATGCCCAACGCCTTGAGTTCTTCCTGACATTCCGGGCAAGTAACGATATATTCCGTGATGGCAGCGCCCATGGCATGGGGCGTGGTGCCCAGGAAAGCCATGTCGCCGACCAGGTTGATTTCAGGAAGGTCGGCCGGGAAATAAGCCGGCAGGAACAGCCCCGCCTCCACCAGACCGCTGCGGATGGCATTGCGCATGTTGCCGATGTTGGCCACCTCGGTGCCCAGCAGGTTGCCCCTCAACTCACCGTTCGTCTTCTCCTCCAGCCGCTCGGCGAACTGGGTGAACATCGGATTGTAGGCGGGATGGGCAGGCGGAACCCCGGGCGCCATGCGCAGCTCACGGGCCTGAGCATGGCTGGCAAGCGCCAGACTGCCCACGGTGACGGCAATGGCGACGGTCTTGAGCAGCGTGTGATTCGTCATGAGTGTCTCCAGGTGGATTATATTTGTTTGTTAGATAAACAATGGTTCTTATCATCTATCTTTGAGCTGATTATAGTCTACTCATCAACCCCTCTCGATACCCGACTTTGGTAGAAATCTCAGCTAACCGGACCAACAAGGCGTGAGCCGATAAAAAAGGCTCGACGGGACTGCCACCCACCGAGCCGAAAGCAAGCTAGTCGGACACAGAGCGCGTACCTCAGAAGCTGACGCTGAGACCCGCCGCCACGTTGTTGTCGGTGCGGTCGTAGCGGCCTGCTTCGAGGAAGCCGTACACCTTATCGTTGAAGTGATGCCGCACGATGCCGACTACGGCGTCGTTGTCGAGGTCCTGGTTTCTGTCGTTCTCGGCGTAACCCAGGGAGACCGACCAGGCGTCGTTCAACTGGGCCGAGACGTTAACGCCCCAGGCGTCGAAGTCGGAAGCGGCGTTGCTGTTCTCGCGGTCGTCGTTGTGCTCGTAGACCCCACCCAACTGCACCATGCCGAAGTCGTAACCGATGCCGAATGAGGTGCGGTGCAGGTTATTGATGCCCGGGCGGCGCACCTGGGTATGGCCGATGCCGAAGTTCAGCGGGCCTTGGTTATATATCAGGCGCCCGGTATAGACATCGAGGTCCTGGTCATTCTGCGCATTGGTGGTGAGTACAGCCCCAATGAACTGGAAGCCGCCGAAGTTCGGCGTGCCATAGGAGAGCACGTCGCTGCCCTGTTCGGCCTGGCCGAAGATGGCGTTCTGCCCGGTCTGGGCATGGAAGCGGTTGTACTCGAACACATCGATGTTGTTGTAGATCTGTCCCCAGAAGCCGGATGGCACACGCGGCTGGAAGCCGAAGCTACCGAAGTCTGTCAGCAGCAGCACGCGCGCCGTGCGGATATAAACCTCGCCATTGTCCTGGCGGTGGGCGCCTGGCGTCCAGGTCTGATCGTCCACGGTGTTGATCGCATTGGCGAAGTCGGCCACCAGGTCGTAACGGATGCGCAAGCTTGGGTTGACGGTGTATACCCCACCCACACCCGCCTCGGCCCGGAAGGCCCAAAGGTCGAGGTCCCGATCGCGGACATCGAGTACCCCACCGGTAACGATACCGGAGAAATTGGGGCCGTTGTGTTGGGTATCGGCCAAGGCCTGTGAGGAAACGGCCGCAGCCAGGGCGAAGGCGAGGGGCGTGAGGGTCAGTCGTTGGAGCGTTGTCATTATGTGTTCCCATTGTGTGTCTTGTTGGCGAGCAGCGTGCTCAAACGCTGCACGACAAGACTTTCTCACACACCTATTGTTGTCAATTACAATATTTGTTGACGCATAGTGTTCGAAGTACGAACAAAACCGGGTCCTCAAAAACATTTCTGAAACATAAAGTTGCATTCAAGTCGGGCATGAGCCTCAGGAATGGATCCCTTCTAAAGTCGAACGCCCCCCTGGCTCCTACCGGCTACAACACGCCACCAGGCGCAGCCGCCACTGAGCGACATGGCAGCGTGGCGGTCCAGCGAATGGCATTCACAAGGAGGAGGTACGCCCCGGCCGTTCGGCCAGGGCATGGGTGTTGGCAAGATGCCGTTCCTGACGCAGCTCAGCCGAGCTGCAGGACGCTCGCTGCCGGTGTCTCGCGATAAAGCGCTTCGACGATAGCGGCCCGGTTATCGAGCACCGCACGCTGGTTGATCGAACCCTTGTCGGTGACCTCGTGGGCATCCAGCCGCGGCGGTTCGTCGAGCAGCACCAATCGCCGCACTCGGGTGGAGCTACCGGTGCTGTGTTCGTCCAGATCACGCAGCATCTGCCGGAAGCGCTTGCGCACCGGCTCGCTGTCCAGCACCGTAGCGGCATCGGCCTGGCTACCCACTCCCGCCAGTTCGCGGCACTTTTCTAGATCGGGGAAGACCATGACCGAGATATAGGGCTTGTCGATGCCGGCGATCACCACATCCTTCACATGGGGGGCACCTGCCTCGATGATGCGCGCCCGCAGCGGCCCGACGCTCACCCATGTTCCGGTATCGAGCTTAAAGTCCTCGGAGATTCGCCCGTCGAAGCGCATACCACGCTGCGGGTCGTTCGGGTCGATGAACTTGACCGCATCGCCCAGGCAGTAGAAGCCCTCCTCGTCGAAGCTCTTGGCGGTGAGCTCCGGCTGACGCCAGTAGCCCGGCATGACGCTGGGACCCTTCACCCGGCACTCCAGCTTGCCGGCATTGGGTACCAGTTTGATCGTCACCCCACGGGCCGGCAGGCCCACCACCCCCGACTTGGACTCCTCCAGCGAAGCGAACATCGCCGAGGGTGCGGTCTCGGTGGCGCCCAGGCCGGTCAGCATGCCCACCTTGCAGCCCAGGGTCTGAACGGCCAGGCGGTCGAGCTCATCCCAGATGTGCTGGGAGAGCCCGGCAGCAGCGAAGAACATCAGGTTGAGCCGGGAGAAGAAAGTCTCGCTCAGGGCTTCCTCGCGCTTCAGATAATCCACCAGGATCTCGAAGCCCTTGGGCACGTTGAAGTACACCGTTGGCGCAATCTCGCGCAGGTTGGCGATGGTCTTCTCGAACTCGCCCGGCACCGGACGGCCGTCATCGATATAGAGGCTGCCGCCGTTGTAGAGCACGATGCCGACATTGTGATTGCCGCCGAAGGTGTGGTTCCAGGGCAGCCAGTCCACCAGGACCGGGGGCTCGTCGCGCATGAAGGGCATCAGCGAGGCCAGCATTTCCTGATTGGCGCAGAGCATGCGATGGGTATTGATCACCCCCTTGGGCATGCCGGTGGAGCCCGAGGTGAACAGGAACTTGACGATGGTATCCGGAGTGACGGACGTACGGGCTCGATCCACCGCCTCGGTCGGCGGCGTATCCAGCAGCGCATCGAAGCCGCCTACGCCCGGAAAGCCTGCCGGATCTACGGCAAGACAGCCGCAGTCGGCCGGCTGTACCGCCGCCAGTGCCGGTGCGAAATCCTTGGCGCTGTCGACCAGCAGCAGCCCCGGCGTCAGCAGCTCGACGATATGGCGCAGCTTGGCAAAGTCGCGGCTGACCAGCGAATAGGCCGGTGAGATAGGAGCGAAAGGAACGCCAACGTACATGGCCGCCAATGCCAACAGCAGATGCTCGATGGAGTTGCCGCTGAGGATGACCAAGGGTCGCTCGACGCTCAGGTCGTGATTCAACAGCCCCTGGGCCAGACAGCGCACGCGGCTCAGGGTCTCGGCATAGCTCAGGCGCTGCCACTCGCCGCCGGCATCACGCCGCGCCACGAAGGTTCTGTCCGGTGCCTCGTGGGCCCAGCGCTCCAGACACGCGAGCAACGTATCAGGGTAGTCGCCAAGGGGCTCCTCGACGCTGAGCAGTTGAGTTCCGTCATCGCGCGAGACCAACCTGGCGGTGGCGGTGCCCAGATGAACATCGCGAAAGGGGTGAAGCATGGGCGCTCCTGCTGGTTGTGATCGTTGTCAGGATCGAATAGGGGCATTCGCTACCCTCGGCATGGGAGCCTTGGTAACATGGGTCCAGTATTTTTTTAAATTGTTGGATAGTCAAACATTTAACCAGCATAACATTATGCCCTGAGAAGCCAGGAAGAGGCCGATAAAAATACGGAATATCAAAAGGATGCGAGAGAGTTCGCGAGCGCGAAGCCACCCTTGGCTGCGACTAAAGTTGATGCCCAACGAGGCCTCGCCGTCCGGTATCCGATAGGCTTTTCACTGATTGCGCCTCTCGTGGCTCACCCAAGGTCAGGATCGACACCCATATGAGCAACGACGACCAGAACGGAATCGACTACTCCATGTTGCAGTCCCGTCTTGGCTACAAGCTACGCCGGGCGCAGCTCGTCTATTTCGATGTCTTCTTCGAAGCCTGCGCCCAGGAAGGCATTACGCCGGGGCTGTTCAGCATCCTCGCCATCATCTATCACAATCCGGGGCTGACCCAGTCGGCGGTTTCCACGGCACTGAACGTGGATCGTTCCGCCATGGTGGCGGCGATCGACAAGCTGGAAAGCATGGAGGTGGTGGAGCGGCGCAAGTCGAAGAACGACCGCCGCTCCTATGCGCTCTACCTGACCGACAAGGGCAAGGCGTTCACCGAGCGACTCAACGAGAAGGTTTCGGCGGGCGAGGATCGCTTCGACAAGTTCATGAAAGAGGGGGAGCGCGAATGGCTCCTCGATCTGCTCGACCGCATCATCGAGAACCGCAGAGGGGGCTGAAGCAGCCCCCCGACCAAGTTTCAGCGCGGCTCTACGGGACACTCGTCACGCAGCTCCAGCGCCCGCTGGTAGACCTCACGCGCATTGTCGATGCCGCGCTCTTCCAGGCGAACCAGGTAGGCTTCGGTGCCCTCGTTGAGCGGACCCGACCAGTCCGGATCGTTCAGCGGGTCTTCCACCGTGTGGATGGTGCCGCCCTGGGCCTGGGCCTCCTCGCGCCCTTCGCCATCCAGCCGCGCATACACCTCACCGGCCCGCTGGGTCCAGGCCATGCCGCTGACCTCGTCGATGGCGGCCTGCTGCTCCGGCGAGAGGCGCTCGAAGCTTCCCTGGTTCATCACCGCCACCGCCACGCCGGTGTAGTACGGCACCTCGAGGTGATGATCGGCCAGCTCGTTGATGCCGAAGGTCTTCATCGCCTGCCAAGGGAAGCTCAGGCCATCCATCACGCCGCGCTGCAGCGAGGTGTAGATATCGGGCGCCGGCATGCCCACGGGGTTGGCTCCCAAGCGCTCGAGGATCTCGCCGGCCACGTCGCTGGGGCGGCGGATGCGCAGCCCGCGCAGGTCGTCGGGCGTCTCGATGGCGTGTCCCCGGGTATGTAGATAAGCCGGGCCAGTGGTGAACATGTAGAGCACCTTGACGTCGTCGTACTCGTCGGCGATGTGGCCCTCGTCGTACAGCGTCTGCAGGATGCAGCCACCCTGGGGAGCGCTGCCGGAAACGCCCGGCAGCTGGACGATCTCCGACAGCGGGAAGCGGCCGGCGGTGTAGCCCTGCATGGTGATGGCGATATCGGAAATACCGTTCACCGTACCCTGATAGGCCTGCTCGGAGCGGCTCAGGGTCTGGGAGGGGTAGTTTTCGATGGTCAGCTCACCGTTGGTGGCCTCCTCGACGTGCTTGGCCCAGGACTCGAAGATCTCCTTGTTGACGTCGGAATTGGCCGGCCAGAAGTGCGACATGCGCAGGGTGTCGGCGTGGGCGGAAAAGGCGAGCCCCGCCGCACAAGCGGCGAGCAGGCTCTTGGAGATGGCGTGTTTCATGGCGTGTCCTCTCTTATCGTTGTAGTGGTGGTCTGACGATGTCTCAGGTGGGCAGGGTCGGCACCTCGATCAGCAGCGGTCGGTCCATCGCAAAGCCTTCCTGCAAGGCGGCCTCGAGGGACTGCCGGGAATCGGCCAGGCGCGCCTCGACCCCGTAGCCGCGGGCCAAGGCGCAGAAGTCGATGTCCGGCACATCGAGGCCCGGGGCATCGTCCACCTGCATGTGGCTGGCGAAGCCACGCAGGGCGCCGTAGGTGCCGTTCTTGAGGATGATCAGCACCGCCGGAATACGGTACTGGGCAGCGCTCCATAGCGCGGTGATGGCGTAGCTGGCCGAACCGTCGCCAATCACGCCGATGACCTGACGCTGCGGCTGGGCGAGCTGAACGCCGAGCGCCGCCGGCAGGCCGAAACCGAGCCCGCCCGCGGCGGGGAAGAAGTAGCTGCCGGGATGGCGCATCCCGACCCGCTCCCAGAAGATCTCCACCGTCGACGTCGACTCTTTCACGTAGATGGCATCCTCCGGCGCCAGGGCATCCAGGGTATCGAATACGTTGGCCGGCGCCAGGCGCCCCTCACCATCCTCGGCCGCCGGTGGTGTTGGCAGCGGCTCGGGCATGGCCCGCTCGCTCTGTGTAAGGTGAGGCAGCAGGGCTTCGAGGGTGGCGTGAACGTCGCCCACCAGGGCATCGCCCATGGGGGCGCGAGCCGCCTCGTTGGCATCGCCGGTGACATGCACCAAGCCCGCCCCTTCGGGCAGATAACGTCCCGGGGCGTACTTGTGATAACGGAACACCGGGGCACCGACGACGACGATCAGATCGTGCCCTTCCAGGTGGGCGGTAATGCCGGCAATGGCCGCCGGCAGCACGCCGCGAAAACTGGGGTGACGATTGGGGAAAGGGCAGCGCGAGGCGGAAGGCGCCACCCACACCGGCAGCCGCAGGCGTTCGGCCAACTCCACGGCCAGCCCGTTGGCCTGGCGGGCGTCGACCTCGGGCCCCAGCACCAGCACCGGGTTGGCGGCAGCGTTGAGCCGCTGTGCCAGTCGCTCGAGCTGCGCGGTTGAAGGCACCCCAGCGTGGTCGATCTCGCGCTCCACCACCAGCGCTGCATCGTCGCCTGCTTCGCGATCCCAGTCGTCGTGAGGGATCGAGACATAGACCGGCCCCCGTGGCGGCAGCGAGGCGCTGTGGATCGCCTGGCTCAGTGCCCGCGGCACGTCCTCGGGACAGGCCGGCTCGTAGCTCCACTTGACCAGCGGCTTGGGCAGCTGCGGGGCATCCACGTTGGCCAGCATCGACTCCACGCCGATCATCGAGCGCGCCTGCTGCCCGGCGGTGATCACCAGCGGCGAGTGGGAGTACCAGGCGTTGGTCAGCGCCCCCATGGCGTTGCCGGTACCCGCCGCCGCATGCAAATTCACGAAGGCGGGCCGACCGCTGGCCAGTGCATAGCCGTCGGCCATCCCCGCCACCACGCCTTCATGCAGCCCCAGCACGTAGCGAAAATCCTCGGGAAAGCCCTTGAGAAACGGCAGTTCGTTGGAACCGGGGTTGCCGAAAACGGTGGTGATGCCCTGACGGCGCAGGAGCGAATAGGTAACAGAGTGAACGCTCGGCATGCTCGATTCCTTGTCCTTGTTCGGTGCGTGCTTACACGCTAGAGACTACGACCAACATCAAGCAAATCGATAGTTTTTCTATGACAAATAGAGATTCTCTATTCCACTCGAGAGGGTTAAGGTAGGACGATAATCCTCGATAACAAAACGTCAATAAACGAGAGCGCTCATGTCGTTACCAGACCTGAACCTGATCCGGGCATTCGTCATCCTTTTCGAGACGGGTAGCGTCACCCACACGGCGGAGCGGCTGCACGTCACGCAGCCTTCCGTGAGCTATGCACTGTCACGCCTGCGCGAACTCTTCGATGACCGTCTGTTCATTCGCACGCATCAGGCCATGGAACCGACCATGACGGCCCGGCAGCTCTATCCCACGCTCAAGGAGTCGCTGCAGCAGCTGGAAAATACCATCGAGAGCCGTCAGCATTTCACGCCCGAGCAGTGTCGCCTGAGATTCCGGCTGGCGTTGACCGACCTGGGCGAGGCCTCCTTTCTGCCTATCATCCTGCAGCATCTTCACGCCCAGGCCCCAGAGGTGGAGCTTGAAGTCATCCCCTTGCGGATCGACCGTGCCGACGAATGGCTCATCAATGGCAAGGTAAATGCCGTCATCTGCAGCCGGCCAATCAAATCGTCGAGTATCGAGCGCCATGTCATCGCTCAGGATCGCTATGTCTGCCTGGGGCGGCCTTCCGCCTTCCATGCCGGGCCACTCGACCTGGAAACCTTCACTTCGTCTCGCCATGTGGTGGTAGCCAGCACCTCGGGGCACAGCCTGGCGGAAGAGAAGATGCAGGAGCTGGGAATCGAAAGAAAGGTCAGCCTGGAAGTTCCTCACTTCCTCATATTGCCCAAGATACTTCGTCAGAGCGATTTGCTCGGCATCGTTCCGGTCCATATCGCCCGGCAGTTCGCCGCCGACGGGGAGCTATGCATTCATCCATTGCCTTTCCACGTGCCCGATTTCGACATATCCCTTTATTGGCGGTCTCAAGCATTCCATTCGCCGGCGCAGCGCTGGTTCTGCAATACGATTGCGCAAGCCATCGCATCTCTCGATCTCACCCTCGCCGAAGAGACCGGGCCATGATAAGCCGGAAAATCCGACAATCGTCATTCGGATAAAAGCGGCTTATATGCTCTATACGAACTTTCGATATAGGCAGCTTTTCCGGATTAACCTCTTTTAACAAAAGCGTTTTTTCCTCGACCTCCTCTCTGTTATTCCCGCGTTACAACTTTGGCATGGTTGCCTGTCGTCTCTGCTGTCCACTAGCGTAAATTTCGTAATGCGCATTTATGTTCGCATTGCGAACCCAAGGTGGTTCACACGCCCTTACAACAACGACTCGCACACCAGTGGGAACACTTAATGACAACGCTTAAACGACTCACCCTCGCGCCTCTCGCTTTCACCCTGGCCGCGGCTGCATCCGGCCAGGCCCTGGCCGATACTCATCACAACGGCCCCACCTTCTCCGGCAACGTGACCGGCGGACTGCTCGCCGTCCGCGACCGGGCTCTCGATCTATGGGCCTTCCGCGCCGAAGCCGGCCTGGGGGGCGTCTACACCGTCAATCCCAGCTTGCGTATCCGCTACGACCTGGTGGCCGACTTCGCCAATGCCATCAACTCCGTGGACGAGCAGACCTGGACGCCGGGCGCCCACCGTCAGGACAACGGCGAGATCTATATCCGCATGGCGCGCGTGCTGCTGATGACCGATTACGGCACCATTGGCCTGCAGCCACGGGTGCCTTCCGGCCAGTGGGGGCAGATCTACAACATTATCGATACCTTCGAATACAACCGCTTCCATGCACAGACCGGACAGAATGCCATTTTCGCTCAGGCGGAACAGGGAGCCGACGTCCTCTCTTACGGGACCCCTCGTTTCGGCGGCTTTCAGTTCATCGCCTTCGGGGTGACGTCAAACAGCTCCAGCGGCAACGATTTCGACGCTTATGGGGCGCGCCTGATCTACAACGAAGGGCCGGTGAGCTTCGGGATCGGCCATACGGAGGCGCAGCGTCCCGGCATCAGCAACCTTGGTCGCTCAGTGGTCAGTGCCGGTTACGATTTCGGCATGGTGCAACTGGCCGGCATCTACGAGCGCAACGACGACCGTGAGGACGGCGACAGTGCCGCCGACTTCGACGCCTGGGGCGTTAACGTCTCAGCCCAACTGAGCGACGCTTGGTCGGTCTCCTTGGGTTACGCCGAAAACGACAGGAACTTCGATCTCGACAACGACGCCGTGGTGGGCATCGTGCGTCACCACTTCAATCAGAACGTCTACGCCTTCCTCGAGGCGGGCCGCTACGACCGCACCGACAACAACCTGGCGGCAGGTCTCAGCGTCAGCTTCTGAGGAAACTGCGCGCTCTTGTCCGACTAGCTTACTTTCGGCCCGGTGGGTGGCAGTCCTGCCGGGCTTTTTTCGATACGTGAAATGCCCGGCAAGCTGTGCTTGCCGGGCTTGTGGATGGCACCGCTATCAGGTAGCCCTCGTCAGGCGCTCTTGGCGAGCCCGAGATAGGCCTGCTGCACGGCATCGTCGGCGAGCAGCGCCTCGGCCGTCCCCTCGCCGACCACCGCACCGTTCTCGATCAGATAGCCGCGGTCGGCAATGGCCAGGCTCTTGCGCGCATTCTGTTCGACGAACAGTACGCTCACCTCGATCTCGCGGATCCGCTCCAGCGCCTTGAACAGCTCGCCGGCCATCAGCGGCGACAGCCCCAGCGACGGCTCATCGAGCAGCAGCAGCCTGGGCGCCGACATCAGGGCGCGCCCGATTGCCACCATCTGCTGTTCACCGCCGCTCATTGTGCCCGCCACCTGGCCCAGGCGCTCCTCGAGCTTGGGGAAGAGCGTCATGACGCGTTCCAGGCTGCGCCGTTCCTCGGCTCTTGCGCGCTTCGGGTAGGCGCCCAGCAGCAGGTTCTCGCGTACCGTCATGGCGCCGAAGATCCCTCGACCTTCCGGCACCAGCGCAACACCGGCTTCTACTACCTTGTGGGGCGGCAGGCCGAGCAGATCGATGCCGCCCAGGCTCACTTCGCTGCCCTGGCGGGCCGGCACCTGGCCGGCAATCACCGAAAGCAGAGTCGACTTGCCGGCCCCGTTGGCGCCGAGCATCACCACCATCTCGCCTTCCCGCACTCCCAGGTCGATGCCCTGAAGGGCGAGGTGCTGGCCGTAGGCGGCGGATACATTGCGTAGTTCAAGCATGGACATCGTCTCCCAGGTAGGCACGGACCACTTCCGGCTCGGCCAGGGCCTCGGCCGGCGTTCCCTCGGCGATCTTGGCCCCGGCGTTCATGATCACGCAGCGGTCGCACAGTGAACGAATCGCATCCATGACATGCTCGACCATCACCATGGTGACGCCTTCCCCGCGCACCTTGCGCAGCAGCTCGATGGCTTCGACCAGTTCGGACGGATTGAGCCCCGCCAGCCACTCATCCAGCAGCAGCAGGCGTGGCTGCAGCGCCAGGGCACGTGCCAGCTCCAGGCGCTTCTGATCCATGTAGGTCAGGTCCTTGCCCAGCGTCCAGCACCGGTGCGCCATGCCGACCCGCTGCAGCAGCGCCTCGGCACGCGAGTCGGCGGCACTGCCCCAGACCGGCTCTGCACCGAACCCGAGCCCCGCCTTGACGTTATCCAGGCAGTTCATCGAGGGCAGTACCCGCACCAGCTGGAAGGTGCGCGCAATGCCCTGGCGAGCGATGCGGTTCGGCGGCAGGCCGGCGATATCGGCGCCGGCCAGGCGAATCGTTCCCGCATTGGGCTTCAAGGCGCCCGACACCAGGTTCATCATGGTGGTCTTGCCCGAGCCGTTAGGCCCCAGCAGCCCGACGATCTCGCCCTCGCCAATGTCGAAGCTCAGCGAATCCACCGCCCGCAGGTTACCGAAGCGGCGGGTGACGTCCCGCACGGAAAGTAGCGCTGCAGATGCCGTCATAGCGCACCCTCCTTCGGTATGTCGCTCTCAGCACGCTTGCCCGGGAAGCGCTTGCGGTAGCGCTGCACATAGCCTTCGATGAGGCCCGCCACGCCGTGGGGCACCAGATAGACGATGGCCAGGAAGGTGACGCCCAGCAGCACGCTGAACAGGTGCGGAAAATGGGTGGAGAGGTACTCGAACAGCAGCACCATCGGTATCACCCCGAGCAGCGGCCCGTACAGCCTCCGAGCTCCACCCAGCAAGGCCATGATCAATACCTGGAAGGAAATGTTGGGATTGAAGGCGATGCTCGGGTCGAGATAGGTCCAGCGCGGCGCCACGATGGCGCCCACCAGGGCCATGAAGGCGGCGCTGAGCGAGAACACCAGCACTTTGATCAGGGTGATGTTGACGCCGCAGTGCAGCGCCACCGTCTCGTCATCGCCGATCATGCGCAGCGCGAAGCCGACCCGGGAGCGTTCGATCAGCCAGCCGACGATGAACAGCAGGGCCAGCACCGCCGTGAGCTGCCAGACGATCTGCTCCTGGGTGATGTCGAGGAACACATAGCGTCCGACGCTGCCGGCCTGGGTCGACTCGTACCAGTTCACCACCTGACGGATCAGCTCCGCCAGCCCGAAGCTGAAGATGACGAAATAGACCCCGCGCAGGCGCAGCGTGGAGAGCCCCACCAGCAGTGCGACCAGAAAGGCGATGGCCGCAGCGAGCAGCAGCACCGCGCCCCAGGGAAGCCGTTCGCCCAGTACCGCCACGGTGTAGGCGCCGATACCGAAGAAGGCCACGGTGGCCAGCGAGACGTAACCGCTCGGCCCCGAGAACATGGCCCAGGCGGTGGCCAGGATGGCGAACATCAGGAAGTTGATGGCCATGGAGAGCCCGTAGCCACCCACGAAGCCGGGCAGCAGCGCAAAGCCGATGACCCCGGCCAACAACAGGACACCCCCGAACAGGGTCGTGCGTGAAAGAGCCATCATGCGCCTGCCCTCCCCATCATCCCGGTGGGCCGGATCAGCAGCACGATCAGGAACAGCGCAAAGGTGGCTGCCAGCGTCAGCCCCGGCGCCACGTACACCGCCACGAAGCTCTCCACCAGACCCAGGATCAGCCCCGCCGCCAGCGCCCCCATCAGGTGACCGGCACCGCCCATGATCACCACGATGAGCGCCTTCATGGTGAAGACGACGCCCATAGAGGCATTGAAGGTGGTGAACATGCTGACCAGCACACCGCTGGCCGCCACCAGCCCGCCGCCCAGCGCAAACGCCATGGCCGAGGCCGCACGCACGTCGATTCCGGCCAACTGGGCCGCCCTGGGGTCGACGGAGACCGCCCGCAGCGCGGTGCCCGGCCGCGTGCGCACCAGCAGCAGATAGAGTGCCGTGCCCAGCACCACCGCCACGCCGACGGCCAGCAGACGATCCGCGGCAATGGGTGAACCGGCGATGATGAACACGTTGCTGATATAGGTGTAGCTGAAGTAATTGCTGCCGAAGAGCAGCAGCACCAGCCCCTGGATCACGAACAGCAGGCCGAAGGTGGCCAGAATGCTGTTTACCTCCAGCTCACCGCGATCCCGGGAGCGCTTCACCAGCGGATGCAGCATGATCTGATAGATCAGCCAGTTGGCGCCGAACGCCACCGGCACGACCAGCACCAGCGCCAACAGCGGATTGATTGCCTGCACCTGAAACAGCCAGAAGGCGGCAAAAGCCGCGGCGATCAGGAACTCCCCGTAAGAAAGATTCATGATCCTGGCGACGCCGTACTGCAACGTCAGCCCCATGGCCACCAGAGCGTACATGCCGCCCAAGGTCAGGCCATTGAGCAGGGCATCGAGAAAAGCCATAACTCACCCCTGTGTTCCAACACGCGTAGCGGCAGGCGAAGCGCCTGCCGCTGGATCACCTCAGCGCCAGTCCGGCTTGGGCAGCACGATCTCCGCCGCCCCTTCGCGGTCGCTTGGGCCGATGGCGCGGAACACGCCATCCTGCCACTGGCCGACCTGCCAACCTTCCCAGTAGGCGCGACCGTCCAGGGTGATCTCGCCCAGCACTGTGTCGAAGGTGCCGTTTTCCATCTCGGCCACGACCTGCTCATGGTCGATGCTGCCGGCCCGCTCGATGGCCTGCTGCAACACCTGCAGGCTGGCGTAGGTGGGCGCGCTGGCCCACAGGTCGGGCGCCTGCCCGGTCATCTCGGTATGGCGCTCGATGTAATCCACCATCACCTCGCTATCGGAATCCACGCCGCCGATGCCCAGCACCCCTTCGACGTTGTCGCCGAAGCGATTCTTGTAGAGCGGGAATGCCGTGCCCACTGCGGTGTAGAACAGCGGCGGATTGAAGCCGAGGGTTTTCGCCTGATCGGTGATGGCGATGGTTTCGGGGGGATAGCTGAAGGCCAGGAAGGCCTCGGGGTCTTGCTGACGAGCGCTGTTGATGATGCCCTGCATGTCCTGGGAACCCGGCGGATACGACTGGCTGTAGACGACGTCGAACTCGGCTTGCTGCAGCAGCGCCCGGGCCGCGTTGGCCAGCTCGATGCCGAACTGATCGGCCACGTTGACCATGGCTACCCGTCCCTCGATCTCGCCGCTCTCGCGCAACTCCTCGAGCATGGTGACGATGCCCTCGGCGTAGTGGCTCGAGGTGCTGAGGAAGAAGAAGAGTCGCGGCCAGCGGTCCATCAGATCCTGCTGGCGATCGGACACCGCCGTCACCGCCAGGTGCGGATAGCCGGCGCGGTGCAGCACGGGCGCCACGGCAAGGTTGAGCGCCGTGCCCCAGGGCGGCAGCACGAAGTGCACCTCGTCCTGATTGATCAGCCTTTCGACGGCGCGAACGGCCTCTTCCGAGCTGCTGCGGTCGTCGTAGGCCACCACCTCGATGGGCAGCTGACGCTCGCCCACGCGAATACCGCCGGCCTTGTTCACCTCCTCCACCCAGAGCTTGTAGTTGGGGGTAATGGTGGTACCGGCGCCCCCGGCGTAGGGCCCCGTATCGGAGACGGCATAGCCGATGCGGATGCTCTCCGGCAGGTCGTCGGCCATGGCGGGAAAGCTCAGGGCGACACAAGCTCCGATACCCAGTAGCGCCCGGGCGAGTGAAGTCGATGGCATGATAGCGGCTCCTTTTTTCTTGTGGTCGATAGCTTTGCCGTCATTCGTTCGAATAACGAACATAAATACGCATTGCATATCGAGCCTAGAATCGCCGTGAGCCGACGTACAGTCATGCCAAAGTTGTAGCTTTTGTTAGACGAGGAAAAAGACAGATATAACAAACAGATATGCTTGCTTTTCTTAGTATCTAGTCGGCCTATATCGTTTATAAAACAGGTCTATACACGACCCATGTATCGCCGGAACGGAACTGCCGCACGGAATGGTGACAAATGAACTGGCTGCCGCATGAAGGGTTGGAAGGTTGGTATCAGTCTTTGCGTTCAATTTGGCGGCGCCGGAATGGAAGGCATGACAAGGCCTTGCGAAACCCGCGCCAGGCACCGCCAAACAGCTTGGCAAAGAATGCGGCGCGCAACCGAGCATTACGCCGCTCGATGTCACGCATCTTCGGATCGGGGTTATGGAAGGCCATCAGTCGTCTCGCCCGCTTTTGTTCTGGAAGCGTAGCAAACAGTGGCGCAGGCATCCGGCCTGGCACCGAACATAAAAGCACCACCCTTTGCGACTCCCCCTTAAGCAGTTTGTTAAGAAATCTTCTTGGAATGTAGCCCCCTACCTTCGTAAAGGCTGAAGTCTCCTGTATACCCAACTAGCCTGAGAATATATTCCGCAATCATATCTCTACAACTTGCATATATGGTAAATTGATCATCAAACGATAATTGACTTAACCCAGAGTGTATAATTTCATTCCGGAGATTTTTTATTCTCTTTAGATTAACAATCATGCCACCAGAATCAAACATTTCAACGAGCAATGATTGAAAAGAATACTTCTTGCGATCCTTGGACCAATAATAACCACCCTTGTATATATAGCCCTTCGATCTTGCATATGAGGATTTTAGATTCTCAAGTAATATGAATAGAGTTGCCAATTTTAGCTCTATTTGCAGATTACTCACCTCAGGGGTATTGAAGAGATCAAAAACTACATTTAAATCTCTTTTATCAAAAGCCTTAGAATAGGAGTCAAAACAACTCTCCACTAAAGCTTTAATGCGAGATGTATCAACACAGCAGAATGGCGGCCTAAAATAACAATACTTCCCTCGCGCACTTCAAAACTTAGAGCGATGCGCGCCCTTGAGGCTCCACCCATAAAAAATCACTTCTGAACAAATTGCAAAAGATAGCAAATAGCTGATTTTTCTAACCACCTCAACAACATATTCGACGTCGCTTTCATCAACATCTTTTACTATAAGCTTTGAGGATTTAACAAAATATCCTCTTAACTCGCTTTTCTTAGCATTTATAAACTCAGGCTCTTGATATATCTAGATACTAAGCCCAGCCACAGACAAAGGAATTTTATTCCTTATCCAGCCACCGTCTTTAGTAGCAGTAGCTTCCGTACCCAGGACTAAAAAATTTGATAAATAGCAGACTAATTCCAACCTTACCCCCATCCCCTACTAACATTAAGCAACACATTCTGTGAAGACACCAAGAAGTGGCGCCAAAGATCCAGTCCAAAGTGCCACCACCGTACAGCTTACAAACGAACACATACAACCAGCCTAGATGCTCCCACCAGCCCACACCAGAGACCTACGTCAACGCAACGCCAAAAAGACGAGAGCCAGCGCAATGGCTGGCTCTCGGTGCCGACGGCTGCTCCACGAACTCGATCTCTCAGTGGTGAGCCTAACTCTCCATCGCTGCGAAGGCCTCTGCGATGGTGGGCGGTGCGGTGGGGCGGGTGTACATCGTCTTCAGGTATTCCCTCAGCCTGGGTGCATCACCCAGCATTACTTCTTCGTTCGCCCAGTCCAGGGTGTAGGCGGCATTGAAGTCGGCCACGCTGAGCCGGTCGCCGACCACGAAGTCGCGCTCCTGCATGTGTCGCTCGAGCACAGCCACCATCTCCAGGCACTCCTGCCGGGCCAGGTCGACGTCCTGGGGGATGCGCTTCTCATCGGGATAAACGAAGGTGTGACGAGCGATGCGCCACAGTGGCTGCTCGATTTCGGTCACCAGGAAGAAGATCCAGCGGTACATCTGGGCTCTCTCTTCCACAGTGCTCGGAATGAAACCCGCCTGTGGATATTTTTCTGCCAAGTAGAGTTGGATCGCGGATGATTCGGTAATGACTTGGTCGCCGTCGACCAGCACGGGCACTTTGGCGGCTGGGTTGAGGGCAAGGAAATCCGGCTGGTAGTGCTGCCCTTTCATGAGGTACACGGGAACCTGTTCGTACTCCAGGCCCAGCTCGTTGAGCAACCAGATGACGCGCAGGACGCGGGTCGGGGGCGTTCCGTAGAGTTTCAGCATTGTCAGCTCCATCGATTGGCAGGTATCTGCCGTTTCGCATGTCTCGGAACTTATCGAACGGTCGCGCGCGCAATCGACAGCCTATTAACGACAAGAGCCAGCGCATTCGCTGGCTCTTCTTGATATATCTCGGTGCCGGCCCGCTCCGGGCCAGGCACTACCCGTTAGAGGTAGTAGTTGTTGCGCAAGCGGGGCTTGTGCTGCTCGTAGGCCCGCTCGCTCATACGTTCGAGCAGACGATAGGCGGCAGAACCGATGCGCTTGAGCAGAGGAGCGCTGGTTTGGGTGGCGACTGCACTGTGAGAAAGCGTCTGGGTAGTCATGGCTGGATCTCGGTCGCTTCATGAGGATGCTAACAGTATACCCAAGACCTAGACTTTAGTCTAATTTATTCGCCTTTAGTCGTACGCTCGCCGGTTGCTTGAGGCCAAACAAAAGAGCCAGCGCTAGACGCTGGCTTCCTTAGGTCACGGTGCGGCTTGCAGCCGGGCTCAGAATGGATTGCCGGTAGACGGGGAGACGTTACCCGGCCAGGTGGAAAGCGCGTGTTCTGTGATGGCCTCCAGCATGTCGCGGCTGAAGCCGGCCTTGGCCTGCACCGCCATGCCGTGCAGCACGGTCATGACATAGGCGGCCAGCACGGCGCTGTTGGCCGACGGCGGTAGATCCCCCTCCTGCTTGGCCCGTTCAAAGCGGTCGCACAGCATGACCTCGCCTTTTGCCCGGGCATCGACCAGGGCCTGTCGAACAGGCTCGGCGTCGTCCGAGCCCGCCAGGGCGCCGTGGATACCGAGGCACCCAGGGCGGTCGGGGTGGCGGGTATGCAGCTCCGCCGCATGGTGAAAGATGTGTTCCACCACCTCTCGCGAGGTTGGCAGCTCCAGCGCAGCCGGGAAGTAGTCCAGGTAGTGCGTGAAGTAGCGTTCCATCGCTCGACGGAACAGCGCCTCCTTGTTGCCGAAGGCCGAGTAGAGCCCGGGGCGCTCGACACCCGTGGCCTGCGTCAGGTCGGTGTACGAGGCACCCTCATAGCCCTTGCGCCAAAACACACAGAGGGCCGCATCGAGCGCCTGCTCCACATCGAACTCACGCTGACGTCCCATCTATCCTCTCCTCTTTTTCATACCGATCGATACTAAATTGCTTGACACCCCCTGTCCATTTCCATAACGTCCGTTACCATAACGATCGTTATTATATTTCTCCTACGACACGATGATCTACCAAGGGCAGTGAGGTGGTTATGCACATCCAATTGATAGGCAAGGTCGCACTCGTCACCGGCGGGTCGCGAGGACTTGGGGCGGCCACGGCGGAGGCGCTTGCCGAACAGGGGGCGGACGTGGCCATCAGCTACGTGGCTTCTGCCGAGAAGGCCGAGGCTGTCGTCGAGAAGCTGAAGGCAAAAGGGGTTCGGGCCATCGCGATCAGGAGCGACCAGGCCGATACGTCTGCTGCCGCCGCCTTGATCGATGACGTCGTCTCTCATTTCGGCAAACTCGACATCCTCGTCAACAACGCCGCCATCGCGGTTCAGGGCAAGCTGGTCGACGATCCTGAGCTCGATGCCGAGGCGCTCGACCGCCAGTGGCAGATCAACGTGCTCGGTGCGGTGGCAACCACGCGAGCCGCCGCACGCCAACTCACGGACGGTGGACGCATCATCTTCATCGGCTCGGCTATCGCCAGCCGTGTGGCCTTCCCCGGCGTGGCGGACTACGCGGGCACCAAGGCCGCCATCGTGGGTTACGCGAAAGGTGTCGGGCGCGATCTTGGCCCGCGCAACATCACCGTCAATATCGTGCAGCCGGGCATCATGCCGACGGAGATGGCGGCGGAAGTCGCCCACAACGTGCCGGAAACGTTGATGGACCTTCATCCCATCCGCCGGATCGCCACCCTCGAGGAGGTAGCGGCGACGGTTTGCTTCCTGGCAGGACCCGACGCGGGCTACATCAGTGGCGCCGTACTGGACGTGGCTGGCGGCGTCCAGATCTGAGCATCAAGAATGGGGCGAAGACGCTCCTTCACGGTAGAGGAAAAAGAAATGACTGAGCAATTGGGTGCAAAGACGACCGCCGAGGAGGTGCTTGCCGGCATCGATCTCACGGGAAAGCGTTTCCTCGTTACGGGGATTTCAGCGGGCATCGGGCTCGAAACGGCCCGTGCGCTCGTGGCCAAGGGCGCCACTGTCATCGGTGCGGTGAGAGACCTCGCCAGAGCCGAGGCGGCCACGGCAGCGGTGCGTGACGCCGCCTCGCAGGGCGGGGGCAAGCTGGCGCTGGTCGAGATCGATCTGGCTTCCCTGCGAAGCGTTCGCGCCTGTGCGGACGAGCTGTTGACTGACGGGAAGCCGTTCGACGCCATCATCGCCAACGCCGGTGTGATGGCCACGCCGTTCGAAAAAACGGTGGACGGCTTCGAACTTCAGTTTGCCGCCAACTATCTTGGCCATTTCGCCTTGATCACGCGGATCGAACGGCTGCTTGCCGACAATGCCCGCGTGGTGATCCTCTCGTCCCAGGCTCACCGCGTCGCCGATGTCGACCTGGGGGATCCCGGTTTCGAGCGCCAGGAGTACGAGCCCTTTGTCGCCTATGGCAGGTCGAAGACGGCCACCTCTCTCTTCGCCGTGGAATTCGACCGCCGGCATCGGGAACGCGGGATCCGCGCGACCTCGGTAATGCCGGGGAACAGCATGACGGATCTCGCCCGTCACTTCTCTCCGGAAGCGCTGCAAGGCCTTTTCGAAACGGTGGGCAAGGCGCGCGCCGAAGCGGGTCTTCCCCCACCCGAGCTGAAAGAGATTCCCCAGGCGGCCGCCACGTCGGTCTGGGCTGCCGTCGTGGCCGACAGGGACGAGATTGGCGGACGCTACCTAGAAGACTGCGCAGTCGCTCCGATCGACGATACCCCCAACCCCTTTGCCGACGGCGTGAAGTCCTACGCGCTCGACGCCGACAAGGCCAGGCAGCTCTGGTCACTCAGCGAGCAGTGGATAAACGTGGTGTAACGGCGTCAGGAAAGAGCTATCCAAGAAAGCCAAGAGCCAGCGCAGTGCGCTGGCTCTTGATGTTGGCGGACCGTCCCGGCTTAGCGGGCCGCCCTTGCTTTGCAGACGCCTAAATCGAAGCGCTTAGAAGTCGAAAAAGACGGTCTCGCCTTCACCCTGCAGCTTGATGTCGAGGCGGTAGCGCACCTTGCCGTCTGCCTCTTCGCGCTTGGCGATGAGGGTCTGGCGGCGGGTCGGCGACTCGATGCGGGAGAGCACCGGGCAGGCGGCGTTGGCCTCGGCTTCGTCCTCGAAGTAGAGGCGGGTCTGCAGCTGGATGTTCACGCCGCGGGCGAAGATCGCCAGGTTGATGTGCGGCGCCATGAGCTGGCCGCTGGGGTGCGCCACCGGGCCGGGCTTGACGGTCAAGAGCGACCATTCGCTGCCGTGGTCGAAGGTGGTGGCGGTGCGCCCGAAGCTGTTGAAGGGCTTCTTCAGGTCGTACTCGGGCTGGTAAACGCCGTTGGTATCGGCCTGCCAGGCTTCGAGGAAGGCGTCGCGCACCAGGTCGCCGTTGCCATCGATCACGGTACCGACGACTTCGATGTGCTCGCCTTCGGCCTCGGGCTTGGCCATCTCGTTCCAGATCTCCTCGTCGCGGGTCGGATTGCCCGCGGCGGCCAGGGCCAGGCCGATATGCACGTAGGGCCCGGCGGTCTGGGAGGCGGTCTCGCGCAGCATCAGTTCGCTGGTGGGAACGCTATTTGGCTGTTTCATCTCTCTTCCCCTCACTGATTCTCGAACCCGCTTACTGGTTTTCGAAATAGGTCTGCAGTTCGCCGCGCACCACCAGGTCGAAGCGGTAGGCCAGGCAGTCCATGGGCTTGCTGCGTGCCATGTCGAGGCGTCCGATCATGGTCTCGACCGCCGCAGGGTCCTTGATGGTGTGGACGATGGGGCACAGTGGAATCAGCGGGTCGCCCTCGAAGTACATCTGGGTGATCAGGCGGGTGGAGATCGAAGGGCCCATCACCGAGACGTGGATGTGCGAGGGGCGCCAGCTGTTGGGGTCGTTGGGCCAGGGATAGGGGCCGGGCTTGATGGTGCGGAAGCGGTACCAGCCCTGCTCGTCGGTCAGGGTGCGGCCCACGCCGCCGAAGCCGGGGTCCAGCGGTGCCAGGTATTTGTCGTTCCTGTGGCGGTAGCGGCCGCCGGCGTTGGCCTGCCACATTTCGACCAGGGTGTGCGGCACCGGCTTGCCGAACTGGTCGATCACGCGGCCGAACATGATGATGCGCTCGCCCACCGGCAAGCCGGCCGCCCCGGCCAACGCGGGGTCTTCACGGTAGTTAAGCAGCAGGTCGTTGTCGTGGGGACCCATGCGCAGGTGGCGGAAGTCGGGGCCGGTGAGCTCGGAAGCGGTGGCTTGCTGCATGCTGGCCAGGGCCTGCTGCGGCGAGCGGGGTACCGAGGTCTTGTAGCCGGGGGCGTAAGCCGGGGGGTGCCAGTTACGGTCGCGCTCTACGAAGCGCTTGTTATGATCTTGCATGGTGGTCGTCTCTTGGGGGAGATTGGTCTTGTCTCGCCCAGTGTGACGTCTCGTCTAAGGCCCGCCAATTGACGACTCGGGCACCCCTCATAACCGCTGGGTTATGCTGCACCGCTAATATGCTGGTTACTTCGAGCCATGCCCCGCGCTGACCTCCCGCAGCACCTCGCAGAAGGCTTCCAGCGCCAGCGAGGGCTGCATGCTGGCGTTGTAGCAGAGCCCGACGGAGCCGCCGCGGGGCTCCAGGTCGATGCCGAGGCGACACAGCCGCCCCGCCGCCAGATCCTCGGCCACGGCCTCTTCGGGCACGACCCAGATGGCATCGCTCTCCAGGGTGTAGCACCGGCTGATGGGCAGCGAGAGCGTCTCCAGCCGCTGGCTCATCAGCGTCAGCGAATGACGCACGCAGAAGCTGTCGACCTGCTGACGCAGGGTGGTTTGCAAGGGCGGCAGTACCCAAGGGAATTCACCCAGCCGCTCGGCGGCGAGCGGCGCGATACCGGCCAGCGGATGCCCGCTGCGCACGCATAGCAGCAGCGGCTCATAGTAGAGGTGTTCGAAAGCCAGGTCGCGGATCTCGCGGGCTTCGGTCATGCGCCCCACCACCAGGTCCAGCTCGCCGCGGCGCAGGCGCGAGAGCAGAAAGGCACTGGTTCCCGAAACCACGTGCACGCTGACGTCATTGCGCCCGCCGGGCGCGGTGTGCCAGCGCCGAATGGCTTCCGGCAGCAGCCGGCTCTCCACGGTGGAGAGTGCCCCCACCCGCAGGCCGTGGGCCCCCAGGTGCACGTCACCCACCGCCGCCACGCCCTCTTCCAGCGCGCGCATGGCGGGCCCGGCGTGGCGCAGCAAGGTCAGGCCGGACTGGGTCAGCGCCACGCCCTGGGGGGTGCGTTCGAACAGCACGGTGCCCAGGCTCTCCTCGAGTTCGCGGATGGTCTTGGAAATGCCCGGCTGGGTGATCGCCAGCCGCTCGGCGGCCCGGGCGAAGCTGCGCTGGCGGGCCACCTCGAGGAAGGCCTGCAGATGGCGCAGCTTGATACGGGCGTTGAGCATTGCGTTTTCCTACTGGCGTGAGGCGAGCAGCCGCGGGGTGACGGCCATGGCCACCAGGCTGATCAGCAGGGTCGGCAGGAAGGCCAGCGCCACGGTTCCCGAGAGATCGTTGAGCCAGCCACCGACCACGGTGATGCCGAATACCAGAAGGTACCCGAAGAACAGCATGCCGGCCATCAGCCGCGGCAGCGCCTCGAGGCGAACCAGCCAGGCCGGCAGCGCCAGCACGAAGATAAACAGCGCACTGGTGAAGAAGCCGAACACGCCCGCCGCCCACACCACGTGCCCGCCCGGCAGCCACAGCATCAGCGGTAGTGCCAGCAGCGCCAGGGCGGTGATGCCGATCAACGGCCGCGCGCGGCCCATCAAGCGGTCGGCGTAGAAGATCAGCAACGCCGAGGAGAGCATCTGAGCGCCGTTGAGCGAGGTGAGGCTGGGTGCCAGCAGTTCGAGGCGTGCGCTCGCCTCGAGCAGCGGCGGCAGGAAAACGTTGCCGGTGAAATAGAGCGCCGCCGCCGCACCGAGCAGGGCCACCAGACGCCACATGCGCCCGTCTTGAACGTTCGGCAGGGTCAGGCTCGCGGTGCGGGAGCCGTTCGCCATGGCGGGAAGATGTCGACAGCCGACAATCAGCGCCAGCATCAATAGCGGCACCGGCGTCACCCATAGGGCAAAAGCCCACTGCCAGTGAGCCCCGAGCCAGACCGCGGCCAACGGACCGGTGGCCCCAGCCGCCAGCAGTTCGCCCACCAGCAGGCCATTGGTGTATACCGCCGAGGCTCGCCCGATACGCCCAGGCGCCCACAGCTTGGCGAATACCGGTATCGCCGTTTGCATGAAGGCGATGCCCACCCCCATCAGCACGGTGGCCAACATGAACGGCAGGAAGCCCTCCGGCAGGCTGCGCAGCGCACTGCCCATGGCCATGATGGCGAGCCCCAGCAGCATACCGGACAGCGCCCCGACCCGAGCCAACAGCCAGCCTGCCAGCAGGGCACCAAAAGCCAGGGTGACCAGCGGCAGGCTGGTGGCGATGGCCACGTCGCTGCTGGTGAAACCCAGCACCGCTTTGAGCTGGGGAATCAGCGGCGGCACCACCAGCACCGTCAGGCGCAGGTAGAGCCCCAGGCACCACAGCAGGCCATAGGCCAGCAGGGCCTGGCGCAGCTCGCTCGGCGGAGGCGGGGTGGTGTCCTGGGTCATGCCTTTACTCCTGATCCCTTCTGCTATGCCTATAAAGCCGAAACCGGCCTGAAGGGCCGGTTCGGATCATGCCATGGCGAGCATGCTGTTAGCACCCTAACGAAAGTCTAGGGCTGCTCACGAGAGTTAACTCAACTCCTCGCCCCAGCCCAGCTCTTTCGCAAGTGCAAACGCATGGTTCGCCGCCGGTACGCCGGCGTAGATCGCCACGTGCATCAGCACCTGGCGAAGCGCTGCCTCGCTGAGGCCGATACGCTTGGCGGTCTTCAAGTGCAGCACCAGTTCCTCACGGCCCAGGGCGGCGAGGATACCGGTGGTGATCAGGCTGCGTTCACGTCGGGTAAGGTCGTCGTTGCTCCACAGCTCGCCCCAGGCCAGCCGGGTGATCATCTGCTGGAAGGGAGCATCCAGGCTGTTGGCGTTCTGGGTCGAGCGCGCCACGTGCTCTTCGCCGAGCACCTGCTTGCGAGTGGCGAGGCCGGTGGCGTAGTTGACGCCCTGCTCCGCCACATTGCCCAGCTCCACCGCCATTCCGGCCAGCAACTTCTCGGCAAAGAGTTTCGGTACCTCAACCGAGGGCACGTGGCCGATACCTTGAAGAATCTCGAGCGGAGCGCCATCGAGCTCGGCCGCCAGCGCCTCCAGGGTGGCCGGCGGCGTGGCGAGATCCTCACTGCCGCCGAGCAGCCGCACCTTCACGCCCTTCCCTGACAGCTTGCCGCTAAAAGCGTGGCTGCCGAGCATTTCGCACAGCCGGGCGTAGGACTCGTCGTCACCGCGGCCCATCTGGGTGCACCAACCGGCCTTGAGCGCTGGTTCGGCTTCGAAGCTGGCCGGCGCGAACCAGCGCGGCACGATCTCCTCGGCCATGGCCGCCAGGCCTTCCTGACGAATGCGCCCGGCACGGGTACTCCACAGGTCGGCGTTGCCGATCACCGCCCCGGTATTGGTCAGGGTGGCCGAGAGCAGGCGCTCGGCGTGCTCGCCAATGAGCTGCTGGCCGATCACACCGCCGATAGAGGTGCCGACGAAGTGGAAGCGCGACACACCGGCGTGGTCGGCCAAGGCCAGCGCCTCGGCGGCCAGATCGGCCGGGGTGATGGGGGTGTCGCCCCAGGGCTGGCTGGCACCGTGGCCCGGCAGGTCCCAGGTCAGCACGCGGCAGCGCGGCAATAGCATGGGCAATATGTCATCCCACACCGCCTGGGTCATGCCCAGCGGATGCGCCAGCACCACCAGCGGCAGCGCCTCGGGGCCGAGCAGACGATAGGCGACGCTGCGGCCGTCGATGGTCAGAAATGCCATGATCTCTCTCCCTGCAGTGCAACGGGAAAGGCCGGCAGCTCATCAGCGCCGGCCCGGTTCCAATCTTCAGTCTCGCTTATACCCTTTCAATCAGGGTCGCAATTCCCTGCCCCACGCCCACGCACATGGTACACAGCGCGTAGCGCTTGCCGGTTCGCTGCAGCTCGTGGGCGGCAGTGAGCAGCAGCCGCGCGCCGGACATGCCCAGCGGGTGGCCGAGTGCGATGGCGCCGCCGTTGGGGTTGACCCGAGGGTCGTCGTCGGCGAGGCCGAGGTCCCGCGTGCAGGCAAGCGCCTGGGCGGCGAAGGCCTCGTTGAACTCGAAAATGTCGATCTCGTCCATCGTCACGCCGGTACGCTCGAGCAGCTTGCGCACCGCCGGCACCGGGCCGTAGCCCATGATGCGCGGTTCGACGCCGGCCGTAGCCATGCCGATGATCTTCGCCATGGGCTTGAGGCCATGCTGCTCCACGGCGGCCTGGCTGGCCACCAGCATGGCGGCGGCACCGTCGTTCACGCCGGACGCATTGCCGGCAGTGATGCTGCCGCCCTCGCGGAACGGCGTGGGCAAACCGGCGAGCTTCTCCAGGGTGGTCTCCCGCGGGTGCTCGTCGGTGTCGAACACCAGCGGCTCCTGCTTGCGCCGCGGAATCTCGATGGGCGTGATCTCGATGGCGAAGCGGCCCTCCTTCTGCGCGGCGGCGGCCTTCTGCTGGGAGCGCAGGGCGAAGGCGTCCTGGTCCTCGCGGGAGATGTTGAACTGCTCGGCCACGTTCTCGGCGGTCTCCGGCATGGAGTCGATGCCGTAGGCCTTCTTCATCAGCGGGTTGACGAAGCGCCAGCCAATGGTGGTGTCCTCGATCTTCTGGCCGCGGGAAAAGGCACTGTCGGCTTTACCCAGCACGTAGGGGGCGCGGGACATGGACTCCACGCCGCCGGCCAGGGCCAGCTCCATCTCGCCGGCCTTGATGGCTCGGAAGGCGGTGCCCACCGCATCCATGCCGGAGCCGCACAGGCGGTTCATGGTGGTGCCGGGCACCGAGGTGGGCAGGCCCGCCAGCAGCGCGGACATGCGCGCCACGTTGCGATTGTCCTCACCAGCCTGGTTGGCGCAGCCCATGAAGACCTCTTCGATGGCGGCAGGGTCGAGCTGCGGCGCTTCGGCCAGCACGGCCTTGAAGATGGTGGCGGCAAAGTCGTCGGGGCGCACGCTTGCCAGGGTGCCGCCGAAGCGGCCGATGGCGGTGCGCCGCGGATGGCAAAGGAATACATCGGTCATGGGACTCTCCTGTTCGGCTTACTGAACGCTATGAGCGCGCTCGGTGCGAGCCTTCAATTCACGCAGGATCTCGAGTTCGTTGGCGCTGGGCTCCGGCGTGGCCTCGAGGGTGTCGGCGAAGCGAATTTCCCAGCCGGTGGCCTCGATCACGTCTTCGCGGCTCACGCCCGGGTGCAGCGAAACCACCACCAGCTCCCGCGTCTCGGGGTCGGGCTTCATCACGCACAGGTCGGTGATGACCCGCGTTGGCCCCTTGCCGATGTTGGGCACACCGTCGCGGCCCTTGCCGTCACGGCCGAAGCCCAGCGTGGTGATGAAGTCCACGTCCTTCACGAAGGCACGCTTGGAGTGCTTCAGAGTGATGAAGACCTCACCGGCGTTGGTGGCGATCTCCGGCGCACCGCCGCCGCCCGGCAGGCGCACCTTGGGCTCGCGGTAGTCGCCGATCAGGGTGGTGTTGAGGTTACAGTAGCGGTCGATCTGCGCGGTGCCGAGGAAGCCAACGTCGATCTTGCCGCCCTGCAGCCAGTAGCGGAACATCTCGGGCACCGAAACGGTGGTCAGCGCCGTCTCGGCCAGCTCGCCGTCGCCTATGGAGAGCGGCAGCACGTCGGGCTTGGTCTGCAGGGTGCCGGATTCGTAGATCAGCACCACGTCGGGAGCGTGAGTAAAGCGCGCCAGGTTGGCCGCCTCACTGGGCAGGCCGATGCCGACGAAGCAGGTCATGCCGTTCTCAAGAGCACGCGCCGCGGTGACGGTCATCATTTCCGCCGAGGTGTAGTCGAGGCTCATCAGGCGTTCCCCCCTGCATTCATGATGTTCTCTTCGATCCACCGGGTGAAGGTGTCGCGGTCGCGGGCGATGGCGTCCCACTCTTTATAGAAGGCGTTGTTGCGCGGATAGTAGCCGTGGGCATAGGAGGGCAGCGAGCCCTTCTCGGCCACGGCTACGGCGCTGATGGCCCAGCCCGGGATGATGCAAGCATTGGGGTGATAGTCGGCCTCGCTCCGCAGGTCATCGACGATCTCCTCCACCGTGACGATGCTCTGCTTCGCCGCCAGCACGGCTTCCTTCTGTACGCCGACGATGCCCTCGACCAGCACGTTGCCGGCGCGGTCGGCCTTCTGTGCGTGAACGATGGAAACGTCCGGCCGCACCGAGGGCACCGCGGCCAGGCGCTCGCCGGTGAAGGGGCACTCGATGAACTTGATCTGGTCATTGACGCTGGGCAGCTCACTGCCCACGTAGCCGCGCAGCACGGCCAGCGGCAGCCCGGCGGCACCGGCCTCGAAGGCGCATGCCATAGCGGCATGACTATGCTCGAGAATCTCGACCTTGTGCGGCCAGCCCTTCTCCACCGCATCGCGCAAGCGGTGCAGCGAGCCCACCCCGGGGTTGCCGCCCCAGGAGAAGATCACCTTCTTGGCACAGCCGGCCCCGATCATCTGGTCGTAGATCAGGTCCGGGGTCATGCGGATAAGGGTCAGGTCACGCTTCTTCTGGCGGATCACTTCGTGACCGGCAGCGAAAGGAATCAGATGGGTGAAGCCCTCCATGGCCACGGTGGCGCCGTCTTTGACGTAGCGGGCCACCGCGTCACGGAGGCTCAGGAATTCGGCCATGGTGTTCTCCTGGGCGCTCTGGTTAAAGTTCGAATAACGAACTTTGTTTTGTGATGCGAACAAGTTACCGCCAAGCCCCGCGATCGTCAAATAGGTAGCAGGCGAAAAAAACGAGGGGAGGCCAGGCCTCCCCTCGTCGGGTTCAATGAAACCGATGCGTTTTCAAAACATTATTCGCGCTGCAGCCAGCCAAGGGCACGACGCACCTGTGCTTTGCTGCTACCAAGGTATAAGGCAGGATCCATCGCATGCATAAAAGTATCAGCCAGCCTGGAGGCCGAGAATCTTGCGTGCCTGCTGCCAGGTGGCCACCGGGCGTTCGTACTTCTCGCACAGCGCTACGGTGCGCTCGACCAGGGCGGCATTGGAGGGGGCCAAGGCGTCGCGATCAAGGCGCACATTGTCCTCGAGGCCGGTGCGAGTATGACCGCCGGCGGCGATAGACCACTCGTTGAGCGTCAACTGGTTGGGGCCGACACCGGCGCCGCACCATTGGGCGTCCGGCGCTAGGCGCTTCAGGGTCTCGATATAGAAGTCGAAGGTCGGCTTGTCGGCCGGCATGGCGTTTTTCACGCCCATCACGAACTGAACGTAGAGCGGCGTCTTGAGCCTGCCCTGCTTCGACAGGTTGACCGCCTGGTGGATGTGCGACAGGTCGAAGGCCTCGATCTCGGGCTTGATGTCGTACTTCAGCATCTCGCCGGCGAGCCACTCCACCAACTGAGGCGAGTTCTCGTAGACCCGGTTGGGAAAGTTATTGGAGCCCACCGAGAGGCTGGCCATGTCTGGCTTGAGCGGCAGCATGCCGCCGCGCTCCTCGCCGGCGCCGGAGCGGCCTCCGGTGGAGAGCTGGATGATCATTCCCGGGCAGTGCTTCTTCAGGCCTTCCATCAGGCGGGCGAACTTCTCGGGGTCCGAGCTCGGCGTCTGGTCATCGTTGCGCACATGGCAGTGAGCGATCGTCGCCCCGGCCTCGAAGGCGGCCTGGGTACTCTCGACCTGCTCCTCGACAGGAATGGGAACAGCGGGGTTGTTTTCCTTGCGGGGCAAGCTGCCGGTAATGGCAACGCAGATTATGCAGGGGTTGGACATGATGGCCTCATGCGGAATCGGGGTATGTGGCCAGGCGTCGGCGGGAAGGAGAGCCTGGTGACAAGCGCAGTTCGTATAACGAACTTATTTTTGTTATACGAACAAGCTATCCCTTAAACTCGCCATCGTCAAATACACCGCCGCCATAAAACTAAGGAGAGGCCATGGCCTCTCCTTTGCGTAAACAGAAAACACTACTGTTTCAGTGAATTATTCAGCCCCCAACCAAGCGATGGCGCGCCTCACCTGGGCCTGGCTGCTACCAAGGTATAAGGCAGGGTCTGTCGCCCGATGCAAGGCCTCGGCGTCCAGCTTGCCACGCACCTCGGGATGCGCCTCGAGCGCCTCGGCGTAAGAGACTCCCTGATGGCGTGCCGTCTCGGCGGCTTCTGCGCTGATCCGCTTGGCCGCCTCCTGGCCCAGCGTGGGCGTCAGCAGGCGCGACACCGGCTCCGCCATGATGCCGCCGCCAGTGGCCGCCAGGTTGCGCCGCATGGCCTCGGGATGCACTTCCAGCCCTTCGAGCAAGACGGCCGCCTGCTCCAGCGCCCCTTCCACCAGCAGGGCGCCGTCGATCAGCGGCGCCCACTCGGCGTGCCATTCGCCAAGGCCGCGCTCCAATGGCTGGGCACTGGCGTTCAGGATCACCGTGGTATGGCCATGCACCTGACGCGCCGCGCCGCGAATCAGCGCACAGCGCACCGGGTTGCGCTTGTGCGGCATGGAGGAGGACTCGCCCATGCCTTCACCCCCAGGCTCGCTTACCTCGCCCACCTCGGTTTGTGTCAGCAGGGCGACATCGAGCGCCAGCTTTTCGGCCGCCCCGGCCACGGCATCCAGAGCCGTGGCCAATGCATGAATCGGCTGCCGATCGGTATGCCAGGGGAGCACCGGGACGCTCAGACCGAGCCGCGCCGCCAACTCATCCATGATCTCGAGGCCAAGCCCGTCCAGGCCCGGCTCGTCCAAACCGGAGTGGACGCCCACGGCGCCACCGAACTGAACCGGCAGCTCGAGGCCCGCCAGACGACGACGTGCCTGCTCCAGCCCGATGGCCCAGTGCGCCACCTTGACGCCGAAGGTGATCGGCAGGGCCTGCTGCATCAGGGTGCGCCCCACCATCACCGTGGCCTCGTGGGACTGCATCAGCGCGACAGCGGCACTACGGCAACGCAGCAAGAGCGCATCCAATGCCGCCAGACGCGGCTTCAGCATGAGCATCAGCGCCGTATCGACTACGTCCTGGCTGGTCGCCCCCCGGTGAAAATGACGCTGCAGCTCGGCGGGCAATGCCGCGCGAGCCTGTTTGACGAAAGGAATCGCCACGTTGCCGCCGCTGGCTACGCCGGCGGCAACGGCCGAGATGTCGAAAGCGTGCCCGGCCAGCGCGTGACGCATTTGCTCCGCCGTACCCTCTGGCAGAAGAGCTCGGGCCTCCTGCACCTCGGCCAGGGCGAGCTCGAAGGCCAACATGCCCGACACCAAGGCCTGACCACTGCATTCCGTCAGTGCGGTTTGGCTCATGAAAGGATGCTGAAGCAGAGCGTCGGACATATCATGTCTCCCTCGAATAAAGACTCGGACTCCTGGCTTAGCCCAAAGTCGAACAAGTGTTCGTGATTCGAACACTATGCTAGATTGGGTGCTACTCGGGAGCAACTCACGATAACGGAACGACAATGACACCAGAGGAAGAGGTTCTCAGCCCAGACGACCGCGACTTCGTTACTGCCCTAGCCAGCGGCCTGGAGGTCATTCTGGCCTTCGACGAGGCGCACCCGCGCATGACGCTGAGCGAAGTGGCTGCGCGCACCGGCATGAACCGTGCCCGCGCCCGGCGCTTCCTGCTCACTCTGCACGCGCTGGGCTACGTGAGGAAGCAAGGCCGCAACTTCGAGCTGGCCCCGCGGGTGCTGCAGCTCGGCTACGCGTTTCTCTCCGCCAACAACTATCGTAGTGTGATCCAGCAGGTGCTGGAGGACATTACCGCGGAGAGCGGCGAATCCTCCTCCCTGGGTGTGCTTGACGGCGACGACGTCACCTATGTGGCGCGCTCATCGGCTCCTCACCGGCTGATGGCCATCACCCTCTCGGTGGGCACTCGGCTGCCTGCGGCCCACACCTCCATGGGGCGAGCACTACTGGCTCAGCTACCCGACGCCGAGCTGGATGCCTTCCTGGAGCGAATCACGCTTACGCGCTACACCGACAAGACCGTGACCGACAAGGCGCAGTTGAAGAAGTGTATCCTCAAGGTGCGCCAGCAGGGCTACGCCATTGCCGATCAGGAGCTGGATTCCGGGCTGCGCTCACTGGCGGTGCCGGCCTTCGACGCCAACGGCAAGCTGCTGGGCGCCATCAACATCAGCACCAACGCCGCACGCATCGATCTCGACACGCTAATGAAAGAGTACCTGCCGCTGTTGCAGCAGAAGGCACGCGAGATACGCACGACGGTAAGTTGAACGCGGCCGGCCTGGGCTGGCCGGCCACACCCGAATGCCGAATCAGTCGTCAGCGGGGCTATCCTGCTCCTCTTCCATCTGGCCCGGACGAATCGGCTGTCGGGGCTCTTCGAGGCCAGGGTCCTCCGGCTCAAGGTCGCGGTAGGGAGAGTCGAATTCGTTGCTCTCCCCCTGGCGTTCACTGCCGTCCTGTCCCGACTCCGCCCCTGTGCCATCTCCCGATATTGGCTCGTCTCGCGTTGCGGTGCCTTGCATGTCCTGCTCGGGATCGTCACGAGCAACGCCGAGGTCGTCCTCGCGTGCCTCGATGGTGCCGATCTCCGCCTCCTCCGCCACCGAGCCAGGCTGCGCCGCCGTGCTGGGCTCGGGAAACGGATCCTGAGCGAGTGCTGCGGTCGCCATGCCGAGGGTAAACGTGGCCAGCAGCACTCCCATTCCCTTGTGATTGATCATCATCCTTTCCTCCCGCGGCATCGAGCCGCTTATTCCCAGCCGTGAACGCCCGCCATATCGGGCAGCTCATGCGCGATGCCCTTGTGACAGGTGATGCAGGTCGCATCGCCTTCCACCAGGCCGCGCTGGTGAGCCGCGGCGGCTCGCGGGCTCTGCCGGGTGAAGTCCATGTACTGCTCGTCATGGCAATTACGACACTCCAGTGAGTCGTTGGCTTCCAAGCGCCGCCACTCGCGAGAGGCCATTTCGAGACGGTGGTCGAGGAATTTCTCGCGGGTGTCGATGATGCCGAAGATGTGCCCCCACACTTCCTTAGAGGCCTGCATCTTGCGCGCCATCTTGTCGGTCCAGTTGTGAGGTACGTGACAATCCGAGCACACCGCACGCACCCCGGAACGGTTGGTGTAGTGAATGGTGGGCAGAATCTCCTGGTAGACGTTAGCCTCCATCTCGTGGCAACTGATGCAGAACTGCTCGGTGTTGGTGGCCTCCACCGCCGTGTTGAAGCCGCCCCAGAACAGCACGCCGCCGATAAAGCCGCCGACGGTGAGAAAGCCGAGGCTGAAATAGCCGCTGGGGGAGCGGAACACCCGCCACAAGGCCCCCAGGAAACTGCCGATCCGCTTGAACATAGCGCCCCCTTATTCGCTTCGCTGCCGCGATTCACGGATGAGATCGCTCATGTCCACGAAGGTATTGCCTACCCGCGAGGGAGCATCCGTCTGCGGGACATGGCACTGCATACAGAAGTAGCGCCGCGGCGACAGGTCGCCGAGGAAGTTGCCCTCTCGATCCATGTAGTGGGTGACGCTGACCATGATGGCCTGGGTCTCGCCGATACGGCTGCGTGCGTGGCAGGCCATGCAACGGTTGGCATTGAGATCCACTTGGTAGTTGTCGATCCGGTGCGGAATGGTGGGTGGCTGCATCGGGTACTCGCGTACCGGTCGCCGGCTGCGATCCTCGACCTGATACAGCGGCTCCGGCGTGGGCTCCTGCAACAGCGGTACGTTGGCACGCAACGCGTCAAGCTCACCTTCCGAGGCCACGCTCTGAAGGGCGAGTAAGAAAAAGGCGGTCAAGCACGTCAGTATGGTGAATAGTCGCATGATCTCCCCCTTAGACGGCCTCGATTCGACAGGCGCACTTCTTGAAGTCCGTCTGCTTGGAGATGGGATCGGTGGCGTCCAGCGTGACCTTGTTGATCAGCTGGCTGGCATCGAACCAGGGCACGTACACCACCCCGCGTGGCATGCGATTGCGGCCCCGCGTCTCGACCCGTGTGTGCATGTCGCCACGCGGACTGGCGATGCGTACCTCGCTGCCACGCCTGACACCGAGCTCGCGGGCATCCTCCGGATGCATGTAAACCACCGCCTGGGGATAGGCGCGGTGCAGCTCGGGCACACGCCGCGTCATCGAACCGGAGTGCCAGTGCTCCAGCACGCGCCCCGTCACCAGCCACAGCGGATAGTCCTCGCTGGGCGCCTCGGCGGGCGGCTCGTAGGGAACGGCATAGATGATGGCGCGGCCATCGGCCTGAGCATAAAAGTGGATCTTGCGCCCTTCTTCCACGTAGGGGTCGTAGTCACCGTTATAGCGCCATCGGGTTTCCTGACCGTCGACAACCGGCCAGAGCTTGCCACGGCTCTGGTGGTAGCTGTCGAAGCTATCCAGATCCTTGCCCTTGCCGCGACCGAAGCGGGCGTATTCTTCGAACAGCCCCTTCTGCACGTAGTAACCGAAGTGGTGAGACTCGTCGTTGCCGAAGTCGGGATTGAGCTCATCGAGGCCGTAGGCGTCGACTTGGCCGTTGCGGAACAGCACTTCATACAGCGTCTTGCCGCGGTATTCCGGATTGGCATCGAGCATCGCTTCCGGCCATACCTCCTCGATGTCGAAGCGCTTGGAGAACTCCATCATCTGCCACATGTCGGAGCGTGCCTCGCCCGGTGCCGTAACCATCTGCTGCCAGAATTGGGTACGCCGCTCGGCGTTGCCATAAGCGCCCTCCTTCTCGACCCACATGGCCGCCGGCAGGATCAGATCGGCGAGCTCGGCCGTAACGGTGGGATAGGCTTCGGACACGATGATGAAGTTGTCCGGGTTGCGGTAGCCCGGGTAGGTTTCCTCCACCAAGTTGGCCGCCGCCTGCACGTTGTTGTTGCACTGCACCCAGTAAACGTTGATGTCGCCATCCTTGAGCATCCGGTTCTGCAGCACGGCATGCGCGCCTGGCTGGGACTGAATGGTGCCTTCCGGCACCCTCCATATCTCCTCGGCGTAGCGCCGATGGTGATCGTTGGTGACCACCATGTCGGCTGGCAGACGATGAGAGAAGGTGCCCACCTCACGTGCGGTACCGCAGGCCGAGGGCTGCCCGGTGAGCGAGAAGGGACTGTTGCCCGGCGTCGAGATCTTCCCGGTCAGCAGGTGAATGTTGTAGATCATGTGATTGGCCCACACCCCGCGGGTGTGCTGGTTGAAGCCCATGGTCCAGAACGACATCACCTTGGTGTCGGGATCGGCGTAGAGTTCGGCCAGCGCATCGAGCTGACGTTTGGGTACGCCGGAGATTTCGGTCACCATATCGGCATCGTACTGCTGCAGGAATTCACGAAAGCGCTCGAAGTCGATGTCGCGAGCGCCGGCGCTGTCGCGGGCATTGTGTGCCGCCAGCTCCAGGCGGTGCTCGGGACGCAGGCCGTAGCCGATGTCGACGTTACCCTCCATGAAACGCACGTTCTCGTTGACGAAATCCCAGTTCACCCGATCATTCTCGATGATGTAGCGGGCGATGTAGTTGAGGATGGCAAGATCGGCCTGGGGGGTGAAAATGATCGGCTGGTCGGCAAGCTCGAAAGAGCGGTGCTCAAAAGTGGAGAGCACGGAGACCCGGACATGGGGGTGCGACAGCCGGCGGTCGGTAATGCGCGTCCACAGAATCGGGTGCATTTCGGCCATGTTGGCGCCCCACAGCACGAAGGCATCCGCCGCCTCGATGTCCTCGTAGCAGCCCATCGGCTCGTCGGAGCCGAAAGTACGCATGAAGCCGAATACCGCCGAGGCCATGCAATGGCGAGCGTTGGGGTCGAGGTTGTTGGAGCGGAAGCCGGCTTTCATCAGCTTGTTGGCGACGTAGCCTTCCCAGATCGTCCACTGACCCGAACCGAACATGCCGATAGCGCCGGGGCCCTTCTCACGCAGGGCGGCCTTGTACTTCTCGGCCATCACGTCGAAGGCTTCGTCCCAACTGACCGGGGTAAATTCGCCGTTCTTGTCGTATTCGCCGTTGGTCTTGCGCAGCAGCGGCTGGGTAAGACGATCCTCGCCGTACATGATCTTGGAGAGGAAGTAGCCCTTGATGCAATTGATGCCACGGTTGACGGGCGATTGCATGTCGCCATGGGTGGCCACCACCCTGTTGTCACGCACGGCCACGTTGACGCCGCAGCCTACACCGCAGAAGCGGCATGGCGCCTTGGACCACTGCAATTGCGTATGCTGGGCATCGGTGACGATATTCTGCGCCTGAACAGCGGTCGACATGCCCGCCGCTGTGGTCGCCGTGGCCACCGCCGAGCTCTTGATGAAATCTCGCCGTGTCAGCTTCATGTTCCCTGCACCTCCTGCTCCAACGCCAACCTTGATTCCACATGGTGATAAACCATGCTTACCGATATCACCCCTTCTCGAGCCTGCAGCCAGTCGATGAACTCGACGATGTAACGCTGGGAAGGCAACTCCAGCAGCACCACGAGTTTTCCGACCGGGTCCACGGCAGGGACATCCACCCCTTCCCGGGCGCAGCACTGCGCCTTGATCGAGTCGACCGACTGCGGCTTCACCTGGACCACCAGGCTGGAAATATGCACGTTGTCGTCCATGTTCGTTCCTTGTACTTGTTCTATCAGGCGTTAAGTCGTTCACCTTGGCTGGCATAGGTGTACTTCACCTCTACCGCTCGCACCGGGCACAGCTGCACGCAAGCCCCACAGCCATTACAGGCGTCGGTATCGACCTCAGGCTCGGGAATACGCAAGGAATTGAAGGTGAAACGAATGGCGCCGATCTCACACGCCTCGCCACAGTTCTTGCAGTAGACGCCCTGAAATCCCAGGCAGCTTTCGTCGATGGTCGCGACGGTGTTCCACGGGGGGGTATTGGTAGAGTCAGCGAAGATGGGCTCAGGACAAACCTGGGCACAAGCTTGACAAAACGTGCACTCACCAAGAAAAAAATCGACCTCGGGAAAGCCGCCATCGCCAGCAATGATGATCTGGGTTTCGCAGGCTTTAGCACATTCGCCGCAGCGGGTGCAGCGCTGTGTCAATACTTCTTCCGGCGCGGACCAGGGTGGCCTGACAACCGGCTTGTGGTGCACACGGCCTTTTAGCAATGCGCGGCGTGAGGGATCCACAGGCGGCATGATGAGACTCCCACCGGCCAGGCGAACTGGCGCTTTCGTCAAGGTCTTGTTTGGTTATTTTATGTTTTGTATCTGCATGAAACCTTACCTTATCCTGGCGGCCCGGGTGGTCCGGTAAACTCCTGAAACATCCATACGCCGAAGCCGTATCCCGCCACGATGATGACGGCAAGAATGGGAAAAAGAATACCTGCCAGGAAGAGAAAGACTGCTAATTCACGGCGTTTTTCCCGGCGCTCTTCGGGCGTTTTTGGCTTGGGCGGTTTTTCACGCTTGTCTATTGTTTGTTCCATATCCGGCACCATGGCGTGTCGTCTTGTACTACCGTAGGTAGTATTAGCCATTGATGCAAATGTCTGACTTGTTTCAAATTGCAGCGAAAGTTAAAACAGGAGTAGCTAATGAAAGGGTTTATTCCATCAGGCTCGATAGTTGCCGCGGTAGGGCTGACCTGCTGGTTAATTGCCAATGCCGCCTGGGCGGAAATCGATCGCGACGAGTTGCGCACGGCACTGTTCTCCCTGCATGCTCATCAGACGGAGCTGGCCGAGCTGGCCAGGGATCGCGCCGAAAGCGACGAGGTAGCCCAGTTAGGCAGCACACTGGAACGCGACCACAGCATTCTCGAGGAGTGGCTGCTCGCTGCCGGTGGCCACGAGGAGCCCCCCGAGCAACACAGCACGGCGTTTTACGACAACGAAGCCTACGAAGCCCTGGGGGAGCTGGATGGCGAGGCGTTCGACGAGGCCTTTCTGGCCTACCAGATGGACTTGCACAGGGCCGCCATCGAATATCTCGAACGGAATCGCTCCCCGGGCGACGAGCAGCTCGATGAGTTCAATAACCACCTGTTCGTCACTCTCGAGACTCTGCTGGTAAACGGTGAGCTGATCGACTCGATTCGCTAGCCAGGGAGGTGGCGGCCCACCCTCACGCGCGGGCCACGGGCGGACAGGTTCAGGCGCGTTCGGCGCCACGAATCAACGCATCCAGCGCCGCCAGGTAGCCCTGGCTGCCGAGCCCGGCGATCACGCCGTCGGCGCGCAGCGAAACGTAGGAGTGATGGCGGAAGCTCTCGCGTTTATGCACGTTGGAGAGGTGCACTTCGATCACCTTGCCTTCGAAGGCATTGAGGGCATCGAGAATGGCCACCGAGGTGTGGGTGTAGGCGGCGGGGTTGATGATAATCGCCGCAGTACCGTCATCGCGTGCGGCGTGGATGGCGTCGATCAGCCCCCCTTCGTGATTGCTTTGCAGCGCCTTGATGTCCCAACCGTTGACGGCGGCCTTTTCGTAGAGCGCATTGTTGATGTCGTTCAGCGTCTCGCGGCCATAGATCTCCGGCTGGCGCGTTCCCAGCAGGTTGAGGTTGGGGCCGTGCAGTACCAGTACCTTGTTCATCGACGGTTCTCTCAGGTGATTCGAATCGGGCTGCCCAGGCTTACGCCTGGGGTTCGAGCAGCCGCTGCCAGGCGGAGATTACGGTGTGTCGGTGGGCCTCGAAATCGACCTCACTCCCTCGAGCCGCCCCACGGGTGAGCGCAGCGCGGTGGGCCGCACTGCGCAGGGCCAGGTAGGCCTCGCGCAGCAATTGGCACTCTTCGGCCGGCAGACGTGCGGTGCTTTCAAGCGTCTCGAGGATGCGCATGTTATCGCTCCACTGCAGCAGCTCCGGCGTCTCGCAGCCCATGGAGAGCACCGCGTACTGACACAGAAACTCGATGTCGACCATGCCACCGGGATCGTGCTTGAGGTCGAACTGCCCCGCCTCACTCTTGCCTCCCAGGTGGTCACGCATCTTGTGGCGCATCTTGACCACGTCCTCCCGCAGCGCCTCGCGGTCACGCTCGCGCCCGAGGATCTCACGACGCTGAGCCTCGAAGGCCGCGGCCAGACGCGGGTGCCCCGCCACCACCCGGGCACGCACGAGTGCCTGATGCTCCCAAGTCCAGGCCTCGCGGCGCTGGTAGTCGCCGAAGGCATCCAGCGAGGTAACCAGCAGCCCGGCATTTCCCGAGGGACGCAAACGCATGTCGACCTCGTAGAGCGTGCCGGCCGGGGTCACCGCGGTGAGCAGGTGGATGATGCGCTGGCCCAGGCGAGTGAAGAACACCGCCGTATCGATGGGCCGCGCACCGTCGGTCTCGCCGTGAGTGCCGGCATCGTGCATGAATACCAGGTCGAGATCGGAGCCGTAGCCAAGCTCGATGCCGCCCAGCTTGCCATAGCCGACGATCAGAAATTCGGCCTCGCCGTCGGCGCGTGAGCCGTCGCGACGCAGGGGATGGCCGTGCTTGCGCACCAGGTGGCGCCAGGCCATGTTCAGCACCGCCTGGAGCAGCACCTCGGCAATATAGGTGAGGTAGTCGCTCACCTTCATCAGGTGCCGGCTACCGGCAATGTCCGAAGCGGCGACCCTCAGCACATGGGAGTGCTTGAACACACGCAGCGCCTCGAGCTGGGCCTCTTCGTCCTCTTCGGGAATGCGCCCCAGAACCTGTCGCAATTCATCGGCCAGGCGCGTCTTGTCGGCCGGGGTGTAGAGGGTGTCCGGGGTCAGCAGTTCGTCCAGCAGGAGCGGATAGCGGGCCAGCTGTTCGGCGATCCACGGGCTGGCGCTGCATAGCCCCATCAGGTGACTGAGGGCTTCGGGGTTCTCGCGGAGCAGCGCCAGGTAGGCGGTGCGCCGCAACACGGCTTCAATCAGCGGCAGCACCCGCTCCAGCGCGGTATCGGGGGCATCGCTTTGCGCCACGGCGTCGAGCAGCAGCGGCATCAGCGCTTCCAGGCGGTCGTAGCCGATACGCTGCATGGTTTGCACCTGGCGTGACTGGCGCAGCCCCGAGAGACGGCGCAGGGCCGTCTCGACCTCGTTGAAGCCCGCCTCGGCCAGCAGAGCCTTCGCCTCGTCGGCATCGAGTTCGTCGCGCCACAAGGTACGCCAGTCGTCCAGCGAGACGTCGCCCGGCGTCTTCTCCTCGCCGGCCTCTTCCAGGTCATTTTCCGGGTCGGCAATCACCGCGTCGAAGTGGCGGCGGACTCTGGCGCGTACCTCTTCGAGCCGCGCCATGACGCCCGGCCAATCCTCCATGTTCAGAGCCAGGGAGACACGCTCGCGATCGAGGCCATCTTCCGGCAGGCTCTGGGTCTGACGGTCCTCCAGCGCTTGCAGCGCATGCTCGAGATCGCGGAGAAACACGTAGTCGGGAATGAGTTCGTCGACGATCGCCTGGGGCAGCAGGCCGAGCGCGGGCAGGCGTGCCAGCGCGGTACGCAGCGAGGTGACCTGGAGCTCGGTATCGCGTCCGCCGCGGATCAGCTGAAAAGCCTGCACCACGAACTCGACTTCGCGAATACCGCCAGGGCCAAGCTTGATGTTGGCCTGCATGCCGCGACGTTTCACCTCGCGGTTGATCAGCCCCTTCATTTCGCGCAGCGACTCGATGGCGCCGAAATCGAGATACCGCCGGTAGACGAAAGGACGCAGGTTGCCGAGCAGCTCGCCACCCGCCTCGAGATCACCGGCGACAGGGCGCGCCTTGAGCATGGCGTAGCGCTCCCACTCGCGGCCCTGATCCTGATAGTAGGCGGCCAGCGAGGCGAAGCTGCCCACCAGCGGCCCGCCCTCGCCCAGCGGGCGCAGGCGCATGTCGACGCGAAAGGCGAAGCCGTCGGCTGTCACCGCATCCAGTGCGGCAATCAGCTTCTGGCCGAGCTTGGTGAAATATTCCTGATGTTCGAGCGATGTGCGGCCGCCCTCGGTATCGCCCTGCTCGGGGAAAGCGAAGATGAGATCGATGTCCGAAGAGAGATTGAGCTCACCGGCGCCGAGCTTGCCCATTCCCAGCACCACCAGCCGCTGAGGACTGCCATCGGCGCGCGGCGCCGCAAGGCCCCAGCGCGGCTCCAGGTGCTGCTCGAGCCAACTCAGCGCCCCTTCGAGACAGACTTCGGCAAGCTGCGACACCGAGGCCGCCGTGGCCCACATATCGATACCGGCAGGTCGCACCAGATCACGCCAGACGATGCCCAGCATTCGCGCCCGACGAAAGCGCCGCAATGCAACGTGCAGACCGGCCTCGTCATCGACGCTTTCGAGCCTCTCGGCGAGCCAGGCCTCGATCGCTTCGGCTCCCGGCGCCTCGTCCAGCTCGCCGCCGGCATCCAGATGCAGCAGCCATTCGGGGTAGCGCACCAGGGTGTCGAGGGCGAAGTCGGAAATGGTGATGACGCGAGCCAGCTGACGGCGACGCTCCGGTTCCAGTGCCAGCCAGCTTTCCGAAGGCAATTCCTGACCGGTCATCTCGGCCACGTTATCGGCTCGCGACAGACTTTCGCTCAGGCGCTGCCAGGCCTTTTCCAGGGCAGGCGTAAGGGCGGCAGGAATCTCATCGGCAGGCAGGAAATCGTCGGGGATAGCCATGGGCAACGCGCCTTGTCGCAGCGGAAATGTCACCAGCATATCGAAGGCTCATCACCGCGGCATCCCCGCCGCGCTTTTAGCGTGGCTTCAGCCGAAGAATTTCTGCCAGGTGAGCAGACCCCAGGTCAAGCCGGCGGCAATCAGGGCGATCATCACTGCCGCCGAGCCGATATCCTTGGCCCGGCCGGAGAGCTCATGGTGCTCGGTACCGATGCGGTCCACCACGCTTTCGATGGCGCTGTTGATCAGCTCCACGGTGAGCACCAGCAGGCAGCTGCCCACCAGCAGGATCCACTCTACCGGCCCCGCACCGATCCACCAGGCCAGGGGCAGCAGCACCACGCACAGCGCCAGCTCCTGACGGAAGGCCGTCTCGTGGCGAAAGGCGAACTTGAGACCCTTGAGCGAATAGCCGGTGGCATCGATGACATGGCGCCATCCGGTACGGGGTGGTTTCATCGTCGCGTCCTGAGTTGCGAGTGGTGGTCGGGTGTCAGTTCGCCTCGATCATGCGGGCCAGGTCATCGGCGAGCGGGTCCAGCACTTGGGCCCAGTTGAGCCAGGGCGTGGACGAGGTGCCGTTGACCATCACCGTGAACACCCCCCAGCGGCCCGAACGCGTGCGGAAGTAGCCGCCGACGGCACGTACCGCATAGGGCTGATTGAGCGTGCCGGTCTTGAGCATGATGTTGTCCTGGAACAGCGGCGAGCCGCGGCGTATGAAGCGCGACACGCCGTTGGCCGGCGACTGGAAGCTGGCCACGAAGCTCGGGAACAGCGAAGCGCGATGAAACATGCTTTCCAGCAGCACGTTGCTGCCTTGAGCCGAGGTGCGGTTCTCGGTAGTCAGGCCGCTGCCGCTGAGCATGACCACCGGGCCATGGTCGGGAAGCCCCGCCACGTACTCCTGGATCGCCTCGCCGGCCTGAAGCAGGTCCGACCTGGGTGTATCCACCAGGTTGAGCGCCAGCACGTCGGCCATGAAGTTGTTGGAGTAGTTCATCACATGCAGCAGCAGCTCCTGCAGCGGCTTGCTCTCCACCTGAGCCAGCGCACGGGCCGACGCCGGCGGCTGCTCAATGCTGGTGGCGTAGCCATCCCGCACGGCAATACCGGCCTGTTCGAGCATCGCCATCAGGGTGCGTGCCGTCTGGCGAGCTGGATCGCCGCTGGCACGGTAGACGTCGCGGGGTGAAGCGTTGAGCGATATCTGACCACGCAGCAGCATCACATCGCCATCCTCGCGGGTCACTCGCTCGGCGCTGAACTCAGTGCCACTGTCGGGCGGGCGCGTCTCGATCTGACTATCGATGTCGAGAATCAACGCTTGGCTGTCGCAGCTGGTGATACGGGCCGGCTCACCCGCCGCCGCGCCGGGGGCGACATTCACGCACCAGTTGCCATGATTGACGCCGGCCGAGGAGAGCAGTGCGCTGTAGCTGTTGGCCACGCGCGTACGCGCCTCGCAGCGGTCGGTGGTAATGCACTCCACCGGGCCGAAACGCCATTGGCTCACCACCAGCCGCCCGTCGATTTCACGCACCCCGGCCTGATGCAGGCGCTGGGTCAGCCGCCAGAGGTCCTCACTGGCAAGCCCCGGATCGCCGCCGCCGTCGAGTATCAGATCGCCGCTCAGCACGCCGTTGGCATCCAGTTGCGCAGCGCTGACCAGCCGTGTGGCAAAGCGATGCTGCGGCCCCCAGCGGTCGAGCGCGGCCGCTGCCAGATAAGCCTTGCTGACCGATGCCGGCGACAGCTGGCGCTCCGCATCGATGGCCCCGAGAACGGCGCCGGGGCTTCGGCCATCGCCCAGCAGCCTGGCCTCGGCGCTGATACGAAACCCTCTCTCGGTCATTGCACCAAGCTCGGCGAAGCCCGACCCCAGGGTGGCGACGGGCAGCATCGAACCGAAAACGAAGAGCAGACAGCTCATCCTGACAGCAGCTTTGGAGATCATTGAAAAACCCATACAAAGCCCACGCGAGTCATCTCAGTGGGCGGACATACGTGAGAACAGCTGAATCACTACGACGCCGGCGACGATCAGGCCGATGCCCAGCACCGCCGGCAGGTCGGGGCGCTGGCCGTAAACCAGCACACCCACCAGCGCCACCAGTACGATACCCAGCCCCGCCCAGATCGCATAGGCGATCCCCACCGGGATAGTACGCAGCACCAGCGACAGCATGTAGAAGGCGATCGTATAGCCGACTATCACGATCAGGCTGGGGACGAGCCGTGTGAAGCCATGAGTCGCCTTGAGCGCGCTGGTCGCCACCACTTCCGCGATGATGGCCAGGGCCAGGTAGAAAAAGGCCATTCAGCTTTCCTCCTTGAAGCCGGGCACCAGCTCGGGAGCATGAGACAGCTCAGCGGTCAGGCGCCACAGAGACTGACCACTGGCATGGTATTTTCGTTCAAAGGGCGTCAGATAATGGTCTACGGGGTCGAAGGGCTCGACCGGGCTGACCACGCCGGTCACACGCTCCAGGGCCTGGGCGAACTCCGCTACGTAGATTTGCCAGTTGGAGCGCAGCTCCAGCCGACCGCCAAGCGCCAGTATCACCGGCAGCACCGGGTGGCCATGCCAGCGCTGCTTGAGATGCGCCGACTTGGGATAGGGGTTGGGATAGAGAAGATAGTGGCGCACCGGTCGCCAGCCCGCGGCCAGCGCCAGGCGCCAGAAGTCCACCAGATCGGCGCGCACCAGCAGGGCGTTGTCGCTCACCTCGCCATGCTCCCGCGAGAGGCGGTCGGCGCTGCGATCGATGCCGATCACCAAGTGGTCGGCGAACTGGCTGGCCAGCTGCCGGGTCGAGACGCCGACGCCACAGCCGGCATCGAGGATCAGCGGCCGCTGCGCGCCTCCTTGGCGCTCATACCAGCTGCAGGCCTGCTCGAAAGCCGAGCGGGTATGCTCGGCCACGGGCTTGCGTAACGGGCTTTGCAGCGCACGTTCGACGCGACGCACCACGTCTTCGTGGGGGCCGTTCTGATTCGTGGCGATGGTCCGGGAAGTGGCTTGCATAGCGGCAGATCGGTGGCTGAAGGCTGCACATTCTAGCAGCCATGGCCCTGCGGGCGAGGGGCAAAAAAAAGGGCGCCCCAAATAAACAGGAGCGCCCACATACCCACTCGTATGACTCAAACAGCAGCAACAGCATAGCGTTTCAGCCGCATCATTTCAAACGTTTGTTTTATCTTTGCTGGCCATAACTTGCATGCTGCGCCCATGACGGCGTCCCGAAGCGGGTGCTATGATCGCCAGTCCTATACCTACATTACCGACTCGCACGAACAGCACAACGAGGAAAGCGGCTTGTCACACTTACCGGTGATCGTCGGCATGGGCGGCGTCAACGCCGCCGGTCGTACCTCTGGCCATCAAGCGTTTCGTCGCACTGTGATCGACGCTCTTCCGCAAGCCGAGCAAGCCTCCCTGCTGCTCGGCTTGGCCGCGCTGATGGGCCTGGCCAGCTGTCGCGAAGGCATCTGGCACGACGCCGCTGGAAACCCTATCGACCCCAGCCGCCTGGCCGATAACTGCCGCGAAATGGTGCTCGACCACACCTTGATTCGCAGGATCGAGGACCCCCGTTTCAACGACGAGGGGCTGCCGGCCAATCGTCGCGCCAGCCTGGGCCTGGGCGCGGAGCTTACCTTCAGCATCCGGCGTCGCCACCTGCCCGATCAGCTGCCCCCGACCTGGCACATCCGTGAACTGGATCGCCATACACTGGAGGTCACGGTTCCCCCCGGCGAACTCGACGTGCTGCTGCCGGAAACGCGTCCGGCTCTAGTGCGCGCTGCCGGTCAGCTTCCCAGCGGTTTCGATCCAAGGCACTACTACCGCAGCGTGCACCACCCCCGCGGTCTTTCTATGTCGATCTTCGCCGCCAGCGACTGCCTGGCCGGTAGCGGGCTGCAGTGGGAAGCGCTGCGTGACCGCCTCGATCCCGACGATATCGCCGTTTATGCCGGCAACTCCATCGGCCAGCTCGATGACGAGGGCTGGGGTGGGCTGCTCAAGAGCTTCGTTTCCGGTAACCGCGCCACTTCCAAGCAGATGCCGCTGGGCTACGGACAGATGCCCGCCGATTTCCTCAATGCGTATGTGCTGGGCAGCGTTGGCGGCACCGGCGCGGTGCTGGGTGCCTGCGCCAGCTTTCTCTATAACCTGCGCCTGGGCGTGGAGGACATCCGCAGCGGCCAGCGCCGTGCGGTCATGGTAGGCACCTCCGATGCGCCGGTAACCCCGGAGATCATCGAGGGTTTTCGCGCCATGGGCGCGCTGGCCGACGACGAAAGCCTCAAGGCGCTGGATGCTCTGGAGCTGCTCACCGATGCCGACTACCAGCGCGCCTGTCGGCCCTTCGCCCGCAACTGCGGTTTCACTATCGCCGAGTCCAGCCAGTTCATTCTGCTGCTCGACGACGCCTTGGCCCTTGAGCTGGGCGCCGACATTCTCGGCAGCGTGCCGGGGGTCTACGTCAATGCGGATGGCTGGAAGCGTTCCATTTCCGCCCCCGGTATAGGCAACTACATCACCCTGGGCAAGGCGGCTGCCTTGGTGCGCGACATGCTGGGTGAAAAGGCCTTGCGCGAGCGCACCTTCCTGCATGCCCACGGCACGAGCACCCCAAAGAACCGGGTGACGGAATCCCATGTCTTCGACCTGGTCGCCCAGGCCAACGGTATCGAAAGCTGGCCGGTGGTGGCGGTAAAGGCGTTCGTCGGCCACTCACAGGGCAGCGCCGCCGGCGACCAGCTGACCAGCGCCCTGGGCAGTTTCGCCTACGGCCTGCTGCCGGGTATTCCCACGCTTGACGCGGTGGCCAACGACGTCCACGCCGAACGCCTGCGCTTTTCTCGCGTTCCCCAGGAATTCACCGCCGATGCCGCCTTCATCAATGCCAAAGGCTTCGGCGGTAATAATGCCACCGGCGTCGTGCTCTCCCCCACCGTGACCGAACGGCTATTGACGCAACGCCATGGCGCTGCAGCCGTGTCAGAGTGGCGTCAGCGCCGTGAAGCGGTTCGCCAGGCCAGCCAGGCGTATCTGGCCGGGGCAGACCGTGGCCAATTCGAAGTGCGTTACCGCTTCGGTGAGGGCGTACTGGAAGGGCCTGAGCTAGAGATCAGCGCCAGCCAGATCCGCATACCCGGCTATACCCGACCGGTATCGCTCGTCGTCGACAACCCCTTCGGCACCCTGGAAGACTGACCGCTGCGATCGTTTCGACGTTGTCGGCCCGGTCGCAGACGGTTAACCTGAGCCCCCTTGAGCTGTGCAAGTGAGCGGAGCGCCATGAAAATCGCGGTCTATCCCGGCACCTTCGACCCCATCACCCATGGGCATTACGATCTCATCGAGCGCGCCTCCCGGCTGTTCGACAAGGTGGTGGTGGCCATCTCGGCCAGCCCCGGTAAGAAGCCGGCACTCGATCTCGATACACGTATCGCCCTGGCACAAGACGTCTCGTCCGGGCTCGACAACGTGGTGGTGATCGGCTTCTCGGGCCTGCTCACCGACATGATGGCCGAGCAGCAGGCCCACATCATCCTGCGCGGGCTGCGGGCGGTCTCCGATTTCGAGTACGAGCTGCAGCTCGCCAATATGTACCGCGCCCAGGCGCCGCAGTTGGAGAGCGTATTCCTGACGCCCGCGGTGGAGAATTCCTACATCTCTTCCACCATCGTGCGCGAAATCGCCAAGCTCGGCGGCGACGTATCCCGCTTGGTGCATCCCGGGGTCGCCGAGGCGCTGCGCAAGCATTATAATACCTGACCGAATTACTCGGCTTTCCCGAGCCGCTATATGGGCGAGGCCGGACGCGGCCCGCTCGATCGCGAGGTAACCCATGGCTCTGATGATCACCGACGAGTGCATCAACTGCGACGTCTGCGAACCCGAATGCCCCAACGACGCCATCTCGGCGGGTGAGGAGATCTATGTCATCGATCCGAACCTGTGCACCGAGTGCGTCGGCCACTATGACGAGCCGCAGTGTCAGCAGGTGTGCCCGGTCGACTGCATTCCGCTCGACCCCGAGCGCCGCGAGACCCGCGACGAGCTGATGACCAAGTATCAGCTGATCACCGCCGCCTGACCCAGGTGGCGACTCTGCGGAGCGAGACACCCGCGGCTGCCCGACGGCGCATCTGGACGCTGGCCTGGCCCATCATCCTCTCCAATATCACCGTGCCGCTGCTGGGGCTGGTGGACACCGCCGTGGTCGGCCACCTGCCGGATTCACGCTACTTGGCCGGCGTGACACTGGGCGCCACCCTGTTCAGCTTCCTCTACTGGGGATTCGGCTTCCTGCGCATGGGTACCACCGGCTTGACCTCTCAAGCAGTGGGGCGCGAGAGCGACAGCGAGGTGCGCAATCTGCTGGGCCAGTCGCTGCTGCTGGCCGTGGGAATCGGCACGCTCCTGATCCTGTTCTCACAGCCGCTGATCGGCCTTGGCCTGTGGCTGCTGGACGGCAGCGAAGTCGCCACCGCCATCGCCGCCGAATACGCCCAGATACGCATTCTCTCGGCCCCGGCGGTGCTGGCCAACTACGCCATCCTGGGCTGGTTCCTGGGCCAGCAGAACTCACGGGTGACACTGGCCATCCTGGTACTGACCAATAGCGTCAATATCGCGCTGGACCTGCTATTCGTGGTCGGCTTGGGCATGACCAGCGACGGCGTGGCCTGGGCCACGGTGATTGCCGACTACACCGCCCTTGCCTTCGGTACGTGGCTGGTTCTCCGCCAGCTGAAGCTGCTGCAGGGCCGCTTTCTGCGCGAACGGCTATTTCATCTGAGCGCCTATGCGGAGCTGTTTCAGGTGAACGCCAACCTTTTCGTTCGCACCCTGGGGCTGCTGTTCGCCATGGCATTCTTCACGTCGCGCGGGGCCGTACAGGGCGATACCGTGCTGGCCGCCAATGCCGTACTGCTGCAGTTCATCATGCTCACCAGCTACGCACTGGATGGCTTCGCCCATGCCGCCGAGGCCATTGCCGGGCGCGCCGTGGGCCGTCGCCGCTGGGATGAGTTCGGCCAGGCCGTGCGCGCCGCCGCCTGGTTCTCGCTGATCACGGCCGGCACTGCCGCAATCGCCTTTGCCCTGGGCGGGCACTATCTGATTGCCATGCTGACGAGCCTGCCCGAGGTGCGGGCAGCGGCCGGGGATTATCTGCCCTGGATGGTCGTCATGCCATTGATCGCGGTCTGGAGCTACCTGTTCGACGGCGTGTTCATCGGCGCCACGGCGATACGGGAGATGCGCAACAGCATTTTCATCGCCCTGGCAGCCTACCTGCCGATCTGGTGGATAGCCCGAATACTCGTCCCGCCCGAGTATGAAAACCATGCCCTGTGGCTGGCGTTTCTCGCTTTCTCCATGGTGCGATCGGCCGTCTTGGTCGGCTACTATTGGCAGCTTCGGCGCACTCGATGGCACCATGAGGCCGATGATGGCAACTCGGCGGAGGTAGCCGACCGCTGCCATTGAGCCAACGGCTTGTCATATTATTAGGGCAAGCTGATGACTATGCGCTATTTTGCTCTCACGCACATCAGACAATCAGAAGAAGCGAACGCTGCCATGCTCAAATTCCTTTCCAGGCCCGCCGTCAGGCTGGTCGACCGCTATCTCCCTGACCCTTTCATCTTCGTACTGCTGCTGACGGTCATCGCAGCTGCCGCTGCCATTGCCGTGGAACGCCAGACGCCACTCGCCGTGATGCGCTTCTGGGGTGATGGCTTCTGGAACCTGCTGACCTTCTCCATGCAGATGCTGCTGGTGCTGGTAACCGGCTTCATGCTTGCCAGCTCCCCGCCGGTCAAGCGTCTGCTGCAGCGCCTGGCCGGTCTGGCTCAGCATGCGGGCCATGCCATTTTGCTGGTGACGTTCGTTTCACTGACGGCCAGTTGGATCAACTGGGGGTTCGGTCTGGTGGTGGGAGCGCTGTTCGCCAAGGAGCTGGCGCGCCTGGTGCGAGTCGACTACCGCCTGCTGGTGGCCAGTGCCTACTCCGGATTCGTGGTGTGGCACGGCGGTCTGGCCGGCTCCATCCCGCTGACCATTGCCACCGATGGCCACTTCACCGCCGAGCAGATCGGCGTGATTGGCACCGGCTCCACCATCTTCGCCTTCTTCAACCTGGCGATCGTGGTATGCCTGTTTATCGCCATTCCGCTGGTCAACCGTGCGATGCTGCCCGACGAGAAGGAGAGCGTCTACGTCGATCCCAAACTGCTCGACGACGCCCCCGCCAGCCGAGTGCGCATCAATCGTCCTGCCGAACGACTCGAGAACAGCGTGACGCTGGCCTGGCTGGTCGGCATCCCCGGGGTGATCTTCCTGCTCGACCATTTCTTCCTGCGCGACGGCGGCTTGAACCTGAACATCGTCAACTTCATGTTCCTGTTCCTAGCCATCGTGCTGCATCGCACCCCCCGCAGCCTGCTGGAAAGCCTCAACGAGGCGATCAAGGGCGGCGCAGGCATCGTCATCCAGTTCCCCTTCTACGCCGGCATCATGGCGATCATGGTCCAGTCGGGCTTGGCGGAGTCGATGTCGGAAGGGTTGGTCTCATTCGCCACCGAAACTTCACTGCCGTTCTGGTCCTTCATCAGCGCCGGCATCGTCAACTTGTTCGTGCCCTCCGGCGGCGGCCAATGGGCGGTGCAGGCACCGGTCATGCTGCCGGCGGCGGAAGCGCTGGGGGTCGACGTGGCTCGTGTGGCCATGGCCGTGGCTTGGGGCGATGCATGGACCAACCTGTTGCAGCCGTTCTGGGCCCTGCCGGTACTTGCCATCGCCGGGCTGAAGGCCAAGGACATCATGGGTTTCTGCCTGATTCAGCTGATAATCACCGGCGTGATCATTTCGGTGGGATTGACCTGGTTCTGACCCGCCACGCCCTGCAACGCGCCTCCCGATGCGTTGCAGGGCCTGACTGACGATACAACCGAGAGAGGTAACGCACATGGCCGGTGCCGATAGCCTGCCCCTCGATTTTCCCGGTCAGCACGAGCTGAGCATGACCGTGCTGATGACACCCGACATGGCCAATTTCAGCGGCAAGGTTCATGGCGGCGCCATCCTCAAAAAGCTCGACGAGGTAGCCTACGCCTGCGCCAGCCGCTACTCCGGCCACTATGTGGTAACTCTCTCGGTCGATCAGGTGCTGTTCAAGCAACCGATCCATGTGGGCGAGCTGGTGACCTTCCTGGCCTGCGTCAATCACGTGGGCCGCTCGTCGATGGAGATCGGCATCAAGGTGGTAGCAGAGAACATACGCGACAAGGTGATACGCCACACCAACAGCTGCTACCTGACCATGGTAGCCGTCGATGCCAACGGCCACCCGGCGCCGGTACCTCCGCTCAAGCTCGAAACGCCATTGCAGAAGCTGCGCTTCGACAAGGCCGCGCTACGCAAGACCCTGCGCAAGCAAGCGGAAGAAGCAGAACGCCGCGCCCAGAAAGAGCACGGCGATCAATTGTGAGTCGCTTAGATACAGCGAGCAATCAGCCACAGCCGATATCGGTAATGGTGTCGCTGTCGTCGATATGGACGTTTATGCGGTCGCCCCGGTATTCCATGGTATAGGCATGGCCCGGGCGGATAACGCGTAGCGCGGCGGCGCCGCTATCGCGGTGTATCGCTTCGCCCAGCGCCTCGTCGTAGTGACGACCGACCCGATCCTGAACGTGTTGAGCGCCACAGGCGTCTTCGCTCTCACCGACTTGAGGCGGCTTGGGAGCGGGGTCGTAAGGAGCATTGGACTGTGGCATGGGGCTACATCCTGCCAATACCAGCATACTGAAAGAGGCCAGGCAAAACCGCAGCGGGCTAACCATGGATCATTCTCGCTAAAGGGGAAAGAGAGCATTTTGCCGCATCAGGCAGCATACGGGGAGACTGCCAGGTCACCCGCATGCTGCCAAGCCGGACCGTGCGTTGTTACTGAGCGGCTTCCTGTACGCGCTCTCCACCACGCTCGACGTCCTGACCGGCGCCTTCCATGGTGTTGCAGCCCGCCAGGGCGCCAGCGGTCATCAGCAGGGCAAAGCTAAGGGCTATGGCTTTCTTCATGGTCGCATCTCCTTTGATTTACGTTCCGGGAATTCCATTCCTTTCCGTGAAGCAATGGCCTCTCTCAGCCTAACAGTCCTGCCTCCTTTTGCCTAATTACTAAGTGGACTGGCGCTGAATCGCCTCGCCGCCTTGTTCGATATCTTCACCCATGCCCCGCATGGTATTGCAGCCGCTAAGGAGAGAAAGGCCAAGCAGTAGTGCCAGCAGGGTAGCTACCGTACGTTTCATGTTTCTTACTCCCGTTCGTCAGGACTGACGTAATCGATATTAGCCCCTTATCAAGCGAAGCGCCTCCTGGCGAGGCGTTTGTCGTCTGCCCATGGCATGATGTAAACGTCATCGAAGTCTTGGCGAGGGAACGAAACATGTCGACGGTAACGCTGGACGAACGCCTGGCGAGGGACAGCTATCCCGTAACGGAGCTGCCGCTGAGTCAACTGCGGCTGATGGACGACAGCCGCTTTCCCTGGCTGATCCTGATACCGCGGCGTGAGGGAGCAAGCGAAGTGTTCGACCTGGACGTAGCGGATCAGCGGCAGCTCTGGCATGAAGCCAGTGAGCTTGGCCGCATGCTCAAGACGCTCACCCGAGCCGACAAGATCAACGTGGCCAACCTGGGCAACGTGGTCAGCCAGCTGCATGTTCACGTCGTTGCCCGCCTAAGCGGGGATGCCGCCTGGCCAGGGCCGGTATGGGGACAGGGCGAGCCACAACCCTACGACCTCGATGCGTTGGCCAATATGCGCGACCATTTGCTGGCGCAGTTGGACGGGCTTGAGCTGAAGCTCTGAGCCCAGCGCGATTCAGCCACCGAAGGGGTGCGTGCCGGGTACGGGGCTGCTGCGAGCGGGCGGCTCACCGAGCATGGGCGCCGATGGGGGCTGGCTCACTCCGGTAACGGCAAGCGAAACCCCCAGCGTCATGATGGCCAGGCCGCCACCCAGGGCGGCCCAGCTGAGAAAGCGACCCGCCCGCTGCAGGCTGTTTTGCCGCACGAGCTGCTTCTCGGCCCAACCACGTGCAACCACGCTGGCCACCGCCAGGCCCGAGACGGTAAGCGCCGTACCCAGTGCCATCACCATCACCGCCGCCACGCCGACCGCGAACTGACCCAGCAGTGACGCTGCCCCCAGCAGCAATACCCCACCGCTGCAGGGCCGGATACCGATAGCGACCACGGTGGCCAGTGCGGTACGCCAATCGGTGGCCTGCTGCGGGTCGACGTGGTGATGCCCGCCACAGCAGTGATCATGGCTGTGGTCGTGGCCGTGGTGAATGTGCTCTTCATGGGCCTCGCGGACAGGAACCGCCGGGCGCCGTAGCTGACGTATGGCCCGCAGGCACAGCCAGGCGCCGAGCAGTGCCACCATCAGAAAGCTGGCCTGTTCGACCCATACCACACTCCCCATGGCCTGGCGCGTGACCCAGCCCAGACCATGTACCAGCACCACCACCAGGCCGATGGCTACCAACCCTTGCAGCAGCGAGGCGGCAAAGGAGAGCGCGAGTGCCCGGCGCATGGCGCCGCCCTGAGACAGCAGGTAGGTCGTCAGGACCGCCTTGCCATGCCCTGGGCCGGCAGCATGGAAGACGCCATAGCCGAAGCTGATGCCCAGCAATACCGCCCAGGCACCCGCGGAAGGCGTGCCGGAAAAGTTGGTGATTGCCATGGTCAGGGCGCGATGGAAATCGCGCTGCCAGGCCACCAGCTGCAGGCTCAGCGACTGCAGGCCACCCTGGGTGAAGAACAGCAGCACCAGCATCGCGACGCAGAGCATGCAAAGCCCCAGCAGCCAGGCACGGGGTTTGGTTCTCGCCATCACTCGCATACCACTACCCCAGTCTCGGCGAAATGACGCCCCAAACCAGGCTCCGCCTCATCGGTGACATCGAGCAGAGCAGCCTGCATCACCAGCTCGGGGTCCGGATTGGCGGGAACGATCTGCGTAGTGCAAGCCAACTCACCGCCGACCAGCAGCGCATCGTCCAGCGGCGTTTCACCCTCCGCCTCGTGTACGACCTCCAGGTAGTAGGTGGGATCGAACACCTTGTATTGCAGTGTTTCTTCACTCAGCGCACGGGTCGACGCCAGCGGCAGCAGAAAGATGAACTCCACTCGCCCGCCACGTTCCATCACGGTGTATTCGTTCACTTCACCAAGCTCGAGCCGCTCGTCGCCCAAGCGAATCTCGGTGAAGAAATCGAACGGGGCGAGGTTGCCACGTATTTCGCCACCCAGCCGGTCGAGACCCGCCTCCAGCCCGCCTTCGGTGCGGCTCAGCTCCTCGAGCAGTACCAGGCTATAAAAGGGATCCATCCGCCAGGCCTGATGCAGCGCTTCCAGACGCCCCTCATCGTCGACCAGTAAACGGACGCGAATGTCGATCCAACCGTGCGGATGAGCCGTGGCCATGACCGGCAGAAAGAGGAGCAACACCAGCACTGGCAGCCGGGCGCTTCTCGCCACGGCAGTGATACATAGGTCAAGCAAGCGAGTCATGTCGCAGCGAATCTCTCATGAAAGCCTTGTGTTCAGGGTGCCAAACCCAGCCGACGCTGGAGCTCAGCCAGGAGTGGGTCGAGCAGATGAGGGGGCAAAGGCCGCCCGCCCCGAGTGGCCGTCAGCGAGGTTCGCGCGCCCTGGCCTTCGGGGGTCACCACAGCGTCGACCCGATAGCCGGGCCAGCGCGCCAAGGCGGCTTCCACACGCCCCTGCTCGACATCGGCGCGAAGTATTACGTAGCCTTGCTCCAACAGTAGCCCGACGACCTCTTGCAGCGTCTCGTCGGGCGGTGCGGCGAGCGCCAGCTCGCGCGGCTCCGCCGTCGGTGAGGTTGCGGCGCAGCCCGATAGCAGGGCCACCAGCATCAGCATGACAAGGCGGCGCATCAAGGCTCCTCCCGAACCTGGGTAGCCAGCATGGCCTGGCGCAACGAACTGCAGAAAGCGGTATCGCTGCCGCTGCGCGTCTCGCGCAGTTCGCCACGCCAGTCGATGACCTGGATGTCGCGACTGACCCTTACCCCACCCGGGTCGGCGGCCAGCGAAACCCGCTCCAACTGGGTAGCGTCCTGGGAGATGCTGCCGGCGGCCCCGCCGAAGCCGATCATCACGCCGGTGGAAAGCCCACGCCCGCCGCCGATGCCCAGGCCACCAAAGAAACCGGTGCGCTCCCAGCTGTCGTGACGGTCACCGTAGCCCGGAATGGTCCGGGTACGCTCGGCGCTGACCAGCCCCAGTGCCGGTTCTGTATCGCGTATGACGAAGCCGTCCGCTTCCAGCGTGTCGAGCGCTCGACGAACCCATTCGCGTGGCGCCACTCCCTCAGCTTCCCAGCGACATTCCGCTGCCGGCCCCGGCTCCGCAACGGGCAGTGCCGTAGGCGTCGTCTGGCAGCCCGCCAGCAAGGCCAGGCCCGGTATCATCCACCACAGGCGCATGGGTTTCTCCTGTTCGTCATTGGCCGCAGTCTACGCAGCCTGGCCCACCTTGCAAGAGCACTGCTACCGACTTGAGAGTCCTGGATTTCGCTCGGGTTCCCGAACCGTTGTCGCTGGGCTTCCGAATTGCTCTCGGGCTCCGCCGGGACTCGGTGCCATGCAGGCTCACTATCATGCCGATGTTGAGATATTGGTTAAGCGCCACCATAACAACACGTAGACTCGCCATAGAATTCACTGCACGCGAAAAAGAGGAGTACGCGCATGAGCGACACCAATGCCATTGGCCTGAACGAGAGCAGCGCCAGCCAGCTCGCCGAGAAACTCAATGCTCTACTGGCTAACTACCAAATCTTCTACATGAACGTTCGTGGCTATCACTGGAACGTGAAGGGACCGCAGTTCTTCGAACTGCACACCAAGTTCGAGGAGCTCTATACCGACCTGCTGACAAAGGTCGATGAAGTGGCCGAGCGCATCCTGACCCTGGGGCACACGCCGGTTCATGCCTATAGCGACTATGTCTCGATGGCGCAGATCCGCGAGGACAAGGACGTGCATGACGGCAAGGCCTGCGTACGTGGCGTGCTGAAGGGTTATCAGACCCTGATCGAGCTGCAGCGCGAAGTGCTGGCTCTCGCCTCGGATGCCGACGACGAAGGCACCGCAGCCCAGGCGGGCGACTATATTCGCGAGCAGGAGAAAACGGTCTGGATGCTCAATGCCTATCTGGGTTGAATAGCCTATACGGTTGCATGAGCGGCCTGTCGCCGGTAGACGTTCGGCGACAGGTCACATTTTGCCACTTCTGGCTATTTTCCCTGACGATTCGCAACATTAGCCCCCTTGTCGTCGGCGTCATTCAGCACGACGCTGTAAAAGCATTCGAAAGCAATCGCCGGCCAAGCCGGCAGCCATTGCTTACAAGGAGGTAGCACATGAGCGAGAAGCTTAAAGGCAAGACTGTGGCCATCCTGGCCACCGACGGCTTCGAAGAGTCGGAGCTCACCGAGCCCAAGGCTGCCCTCGAACGTGAAGGCGCCACGGTGCACGTGATCGCACCAGACAAGGAATCCATTCGCGCCTGGGCCGGATCCGACTGGGGCCCTTCCTATGACGTCGACCGCCAATTGGGTCAGGTCGATGCCGACGACTACGATGCCCTGGAACTCCCCGGCGGTCTGTTCAATCCCGACGCGCTGCGTCAGAACCAGCAGGCGCTGAAGTTCACACGGCGCTTTTTCGAAGACCACAAGCCGGTCGGCGCCATCTGCCACGGCCCCTGGGTCTTGATCAACGCAGGCGTGGCCAAAGGTCGTCGCATGACTTCCTATCCCTCTATCGAACAGGACCTGCGCAATGCCGGGGCCGAATGGGTGGATCAGGAGGTGGTGGTCGATAGTGGCCTGGTCACCAGCCGCAAGCCCGACGATCTCGATGCTTTCTGTAGCAAGCTCATCGAAGAGATCGCCGAGGGGAAGCATAGTCGTCAGCATGCCTGAATGACGCTACGGCATGACAGCCGCCGCCCGCCGAGCGGACGGCGGTCAAGCATCAGGCGCCTCGGACCGGCGTGTCACCGGCCAGGTCTTCGATCAGCTTCCGCAGTAACAGCCAGAACTCCTCGACCGAGCTCAGCTCGACCCGCTCGTCGGGGGAGTGTGCGCCGCGTATCGACGGGCCGAAGGAGATCATCTCCAGGCCTGGGTACTTGCCGCCCAGGATGCCGCACTCGAGCCCTGCATGTATCACCTTGACCGCCGGGTCACTGCCCACATGCTGCCGGTGCAGGCGGCGGAAGCGCGCCAGCAGGGCGCTGTCAGGCACAGGGGTCCAGCCCGGGTACGCATTCTCGACCCGGGTACGCGCGCCGATCAGGTCGAACAGGCCACGAAAGCGATCGGCCAGATCGTTCACTGCACTGTCACGCAGCGAACGCGCCAGGGCACAAAGGTGGAAGCGTCCCTCTTCGAGGCTCACCACCCCCAGATTGTTCGATGTTTCGACCACGCCACTCACCGTACTGCTCATGCGCTCCACACCGTACGGCGCCGCGTTGAGCGCCGCCAGCAGCATGCTGCTGGCGTGGGCATTGAGCGCCTGAGCGGGCTTTTCCACCGGGCGCGACACGGCAAGGGTCAGCCCCTCGTCGGCGCCCTGCAGTTCGGCACGCAGCTCCTGCTCAAGTGCCAGAACGCGACTCTCAGCCGCGGCTACTTCATCCGCACGTAGCACGACGATAGCGAAGGCTTCGCGCGGAATGGCATTGCGCAGCGTGCCGCCACGATAGCTGACCAGGCGGATATCGAAGGCGTCCAACGTCCTGAGCACGCGCACTAGCAGCCGGTTGGCGTTACCTCTGCCACGGTGTATATCGATTCCGGAGTGCCCGCCCATCAAACCGGTCAAGGATATCTGCAGCGCCACTTCATCGGCCCCCAGCTCAGCGGTAGGCAGCTGAGCTTCGACTACGATGTCCGCACCTCCGGCACAGCCGATGAAAACTTCACCGCGGTCTTCCGAGTCGAGATTCAGCAGCACGCTGCCTTGCAGCCAGTTCTCCGCCAGCTGCAGCGCCCCACCCATGGAACTCTCCTCCTCGAGGGTGAAAAGCGCTTCCAGTGGGCCGTGCTCCAGGCTGTCATCCTCGAGGACCGCCAATGCCGCCGCCACGCCAAGGCCGTTGTCGGCACCCAGCGTGGTATGCCGAGCACGCAGCCAGCCGTCGTCGACATAAGTGTCGAGCGGGTCGCGGGTGAAGTCGTGAGGGTGGTCGGCGTTGGCTTGGGCCACCATGTCCAGATGGCCTTGCAGGATGACTCCCGGAGCGTCCTCATGACCCGGCGTGGCGGGCTTGCTCAAGTGCAGATTGCCGTAATCGTCGCGATCGTGCGCCAGCCCCTTTCGCTCAGCCCAGGCTTCCAGGATGGCGACCAGCTCGGCCTCATGGCCGGAAGGCCTCGGCGTGTTGCAGAGGGTACGAAAGTGGCGCCATAGCGGCTGCGGCGAGAGTTTCTCGAGATGTTCGTTCATGTTGGGTCTGCATGATGGTAACCGACCTACCTTACCGGGCCGGTAACGCCGGGAAAAGCCCATTCAACGCCAAGACGACTCATCGGCAAGCAGCCGGGCCACGACGTCGCGAAGGCGTGCCATGACCTGCCGGCGCCCTTCGATCCCGGCGCGGCTTGCCAGCCAGACGCTATCGCGCCCCTGGAACGCCCAGGCGGCCAGCCACGCAAGCTCGGATTCAGTCAGCCCGGCCACGGCGGCGCGCCTGACCAAGGCCTGCAGAGCCGGACGTGCAAGCGCCGGCTCGCGGTGACCATGGGCGACATCGATGAGGTCTGCACGCTCCTCCGCCGCCAGTGCAGGGCTCGGTCCTTCGGCCAGCAGCGCCAAGGCCACATCGGGATCGAGACTGGCCAGTTCAAAGGCCAGCAGGGCCGGCAACAGGCTCTGGAAGCGCTGCGCCAACTCCTCGGCCAGGACCGCCCCCTTGGGGGAAAGTGGCGCAACCACCATGACGGCATGCTCTCCCGTCGAGGTTTCCCGCGACAGCCCCAGCCGCACCGGGCGGAAGCCCAGAGTTTGCCAGAATGTCAGCAGGCCCCGCTCGGCGCCAAAGCTGGCGCCGAGCAGATCGACACCGGCCTCACGCGCGGCGTCACGTTCGCTCTCCAGCAACCGCCTGCCCAAACCCTCACGCCGTCGCTGAGGATGTACCGCAATGCGCTGCACCCGCCGCAGACGCGCCATCAGCGCCGCTCTCGAACCCGCATGGGCGGCGAGCGACTGGGCCAGCAGATGGCCAGGCAGGCGCCGCTCACCTCGTGCCACCCGCTCGGCAAGCTCAGGCTCGAAGCCCCCTTCATCGGCACACACCGCTACCGCCAGGGGACGCGCGCCATCCTGCAGGGTCCTGATGTGGAGCTCCGGCTCGTCGAGCAGGCGCTGCAGGTCGCTCGGCGTGGTGCGATAGTGGGCTTGCACCAGCAGACCGAAGATATCGCGCAGGGCGGGCTCGTCGGTCGCCAGGACCGACCCCCGCCAGTCAATCTCGTGTAACGGCGCGCAAGACGCCGCGGGAGGTTCGGCATCGAGCAGCAGCAGGTCGCCGACCAGCCGCTCGAGCGGATCGCCTGCGGCCCAGCGAACCGGCGCCTCGAGATGGAAAGCTCGCCAGTCGGGGGCCTGCCGGTCGAGCCGCTGGCGGAAGCGCAGGGCAAAGCCGCGGCCAGAACCCTCGTACCCATGCACGGTGGTGGCAAAGGCGATTCTGGTGAACGCCGCAAGCCATTGACCCAGCAGAGCAGCGGGAATGGCTGCGGCCTCGTCGACCAGCAGCCAGCTGCCTTGGCCGCCAGCCTCGCCTCGCTCGACCCTGGCGCTCAACTCATCGGGGGCAACGAACTCGACGCGTCCGCCCTGCCCATCGGTAAAGACATTCCCTTGTCGGCCCCCCTGCGGCCGCAGCGCCTCAAGCCGTTCGAATAGCGCTGCCACGGCCTCTGGCCGCGGTGCCGTGACCCAGATCGTGACCTGCCGCGACGCCAGCAGTCGTGCACAGGCAATTCCCAGCGCCGCGGTCTTGCCGCGTCCGCGATCGGCGGTCAGCACCAGCGGACGGCGCCGTTTTAGGCCGACCAGGCGCTTCACCGCCTGAAGCTGGTCGTCCGTCAGGCAGTCGGGGTCGCTGCAGTCATTGCTGGAACGGGGCTGGCCAGGGCCAGGCTCGGGCAGCCTGAGCCGCTCTCCGGGGAGCCAGCACCCCGCCCCTTCCGCCTGGGCGAGGCGTCTCGACAGGCGCCCCAGATAAGGGCTCGGGGCGGCTACAACACTCGACTCGCCGTGGGGCAGCAGAAGCAACAGCAGGCCGCCTGCACGCAGCGTTCCCGACAGGGCACCGAAGGCATCGGGATCTAAAGCCGTCTCGGTGCAGGCGGCATCGAAGACGATCAAGTCATGCTCTCCTCCCAGGCTCAATCGCGCTTTGCCGGGGGGTATCCAGGCGTGGCCTGGCACGCCTGGGAACGGGTGCGGGGACACCCAGCAGGATGAACGCCAGGAGCGCGCATGCCACACTGCCAGCGCCTGCCGCCGGGCCGCCTCGGCCGTTGCAGCGAGCAATACCAGGCCTCGCCACCCTCTCGCCCCCATTTGGTCTGACCAATTTATTAAACGCCGTACTTCTTGTGTTTCTGGCGCTTCATCCGCACCTTGCCTGTCGCTCGACATGGGCCTTTCCTATTAACAATTGGGCGCACTTCTCGACGCTGGAAATAGCCTCAGTACGATGAATATTTACAAAGGGCTGGCACCATTCGTGGCAATGCAGTTCTGGAGCTGTTGCTGGTATTTTCACTAAGCCGCTGGCCACCTCGCTGCCTTGCCGAGTCTACGGCGGGGTCTGATGCAGCAGCAAGATGCGCCCGAGACGACCCGACCTTCATCACGCCCACCCAACGCTTTGCTTAGACTTTAGTCTTCCCACCACTCACGCTTCGCCTCGTGCCAGTCAGGTAGGAGCGTCCCATTTTGCCTTGTAATACAGATAGCTCTACTTCGTCTGCTGCTTAATTAAACGTGCCTTTTTGCATGCCCCTATCCCCACACTGCCCAGTACCCTGCCGAGCAAGCTATCGATTCCAGTCATCCCAACATGCTAGCGTGTCGATGTTTGCTGGCGGCTTGACCGATCATTCAGCCTGTCAAAGCCGGATCCGGTACGCCGCCTGGCAGAATTTCTTCTCATTGCGGCAACACAACAAGACCCTAAAGGGAGCACAACATGAAGATGAAGACGAAATTCGCCCTCTCCGGACTGGCGGCTGGTATCGCCCTGGCCACCTTCGCTTCCAGCGCCCAGGCTCAAGAGCAGTGGACCATGACCTCCACTTGGCCGGACAGCATCGACCTGATTCAGATCGACCGTCATTGGGTGGAACTGGTCAACAAGATCGCCGGCGACGAGCTGCAGATCGAATTCCGCGCCGGCGGTACCCTGATGCCCGGCACCGAGGTGTTCGATGCCACCGAGACCGGCAGCATCGAGGCCGCCGGCGACTGGCCCGGCTACTGGGCAGGCCGCAATCCGGCGTTCTCGCCGCTGGCTACCACCACTATGCTGTTCAACGGCGTCGACTACCTGAACTGGATTCAGCAGTGGGGCGGCTGGGACCTCTATCAGGAGATCTACGGCCAGTACGACATGGTCTATCTGCCCTACGGCATCACCAACAACGAGTCCGGCTTCATGGGGCGCACCCCCATCGAGAGCCTGGCCGACCTGGACGGCAAGCGCCTGCGTCTCGCCGGACGTGACCAGGGCCGCGTGCTCGAACAGCTCGGCGGCTCACAGGTCACCCTGGCCGGCGGCGAGATCTACCAGGCGGTGGAGCGCGGCGTAGTCGATGCCGCCGAATTCTCCACCCCGGGCGTGGACTACAACGCCGGCTTCGCCGAGGTGGTCGAGTACTGGTCAGTACCCGGCTGGCACCAGTCGGCCAGCGTGTTCGGTGTGATGATCAACCGCGATGCCTGGGACGCCCTCTCCGAGGAGACCCAGGAGAAGCTCAAGATCGCCGCCGATGCCACCATGGCCTGGTCCATCGCCTGGTCCGAGCGCGGCTCCACCGAGGGCACCGAGCAGTTCATCGATGCGGGCGTGACCATCAACCAGCTCTCGGACGAGGATCTCGACCGCATTCAGGGGATCACCAACGACGTGATCCTGCGCGGCGCCTGCGAGCACCCGGACCACGCCAAGGTCTACCACTCCATGATCAGCTACCTGGAGCACTACGCCACCTGGCGCGACATCTCCGCGCCGTTCAACATGAGCCGCACCATGGACAACCTGCCGTCTCTGGAAGAGATCGAAGCCTGCCTGTAAGGCTCATCCCCGCCGCCCCGGCTCCGCCCGGGGCGGCATCCGTTTCGACGTCGGAGACTTGATCCATGAATGCGATTGCCAAGGCGATCGACACGCTCAACGAACTGCTTGGGCGGATCATCGCACCGCTGATCGCCGTCATCACCCTGGTGGTGCTCTACGATATCGCCCTGCGCCTGTTCACCGGGCGTCCCAGCGACTGGGCCTTCGACATCACCAAGATGCTGTTCGGCGCTCACTTCATGCTGATGGCCGCCTACGGCCTGCGCCATCATGCCCATGTCGAGGTCGACGTGCTCAAGCGCCTGCTGTCACGCAAGAAGCAGGCGGCCCTCGAAATCCTCGGCTACTTGATCTTCTTCGTGCCCTTCATCTGGATGCTGGTCACGCTGGGCTGGAGTTTCTTCATGCGCTCCTACAGCCGCGGTGAGACCACCTACGGTGTGGTGTCGATCCCGATCTACCCGGTCAAGGGCGTGATCGTGGTGGCCGCCGTGCTGATCCTGTTGCAGGCCATCGCCATCGTGATTCGCGCCATCCAGCAGTTGCGGGAGGAAACCGCATGAACCTGAGTCCCGAACTGCTCACTCTGGTGATGTTCGGCGGGCTGCTGATCGGCCTGTTCATGGGCCACCCGCTGGCCTTCGTGCTGGGCGGCGTGGCCGTCATCGGCGCCTATCTGGGGCCCGGCGAGCGTGTGCTCGGCACCATCATCAACAATATCTTCGGCAACGCCATGGACAACTATGTCCTGGTGGCCATTCCCCTGTTCGTGCTGATGGCACGCTTTCTCAACGACTCGGGCGTGACGGAGAAGATGTTCGCGGTGATGCGCCTGCTGCTGGCCAACCTGCGCGGCGGCCTGGCGCTGACCGTGGTCATCGTCTCGGTGATGCTGGCCGCCACCACCGGTATCGTCGGGGCGTCCATCGCGGTAATGGGCATGATCGCGCTGGTACCGATGCTCAAGCACGGCTACAACAAGGAGCTCAGCACCGGGGTGATCATGGCCAGCGGCTGCCTGGGCATCCTGATCCCCCCCAGCATCATGCTAATTCTGATGGCGAGCTACTCGCCGGTATCGGTGGGGGCGCTGTTCGCCGGTGCCCTGGTCCCGGGGCTGATGTTGGGGGCGATGTACGCGCTCTACGTGCTGGTGATCTGCTACCTCAAGCCGTCCTACGGTCCGCCGGTGCCCACCGAGGAGCGCGCCGAAACCTCGACCGCTCAGCTGCTGGTCATGCTGGCCAAGTATGTGCTGCCGCCCATGGCGCTGATCATGGGCGTGCTGGGGGCGCTGTTCACCGGCGTGGCCACGGCCACCGAGGCGTCGGCCATCGGCGTGGGCATCGCCTTCCTGCTGTTCATGGTGTTTGGCGATCGCAAGCTCAAGACCTGCTTTCACACCCTGATCGAGGCCGGCAAGACCACCACCATGGTGATGCTGGTACTGGTCGGTGCGACCGCCTTCACCGGGGTGTTCTCCCGTGGCGGCGGCATGACCGTGATCAGCGATCTGGTGCTGGCAATGCCCGGCGGCACCACCGGCGCGCTGATCCTGATGCTGTTCCTGGTGTTCCTGTTGGGGATGTTCCTCGACTGGACCGGCATCGTGCTGCTGAGCTTTCCGATCATGCTGCCGATCGTCAACCAGATGGGCATCGACGTGCTGTGGTTCGTGGTGATGGTGGCCGTGGTGCTGCAGACCTCGTTCCTCACCCCGCCGTTCGGCTACGCACTGTTCTACTTGAAGGGGGTGGCGCCGAAAGGGGTCGAAATCATCGATCTGTACAAGGCGGTGATTCCCTTCTGTGCGCTGATCGTGCTGGCCTGTCTGCTGATGGCCTTCTTCCCGGTACTGGTGACGGGCCTGCCGTCACTCATGCTCGGTTATTAGACCGTTTAGCAGCCTGCTCGCGGCGCCCGCAGCGTGGAGGGGGGCGCTTTTCATTGGGGGCCTTCCTTGACGTCGGTCAGCTGCAGCTGCATGGGACAACTGGTATCATTCCCAATCGTTACCGCCTCGCATTACCGTGCCGTTGCGCCAGCCAGCCAAGGAGTTCCGTTTGTTCCGTTCCGCCACTACCGGTCGTGCCTCGGCATCTCGCTATCTGAGCCCCTGGACGCTGCTTATCCTCGCCATCGCCCTGGTCGTCGCGTTGCCCGTCATCGTGGTGCTCGCTCATATCGTGATGCCGACGGAAGGGGTCTGGCAGCATCTGGCCAGCACGGTACTGGGGCGCTATATGGGCAATACGCTCTACCTCACCGTCACGGTAGGCATCGGCACAATGTTAATCGGTACCGGTACCGCTTGGCTGGTGGTGATGTGCCGCTTCCCGGGGCGGCGGGTCTTCGAGTGGGCACTGCTGCTGCCGCTGGCCGTACCTACCTACGTGATCGCCTACGCCTACACGGACTTCCTGCAGTATGCCGGCCCACTGCAAACCTGGCTTCGTGAGATCTTCGAGTGGGGCCGGGGCGATTACTATTTTCCCAATATCCGTTCGCTGGGCGGCGCCGCCACGCTGATCACGCTGGTGCTGTATCCCTACGTCTACCTGCTGGCGCGTGCAGCGTTCCTCGAGCAGTCGGTATGCGTGCTCGACGTCGGACGCACCCTGGGCCGCGGCCCGTGGAACCTGTTTGCAACCGTTGCCGTGCCGCTGGCGCGGCCGGCCATCGTCGGCGGCGTCTCGCTGGTGCTGATGGAAACCCTCAACGAATTCGGGGCGGTCCAGTTCTTCGGCGTGGATACCTTTACCACGGGCATCTATCGCACCTGGTTCGGACTTGGCGAGCAGGTCGCTGCAGCCCAGCTCGCCGCCTGCCTGTTGCTGTTCGTCATCGCGCTGGTGATGTTGGAGCGCTGGTCGCGAGGCAAACGCCAGTATTTCCATACCACCAACCGCTATCAGCAGCTGCCCGAGTACCGGCTGCGCGGCTGGCGGGCTGCAGCGGCTTTCACGGCGTGCGCTCTACCGGTATTGATCGGGTTTCTTATCCCCAGCGGCCTGCTGACACAGATGGCCATCACGACCGGGGACGCCCTGTTCGGCACCCGCTTTCTCGGTTTCGCCTGGAACAGCTTGAAGCTAGCCGTAATCGCCTCGCTGATTGCAGTGGGGCTGGCGGTGGTACTCAGCTATGGCGTACGCCTGCACGACAGCCCGGTGACGCGCGTCGCCACACGCATCGCTTCGATGGGCTATGCAATTCCGGGTTCGGTGATCGCCGTCGGCATCCTGATCCCCTTCGCCTGGCTCGACAATACCGTTAATACGTGGCTGCACACTCACTATGGCACGATCGTCGGGCTGATCTTCAGCGGCACGGCGTTCATCCTGATCTATGCCTACGTGGTGCGCTTCCTGGCAGTTTCCTTCAATACCGTGGAGGCAAGCCTGGGCAAGGTGACCCCGAGCATGGACGCCGCGTCTCGTACCTTGGGGCAAACGCCGGCGGGCACGCTCAAGCGCGTGCACACGCCGATCATGCGGGGCAGCTTGTTCGCGGCGGGGATCCTGGTGTTCGTGGATATCATGAAGGAGCTGCCGGCGACCATCATCCTGCGCCCTTTCAACTTCGACACCCTGGCGGTGAGGGCCTACAGCCTGGCCTCGGATGAGAGGCTGGCCGAAGCTTCGACCGCCTCTCTGGCCATCGTCGTAGTCGGGATCATCCCGGTCGTACTGTTGAGCATGGCCATGCGCCGCTCGCGCCCTGGCTCAGGCCACCGCTGAGGGAAAGACGAAAACCTGGGACAGGTCGAGATGAATGTCCACCCGCTGTCCTTCGGCGGGCAGGAACACACCGGGAACCCTGGCGTGCAAGTGGGCTTCGCTGCCGTCCTCGCCGTGGGCACAAATATGCAGCAGGCTGCTGCGTCCCAGTAACTTGGCCATGACCACATGGCTATAGCGGTGTTCCGGCGCCGGATCGAAGTGCTCGGTGATACGCAGCGCCTCAGGGCGGATCATCACCTGTGCCTGGCTCCCTTCCGGTAGCCAACCGGCCTCAACCGGCCCCACCGGAGTCATCACCCTGCCGCCGTGCACCTTGCCCTGCAGTTCGTTGACCTCGCCGAAGAAGGCCACGACGAAGGGATCGCAGGGGGCGCAATAGAGCTCCCGCGGCGTTCCCATCTGCACGATGCGACCGTCACGCATCAGCGCGATTCTGTCGGCCATGAACATGGCCTCTTCCGGGTCATGGGTCACCAGCAGAGTCGCCGAGCCCACCTTCTTGAGCACGTGCAGCGTGTCATCGCGTATCCGGTCGCGCAGGCGTGCATCAAGACTGGAGAAAGGCTCGTCGAGCAGCATCAGCTGTGGCGAAGGTGCCAGAGCACGGGCCAGCGCCACGCGCTGCTGCTGCCCGCCGGAGAGCATGTGAGGGTAGGTGTCGATGTAGGCCGCCATACCCAACTGTTCGAGCAGGGTCAGGGCACGCTCGCGCCGCTGCGCCTGCGGCTGACCTTTCAAGCCGAACGTCACGTTCTCCAGCACGGTGAGATGGGGGAACAGCGCCGAGTCCTGGAAGGCCAGACCGACGTTGCGCTTCTCCGGCGGCACGTGCCTGCCCTTGGGTACCGCAATTTCGCCACCCTTGAGGGTTACTCGGCCCTGCTGCAGAACCTCAAGCCCAGCGGCTATGCGCAGCAGTGTGGTCTTTCCACAGCCCGAAGGACCCAGCAGGCAGACGACCTCGCCGGGCATCACGTCGAGGTCGACGCCGCGCACGGCTGGCAGGTCATCGAAAGTATGGTGTACCGCCTCCATGGTCAGCGCAGCGGGCTGGCGATAAGGGGCGTGTCCGACTTCCATTGGCTTCGTTTGGCTAGTCATAGGTCGGCGACTTGGTCCAGTGAAGGTACATGCCTTATCGTACCCGAAATGTCCAGCAAATGCGTATGAAACCGACTCTCATTCAACTTTTTCCCCTCTCTTTTTGCTCCCGGTCAGGCTGTCACCACGCTCATACCTGCGGCTGACGATGCAGACTTGACGAGCCCCCCGGTAAGCGCTTCAATAGCAATGAACTAAATGCAACGTATTATCGTTCAAACCATCTGGCTTTTGAGGTCCGCATAATGTCCCAGCGTAACCGTGCCGTCGCTCCGCTTGCCGCCCTGCTGGCCGGCTCGGCCTTTGCCTCCACGGTAGCAGCCGACGAGGTCAACCTCTACTCGGCGCGCCATTACGACGTCGATGAGCAGCTCTATCAGGCTTTCACCGACGAAACCGGCATCAAGGTGAACCTGCTGGAGGGCGAATCCGACCAGTTGATCGACCGCATCAAGCGCGAGGGTATTGCCAGCCCGGCCGACGTGATGATTACCGTGGATGCCGGCCGACTGTGGCGCGCCGAGCAGGAAGGCATCTTCCAGGGCATCGAATCCGACGTGCTCGCCGAGCGTCTGCCTGAATCCATGCGTCACCCGGAAGGCAAGTGGTTCGGCTTCAGCCAGCGTGTGCGGGCCATCTTCTACAACCCCGAGAACGTCGGCCCCAGCGAGATCACCTCCTATGAGGACCTGACCGACCCGCGTTGGGAAGGTGAGGTGTGCATCCGCTCCTCCAACAACATCTACAACCAGTCACTGCTGGCGGCGATGATCGATCATCACGGTGCCGAAGCGGCCGAAGAGTGGGCCCAGGGCATCGTCAACAATCTGGCGCGTCAGCCCGAAGGCGGCGATACCGACCAGATCCGTGCCGTGGCCGCCGGTGAATGCGACCTGGCCGTGGCCAACCACTACTACTACGTACGCCTGCTCAACTCCGACAGCGAAGCCGACCGCAATGTGGCCGACAGTGTCGGTATCCTATTCCCCAATCAGGAGGATCGCGGCATTCACGTCAACGTCGGCGGTGCCGGCGTCGTCGCCACCTCACCCAACCGCGAGAATGCCATTCGTTTCCTCGAGTTCCTGGCCTCTGATGTCGCTCAGGAGTTCTTCGCTGCCGGCAACTTCGAATACCCGGTGGTGGACGGTGTGAACATGGACGAGACGCTGAAGTCCTGGGGCGAGCTGCACAAGGACGACCTGAATATCAGCGTGCTGGGAGAGAACAACCCGGAAGCGATTCGTATCTTCGATCGTGTCGGCTGGCGCTGAGCAATAGCGCAAGCTGAGCAATAGCGTAAAGAGAGAGCCCGCGGCCTACGCCGCGGGCTTTCGCGTTTAGGCGGGATGCTTGTCTGGCGTCAGCTGGCCAGCTGATCCTGCGTATTGGCGGCTCCCATGGCCTGAGCCAGGTCGTGCGCGGTCATGCCGCGACTGTCCCGGGCGTCCGGATCGGCGCCATGCGCCAGCAGAAGTGCCACGATCTCGGTGCGGTCGAACATGGCGGCAAACATCAGCGCCGTCTTGCCGTCCGGGGCGCAGGCGTTCACCTCGGCACCGTATTCCAACAGGAGTTCGGCCATTTTCAGATCGCCCTTGTAGGCCGCCCCGGCCAGCGGAGTCTGGCCTTGGTCGTTGCTTAGTTGCGGGTCGGCACCATGCTCGAGCAGCACCTGAGCGGTATCGTGGTTGCCGTGGTAGCTGGCCAGCATCAGCAGGCTGTCACCCTTGTGGTTGCGCAGATTGGCCGGCAAGCCTTGGGGCAGCAGCGTTTGAAAGGTTCCGCTGTCGCCCTCGCGGGCGCAGTTGAAGAGTTTTGTGGCAAGCCTGATGGTCTCTTCGTCAGGCCCGTCGGGGCCCCTCGGGGGTGCATCCGTCATAGCTTTTTCCATCGTCATCCCTGTACGAGGCTTAAGCATAGCGGCCCGAAGCTGCCTCGCCAGCCCCGGGCCTTCTATCGTTCGATCAAATGCCGTCATTGACGCTCGGCGTCAATGTGCCTCATCCCAATTGACGCCGCTCTCGGCTTCGACGATCAGCGGTACGCTGAGTTCGGCCGCGGCCTGCATGCGCGCCTTCACTTCACCGATGAATTCGTCCACCTGCCCCTCACCGACTTCGAACACCAGTTCGTCATGTACCTGCATCACCATGCAGGCGTCGAAGCCGCTTTCTTGCAACCAGGCGTCGACCTCGATCATGGCGCGCTTGATGATATCCGCCGCGGTGCCCTGCATCGGCGCGTTGATCGCGGTGCGCTCGGCGGCCTGGCGCCGGGCGTGGTTCTGGGCACGGATTTCGGGCAGATAGAGACGGCGGCCGAACACCGTCTCGACGAAGCCGTCATCGGCGGCCTGGGCGCGGATACGGTCCATGTAGCGCGCTACCCCCGGGTAGCGGTCGAAGTAGCGATCGATGTAGGTCTGCGCCTGGCTGCGCTCAATGTGCAGCTGTTTGCCCAGGCCCCAGGCGCTCATGCCGTAGATCAGTCCGAAGTTGATTGCCTTGGCGCTGCGTCGCTGCTCGCCCGAGACTTTATCCAGTGCCACACCGAAGACCTCGGCCGCCGTGGCGGTGTGGATGTCACGCCCCTCGGCGAAGGCGGTAAGGAGCCCCTTGTCTTCGGAGAGGTGGGCCATGATCCGCAGCTCGATCTGGGAGTAGTCGGCGGCGACGATGCGGTAGCCAGGGCGAGCGATGAAAGCCTGGCGAATCTTGCGCCCCTCCTCGGTACGAATGGGAATGTTCTGCAGGTTGGGGTCTGACGACGACAGCCGCCCGGTAGCGGTGACCGCCTGGTGATAGCTGGTATGCAGGCGACCGGTGCGCTTGTTGACCAGACGCGGCAGCTTATCGGTGTAGGTCGACTTGAGCTTGGCCAGCCCGCGATGCTCCATGATCACCTTGGGTAGCGGATAGTCCAGCGCCAGCTCCTCGAGTACCGCCTCGGCGGTGGAAGGGGCACCCTTGGGCGTCTTCTTGAGCACCGGAATCTTCTGCTCGTCGAACAGGATCTCCCCCAGCTGCTTGGGCGAGCCGAGGTTGAACTCACGCCCGGCCAGCTCGAAGGCGCGGGTTTCGAGTTCCTGGATGCGCGCTTCGAGCTCCTGGCTCTGGGCATGCAGGCGCGTGGCATCGATCGCCACGCCAGTGCGCTCGATGCGCGACAGCACCGGGATCAGCGGGCGCTCGATATGATCGAGCACCTCGGCCAGGCGTCCCTCAGCCTCGACGCGGGGCCGCAGCGCGCAGTGCAGACGCAGGGTCACGTCGACGTCCTCGCAGGCATAGGGCACTGCCTGTTCGAAGTCGATCTGGTTGAAGGTAAGCTGCTTGGAGCCCTTGCCGGCGATCTCCTCGAAGCTCACCGTCTTCTGCCCCAGGTACTTCAGCGCCAGCGAATCCATGTCGTGGCGGGTCGCCGTAGAGTTGAGCACGTAGGATTCGAGCATGGTGTCGGTGAGCGGGCCGCGCACCTGGATGTCGTAGTTGGCCAGCACCGAGATGTCGTACTTGAGGTTCTGGCCGATCTTGCCGCGGCAGGGATCCTCGAGCAGCGGCTTGAGTGCAGCCAACACGCTGGCGCGATCGAGCTGGTCGGGCACGTCGAGGTAGTCGTGGGCAAGCGGCACATAGGCCGCCTCGCCGGGCTCCAGCGCCAGCCCCACGCCGACGATCTCGGCATCCATGTAGTTGAGGCTGTTGGTCTCCAGGTCGAAGCAGAAGGCCTCGCAGGCGCCGAGCCGACCCAGCCACGCGTCGAGCTCGGCCTGGGTCAGGATCAGGTGGTTCTTGCACGCCGCTACGCTGGCCGGCGGTGCCTCGGGGTCGAGATTGCCCGCCGCCGCCGTGCCTGCGACTCCCGTGCCGCGCTCCACGTCATCGACGCCCTCGTCCTTGCCCGCCAGCAGCTCGGAGAGCCAGGCCTTGAACTCGAGCTCGGTATAGAGCTGCTTGAGCGCTTCGCGTTCGGGGTGGGCGATGTCGAGGTCGTCGAGCCCCACCGGCAGCTCGCAGTCGGTCTTGATGGTGGCCAGCTGATAGGAGAGATAGGCCATCTCGCGGTGCTCCTCGAGCTTGGCCGGCAGTGTCTTGGCACCGCGGAAGTCGAGCGTCTTGACCCGATCCAGGTCGGCGTAGATGGTATCGAGCCCGCCGCCCATGCCCTGCAGCAGGCCCAGGGCGGTTTTCTCGCCCACCCCCGGCACTCCGGGAATGTTGTCGACCTTGTCGCCCATCAACGCCAGGAAATCGATGATCAGCTCCGGCGGCAGGCCGAACTTGGCCTCGACGCCCGCCCTGTCGAGGAGCTCGTCCTTCATGGTGTTGACCAGGGTGATGTGCTGGTTCACCAGTTGCGCCATGTCCTTGTCGCCGGTGGAGATCACCGCATCGCGGCCGGCCTCGGTGGCGAGACGGGCCAGGGTGCCGATGACGTCGTCGGCCTCGACGCCCTCGATGCACAGGAGCGGCAGACCCAGGGCACGCACGCAGGCGTAGAGCGGCTCCACCTGACTGCGCAGGTCATCGGGCATCGGCGGACGCTGAGCCTTGTAGGCCTCGAACAGCTCATCGCGGAAGGTTTTGCCCTTGGCATCGAAGACCACCGCCATGGGGCTGTCGGGATAATCCTTGATCAGCCGCTTGAGCATGTTGATCACGCCTTTGATGGCGCCGGTGGGCTGACCCGTGGAGGTGGTCAGCGGCGGCAGAGCGTGAAAGGCGCGGTAGAGGTAGGACGAACCGTCGACGAGAACGATGGGCGTATCGGCCATGTATCGGCATCCGTTGAGTCTGTGCAAGAAAATGTGATTCTGGTCAGCCATGATACGCATTGCCTGGCGTTTTTGCCGACATCGTTGGGATCACGCTGTCCAACGTCATACACTGGCATCGGCCACAAGGTGGCATCGATTGTTGCAAGCGGTCTTCGGAGGCCAATATGAACGTCCTTTCTCGCTTCCTGGCTGTGCCCCTGCTTTTCCTCGGCCTGGTGGCAGCCGCGCCGGCCATGGCGCAGTCATCCGGCAGCGTCGAGCCCGACATCACCACCCGTCAGGAGAGCGACCGCACCATTCGCGAATATCGCGTCAATGGACATCTCTATGCCATCGAGATTCGGCCGAATCAGGGGTCCGGCTATTTTCTGGTGGACCACGATGGCGACGGCAACTTCGAGCGCCAGGGGAGCAACGGCATCGCCGTGCCTCAGTGGGTGCAGAATCGCCGCTAGCCAATGCAGGGAGAATTACCCACCGAGGTGAATGACGGAACGCGTCCAGTAGACGTGCATCGAAGTGCCAAGACGCTACAATAGGCGGCTTGGCAACCTGGGCGAGAGACACATGGCCGTATTCACCCCGTTGAGCGACGCACAGGTCGCGGAGTTTCTCAGGCGTTTCGACGTCGGTGAGCTGGTGTCCCTGACAGGGGTGGCCGGCGGCACCGAAAACAGTACTTTCTTCGTTACCACCGACCGTCGCGAGCTGGTGCTGACCCTCTTCGAGCAGGGCGAGCATGAAGAACTGCCGTTCTTCGTCGACCTGCTCGACTACCTGGACGAGCACCGCCTGCCGGTGGCAGGACCGGTTCACGACCGCGAAGGCATCGCTCTGCACAGCCTGGCCGGCAAGCCCTCGCTGCTATTCCCGCGCCTGCCCGGCCGCCACCCCGTGGCGCCCAATCTAACCCAGTGCGAGACGTTGGGCGACGCACTGGGGCGGATGCACACGGTATCCCAACACTTCCCCGGCCATCGGCCCAACCCGCGCGACCTGAATTGGCTGACCGCCATGCACCACAAGGTGCTGGTCTATCTATCGCCAGAAGATCAGACCCTGATGAAGGATGAGGTAGAAATCTATCAGGGTGTGTTCGGCGATGCGCCCGAGCTGCCCCACGGCGCACTGCACGGCGACCTGTTTCGCGACAATACCCTGTACGAGGGCGACCGACTGGGCGGCATCATCGATTTTTACAACGGCTGCACGGGCGACCTGCTGTTCGATCTCGCCATCGTGATCAACGACTGGGCCTCGGGTCCCGACGGCCGTCTGGACCGCGAACGCCACGACGCCATCCTCAATGCCTACCAGGCCCGCCGCGCTCTGACCGAGGTCGAGCGTGATGTATGGCCGACCATGCTGCGCATGACCGCGCTGCGCTACTGGCTGTCGCGTCTACTGGTGGTCTACGTGGACCCGCCGGCGCACGACCTGACGCCCCACGACCCGGCGCAGTTTCATACCATACTCACGGCACGCCTGAACCACGGCGCTTTGCCCCTGCCCGAAGCGAGCGATACATGAGCCTATCCATGGGAGCAGCCTCCGGTCCCGCCCAGCGAGCCCGCCGCACCTGGAACATCGACCAGTGGGGCAGCGGTTATTTCGACGTGGACGACGACGGTCACGCACTGGTGCGCCCGTTGGGCAGCGAGGCCGAAGGGCCAGCACTGCCCCTGGCACCGCTGGTGAACCAGTTGCGCGAGCTCGATTTACGTCTGCCGGTACTGGTGCGTTTCAGCGACATCCTGCACGACCGCGTCGAGCAGCTGTGTGAAGCCTTCGACCTGGCCATGAGCGAAGAGGAGTACAACGGCGGCTACACCGCGGTCTACCCGATCAAGGTCAACCAGCAGCGTCGTGTGGTCGAGGAAATTCTCGCCACCCGCGAGCGCGGCCACGGCCGGGTCGGCCTCGAAGCCGGCAGCAAACCTGAACTGCTGGCGGTACTGGCCCTCTCCGCCGACGGCCCTTCGCTGATCGTATGCAACGGCTACAAGGACCGCGAGTATATCCGCCTGGCCCTGATGGGCGAGAAGCTCGGCCACCGCGTCTACCTGGTGGTGGAAAAGTTCTCCGAGCTGCCCCTGATTCTCGAGGAAGCCGAAAGCCTTGGCGTCACCCCGCGCATCGGCCTGCGCGCTCGCCTGGCGTCGGTGGGCATGGGCAAGTGGCAGGACACTGGCGGAGAGAAATCCAAATTCGGTCTCACTGCCAGCCAGATGCTGGCGGTGGTGGAACGCCTACGTGAAGCCGACTCACTGGCCAGCCTGCAGCTGGTGCACTTCCATCTCGGCTCGCAGATCGCCAACATCCGCGATATCCAGGTCGGCCTACGCGAGTGCGCGCGTTTCTATCAGAGCCTGCTGGCACTGGGAGCGCCGATCGATACCGTCGACGTCGGCGGTGGCCTGGGTATCGATTACGAGGGTACGCGTTCGCGCAGCTTCTGCTCGATCAACTACTCCATGCGCGAGTATGCACGTAACGTGGTCAGCGCCTTCGCTCAGGCCTGCAACGAGGCTGAAATCCCCCACCCGCATCTGGTCAGCGAATCCGGCCGTGCGCTCACCGCGCACCATGCGGTGCTGATCGCCAACGTGATCGGTGAAGAACGGGTCAACGATGAAGCACCCGAGCGCCTGACCGAGAACGATCCGCAGCTGGATGAGCTGTGGCGCGTTCACGATCTGCTGGGCAACTCGGTGGAGCCGCGGGAGCTGGTCGAAGCCTGGCATGACCTGCTGCAGGCAATGAGCGAGATGCACGATCGTTTTCTCATGGGCCTGGCGGACATCACCGTTCGCGCCGAGTCGGAGGGGGTCTACTTCGCCGCCTGTGCACGCCTGCGCGAGCGGCTCGACAGTCGCAACCGTGCCCACCGCGAGATCATCGACGAGCTGGCCGAGAAGCTCGCCGACAAGCTGTTCGTCAACTTTTCGCTGTTCCAGTCGGTGCCCGACGTTTGGGGCATCGATCAGATCTTCCCGGTGCTTCCGTTGACCGGACTCAACCGCGAGCCCACCCGCCGCGGCGTGATCCAGGACATCACCTGTGACAGTGACGGGCGTATCGACGGTTACGTCGACGGCCAGGGGGTGGAGACGACCCTGCCACTGCCGGAGTGGCGCGAGGACGAAGAACGCCTGCTGGGCTTCTTCCTGGTCGGCGCCTACCAGGAGATCCTCGGCGACCTGCACAACCTGTTCGGCGACACCGACTCCGTCGACGCCGCACTCGACGAGAACGGCGAGTGGGTGTTGAGCCACGCTCAGCAGGGCGATCGGGTCTCCGACGTACTGGCCTACGTCAACTTCGATGCCAAGGTGCTGCGCGACCGCCTTGCCGGCCAGTTGGCCGACAGCGGGCTCTCCGCCGAGGAGCAGGCACACTTCCTCGACGACCTCTCCGCCGGCCTGCAGGGCTATACCTACCTCGAGTAGCGCCTGCCTCGAGAGCTTCAGGGGAGAGTAAACGACGATGCCCCCGCGGCCAGGCCGCGGGGGCATCGTCGTTATCGTAGCGTACGCTCAGGGCAAGGCCTTACTCGACGACCTGCGCCGTCACTTCGAGACCACCGGTGAGCGTCATGCGCAGCCTGGCGCCACGCGGCAGTTCGCCGACACCCTCGGGCGTGCCGGTGATGATCACGTCCCCCGGCTCCAGAGTGAAATGGCGGCTCATCTCCGCTACCAGAGTCGGCACCGGGAACAGCATATCGGAACCCTCGCCGTGCTGACGCAGCTCGCCGTCGATCTCCAGCTCGAAGGTCAGCGCATTCCAGTTCGGCACACGGCTGAGCGGCAGGAAATCGGAAAGCGGGCAGGCACCGTCGAACGACTTGGCGATCTCCCAAGGGTGACCCTTCTCCTTCAGACGGGTCTGCACGTCGCGTAGCGTCAAGTCGAGCGCCAGGCCGATGCCGACGATGGCACGCTCGGCCTCATCGGTGGTGGCATGGGTCAAGCGCTCGCCTACCAGCAGCGCCAGCTCCGCTTCGTAGTGCACTTCGCCGCGGGAAAAAGGCGGGTCAAGGAGTTCGTCGAGGCGAACCGCGCTGGTGGCCGGCTTGATAAACAGCAGCGGCTCGGTGGGTACCGGGTTATCCAGTTCCTTGGCGTGATCAGCATAGTTGCGGCCGATGCAAACGATCTTGCCCAGTGATTGGGGAAACTCCTGCCCATCGGTGAAACGGGGGACAAAGCGCATGGCGGGTCTTCTCCTTCTCGTTATGCGTGCCGCTTCTCAACGACAGCCTCACAGTCTACCGCACCATGCGCCCTGTTCCACCCTGATGACGCTATCGAGACGATAGGTGTCACTCCTGCGGTGACCACGGCTCGCCAGGCCCATGGGCAAGGAAGCTAGGCCGACGGCGCCGTGCAGCGAAGGGCTCGACGCAGGCGTTGTCGCGCCGGTTGTAGACGAAGAAGACATTGCTGCGCGGGTCCGGCGACATATTGGCGTTGGAGCCATGCAGGGTATTGCAGTCGAACAGCAGCAGCCCACCGGCCGCCCCCTTGGGCGCCTCGATGCCGTGCCGCCCGACCAGCTCGCGCAGTGCCTCACGGCCCGGCACGCCGAACTCCTGGCGCTTCAGCGACTGACGATGATGATCGTCCGGCGTCTCTCCCAGGCACGGCACGAACACCCTGTGCGAGCCGGGGATGAGCATCAGCGGGCCATTGAACTCATGGTTGTCGGTGAGCACGATGGAAGCACTGACCGCGTGCATGGCCGGCATGCCGTCCTCGGCGTGCCAGGTCTCAAAGTCGGAATGCCAGCTGAAGCCCTTGCCCTCGAAACCGGGCTTGTTGTTGATGCGCGACTGGTGCACGTAGGCCTCGCCGCCGAGGATCTGACGCACCCGACCGACGAGACGCTCGTCGCGAGCCAGTTTGGCGAACCGCCGGGACAGGAAATGCACGGCGAACAGCGAGCGGATCTCCTGACTTTCGGGTTCGGTGATGCTGAAGTCGCGGTCGCGAAAATCGTCGCGGCTGAGTAGAGCATCCAGCTCGCTGCGCAGCTCGTCGAGCTCCTCACCACCAATGAAACCGGGTTCGAACAGAAACCCCTTACGCTCGAACTCATCGAGCTGCGCCTGGCTCAGCGGCCCCGCATCGGCACTGCCCCGCACCACACCTTCGCGGCGCTCCAGCCAGAGGCTATCGAGCGGCCTGGAAAGACGGGTGGGATAGGCGTCTTGAGCGCGCTCGAGCGCACCGCCGACCTGCGAGGAGAGGGTTTCACTATCGGCGTAGTCTGTCGCCTGTTTCAGCTTACGGTTGGACGAAGTGTGCACTGTCATCCAATCACCTCCTGTGTATCCGTGATCAGTTTCAGTCCAGCTCGTGCAACGGCATGCAGCCGTGGCGGGAGGTCCATCTGGGACCTTGCAACATGGATGTGGCGGCGGCTCGGCGCGCTTTCAAGGGCAACGAAAAAACCGCCTCAAAGGGCGGTTTCAATTTCCTGCAAGTCACTGACTTCCCGAATCTTCATCCGTTTCGGATGGTGCCGGCACCAGGAGTCGAACCCGGGACCTACTGATTACAAGTCAGTTGCTCTACCAACTGAGCTATGCCGGCTCGGGACCGACCTTGCGAATTGCAGAATCGGAAAAGGGTTGGCGTGGCTGGGGTACCAGGATTCGAACCTGGGAATGCCGATACCAAAAACCGGTGCCTTACCACTTGGCGATACCCCAGCAGATTGGTGGCCAGAGACGGAATCGAACCGCCGACACGGGGATTTTCAATCCCCTGCTCTACCGACTGAGCTATCTGGCCGCTGCCAACGGTGCGTATTAAACAAGATCAGACCCGCAGCGTCAAGCCCTTCGTTTCATGCCGATACCACAACGGTATCGAAGCCAAGCGGCTAGCGCTCGGGCGGCACATAGCCTTCCGCCTGATCGGTTTCGCGATTATCGAGGAAGCGCTCCATCTGGTCGTTGAGATACGCACGGGACTCGGGATCGAGCATGTTGAGGTGCTTTTCGTTGATCAGCCGCGTCTGCAGCGCTTGCCACTCCGTCCATGCCTGCTTCGACACGCTGGCCTGGATATCCTGACCCTTCTTCCCCGGCAGCGGCGGGAAGGGCAGTGCCTCGAGCTCCCGCTGATACTTGCGACAGAATACAGTTTGGCTCATGACGGTCTCCTTGCAGTGGTGATTCGGCCTCAAGGCCCCGCGGGGGCTTGCAGACTGAACGGTGCGAGCGATGTCAGCAACGATTTGATCGGCGCCGCCAGACCGAGGCGCTCGGGGTTGCCTGGATCGTACCAGCATCTCCCCTCGCCCACCGACTCCAGCCGGTCGATCCGTGCCGGCTGCGGAGTAATCTCCAGCCGAAAGTGACTGAAGGTATGGCTGAAGCTCGGCCATAACGGATAAAGTGCCGCCCCGGTGGCATGCACGTCGAGCCAGGCGCGCAGCGCGACCAGACCATCGAACTGGGGCAGGCCCCACAAGCCACCCCAAAGCCCGCTGGCCGGGCGCTTTTCGAGCAGCACGTGTCCGGCATCATTTTGCAGCACCAGCATCAACGTGGTGCGCGTCGGCAGGTCCTTCTTGGGCTTCGACTCGGGAAAACGACGCTCCTCGCCGCGGGCATGGGCGACACAGACATCGGCAAAGGGGCAGCGTACGCACTCCGGCGTGCCACGCCGACACAGAGTGGCACCGAGGTCCATTACCGCCTGGGTGTAATCCGCCACGCGGGTCTCAGGCGTGTAGTGCTCCGCCAGGGCCCATAGCCTGCGCTCCACGGCCGGCCGCCCCGGCCAACCCTCCACGGCGTGCAGCCGGGCCAGGCTGCGCTTGACGTTACCGTCGAGAATCACCGCGCGCCGTCCGCTGCTCTGGGCGATGATCGCCCCGGCGGTGGAACGACCGATGCCGGGCAGTTCCGCCATGGCCTCGAGACTCTCCACCGGCAGCTCGCCTGCGTGCTCCTGCAAGACTTTACGGGCTGCCTTGTGCAGATTGCGTCCACGGGCGTAGTAGCCAAGCCCGGTCCACAGATGCAGCACTTCATCCTGGGCGGCCTCGGCTAGCGCCTCGAGGGTGGGGAAGCGCGCCATGAAGCGCTCGAAATAGGGAATCACTGTTGCGACCTGGGTCTGTTGCAGCATGATTTCGGAAACCCACACCCGATAAGGCGTGCGCTGGCGCTGCCAGGGCAGATCATGACGACCGGCATGGTCGTACCAGGCCAGCAAGCGCTGCTGGAAGGTGGCGGGCTCGAGAACCGGCAAGGGCATTTCGCTCATGCACCAACCTCGACAAAGGCGAGACGAAAAAAAGCGCCGACTGGGAGTCGGCGCAGGGACTGGCTTTGGGTCGTCAGTTCAACAGACCACGCAAGGCGTCACGAAGTTCCCGACCGGCTCCCTCGCCCAGCCTTTCTTCGAGACGCTCGAGCGGTCGCTCCAGGCGTCGCTCCAGCTCTTCCTCGGCGCGACTGGAGACTTCATCGCGCAGCAACTCGGCCAGAGTTCCCTGGAACGCCTCGCGATCGAAGCGGCACCATTCACTGCTGTCTCCGGAGAGTTCGCCGCTGCAGCGCACCGGAAGGGGCACTCGCGAGAGACGGGGATTGACCGGACAGGCGGCATCCGCACCGTCGACGAAACGCGCGGCGGCCCGCAGATCGAAGCGCTCGCTGACCAGTTCCAGCTCACCCACACCGCTCATATCGATGCCGGGTATGGCAATCCGGATATCTTCACTGCGAACGACTCCATCGGAGATTCGCAAGCTCGCCTCGGCGCGGTCGAAGCGGGTATCTGCGCTCCAGTCTCGGCTCGTCTCGCGTCCTTCCACCAGAGCGGCCAGTGAGCACAACTCCTGAGACACGTTGACGTCGAGCACGGCGCCCTCGTCGATTCGGCCTTCCAGGCGTCCGTTGAGGTTGCGCTTGAGTGCCGGCAAATGGTTGCCCCGAGTCTCGAGTTCACCCCCGAGTGTCAGCCGGCCACGCAGCGGTGCCGGCTCCCCATCATTGGACAGAGCCTCGAGCAGCGGCGCCAGGCGCACGCGGGATAGCGAGGGACGGAATTGCCAGAAAATCGGCTCGCGGGTGAGATCGAGCATGCCGCTGGTAGTCAGCTCGCCGTCGTAGAAGACCGAGCTGAAACGATCGAGGCGCTGCTGGCCGTTGGCACCGGTCATGGCCAATGCCACTTCGGTGAAGTCGAGCCCTGAAAACCGCAGCTGGGCCAGATCGAGCGCCCCATTCAACCTCAGCTGTGCCAGCCACTCCGCGGGGATCAGCGCCTCCGGGTCGTCGGCATGAGCGACCCCGACCCCTGGCAGGGATGAGCGCGAGGCACTCTGGCCGGTAGGCTCGGCAGGCGGCAGGTAGGCATCGAGATTGAGACGATCGCCCTGCAGTTCGAAATCGAGTAGCTCGCCACCAAGCCCGGCGGTCAGCCTCCCGGTAAAGGTACTGCCGTCCAGCACCAGGGTCAGGCCTGCCAGCTCGAGGCGCTCACGGTTGCCGCGTACGGGGCTGGTAAGGGCCACATCGGAGAGTGCCTGGGGATTGGCCATGGATAGCATTCTGTCGAGCCGCTCTAGCCATGGTCTCAGCGAGAGGGGAGCGAGGCTGAGCTGGCCGCTGTAACTCAGCGCCTGATCGAGGCCCGCCAGGTTGAGGTGACCACTCAGGCGCAGGTTGTCGGGGCCGGTAAGCTGCAGCTCCCGTAGCTGTGCTGTGTTTTCCGCCAAATCGGCGTCAAACGCCGCGGTCAACACCAAGGGAAGCGGCCGTTCACCCAAACTCGGGTGATGGAGAGCGGCTTCAAGGCGCCCCTCCTGAAGCTGAAGGCGCTGCTGGGCAAGGTCGAGAATGAGTTGCTGCCCGCTCAGGTCGAGCTGCTGCCGGTTCTCGCTTCCCGCCAGCCGGCTCACGGTATTGAGCCTGGCTCCTTCGAGAACATAGCGCCGCTCTGACAGGGCAAGACGCATGCGCCCCTCCAGGCTGACGTCACTAGCCAGCGACGGGCTGCGTTCGAGTTCACGCCAGTCGAGCGAGGGGTAGGACCTGAGCCGGAAGGAAGTCTTCAGAGGAAACGCCCGCTGAGGATTGACGTTGGTCCCGGAGACATTGATATCGTCGATCAGCCACTCCTCACCCGCCGCCATGTCCCGATAGGTGGCAGCGCCGTTGCGCACCTGCACGCTGGCGATATTCAGTGCTACGGTCAGGTTTCTGCCTTCCATGGTGGGGCCGGCACTGGCCGGCGCCAATGCCGATTCGGCGCCTTCGCGGCGCTCATCGAAGCGTTGCAGAAGGGTTTCCCAGTTGCCCTGCCCTTGCTGGTCGCGGATCAGCCGCAGCTGCATGCCCTCGAGCGTCAGGCCTTCGATGGCGATCTCGCCGCGCAGCAGCGGGGCGAAAGCGAGGCTGACTTCGCCGTGAGCGAATGCCAGGAAGGGCGGCTCATCCTCGGCCTGCTCGGGCAAACGCCCCCGGGCCTGCTCCACGCTCACTCCCAGGCGCGGGTAGAACGACCAGGTCAACGGGCCATCGAGCGTCAATTCGAGACCGCTGTGCTCACGCACCACTTCGATCAGGCGTGGTTTGAAATCTTCAGGATCGAGAAAAGTCGTGACATAGACCACGGCCGCTACTACCACCACACCGAGTATCCCGATGGCGGCCAGCAGCGTTTGCAGCAATCGCTTCATTGGTTACCGCCTCCTTGCAGCGGTGGAATCAGCTCGTAATAGTCACCGGAGGCATGCGGGCGGTACCCCAGTCGTGTCAGCAGCACCTGGTCGACAACCGGCAGCTGGGATGAAGGGGCGCGCAGCTCGCGGCCCTCGGCCCGTGCCGCATCGCTGACCAGCGCCAGCAGCCGTGAACCGACGCCACGCCGCCGGGTAGCCTTGCGTACGCACATCTCGGAAAGCCACCAGGCCTGTTCGTCGGCACACACCGCAACCGCACCCAGCAGGCGGTCGTTGAAGCGTGCACAGCCGAAGAAGTGGCCGGCCTCGAGATGTTCGCGAAGAAAGGCGTCCACCGGCACGGCCAGGCGTGCGGCCGGTGCGTCTGCGTAAATGCGCTGCAGGTCGTGCTGCACCTGCTCGTCCGACGCCCAGACGCGCTTGTCGACGAAATGAAGCGTTACCGGCATGACGGTCTCCCGGGGCCGCGGCTCGGGGCCGCCGCTGTGATGGCGCATTGTAGCGGATGGGGGGGGCGATTCTCTATAATGGACGACCCATGACGGTAAGCACAGCGGCTTGCCCGCCCAAAAGCCGCCTGTCGGCCGCTTTCCGGGCCCACACCCTGCGAGGCGCACGAGCGCCAGAGAGACTCCGACATGTCCGAGCGAATCGCCACGGTTACCCGTGACACCAACGAGACCCAGATTACGGTCACCGTGAATCTCGATGGCGAAGGCCGCCTGAACTGCGAAACGGGCGTGCCCTTTCTCGACCACATGTTGGATCAGGTGGCACGCCACGGCCTGATCGACCTGGACATCAAGGCGGTGGGCGATCTGCATATCGACGACCATCACACCGTCGAAGACCTCGGCATCACCCTTGGCCAGGCTTTCCATCAGGCTATCGGCGACAAGCGCGGCATCTACCGCTACGGCCATGCCTACGTACCGCTGGACGAAGCCCTGTCGCGAGTCGTGATAGACTTCTCTGGCCGCCCGGGACTGTTCATGGACGTCGAGTTCACCCGTGCCAGCATCGGCAGCCTCGACACTCAGCTGTTCTGGGAGTTCTTCCAAGGCTTCGTCAATCATGCCCGGGTCACGCTGCACATCGACAATCTGAAGGGTTTCAACGCCCACCATCAGGCTGAGACCATCTTCAAGGCTTTCGGCCGTGCGCTGCGCATGGCCGTGGAGACCGACTCGCGCATGGCTGGCCAGATGCCGTCCACCAAGGGCTGCCTGTAACGCCGACGACCGAACCTGAGAGGAGCCTTCATGACCATTGCCGTCATCGATTACGGGATGGGCAATCTACATTCGGTTGCCAAGGCGCTTGAGCATGTGACCCATGAGCATGTGGTGATCACCCGTGACTCGCGCCGCATCCAGGGCGCGACCCGTCTGGTGCTGCCCGGCCAGGGGGCCATACGCGACTGCATGGGCGAGCTCGAGAAGGCCGAGCTACGCGGCCTGGTGCAAGAGCTGCTGGCAAACCAGAGCAAACCGCTGCTGGGCATCTGCGTCGGCCAGCAGATGCTGCTCGACCACAGCGCGGAGAGCGGCGGCATCCCTTGCCTGGGCTTTATATCCGGCGAAGTGAAACGCTTCCCCACCGATATGATCGGCGAAGATGGGCAGCGTCTGAAGGTGCCGCATATGGGTTGGAACCTGGTGCATCAACATCACCCGCACCCGCTTTGGGAAGGGATCGACCAGGACGAACACTTCTACTTCGTACACAGCTACTATGTCGCGGCAGAAGACGACACCTGCGTGTTTGGCACCACCCGTTACGGCCGCATCGAGGCCCATGTGGCCGTGGGTTACGAGGCCACCTTCGCCGTGCAGTTCCACCCGGAGAAGAGTTCACGGGCGGGGCTCAAGCTGCTGGAAAATTTTGTCAACTGGGCGCCCTAAACCGCGCCTGGTCAACTGGGCTCCATGAGCCGCCCCCACGGGCCAAGTCGCGATGACAACCCGGTGCCAAGAGTGCACCCGAGAGGACACGACATGCTGGTAATACCCGCCATCGATCTCAAGGACGGCAAGTGCGTCCGCCTCAAGCAGGGCCGCATGGACGACGCCACCACCTACGGCGACGACCCGGTCGCCATGGCGGCACGCTGGGTCGAGGCCGGCGCCCGTCGTCTGCACCTCGTCGATCTCAACGGTGCCTTCGAGGGCAAGCCGGTCAACGGCGAGGCGGTCACCGCCATCGCCAAGCGTTGGCCCGAGCTGCCGATACAGATCGGCGGCGGCATTCGCAGCGCCGAGACCATCGAACACTATCTCGCCGCCGGCGTTTCCTATGTGATCATCGGCACCAAGGCGGTCAAGGAGCCTGACTTCGTCGGCGAGATGTGCCGCGCCTTCCCCGGCCACGTGATCGTCGGCCTCGACGCCCGTGACGGCTTCGTCGCTACCGACGGCTGGGCCGAAGTCTCTCAGGTGAAGGCGGTGGACCTGGCCAAGCGCTTCGCCGACGATGGCGTCTCCAGCATCGTCTATACCGATATCGCTCGCGACGGCATGATGAACGGCGTCAACGTGGAAGCCACTGCACAGCTTGCCCGTGAGGGCGGCCTGCCGGTGATCGCCTCCGGTGGCGTCACCGACCTCGACGACCTACGCGCACTGGTAGCGGCAGGCGAGCCGGGTATCCTCGGCGCCATTACCGGGCGCGCCATCTACGAAGGCAGCCTCGACGTGGCCGAAGGCCAGCGGCTGTGCGATCAACTCACCGGCAACCGAACGGGAGATTGACATGGGCCTGGCCAAGCGCATCATTCCCTGTCTCGACGTCGACGCCGGCCGCGTGGTCAAGGGCGTCAACTTCATCGGCATCCGTGACGCCGGCGACCCGGTGGAGATCGCCCAGCGCTACAACCTGCAGGGCGCCGACGAGATTACTTTCCTCGATATCACGGCAAGCCATGAGGATCGTGACACCACCGTCGAGATGGTCGAGCGCATCGCCGGTGAAGTATTCATTCCGCTCACCGTAGGCGGCGGCATCCGCACCTGCGACGATATCCGCACCATGCTCAACGCCGGGGCCGACAAGGTCTCGATCAATACGGCCGCGGTGACCAACCCCGACTTCGTCCGCGAAGCCGCCGAGCGCTTCGGCAGCCAATGCATCGTGGTAGCCATCGACGCCAAGCGCGTTTCCGGCGAAGGCGAGACGCCACGCTGGGAGATCTTCACCCATGGCGGGCGGCGCCCTACCGGGCTCGACGCCGTGGAATGGGCAAAGCAAATGGTGGCTTACGGCGCCGGCGAGCTGCTCTTGACCAGCATGGACCGCGACGGCACCAAGGCCGGCTTCGACCTGGGCGTGACCCGGGCGATCAGCGATGCGGTGACGGTGCCGGTGATCGCTTCCGGCGGCGTCGGCAACCTCGATCACCTTGTGGACGGCGTGGTCAAAGGCCGGGCCGACGCGGTACTCGCCGCCAGCATCTTCCACTTCGGCGAGTACACCATCCCCGAAGCCAAGCGCTACATGGCCGAACGCGGCATCGAAATGCGCCTGTGAGCCCCCGAGGAATGAAGTACGTGCGAATATCCTGGAAGAAGGCCGTCGCCGCCCTCTCCCTTACTCTGCCGTTGGCGCCTGTCTCGCTTGCCGACCAGAGGGAAGCCATCTGGCCGCCGGTACTCGAAGTCGAACATGTGCTGCTGCAGACCAGCCTTTACACACGCCACTTCAACCCCCAGCCGGACCATAACAATCAGCAGGAGCTGATCAGTCTCGAATTGCATAATCCCCAGCGCTGGCTGATGGGTGGCGCCCGCTTCCTGAACTCCTTCGATCAGGAAGCCATCTACCTGTATGCCGGCCGAGAATTTCCCTTTTGGGAGCCAACCGAAAACGTCACCGTACGTGGCAAGCTGACCGCGGGGCTGCTGCACGGCTATCGCGGCGAGTACCAGGACAACATCCCCTTCAACCGCTACGGCACGGCTCCCGCCGCCTTGCCAAGTCTGGGGGTTCAGTGGGGGCGCTTCGAAGCCGACCTGATCGTGTTCGGCGCCGCTGGCGCCATGGTCATTGGCGGCATTCGCTTCTAGCACAGCGGGCGAAAATCCGACCGTGCTCTCATCAGTCCAGCGTCAGTCCGAGATTGCTCACGCCTTCGTTGCGCCCAACTTGGCGCAGCGCCTTGATCGCATCGCGGTCTAGATGACCTTCGGCTGCCTCGAGGACCGCATCCTGGAAGTCGTTCTCGTCAGCCATGAGCGGGTGCTCACGAATCAGTTGCGAAAGCTTGTCGGCATCGACTTCGCCCTCGGTCAACTCGATGAAGGCACGCACTCCCCCCTTGGAAATGCGACTCACCTCGAGCACGGCATCGGGGGAGCCGCCGCGCAGCGTATCGAGCAGCGACGTCAAGGCGACCACCACCTCCACGGCTCGTCGTGCACCGAAACTGTCATCGTCGGCCGGCGGCTCGAGCTCGGCCAGCTTCTCGGCCTGTCGCTCGAAGTCGATGCGCGCTTCGCGCACGGCGAGCTGTTCCCACACCAGGTCGAGGATCGCACGCAGTCCCGCCGGGTTTCCCGCCCCCGTCATCTGCGCGTAAAGGGCGTAATTAGGCATCATGCGCTCACACAATGTCGCCATGAAGGCCTGCTGTTGACCAGACGATAACGCCTGGAGTCGCTCATGAAAGCCACCTGCTGGCTGGCTCATGGATTCTCCTCGTGAATAGATGGTCAGAAGAAAGGTCAGGGAAGCGGACAGGTCAAGGCCAAAGCACCTCAGGCGATACCCGCCCCCGCCCGTCGAATAGCACTCCCTCGGCGACCAGCCGCTCACGCTGCTCGATGGCACCGGGATGCTCGGCCACTCGGCGTGAGGCCGTTATCACGCGAAACCAGGGCAGCCCATGGTCGACGGGCAAATCGCGTAGCGCCCGGGCGACCAGGCGCGGCGTGCCGCCCTCGGTCATCGTGGCAATACGACCGTAAGTGGTCACCCGTCCGGGCGGAATCGCCGCCAGGATGGTCAGAATCTGTTCGCGCAGTGCCGGTTTCATGTACGCTGCCGCTCCCCTGCTTCGTGTCACCTTTGAATGGCGAGGATTCCATGCACTTGCACCTGCTTCAACACAGCCCGCACTACGGTCCGGGGCGCATCGCCGACTGGCTGACCAGCATGGGGCACAGCCATACCGTTTTCCATCTCCATGCAGGGGAGGCGCCGCCCAGCCTGGCGGATGGCGATGGGCTGATCCTGCTCGATGGAACCATGGACATACTCGACGATGTAAGCTACCCCTGGCTCAAGCGCGAACGCAAGCTCGTCTCCCGCGCCCTGGATGGGAAAAAACCCGTGCTGGGCATCGGCTTCGGCGCCAGGATGATCGCCGCCGAGCTGGGCGCCACGGTAGGCCGCGGGACTTTCGCCGAGGTCGGTTGGCACGAGGTGACCCTGGCGCAAGAGAGCCCCTTCAATCTGCCGGAGAAGTTCACCGCTTTCATGTGGCATCGCCAAGTGTTCGCACTGCCCGACGATGCCCTGCCACTGGGCGGGAGCCCCGGCAGCCCCGTGCAGGGCTTTGCCTGGGACGCGGGGCGAGCGCTTGGCCTGCTGTGTCATCTTGAGGTCACCCGCAGTGACGTGAGCGAATTGCTTGCCAGCAGCGAAAGGCCGGAAGGCAGCGATGCCAGCCCCCATGCTCAATCCGACGACGTCATTCTGGCCGATATCAGACGCTTCGACCGCCTGGCGCCGCTGCTCGATCGACTGCTCAGCCAGTGGATCCGCAGCGCCCCTGCGTGAGGTTCCTCACACAAGCTGCGACTGTGACTGTGGAGCGGCGACGTGACGTGATACTCCCTGCGACCAGTCTCGAGCCGCCGCCAGGCAGCTGTCCCAGTCACCGACATGAAGAAATCGCTCGGAGTCGCGCCTCTCCAACTGATAGCGGTACATGGGGTCGTAATATTCGGTAAGCAGCGGCGCCAGCCAGGCCTCGTGCGCCTGGCGGTTGCCGCGCTCATGCTCACGGAAAGCAAGCTGCTGCAAGCGCTGCAAACGCGCTAGTCGGGCATGACCCAATCGCTTCTTCAGCCGGGCCAGCGCACTCGACAGCTGCTTACGCATCAGCGCCCAGCCCAGCCATTCACCGAACTGCTGGCAGTAGATTGCCCACAAGTCGTCGATGTAGTCCTTATGGATCTGCGCCAGACGCCAGTCGAGAGGCATCTCCACGCGAACTCGCGGGGCACGCTCCATCGCCCGCCAGAAGGTAAGCGGCACGTTGGCCGCGCCAATGTGCCGCGACTCGTCTTCCACCACCAGCGGGCCGGGAAGGTCCAGCAGGCGTAGCCCCATGGCATGCTCGAAGTCGATCTGGCTGGGTGCCGGTAAGGGGTGGCGGCCAAAGGCCGAGCCTTTGTGCCGGGCGCAGCCTTCCAGATCGAGGCCATTGGAGAGATGCTGCACGAGTGCTGTCTTGGCGCAACCGGTCAGGCCGCCGACCACCAGCAGCGGCTGTTCGGCCGCCGCCTCGATACGCGCACATAGCGCCTGGCGCATCGCCTTCCAGCCACCGCGAATGCGTGGCCGCTCCACACCGGCCTCAGCCAGCCACTGCTGGGCAATCTGCGAACGCAGACCACCGCGATAGCAGTAGATCACCGCATCGGGATATGCCTCTATCGTGCGCTGCCAGGCGTCGATGCGCGCGCGTCGAATACCACCGGCGACCAGGCGCTGACCGAGCTCGATGGCGGCCTGCTGGCCGCGCTGCTTGTACTCGATGCCTACCAGGCGACGCTCCTCGTCGTCCATCAGCGGCAGGTTGAGCGCCCCGGGCAAGCTGCCCTGGGCGAACTCCACCGGTGCTCGAACGTCGATCAGCGCTCGCTCCTCACGCAGTAGGCGGAGATCCGGCTCGAGCAGACTCATACTCACCCGCGTACCTCGATCAGAGCCTGCCCTTCCGCCTTGATCACTTCGCCGAATGGTACCAATTCAATGTCATGCTCACGCCCGATGCGTTCGACGTCGTCCTGCCATGAAGGGTGGACGGAAATCAGCAGGCCACCCGACGTCTGCGGGTCGCACAGCCACTGCCAATGAGGTTCGTCCATCTCCTTGAGTGCCGCACCCAACGCCTGGCGATTGCGCAGCGTGCCACCCGGAACTGCGCCGCGGCGACGGTAAGCTTCGGCCTCGGCCAGACGCGGTAAACGACGGAAGTCGATGCGCGCCGCCACCCCACTGGCCTGGCACACCTCGGTGAGATGGCCGGCGAGGCCGAACCCGGTGACGTCAGTCATGGCGTGCACCCCTTCCACACGGGCGAGAGCCATACCGATATGATTGGGTTGCAGCATCGTTTCACGAGCCAGATTCTGGTGCCCCGACTCCAGCAGACCCTGTTTCTCGGCGGTGGTCAGAAAACCGACGCCCAATGGCTTGGTCAGGAACAACATGTCGCCCACCTTGGCACCCTTGTTGAGCTTGAGATGCTCGAGATCGACCAGACCGTTTACCGCCAGACCGAAGATAGGCTCCGGAGAATCGATCGAGTGCCCGCCGGCCAGAGCCAGACCAAGCTCACGGCACACAGCCTGCGCGCCGGCTACCACGTCGCCAGCGATCTCCGGCCCCAGCTTGTCCAGCGGCCAGCCCAGAATACCTAGTGCCAGCACCGGCTTGCCCCCCATGGCATAGACATCGCTGATGGCATTGGTGGCCGCAATACGGCCGAAATCGAAGGGGTCGTCGACAATGGGCATGAAGAAATCGGTGGTGGCGATCATGCCGCGGCCATCCCCCAGATCATACACGGCCGCATCCTCACGGCCCTGGTTGCCTACGATCAGTCGCGAATGGGTGGCCCCCGGCCCAGCCTTGGCCAGGATGCCATCGAGTACGTCGGGAGCTATCTTGCAACCACAGCCTGCGCCGTGGCTGTACTGGGTCAGTCGAATCGCGCTCATCTCGTTCTCCTTGGCAGTTCACTAGTCATTCTATCGCAGCGGGCCTTCCTTGCCTCACAGCGCCTCGAGAGCCTCGGCCAGCTTGTCCACGGCAACCACCTCCATTCCTTCAGGGGCACGCTTCGGCGCATTGGCCCGCGGCACGATGGCCCGGGTGAAGCCATGCTTGGCCGCTTCCACGATACGCTCCTGGCCACTGGGCACGGGGCGAATCTCGCCAGAAAGCCCCACCTCGCCGAAGGCCACCAGCTCACGCGGAAGGGGGCGATTCTGCAGGCTCGATACCACGGCCAGCAGCACCGCCAGGTCGGCACTCGTCTCGAGCACCTTGACCCCACCGACCACGTTGAGGAACACATCCTGATCGCCGGTGAAGAGTCCCCCATGACGGTGTAGCACCGCCAACAGCATGGCCAGCCGGTTCTGGTCCAGGCCCACCGCCACGCGCCGCGGGTTGCCCAGCGCCGACTCGTCGAGCAGCGCCTGGACTTCCACCAACAGGGGACGCGTGCCCTCCCACACCACCATTACCAGACTCCCTGGTGCCTGCTCCTCGGTGCGCGAGAGGAAGATAGCACTGGGGTTCTTCACTTCTTTGAGGCCGTGCTCGAGCATGGCGAACACGCCCAGCTCATTGACTGCACCGAAACGGTTCTTTTGGCCGCGTAGGGTACGAAAACGCGAGTCGGCGCCACCTTCGAGCAGCAGCGAGGCATCGATCATGTGCTCTAGCACCTTGGGCCCGGCCAGGGAGCCGTCCTTGGTCACGTGCCCCACCAGCAGCAGCACGGTGTTGGACTGCTTGGCAAAGCGCGTCAGCGCAGCGGCGGATTCACGCACCTGGGCCACGCCTCCAGGCGCCGAGGCGATATCCTCCAGGTGCATGGTCTGGATCGAGTCGATGATGAGTATCTCGGGACGCTCACGCTCGACCACTGCCAGTACCGTCTCGACGCTGGTTTCGGCGAGCATCTTCAGTCCCTGAGTCGGCAGCTGCAAACGGTGCGCCCGCATCGCCACCTGGGAAAGCGACTCCTCACCGGTGACGTACAGCACCTTGCGTGTCTGGGCCAGCTTGCAGGCGGTCTGCAACAGCAACGTCGACTTGCCGGCGCCCGGGTGCCCACCGAGCAGCACCGCCGAGCCAGGTACCAGGCCGCCCCCCAATACCCGATCGAATTCCCCGAAGGTGGAAGAGAGCCGGGGCACCTCGGTGAGATCGACGCTACCGAGGTCGACCACTTCCTTGGACAGACTGCCGGCATAGCCGGACCTTCCGACGCTGCTCGAAGCCGACGCGCCGGGGCGAGGTGCGCTCAAGCGCACCTCGCTGAGGGTGTTCCACTCGAGACAGCTCGAACACTGCCCCTGCCACTTGCGATACTCGGCCCCGCATTCGGTACACACGAAGGCGCTCTTGGCTTTGGCCATGCGGGCCTCTCTCCGGCTTCAGTTCAGCTCATTCTACCAGCCAACAGGATCCGCAGACGCACGAAGGCGGCCCGCAGGCCGCCTTCACTACTGCCCAAACCGCACGCTTACATACGCTGCAGCTGCAGGGCGTCGTTGTTCTGGAACCGACGTCGCTGTGGATCGATCAGCTCCAGAGTCTGGTCATCGATGCGCAGGAAGTAGTAGATCTGTCCTTCGCCATCCGGGGTCAGCTCATAAACGGTGGCGTCGGGGTCGACTGCAGTGCCGCTGAGCACTTCCCAGTTACCCGCATACTCCTCATCGGGCGGATCCTGGGGATGCTCGCGATAGCTGGCGCGCAGGTTGAAGGTTCTCTCCTCGAGCGCCGCCTGCTCCTCGCCTCGCATGTTCACCGTCAAGTCGATGCCCGCACAGTTGCGGCAGGGCAGGGTGCCTTGATAAACGACTTCGGCATCGTCCATGGCCAAGTCGGCGCGGTCATCAGCCGGGCCGGCTGCACAACCGGCCAAGAAGGCCAGCATGGCCGAGCCAGCCAGCAGGGTCCTTACTTGCATTTGCTCACTCCTAACCTATGGGGTTTTTGCCGTGTAGCATGTCTCAGTGTATGAGACAGCATAACCCTTAAGAGCGCTCGCAGACAGTCTCGGCTTTTGTTGAACAGACACCAGCCTCAAACCGCACCCGGGTAGACGTGCATGAACACCAGAGCCAGCACGATGGGCATTACCACCAGGCTGCCGAGATTGCCGATCAGCACCAGGGAGGCGACCTTGTGGGGCTCCTGGCGATACTGCTCGGCCACCAGGTAGTTGAGCACCGCCGGCGGCAACGCGGCAAATACCCAGAGTGTGGCAGCCTGCAGTCCCGTCAGGTCAAGCCACAGGATCATCGGCGCTGCCAGGAGCAGCCCCGAAAGGGGGCACAGTACCGCCCCCAGCAGACCGGTCTTCCAGTCGCTGAAGTCGATATCGAGCATACGCACCCCGAGTGCGAACAGCATCAGCGGGATGCATACGCCACCCAGCATATGCAGCGCTTCGAGAAGCCAGCCGGGTAGCGGCACCCCACCCAGGTTCACGCCGAGACCCGCCAGGCTGGCCAGCACGATCGGCATGCGCAGCAATCGCCAGAGCGGTGTGCGTGGACTCAACATGTAGAGCCCAACCGAGAAGTGCAGCAGCATCTCGACGATGAAGACCACTACCGCCGCCGGTAGTGCCGCTTCACCGAATGCCAGTACCAGCAATGGAATACCCATGTTGCCGGAGTTGTTGAACATCATTGGCGGCAGAAAAGTCTTGGGGTCGAGCTTGAGCAACTTGACCATAGGCCAAAGCACTACCCCGGAGCCCAATACTACGACCGCCGCCCCAAATGCCAGGCCGGCATACTCCGCCAGCGGTGCCTGGCGATCCGCCAGTACGGCGAACACCAGCATGGGCACGAAGATTTCCATGTTGAGTGTGTTCAGGCTGCGTATATCAGGCGTACGAAAGCGGCCGTAGAGGGTTCCGCAGCCGGCAATGAGGAACACCGGCAGCAGGGTAGCGATGATCTGGGCGGTCATTTACGTGATCCAGGATCCTGACGAAAGCGCCTAGGCTAGCACGCTGCCGGCTTGCGCGGTCAGGCCGCAGCAGTCAACATGGCCTAAAGTCTGTCCCAGCGAGAAACGACACACCATGAGCCAGTTCTGGAGCCCGGCGGTACGCGAGTTGACACCCTACGTGCCGGGCGAGCAGCCGCGTGAAAAGCTGATCAAGCTGAATACCAATGAAAACCCCTACCCACCGGCGCCAGGCGTCGAGGCAGCATTGCGCGACTATCCGGTCGATCATCTGCGCCTCTATCCCGACCCGCAGTCTCTCGCCCTGCGCGAAGCTCTCGCCAGAGAGCATGGTGTCGAGGCAGGACAGGTTTTCGTCGGCAACGGCTCTGACGAAGTACTGGCGCTGGCCTTCCAAGCCTTCTTCTGCCAGAACAGGGCTCTGGAAATGCCCGAGATCACCTACAGCTTTTATCCTGTCTACTGCAAACTGTACGGGATCGAACGGCGCAGCCTACCTCTTGATGACCAGTGGCGGGTGGACCTGGATGCCTTTGCCACAGACAGCGGTGGCGCAATCTTCGCCAATCCCAATGCTCCAACGGCCCACGGACACCCACGCGCCGCCATAGCCCACCTGCTCGAACGTTTGACGAAGCAGGTGGTCCTGGTCGATGAAGCCTACGTCGATTTCGGCGGCGAAAGCGCCGTGCCGCTCATCGCGCGCTTTCCCAATCTGCTGGTGACCGGCACGTTCTCCAAGTCACGCAGCCTGGCTGGCCTGCGCCTGGGCTATGCCATCGGCTCCCGCGAGCTGATCGAAGGACTCGAGCGGGTCAAGGACTCCTTCAACTCCTACCCCATCGACAGCTTGGCCAGCGCGCTTGCCATTGCCTCACTAGCAGATCGCGAACACTTCGACGCATGCCGAGAGCATGTCATCACGACACGCGAACGTAGCGTACGGCGGCTCAATGAGCTGGGCTTCGAAGTTCTTCCCTCTCAGGCTAACTTCGTTCTGGCTCGCCACCCTGAATACGATGCCGCGCAGCTTTTTGTCGGCCTGCGCGAACGAGGCATTCTCGTGCGCCACTTCAATACCGAGACGCTGCGCGACTTCCTGCGTATCTCGATCGGCACCGACGATGAAATGGAGAGCCTAATCGAAGCTTTCGAGTCGCTCTGCCGCTGAGCCTCTCCTCGGGCACACCAGGCGCACGTTCAAGATCTGTCAGACAAAGAAAAACCCCGAGCTCTTAGGAGCTCGGGGTTTTTTGGAATAAATGCCTGACGTTCGGGCCGGCCATCAGGCGAGCAGCGCTCCGCTACTCTACGTGGGAGGCCCCCAAACGGCGAAACCCCGACCAATGGCCGGGGTTTCTGAAGAGATGCCTGACGATGACCTACTCTCGCATGGGGAGGCCCCACACTACCATCGGCGCTGAGTGGTTTCACTGCTGAGTTCGGCATGGGATCAGGTGGTT
>NZ_JAFIFK010000039.1 GCF_020832045.1 Halomonas sp.
GGCAGCAGGGTGAAGCGATGCAGCAGGACGAAGCCGACCGAGAGCGGTTCTTGTGATGCGACCGGGATCATGGCGAACGTCCTTTTGGCAGGGCTCGATACTCTACCCCGACATTGCTCTTGACGCTCGTGCCGGTCAAGCCAGCGGACGAACCCTCGGGGTTGTCTCCGTCAGCCCCCGGTCATGTTCATGAAGCGCACCACCTGCACGTCGCCGTCGGTGGTGAAGTGGTGGCGCTCGGGTTTTTTCTGCATGGCCGCGACGATGGCGGCCTTGAGTCGTTCGAGATCGCCGGGGTGGCGGCGCATCACCGCACGCAGGTCGACGGAGTGCTCGTTGCCCAGGCACAGCAGCAGGCGGCCCTCGGCGGTGACCCGTACGCGGTTGCAGGCGGCGCAGAAATTGTGGCTGTGGGGCGAGATAAAGCCGATACGCGAGTCGCTGTCGGCCATGCGGTAGTAGCGCGACGGCCCCAGGGTCGTTTCGGTGGTGGGCAGCAGCGTGTGGCGCTCCTCGATGGCGGCGCGCACGTCGTCGCTTGAACAGAAGGTCTCCGCGCGGTCGTGGCTAATGGTCTGTCCCAGCGGCATCTCCTCGATGAAGCTGATGTCCACCCGCTCCCGGCGGGCGAATTCCACCAGGTCGAGCACTTCGTCGTCGTTGCGCCCCTTGAGGATCACTGCGTTGAGCTTGATGCGCTGGAAACCTGCCTCGCGGGCGGCGCGCATGCCGTCGATCACCCTGGCCAGGTCGCCGGTGCGGGTCAGGGCGCGAAAGCGTTCGGGGTCGAGCGAGTCGAGGCTGATATTGAGCCGCTTGAGCCCGCCCTGGTACAAGGCACGGACGTGCTTGACGAGCCCCGAGCCGTTAGTGGTCATGCCGAAGTCGCGCAGGCCCGGCAGCGCGCCGAGCTCCGCTACCAGCTCATCGATGCCACGGCGCACCAGCGGCTCGCCGCCGGTCAGACGAATCTTCTCCACCCCGAGCTCGACGAAGGCCCGCGACAGCGTGGCGATCTCCTCCAGGGTCAGCAGCCTGGCCCGAGGCAGGAAGGTCATCTCCTCGGCCATGCAGTAGACGCAGCGGAAGTCGCAGCGGTCGGTGACCGACAAGCGGACGTAGCGCACGCTGCGGCCGAAACCATCGATCAGGCTCATGCGTTCTCCTCGGCTCTTGCTTCGACATGGGCTGCGGCGCCCATCGGCAGTCGGGCTATCAGCTCGCCGACCTGCTCGGCCACCTCGTTGACGGTCTCATCGTCGTAGCTCTGGCCGCGACGCTTGCGAAAGCCCTGTTCGTAGAGCTTGACGTGTTCGGTGGCCTTCACCCCGGCCGTGGCCAGGCAGTGGGTCACGCAGTGCATCTGGCAGCCGTCGATGGCGATGATGGGCCGGCCGGAGCGTGCGATGCGTACCAGCCCGGGCACACCGCCACCTACGCCTGAGATGCAGGACATCTCGGCGATACCTGTGTGATCGAGCCTCACCGCTACATCGTTGGCCAGTTGCGCCACGTCGGAGCAGCCGGAACAGGAGTAGACCAGAGTACGGGGCTTGTTAGCGGTTCGGGGCATAGCGTCTCCCAACTTCCATCAGAGCGAACGCTCACCACGAAACGGTGGTGAGGATCAGTCGTCTGCCAGCATGGCGTCGCGCAGCTTCTGTTCGTCGAGCACCGTCAGCCGCTGACGGTCGATGCCGATCACACCGCCGTCACGCAGCTTGGCCAGCAGCCGTGACAGGGTTTCCGGCGTCATGGCCAGCTGAGCGGCGAGCCAGCGCTTGGGGATGGACAGGCGCACGACGCGTGGAGTACGGCTGCGCCCGGAAGGAAGCTGGCGCAGGATATAGCTGACCAGCCGCGACATGGCGTCGGCCTGGGTCAGCAGGGCCAGGTCCTCGAGCCGCTCGGTAAGCTCCAGCGCCAGTCGACTCATGAACTCGGCGCGACAGCTCGGCTGGCGGTCCATGATCTCGCGACAGCGCTGGGCGGGAATCGCCAGCACGTGGGTGCGCCGCAGCGCCTCGGCGGAATAGAGATAGACACCGGCGCTGGAGACCATGCTCAGCTCGCCCAGGGTGCCGCCGCGCTCGACGCAGCGTATGGTGGCCAAACGACCGTCACCGGCGCTGCGCGCCAGGCGTACCGCACCGTTGATGACGATGTAGAGCCAGTGGGCAGGGGCGTCCTGACGGAACAGCCATTCGCGGGTCTTCAGCGACTGCAGCTCGGAGTCCTGCAGCAGCGCCGTGACCTCTTCCTCATCCAGCTCGCTGAGCCACGGCACGCCGTTGACCAGTTCGCGCAGCTGCTTGGGCTTGAACAGTAAGTCAGTCGACGAACTGTCCGGCGGGTAGATAGGGGTATTCATGACCTTCCTCCACGTCGGTATCGGCGGCCATCATCAGATAGCCCTGCGCCTGGCTGGCTGCATGCAGCATATGGGAGCCCTGCCCGCCGGCCAGCAAGGCTACCGGATGGCCACCCTGCCAGTCGATAACGACGCGTAACAGCTCGCGACGCCCCGGGCTTCCCCGCCGCGAGAAGCCGGCGTGGACGCGATATTGTTGTAGTGGCCCGACGGTGCGCCCCTGGCAGCCCTGCACGAAGGGTCTGGCCAACAGGTGCCAACCCACCAGCGAGGCCACGGGGTTGCCCGGCAGCCCGATCAGCGGCACGCCTTCGGGCGAGCCATCATCCAAGTAGCCGAAGGCGAACGGCTTGCCCGGCTTCATCGCCACGCCATGAAACAGAAGACCGCCCAGCTCATCCAGCACGGGCCGCACGTGATCCTCCTCGCCCACCGATACCCCGCCGGTGCAGACCACCAGGTCGGCACCGTCCCGGGCGGCGATGAAGGCCTGCCGCAGGGCGGCGGGATCGTCGGCGATGATGCCGAGATCGAGCACGTCGCAGTCGTCCTGCTCCAGCAGCGTCTTCAGCATCACCCGGTTGCTGTTGTACACCAGCCCACCAGCGAACGGCTCGCCCGGCTCGATCAGCTCGTCGCCGGTGGAGATCAGCGCTACCTTGAGGCGCGGCAATACCGGCACTTCGGCGATGCCCTGGCTCGCCAGCAGCGCCAGCGCCGCAGCATTCAGCGTCCATCCCGCCGACAGCAGCGGCGCGCCCTCGCGATACTCCTCACCACGACGGCGAATGTTGGCGCCGAACTTCGCTTCGCCGACGACGTGCATTCGCCCCGCCTCGTCGAGACGCACCCGCTCCTGGGGCACCACGCAATCGGCCCCTTCCGGAACCGGTGCGCCGGTGAAGATACGTGCACAGCCGCCCTCGGGAAGAGACGCCGTGCCGGCCCCCGCCGGCACCCGCATGACCACCGGCAGGCCAGCCTCTGAAAGCTCCGCCAGGCGCAGGGCATAGCCGTCCATGGCGCTGTTGTCGACCCCGGGCATGTCGTGTCGCGCGCTCAGATCGCGAGCCAACACGCGTCCGGCAGCCTGTTCCAGCGCCACGAGTTCCACCCCCTGTACCGGTTCGGCCGCGGCGATCATGCGTGCTCTGGCCACGTCCAGATCGAGCAGTCCCTTGGCAAGGGTGGCACAGCTCATGCGCGTGCTCCTTGACCATGGTCAGGCACTTTCGGTAACTCTCGAGTGCCACACGCCTGCTGCTCGGACATGACCATGGCGACGAAGTTGCAGGGCCGGGTCCGGGCATCGAGCTGGTTTTCGAGGATCCCGTCCCAGGCCGTGGCACAGGCCTTGGGCGAACCGGGCATGGCAAAGATGAGAGTGCGGTTGGCGACCCCGCCCACAGCCCGCGACTGAATGGTAGAGGTGCCGATACTTTCGAAGGAGAGCTGGCGGAACAGCTCGCCGTAGCCATCCACCGAGCGGTCGAACAACGGCGTGAGCGCTTCGGGGGTCGTGTCACGCACGGTGAAGCCGGTGCCGCCATTGACCAGGATGACCTGCACGTCATCGCGCACCACCCACTTGGAAACCACCGCGCGGATGCGATAGATGTCGTCGGGCACGATGCGACGCTCCACCAGCGCATGGCCGGCCTCGGACAGACGCTCGCTGAGCAGGTCGCCGCTGCCGTCCTGGTCGAAGCCGCGAGTATCGGAGACTGTCAGGATGGCGATGCCGAGCGGCACGAAACGGGCGTTGGCGTGAACATGGGCCATGACAATCTCTCCTATTGCATCAAGCTGCCGGCGGCATCGTCGTCGAGCTCTATCCCCTCGACACCGATCTCGGTTTCCAGCGCCAGCAGGTAGTGGCGCAGGGCGCGGCGAGTCGCCTGTTCGCGCAGGGTATGGCGTACAAGATCGGCGACCTGCTCGAACGGCAAACGCTCGCCGCCGGCACGCTGGTCGATGCAGACCACATGCCAGCCGTAGCGCGAGGCCAGCGGGCGGTCGTGCAGCCCTTCGGGCAGGTGCTGCAGGGCACGGTCGAGCTCGGCCACGGTCTGTCCCGGCGCCAGCCAGCCCAGCTCGCCGCCTTCGCTCTTCGAGGGACAGGCCGAGTGGCGCATGGCGAACTCGGGGAAGCGCTCGGGGATATCCTTGAGCTCTTCGAGCAGCGTCTCGGCCATGTGGTATTGGGTGTCGCGCCCTTCGGTATCGTCGGGAGCGGCGGCCAGCAGGATATGGCGAACGGCCATGCGGGTCGGTGCGCTGAAGCGCTCGGGGTCGGCGTCGAAGTAGCGACGGCAGGCTTCCTCGTTCGGCTCGGGCACCTCCAACTCCTGCTCCAGCAGGGAGGCGATGGCGATGTCGTTGTCGCCTTCATCGTCGGTATCGGCCACCAGACCGAGCTCCACGGCACGCTGGCGCAGCAGTTCGCGAACCACCAGGGCGCGTGCGGCCTGAAGCTGCGCCTCGTCGGCGGTCGCCGCCGGGTGGTACTGCATCTCCCTGGCGATGCTCTCTTCATCGATGGCCTTGGCTCCGACCTTGATGGGCGGCGGAGTGGCACGTCCGGGCAGCTGTTCGATCTCGATCATTTGCATGGTGATGACTCCTTGGAGCGCTTGTGCTGTATCGGGAGGGCGCCGGGGATAGGTCTTAGAGGGGGTCTTTTGCCATGGATGGCAAAAGTAGCGCCCAGGGAAGGGTTCACAGCGCCCCCTCGTAGACCTATCGCCGGAAAAGCCCGACCCTCCCCTGCGGCCACTTTCAAGCCCGACGACGGACGATCTGGTAGCGCCGCGTCACATACCCGAAGGGTACGCTCCAGACGTGAACCAGCCGCGTGAAGGGGAACAGCAGGATGATTGTCAGGCCCACGAAGATATGCAGCTTATAGATCCAGGAGACCTCTTCCATGTAGTAGGCAGCGCCGCCGCCGAAGAAGACGATCGCCTGCGCCCAGCTGGCCAAGGTGACCATCATCTCGCCGTCCATGTGGCCCAGCGAGAAGAGGATAGTGACCATACCCAGTGCCGCCTGGAACACGATCAGGCCGAGGATGGCGGTATCCATGACGCTGGATGAAGCCCGCACACGAGCGTTGGTGATACGGCGATGCAGCAGCATGGCGCCCCCCACCAGGCACATGGCACCGGCGATGCCACCCACCACGATGGCGAGGAGCTGCTTGGTGCTGGGGTCGAGGAAGCGGTCGTACATCCAGTGCGGCGTCAGCATGCCGAACAGGTGGCCGAAGAAGATCACGATGATGCCGACATGGAACAGGTTGCTGGCCAGCCGCAAGTTCTTGGTCGTCAGCATCTGGCTCGAGCCGGTCTTCCAGGTGAACTGGCCATGGTCGTAGCGCATCAGGCTGCCGATCAGGAAGACGGTGCCCACCAGGTACGGGTAATAGCCGTAGATCAGGTGGTTGAAGTAGGTGGAAATGGCGTCAAACATGACAAGTCTCCTGTTAACCGTTCACGCGAGGCGCATCCGCCTCGGGTGACATGATCCGCACCGTCTGGCTCGGGGTCTGCCGCTTGCGCTCGGCCAGTCGCCGCCCTTCGGCGGACTGCAGCGCGCAATCCTCGTCGGATTTGGCGGAGAAACGCACCGCCTCTTCCTCCCATACCGCGTCCAGCGCTTCGGGGGTGTCGTCGCGCTTCTCGCCGACCACCGCCTCGCGCTGCGCCTCGACGTCGTCTTCGGCATCGATCAGCGCCAGCAGGGCACGGGTGACCAGTGCCTGGTCGGCGCCGCGTTCTTCCAGACGCGCAGTGAGCAGTGCCAGGATGTGGCGTATCTCGCCCAGCCAGCGGCCGATCTCCTCGTCGCTGCGGGTGGAGAGATACTCCAGGAACAGCGGCAGGTAATCGGGCAGCTCGCGAGCGTCGAGCTCGAAGCCGGCGGCCTTGTACTCGTCGATCAGGTCGACCATGGCCTGGCCGCGGTCGCGGGATTCGCCGTGGACGTGTTCGAACAGCAGCAGCGAGTGGGCGCGGCCCTTGTCGAACAGCGCCACGTACTCGGACTGCAGCTCCAGCAGATCGGCCTCGGAGAGACGCTGACACCAACTCATCAGGTCGGCCTTGAGCGCCGCCGGCAGGCGGCGCTCGACGTAGAGCGCTTCGATCAGCTCATCCACGGCGCCCTGCAGCGCCTCGGTGGGGTAGTCCAGCAGGCGGGCCAGCACGCGCAGGCTGCGCATGCCAAGCTCGGGCTGAACGGCGATATCGGCGGACAGTTGCAGCGCTGCATCAGCCATTGTGAGTCTCCTTAGTGCCAGTTTTCGGGTCGAAGACGTCTACCGGCTTCACCAGCGAGCTGGTCTGCTTGCGGCCGTTGAACAGGCTCGGTTTGCTCTCGCCGTGGCAGCCGTCGCCGAAGCTGAAGCCGCAGCCGCCGCGCTCGGGGAACGCTTCGGTAGCCATTTCGCGGTGGCTGGTGGGGATCACGAAACGATCCTCGTAGTTGGCAATGGCCAGATAGCGGTACATCTCCTCCACCTGAGCCTCGCTGAGGCCGACGGCATCGAGCACATCGGTGTCGTGCTTGCCTTCGACGTGACGGTTACGCATGAACACGCGCATCGCCATCAGCCGCTTGAGCGCCAGCACGACGGGCTCCTCCTCACCGGCGGTGAGCATGTTGGCGAGATACTGCACCGGGATGCGCAGCGACTCGATCTTGGGCAGCACGCCGTCGTACTCCACCTTGCCGGCCTCGGCGGCCGACTGGATCGGCGACAGCGGTGGCACATACCAGACCATCGGCAGGGTGCGGTACTCGGGGTGCAGCGGCAGCGCCAGCCCCCAGTCCATGGCCATCTTGTAGACCGGGCTCTCCTGGGCGGCCTTGATCACGTTGTCGGCGATGCCGTCACGCTTGGCCTGGGCAATCACCTCGGGGTCGTTGGGATCGAGGAAGATCTCGCGCTGGCGATGGTAGAGGTCGCGCACGTCCGGCGAGCTTGCCACTTCCTCGATACGGTCGGCGTCATAGAGCAGCACGCCGAGGTAGCGAATACGGCCCACGCAGGTCTCGGAGCACACGGTCGGCATGCCCGCTTCTATGCGCGGGTAGCAGAAGATGCACTTCTCGGACTTGCCGGTCTTCCAGTTGTAGTAGATCTTCTTGTACGGGCAGCCGGAGATGCACATCCGCCAGCCGCGGCACTTGTCCTGGTCGATCAGAACGATGCCGTCCTCTTCGCGCTTGTAAATCGCACCGCTGGGGCACGAGGCCACGCACGTCGGATTCAAGCAGTGCTCGCACAGGCGCGGCAGGTACATCATGAAGGTGTTTTCGAACTGACCGTAGATATCGGCCTGCACCTTCTCGAAGTTCTTGTCCTTGCGCCGCTTGGCGAACTCGGTGCCGAGGATCTCCTCCCAGTTGGGGCCCCATTCGATCTTCTTCATGCGCTCGCCGGAAATCAGCGAGCGGGGGCGCGCCACCGGCTGGTGATCGCCCTGCTTGGCGGTGTGCAGGTGCTGATAGTCGAAGTCGAACGGTTCGTAATATTCGTCGATCACGGGCAGGTCGGGGTTGGCGAAGATGTTCGCCAGCACCCGCCACTTGCCACCGATACGCGGCTCGATCTTGCCGTCGGGGCGACGCAGCCAGCCGCCCTTCCACTTGTCCTGGTTCTCCCACTCTTTGGGATAGCCGATACCGGGCTTGGTTTCGACGTTGTTGAACCAGGCGTATTCCATGCCTTCACGGCTGGTCCAGACGTTTTTGCAGGTGACCGAGCAGGTGTGACAGCCGATGCACTTGTCGAGGTTGAGGACCATGCCTACCTGGGAACGAATCTTCATTTCACGGTCTCCTGCACGCTGTCGTTGCCTTCGCCATCCAGCCAGTCGATGTTCTTCATCTTGCGGATGAGGACGAATTCATCGCGGTTGGAGCCAACGGTGCCGTAGTAGTTGAAGCTGTAAGAGAGCTGCGCGTAGCCGCCGATCATGTGGGTCGGCTTCGGGCACACCCGGGTCACGGAGTTGTGCATGCCGCCACGGGTCTTGGTGACCTCGGAGCCCGGCACGTTCACCTGGCGCTCCTGGGCGTGATACATCATCACCATGCCGTCCTTGACCCGCTGACTGACGATGGCCCGCGCCGTGATCGCGCCGTTGGCGTTGAACAGCTCGATCCAGTCGTTGTCCTCGATGCCGATCTCCTGAGCATCGTTCTCCGACATCCAGACCACCGGGCCGCCACGGTTGAGGGTCAGCATCAGCAGGTTGTCGCTGTAGGTGGAATGGATGCCCCACTTCTGGTGCGGCGTGATCCAGTTCAGCGCCTTGGTCGGGTTGCCGTTGTCCTCCGGCATGGTGAAGCCGGTGATAGTCTTGGTGTTGATCGGCGGACGATAGGTCAGCAGGCTCTCGCCGAAGGCGCGCATCCAGGGGTGATCCTGGTAGAACTGCTGGCGACCGCTCACGGTGCGCCATGGAATCAGCTCGTGCACGTTGGTGTAGCCGGCGTTGTAGGAGACGTGCTCGTCTTCCAGGCCGGACCAGGTCGGGCTTGAGATGATCTTGCGCGGCTGGGCCACGATGTCGCGGAAGCGGATCTTCTCTTCGTGCTTGGGCGTGGCCAGGTGGGTGTGGTCGCGTCCGGTGATCTTGGACAGCGCGCCCCACGCCTTGACCGCTACCGCACCGTTGGTTTCCGGCGCCAGGGTCAGGATCATCTCGGCGGCGTCGATGGCCGTCTCGATCTTCGGCCTGCCCTTGTGCGGTCCTTCGGTCTTGCGATAGTTCAGCTTGCCGAGCAGTTCGACTTCAGACTCGGTGTTCCAGGCGATGCCTTTGCCGCCGTTGCCGATGGTCTCGAGCAGCGGCCCGATGGAGGTGAAGCGTTCGTAGGTTTCCGGGTAGTTGCGCTTGACCTCGATCAGTGCCGGCATGGTCTTGCCGGGGATCGGCTCGCACTCGCCCTTCTTCCAATCCTTCACTTCAGGCTGGGCCAGCTCCGCCGGGGAGTCGTGCTGGTGCGGCAGAGTGACCAGATCGGTCTCCTCGCCCAGATGGCCCACGCACACCTCGGAGAACGCCTTGGCGATGCCCTTGTAGATATCCCAGTCGCTGCGCGACTCCCACGCCGGGTCGGTGGCCGCGGTCAGCGGGTGGATGAACGGGTGCATGTCCGAGGTGTTGAGGTCGTTCTTCTCGTACCAGGTCGCCGTCGGCAGCACCACGTCGGAGTAGAGACAGGTGGATGACATGCGGAAGTCCAGCGTAACCACCAGGTCGAGCTTGCCTTCCGGCGCCTCGTCGTGCCATTTCACCTCTTCCGGCTTCTGGCCGCCCACCTCGCCCAGGTCCTTGCCCTGGATGCCGTGACGGGTACCCAGCAGGTACTTGAGCATGTACTCGTGACCCTTGCCCGAGCTGCCCAGCAGGTTGGAGCGCCACACAAAGAGGTTGCGCGGGAAGTTCTGCTCGTTGTCCGGGTCCTCGGCGGCAAATGCCAGCTCGCCGCTCTTGAGCTGCTGGACGGCGTAGTCCTTGGTCGACATGCCGGCGGCTTCGGCGGCCTTGGCCAGGCGCAGCGGGTTGGTGTTGAGCTGCGGTGCGGAGGGCAGCCAGCCCATGCGCTCGGAGCGCACGTTGAAGTCGATCAGGCTGCCGCTGTAGTCGGCCGGGTTGGCCAGCGGCGAGAGGATTTCCTTGATCTCGAGCTTCTCGTAGCGCCACTGGGAAGAGTGGTTGTAGAAGAACGAGGTGGAGTTCATGTGGCGCGGCGGACGCTGCCAGTCGAGGCCGAAGGCCAGCGGGGTCCAGCCGGTCTGGGGACGCAGCTTCTCCTGGCCGACATAGTGGGCCCAGCCACCGCCACTTTGACCGATACAACCGCACATGATCAGCATGTTGATCAGGCCGCGGTAGTTCATGTCCATGTGGTACCAGTGGTTCATCGCGGCGCCCACGATGACCATGGAGCGACCCTGGGTCTTGTCGGCGTTGTCGGCGAACTCACGGGCGATACGGGCGACCTGCTCGGCGGGTACGCCGGTGATCTTCTCCTGCCAGGCCGGCGTGTAGGGGCGGATCTGGTCGTAGGAGGTAGCGCCGTCGTCTTCGCCTTCCTTGCCGAAGCCACGGTCGATGCCGTAGTTGGCGCACATCAGGTCGAATACGGTGACCGCCAGGATCTCAGTACCGTCGGCCTTGGTCAGGCGCTTGGCCGGCAGGCTGTGGAACAGCAGCTCGTTGCCGGCCACGTGGTCGAAGTGCTCGTGGGCGATGCCGCCGAAGTAGGGGAAGGCCACACGAGCTACATCGTCGTGGCTTTCGGCCAGGGTCAGCAGCGGCTTGATCTCGGCGCCGTCGGCACTGCGCTCCTCAAGGTTCCACTTGCCCTGGTTCTCTTCGTTCTCGCCCCAGCGGAAGCCGATGGAGCCGTTGGGCACGACGAGGCTGTCGGACAGCTCGTCCCACGCCACGGTCTTCCACTCGGGGTTGTTGTCCTGGCCCAGGTTGGCTTCGAAGTCGCTGGTGCGCAGCTGCTTGCCGGGCACGAAGCTGCCGTCCTCGCGGGCTTCGAGTTCGACCAGGAAGGGCATGTCGGAGTACTTGCGCACGTACTCGGTGAAGTAGGTGCTGGGCTTGTCGAGGTGGAATTCCTTGAGGATCACGTGGCCCATGGCCATGCCCAGCGCGGCGTCGGTGCCCTGCTTGACCGACAGCCACTCGTCGGTGAGCTTGGAAACTTCGGCGTAGTCCGGGGTGATGGAGACGGTCTTGGTGCCCTTGTAGCGTACTTCGGTGAAGAAGTGCGCGTCCGGGGTACGGGTCTGGGGCACGTTGGAACCCCAGGCGATGATGTAGCCGGAGTTGTACCAGTCGGCCGATTCGGGCACGTCGGTCTGCTCGCCCCAGGTCTGCGGGCTGGCCGGCGGCAGGTCGCAGTACCAGTCGTAGAAGCTCATGCACACGCCGCCGATCAGCGACAGGTAGCGGCTGCCCGCGGCGTAGCTGACCATCGACATGGCGGGAATCGGCGAGAAGCCGATGATGCGGTCCGGGCCGTACTGCTTGGCGGTGTAGACGTTGGAAGCCGCGACCAGCTCGTTGAGCTCGTCCCAGTTGGCACGGACGAAGCCGCCCATGCCGCGGGCACGCTTGTACTGCTTGGTCTTGGCCGGGTCGGAGACAATGGAGGCCCAGGCGTCGACCGGGTCGCCGTGCTGCTGCTTGGCTTCGCGCCACAGCTTGAGCAGCGGCTTGCGGATCAGCGGGTACTTGAGGCGGTTGGCGCTGTACATGTACCAGGAGTAGCTGGCGCCACGCGGGCAGCCACGAGGCTCGTGGTTGGGCAGGTCCGGACGGGTGCGCGGATAGTCGGTCTGCTGGGTTTCCCAGGTGACCAGGCCGTTCTTGACGTAGATCTTCCAGCTGCAGGAGCCGGTACAGTTCACGCCGTGGGTGCTGCGCACGACCTTGTCGTGCTGCCAGCGCTGACGGTAGCCGTCTTCCCAGCCACGGGACTCCTCGCGGGTCTCGCCATGGTCGTTGGCGAAGGGCTCGCGCGCCTTGCGGAAGAAATTCAGCCGATCTAAGAAGTGACTCATGGTCGTCTCCAGGCTTCTTGAAGTATTGCGTGGCACCCGGGCCACCCTGCCTGCCATGTCGTGCGACGTGTTCCACACGACCGCCGGGGCAGGTTCTTGAAGCGAAGTCTGGAGCAACGAAAAGCGGATTACTGCCAGGTTACCTCTATATACACCCCCTCTACCCACAAGGTGATAGACGCACCGATGAAAGGGGGTTAGCCCGCCTGGGCACGTACGCCATCCCACAGCATGACCAGCATGCACACCGCCAGCGCGGCATAGAGGAACATGAAGCCGGCGGTGCGCAGGCCGACCCACTCGTTGCCTAACACGAACATCAGCGGCAACAGTGCGGCGAACAGCCCTCCCAGGGCCAGCGCCAGCCCGCCCGAGCGCACCATGTCGTCGCCGTGTTCGCGATACAGCAGGCACATCAGGCTGCCCTTGCCGATGCCCATGGCCAGCCCCATGACGGCCAGCAGCACGATGAAGCCGACCAGCGGCATGGAGAAGCGCAGCGCAATGTCGCCATGCACGCCGTGGATCTGCATGGTGAAGTCGGGGTAGGAGAGCAGAAACAGGCAGGCCATCACGCAGGCGCTGACCCACCATCGCAGATCGAGAAAGCCATGTCGGTCGGCCAGTGCCCCACCGACGATCTGACCGACTCCACCCGACAAGGTAAACACCAGTGCCCAAAGCGCCGCCTGCTTGAGCGACAGAGCATACTGGGCAGCGAGGTAGCCCGGCAGCCACAGCGCCAGCGCCACGAAGGCGCCATAGAAAAAGCTGTAGTAGAGCGCCAGACGGCAAACCGCGGGGGGCGGCAGCCAGCGGCGGGCAGGCGTGCCGCCCCTGCCACCGGCTTCGAGTTCGTCCCAGCCGTTGTCCGGTTCGGTTCGCGACACCCTGGGCGCATCATCGGCAAACACCCACAGCAGCAGTGCCACCAGCAACACCGGCAACAGAAACAGCTTTGGCGCCATGGGCCAGCCATAGGCCTGGCTGATCAAGGGCAGTAGGAAGTAGGTAAGCCCGGCGCCCAGCATACCGGCGCCGTAAAGCCCCAGCGCCAGGCCGGCATGGCGACGCGGGCACAGCGAGGCCACGTACACCAGGCCAGCCGCCAGCGAACCGGCCCCAAGCCCCAGACCGGCCCCGGCCAGCAGAAATTCCAGGTAGACATCCGAGTGCGCGATGGCCCACAGCAAGGGACAGATCAGCAGCAGGCAGCCGATCATCACCCGCCGACCGCCGACGCAGCGCGCCAACGCCGCCATGGGCAAGGCCGCCAGCCCCCCGGTGAACATGGGCATGGCCAGCAGCAGGGCAAACTGCACTTCACCGAAGTGCAGCACCTGCTTGAGCTCGACGCCCAGCACGGCAAAGATGGTCCAACTGGCAAATACCAGTGCAAAGGCCAATGGGGAAAGCAGAACGACCACCAGCGCGCGATAGTCGACCTGCGGGCCCGGCACGGAAGCTTCGACGGCAGGCTGCATGAACGGAAGGTCTCAGGGTGTGGTCGAAGAGATTCTCGTTCGCGCCCCATGTCAGGTCAAAAGGGCAAGCGAGGTACCTCTTTGGTAGCAGCCCGCCCAATCGCCCGGTAGGATGCCTCACCCTCCCCTGGGGTATAGTGGTGGCAGGATATATAGTGCCGCCATACCCTGCGCCTTTGCTGGAGACGCCCACCGTCAATGAAACTGCTGCAACGTTCCCTCGTGGCCCGCATCGTCGCTTCGCTGCTGGCGATCAGCGCCATGGCCCTGATCAGCATCGTGGTGACCATGGCCGTCGCCGGCGGCAGTCGTGGCGACGCCGCGGCGATCAACGTCGCCGGCTCATTGCGCATGAATACCTACCAGATCGTGGCCGCCCTGCAGCGTTACGAGCGTATTCCTTCGCTGGAAAACCGCGCAGAGGTCTATGTCCTCAAGCGGCGCTTCGAGGAGCGCCTGGCCAGCGATGAACTGACCGGCGCCATCCCCGTTTCCGAGGCCCACGAGCTGCGCCGCCAGTACCGCTTGATCCTGGGGCGCTGGTACAACGAACTGGCGCCTCAGGTCAGCGAGGCCGTAGCCAGCCAGTACGTGCGTATCGATCCGCTCAACCACACCCTGGACGGCCTTGTGGGCGACATCGACAGCATGGTCAAGCAGCTCGAGCACAATACCGAAGCCAAGATTCGCCTGCTCAGCGCCCTGCAGATACTGTTCCTCGGGTTGACGGCCGTGGTGGTCGCTATCGCGCTCTACGATATTCGCCACAATCTGGTGGCCCCGCTGCGCCAACTGATGGTGTTGGCCCGAGAAGCCGCCCGCCACAACTTCTCGCTGCGTACCCAGCTCAAGGGAAACGACGAACTGGCCATGCTCGGCAAGACCTTCGATACCATGTCCGAGGAGCTGGGCTCCAGCTATGCCGAACTCGAGGCACGCGTGAAGCGCAAGACCCATGAGCTCGAGCGCAGCAGCGAGGTGATGCAGATTCTTCACGACGGCAGCCGCTCGCTCTACGGCGGCGGCAACGACCTGTGCACCAGCGCCGCGCCCATGCTGCGGCGGGTGGCGGAGCTGCTCGACATCGGCCCCATACGGCTGTCGCTCAACGACCCCCATGCCGACCGCCAGGTGCCGATACTCGCCACCCATGCGGCGCGCCGTCCGGCCTACTGCCGCGACCACGACTGCCACGCCTGCCTGATCTCGCCCAAGCCCGTGCGCCTCACCGACACCGAAGACGGCGACTGCCTGCTGCTGCCGGTAAGCGTGGGCGACGAGATGCTCGGCACGCTGGAAATCTGGCACCCAAAGGATGAGCGCCTTTCCGAAAGCGTACGCCGCCTGCTCAACGCCCTGGCCGACCAGTTGGCCACGGCGGTATACCTGCAGCGGCGCATCGAGGAGGAGCAGCAGATCTCGCTGATGAGCGAGCGCACCATCATCGCCCGGGAGCTGCACGACTCATTGGCCCAGTCGCTCTCCTATCTCAAGATGCAGGTGGCACGCCTGGAACGCATGCAGGCCAAGGATTCTCCCAAGGAGATGCAGGCGGCAGTATTCGACGAGCTGCGCACCGGCCTCAACAGCGCCTATCGTCAGTTGCGTGAGCTGCTCACGACGTTTCGCCTCAAGCTGGAAGGGCCGGGCCTGCAGTCAGCCTTGCAGCAGACCACCGCAGAGTTCGCCGAGCGCATGGGGGCACCGGTGGAGCTGCACTACGACGTGCCGCCCCACCTGCTGAATCCCAACGAGGAGATCCACGTGCTGCAGATCGCCCGCGAGGCGCTGAGCAACACGCACAAGCACGCCCACGCGCACTGGGCCGCCGTTACGGTGGCCTTCAGCAACGCCCGCATCGTGCTGCGTATCGAGGACGACGGCGTGGGCCTCGAGAACGACGACTCGCCGCCCATGCACTACGGGCTGATCATCATGCGCGACCGGGCCCATACCCTGAGCGGGGAGCTCAAGCTTTCCAACCGCGCCGGGGGCGGCACCTGCGTGGAAGTGGTCTTCACACCGCAGACGGCGCGCCTGATCACTCGCCAGCCAGCAACCGAATCCACCCTTCACGACCAAGGAAACTGAGACCCATGGGCCAGTCAGTCAGCGAGACCCCCGCCAGTATCCTGATCATCGACGACCATCCGCTGCTGCGCCGCGGCGTGGCCCAGCTGCTGGAGCTGGAGGACGACCTCCAGCTCATCGGCGACACCGGCGAGCCGCAGCAGGGCGTGCGTCTGGCCGCCGAGCTCGACCCGGACCTGATCCTGCTCGACCTCAACATGCCGGGCATGGACGGTATCCAGACGCTGAAGGCGCTGCGCGAATCGGGCTATGCCGGGCGTATCGTCATGTTCACCGTATCCGACCATGAGGACGACCTGCTGGCTGCCCTGCGTGGAGGTGCCGATGGGTACCTGCTCAAGGATATGGAGCCCGAGGAGATGGTGCGCCAGCTGCGTCAGGCAGCGCTGGGTCGCATGGTGGTAAGCGAGAGCCTCACCGCCATGCTGGCCGAGGCCCTGCGCAACCAGCGCTCGGCGCCGGCCACCCCCGACATTCACAGCCTGACCCAGCGCGAGCGCGAGATCCTGCGCGAGCTGGCCGGCGGCCTTTCCAACAAGCTGATCGCCCGCAAGCTCGACATCTCCGAGGGCACGGTGAAGGTTCACGTCAAGCATCTGCTGAAGAAGCTCAATCTGCGCTCGCGAGTCGAAGCCGCGGTGTGGGCCGTACAGGAAGGCATCGACAGGTAGAAAGCTCGCGACATGAAGGAGAGCTTTCTACGCCGGCCAGGTGGTCACTACTCCCGGTTCTGTGTGGATACCCCCAATGAACTCAAGGCGCCTGCAAGGCGCCTTTTTTTGTCTTCACTTTTTGTGCAAAGCAAGAAAAAACACAGGCTTACACGAATACCACCGCTACCCCTCAAGAGGTATTTCCCTGATTTTCCGGCATTTTCGGCCGGTTTCGCCGCTCTTTCCCCAGGCGTATCTTTGCCTCAACCGAACCTGAATTGATCCCGGTCAGGACGGATGTCGCAAGGCGGGATCAGTGGAAACTCAAGGGGAAACGTCATGGCAAAATCGAGCGCCGATATCGGCAAGCTCGGTGCCGGCAGGCCGAAGAATGCCGACATCGAGCAGTGGGACGTAGAAGACGAGCAATTCTGGGAGCAGGAGGGCAAGAAGGTCGCCTCCCGCAACCTGTGGATCTCCATCCCCAGCCTGCTGATGGGCTTCGCGGTATGGATGATGTGGGGCATGATCACCACCCAAATGCAGAACCTGGGCTTCCCTTTCGCCGTCGACCAGCTCTTCATGCTGACCGCCATCGCCGGTCTGGCCGGCGCCACCCTGCGTATTCCCGCCTCGTTCATGATCCGTATCGCCGGCGGGCGCAATACCGTATTCCTGACCACCTCGCTGCTGATGATCCCCGCCTTCGGCACCGGGGTCGCACTGATGAACCCCGACACGCCCTTCTGGGTCTTCCAGATGCTGGCGCTGCTCTCGGGCATCGGCGGCGGCAACTTCGCCGCTTCGATGAGCAACATCTCCACTTTCTTCCCCAAGAAGCAGCAGGGCTACGCCTTGGGCATGAACGCCGGTCTGGGTAATTTCGGCGTCACCTCCATGCAGATCCTGATTCCGCTGGTGATGACAGTGGGCGTCTTCGGCGCTATCGCCGGCGGCTCCATGGAGCTGCAGAGTTCCAGCGGCACCCTGATCGGCCGCATCGAAGCCGGTACCCCAACCTGGATCCAGAACGCCGGTTTCATCTGGCTGGTATTCCTGGTGCCGCTGGCCTTCCTCGGCTGGTTCGGCATGAACAACCTGCGCCCCATCACGCCCAACCCCGGTACGCCGATGCAGGCCTTCGGCAAGATCCTCGGCCTCTACGGCGTGGGCATCGTAGCCACCGTGGTGGGTATCGCCACCCTGCAGTGGCTGGGTATGTGGGTCGCGCTGCCGGTCACCATCCTGCTGACACTGGGCCTGATGCGCCTTATCCCCGGTGAGATCAAGCCCAACATTCAAAAGCAGTTCGCCATCTTCTCGAACAAGCACACCTGGTCGATGACGGTGCTCTACATCCTGACCTTCGGCTCGTTCATCGGCTTCTCCGCCGCACTGCCGCTGTCGATCAACGTCATCTTCGGCAACATGATGGACGTGGCCGCCGACGGCAGCGTGACTCGTGTGGTCAATCCCGATGGACCCAGCGCCCTGACCTGGGCTTGGATCGGGCCCTTCGTCGGCGCCCTGATCCGCCCCTTCGGCGGCTGGATCTCCGACAAGGTGGGCGGCTCCATCGTCACCCAGGTGATCTCGGTGGTCATGGTGGTGGCCTCGGCGGTGACCGGCTACGTAATGATGCTGGCCTACAACTCCACCGACCCCAACAGCTACTTCGCCCTGTTCATGCTGCTGTTCGTGATCCTGTTCGCCGCCAGCGGTATCGGCAACGGCTCCACCTTCCGCAGCATCGGCGTGATCTTCGACGCCCAGCAGAAGGGCCCGGTTCTGGGCTGGACCTCCGCCGTGGCCGCCTACGGCGCCTTCATCGCCCCGGTGGTGATGGGCGGCCAGATCCGTGCCGGCACCCCAGAGCTCGCCATGTACGGCTTCGCAATCTTCTACGCGGTGTGCCTGGTGATCAACTGGTGGTTCTACCTGCGCCCCGGCGCCGACATCAAAAATCCCTGACGCGGTCATCGGTGCTCTGGCATAGGGCCAGAGCACACCCCACTACTTTGCCTTCTTCGGAGGGATGTCATGAAAGTCATGATCGCTTATGACGGCTCGCGTAACGCCAAGCTGGCCCTGGCACAGACCGTCAGCCTGTTTCGCTGCAATGCCCCCACGCTGATTCTGGTCGGCGTGGCAGAGAACCCCGGCGATTCCACCGACGCCAACGAGTCGCTTTTTCAGCAGGGCTACGAAGAGATGAAGGCCGCGCTCAAGGAGGGCGCAGACTTCGCCCATCAGGAGGGCTTCGAGGTCGACTGGGTACTGGCCGAAGGCGATGCCCGCAAGATGCTGCTGCGCGCCACCCAGAAACATGAGCCCGACGTGCTGGTCATCGCTCGCCACAGCAGCAAGCCCGACGGCGGCATCATCGCCCAGTCGCTGAGCTATTTCGTCGACGAACTCGATTACATGACCTTCGGCAAGGTCAGCTCGTTTCTGGCCCGGCGCGTCGAGTGTCCGCTGCTTATCCTGCCCAGCCCCTGACGGCGACTCCGTCACGCGTGGCTAATTTCGCTTTCTCTTCAGGATGATACGACCATGAAAGTGTCCGCCGTCTTCAAGTTCCGCAGTCCGGAGATCAGGGCCCTGCACCTGACCTGGATTGCGTTCTTCATTACCTTCTACGTCTGGTTCAACATGGCGCCCTTGGCATCGAGCATGCTCAAGAGCGTCGACTGGCTAACCCGCGACGACATCCGCCTGTTCGCCATCGTCAACGTGGCGCTGACCATCCCGGCGCGTATCATCGTCGGCATGGCGCTCGACCGCTTCGGGCCGCGCCGGGTGTTCTCGGTGCTGATGGTCTCCATGGCCATACCGGCGCTGGTGTTCGCCTTCGGCAACACCATGTCGCAGCTGCTGATCTCGCGTCTGATCCTCAGTTCCATCGGTGCCAGCTTCGTGGTCGGCATCCACATGACCGCGCTGTGGTTCAAGCCCAAGGACATCGGCTTTGCCGAGGGTTTCTACGCCGGCTGGGGCAATTTCGGCTCCGCCGTGGCCGCCATGACGCTGCCCACCATCGCCCTGACCATGTTCGGTGGCCCTGACGGCTGGCGCTATGCCATCGGCATCAGCGCCATCGTGATGGCCGCCTACGGCGTGTTCTACTGGTTCGCCATTACCGACGGCCCCGACGCCCGTGCCCACCGCAAGCCGCGCAAGGCGCTGGCCATGGAAGTGAGCTCCTGGCGCGACATGATCATGCTGATCCTGTGGACCATTCCGCTGGTGGGCTGTCTGGCCATTCTGGTATGGCGCATCGAGGGTATGGGCTATCTCTCTTCCACCGGCGCACTGATCTGCTACCTGATCATCGCCGCCGTGGTGATCTACCAGATCGTGCAGATCCTGCGGGTCAACATCCCGATTCTCAAGAAGGGCGTGCCGGAGGACGACAAGTATTCCTTCACCAGCGTGGCCGCGCTCAACAGCACCTACTTCGCCAACTTCGGCGCCGAGCTGGCGGTGGTTTCCATGCTGCCGATGTTCTTCGAGGAGACCTGGGGGCTGACCGCCGCCGCCGCGGGCATGATCGCCGCCTCCTTCGCCTTCGTGAACCTGGTGGCGCGCCCTATGGGCGGGCTGGTATCCGACCGCATGGGCAACCGTCGCTTCGTCATGCTCAGCTACATGTTCGGCATCGGTATCGGCTTCGTGCTCATGGCTCTGCTCAACTCCAACTGGCCGCTTATCATCGCCATCGCCATCACCATCTTCACCTCCTTCTTCGTGCAGGGGGCAGAGGGCGCCACCTTCGGCATCATCCCCTCGATCAAGCGCCGCATCACCGGCCAGATCTCGGGCATGGCCGGCGCCTACGGGAACGTGGGGGCGGTGGTCTACCTGACCATCTTCACCTTCGTCACCCCGACCCAGTTCTTCTACATCATCGCCGGAGGCGCCTTCCTCAGCTGGCTGATCTGCCTGATCTGGCTGAAGGAGCCGGAAGGCGCGTTCGATGAGGAGTACTACGTCTCCTCGGTGGACCGCATGATCGAAGAGCAGGAGCTGGCCGCGGCACAGGCCAAGCCACAGCAGGGTTGAGCTGAATCGGACCCTGCGGGCTTAACGAAAGGCGGCGACTTCGGTCGCCGCATTTTTATGAGTAAAAACCAATTATCAGTCCCGCATTGGTAACAAGTGACGAGTTTTGACCCACGACAAGGACGCCCCTAGCTGCAAAAGGCATAGTGGTATCACGGATACCTGTTAAACCCATGACCTCACTGGGAGGTGACGATGTTCTCCACTACGTATTCACAGTCCGAAACGCCCTGCCCACCACAGGACGAGCTGAATCGTCGTGGCAAAGTGCTTGCCGCGGTGGTCTACGTACTCTACCTGGGGAGCATCATGGCGGTGGTCACCGCCCCCATCGGCGTGCTGATCGCCCACTTTCGGCGCCACCGCAATGCCGACTGGGTGGAAAGCCATCTGCTGTTCCAGATCCGCACCTTTTGGTTGGGCGCCCTGGGGGGTGCCGCGGTGCTTACCGCCTGGTACCTGCTGGGGATGATCGGTGCGCCTGCCTGGGCTTCCTGGGTGCTGGGCTACGGTTTCTTCACTGCCTGCCTGGCTTGGACCATCGGCCGCAGCGGCGTGGGTATCAACCGCCTGCTGAACGACCGCGCCATCGATGACCCGCGCAGCTTGCTCTTCGGCGGCGCGAGGGTGTCGCTGGAAGACTGATAACGGGAGTACGCATATGACGACTGCCACCTCGACCCTGTACCTGGTGCCAACACGTTCCCCAGCCGTCACCGGCCTCGCCTGGGGCTTCATCGGCTTTTCTGCGCTGGTGCTGGCACTGGTAACGCTGCCTCTGCTACCCGGCGATGCGCTGGTCGCTTCGCTTGGCGTGGAAACCGGCAGCGGCGGGCTAACCGGCGGTGTGGCTTGGCTGGTCGAACGTAGCCGCACCGTGGCCAGCCTGCTGATGGTGGGGGCCGCCATTACCCTGGCGCTCTCCGTGGCACTGCTGCAGCGGCGCCGCTGGGCCCGGCCGGCCTTCATCGCCCTGGTGGGCGCCGGCTTCGTCGGTGTCTTGGGCGGCGCCGCCTTGACCCCACTCACTTTCGGCTTCATGGCCGATGCAGCGGGCGAAATGGCCAGCCATGAGGATTCGGTAGCCGGCCTGATCGGCGCCCTGTCCGTGCTGATCATGTTCGCCACGGTACTGGTGGTCCTGTTCGCCTGGGCCGGATGGAAGCTCACGACCCCGGCCGTTCGCGCCGAATTCGAGCGCACCCCCATCGCCGCGGAGGGCTGAGTGACGGACCCTCACGAGGCAACTCACTCGCGGCCGCTGCCCAACCCGGGCTGGGGGCCGCTTTCGGCCCTGCCCGGCAACCCGCTGATGTGGGTGCTGATTCTCAGCGAGATGGTGGTATTCGCTGCCTTTTTTGGGCTGTTCGCCTGGCTGCGAGTCGGCGAACGCGACGTCTTCGATTCCTCACAACAGCTGCTCGATCCGGTGGCTGGCGGTATCAATACCATGGTGCTGCTGACCAGCGGGCTGTTCGCCGCTCTGGCGGTGCAGGCCATTACTCAGGGCAAGGTACGCCGCTGCCGCCAGTGGCTGGGGGCGGCCTTCGCCTTGGGTGTGGTGTTTTGCGTGGTCAAGGTGATCGAATACGCCGACAAGCTCGGCCAAGGACTCATGCCCGAGACCAACACCTTCTTCACCTTCTACTACCTGCTGACCGGGTTCCACTTCGCCCACGTGCTGTTCGGGTTGGGGCTGATCGCTCTGGTGGCCTGGCGCATCTCCCACGACAACGTGGAGACCGCCGCCGCCTTCTGGCACATGGTCGATCTGATCTGGATCCTGCTCTACCCGATCATCTACCTGTTGAGGTGAGCCCATGCGCGCCATGCAAGACGCCTTTCGCGACGACGCCACCCGCCGGCTGCTGATTACCTGGGCGGTAATGATGGGTCTGACGCTGATCACCATGCTTTCCGCCCGGCTTGGCGGCGACGCCCGCCTGGCCGCGCTGCCGCTGTGGTCGGCGGGTCTGCTGCTGGCCACCACCTTGTTCAAGGCACACCGCGTGCTGATGGTTTATCTGGGCCTGGCCGACGCCTCGCCCGCCTGGCGCGGCGCCTTTGTCGGCATGACGCTGGCCACCCTGGTGCTGGTGGCATCGGGGTACATGATGGCCCGCTTCTAGCTTCTTGCTTAGTGGAACTTAACGAAAACGGCGCCGCTATCTCGATAGCGGCGCCGTTTGTTGTCGTGCGGGCTTAGTAGGTAGGCGGTGGCGGTCCGACACCTGCCCAATCGGCCAACCTGCGGCCCAGGCGGATCAGGCCGTAGACGGCGAAAGGTGCGACGAACATCATCAGGATGCCCCAGTCCTGGGTGTTGATCACCCAGGCCAGCGGGGTGATCACCGCGAAGGCGGCCAGCAGGCCGATGACGAGTGCGATAGCGGGACGCGAGTTAGCCATTTTTATTACCTCAAAAATATATCCCATCCTGAAAAATAGGATTCGTGTTACGAGCGATGACAGGCTGGTCGCCGCCGGAACGGAGCAACCGGAGTTGACTGGCTGCTCAATGAGGATTGTGAGTACCGCCGGCGGCCAGGATGTCGAGCGCAGTAATGAATCATGTTTTCAGTTACCGATGATCTGGCGATAGATACCCGGCAACGCGAGCGAGAGATGCTCCGGCCGGTTGACGATGGCATAGCTGCCGCGACCGAACAGGTGCGATACGTACTGGTGCGCCTCGCTGTCGATGGTCACGCCGAACACCCGCACCTCGTGCTGGCGCGCTTCGAGTACCGCCCGGCGGGTATCCTCGATGCCGTAGCGGCCCTCGTAGTAGTCGGTGTCGTTGGGCTTGCCGTCGGTGAGCAGCAGCAGCAACCGATGCCGGTTGGGGCGCTCGGAGAGCTCCTTGGTCACGTGGCGGATCGCCGGCCCCATGCGGGTGTAATGGCCGGGCTTGAGCGCCGAGACACGCCGCGATACCCGCTCGCTCATGGGCTCGTCGAAGGTCTTCAGGGTGTTGACCCACACCTTGTGGCGCCGGTGCGAGGTGAAGCAGTGAATGCTGTAGTCGTCGCCGCAGCCGGCCAGGCCGTGGCCCAGCACCAGCAGCGCCTCCTTGGCCACATCGAGCACGCGGCGGTCCTCGAGCCAGGCATCGGTGGAGAGCGACACGTCGACCAGGATCGATACCGCCAGGTCGCGGGCCTGCTGGCGTGTGGCCTGGTAGAGGCGATCGCTCGACTCGCCGGTGGCGGCCAGGTCGCAGCGCGAGCGGATCACCGCGTCCATGTCGAGTTCGCTGCCGTCGTACTGGCCACGCAGGGTCTCGCGGCGCGGACGCAGCGCCTCGAACTCACGGCGCACGCGGCGAATACGCCGATTCGTGGCAGCGTCGGGCTGCCACTGCTCACCCTCTTCGCTGGCAAGCTCGGTGTGCACCAGGCAGTGGTCGGGCAGGTAGATCTGCTTACGGTAGTTCCACTCCGGATAGGTATGCTTGCCGCGCAGGCGCTCACCCATCGCTTCGTCCGGCGGAAGGTCGAGATCGACCTTGATGCGTGTCGCCGCCCGCTGCTTGTGCGGGCTCAGAATGATCTCTTCCATCTGCTCGGCGGCGCGCTTGGCCTCCTCGTCTTCGTTGTCCTCCACCAGACGGTTGAGGTTCACCATCTCGGTCCAGGAGAGCATCTTCTCGAAGCGGTTGGCGATCAGCGGGTCGTCGCGCTCGGTCTGATCCTGACGCTTGCGTTCGGCCTTGCGCTTGCCGTCGCTCACCGTCTGGGCGCTGTTGGTCTCCCCTTCTTCCGGATCTTCACGGCTCTCGTCACGGCCCGCTCCGGTACCCAGCGCCACCACCTGTCCCCATAGCGGTACCGGCAGCGGCGGGCGATAGCCTCGCGGAGCAGTAATTCCCTGCAGGCAGGGATCGGCGTCGACCACGGCGCGATGCATGGCTGCCGCCCAGCCTTCGAGCTCCCGCTCTTCGCCGAGCAGCACGCGCAGGGTTTGCTCCAATGCCAGCTCCATGGGTGGCAACCGGCGCCGGGCCGGACGCACCAGCAGCAGCGCAAGACTCAAACGCCGATAGCGTTCGGCAAGCCCGGGGAAGCGGGCCAACGCGGCATCACGAGCGCGCACTGCTTCACGCAATCGCGACAGGTCGTCACGCAACGGGTCCCGCTGAGACACCGGCTTGCGCGCCACCGCCAGGTAAGCCACCAGCCAGAAGTAGAGGTCGCGATTCAGCTCGGCATCGGGAAACAGGTCGATGCGCGGCGGCAGCAGAAGGTTCTCTTCATCGCGCCGAGCCTGGTCGATGGCCTCGTCGTCGAAGCCCAGCTTCTGGCGCAGCGAGAGGCGGTGATGGGAGCTGCGCGCAATGATGGCCGCCACCTCCACGCCCGCCTCGCCGCCGCTGGCACGGAAGAACACGCCGAGTACGTGGCGCATCTGCTCCATGGACACGGCCGCTTCCGGATAGCGCTGATAGCTGGCGGCGCTGGAGGCCCAGCGATGCCAGTGGCGACCGACGAACTCTTCGAGCTCGAGAAATTGCAGCATGGCGGTTCTCCTACTCCTATTAAGGGAGCGCTGAGACATGTCACGAGCGAAGATAGGCTGGGCGCCGCCGGAGCGCAGGAACCGGAGTGTAGCCTGCTACATGAGGATTCCGAGCACCGCCGGCGGTCAGGATATCGAGCGCAGTAATGTGTCAGTGCTTCCTCAACCAAAGGTCGCGCGAATCGACTCAATCAAGCCTTCTTGCACGTCCAGATCGTCGGTAAGCGGTTCGACCAAGGTGGCGCGGGTGGCTTCGAGGATCGGCATGCCGGCGTTGATCAGCGTCGCACAGTAGACCAGCAGGCGGGTGGAGACGCCCTCCTCCAGGTCCTGGCCCTTGAGCTCACGCAGACGGCCGGCCAGGTTGACCAGGGCGGCGCAGCGTTCATGCGACAGGCCGCTCTCGCGGGCAACGATGTCGCACTCCACCCGGGGCGGCGGAAAGTCGAATGACATCGCCACGAAGCGCTGGCGAGTGCTCGGCTTGAGCGACTTGAGGATGTGCTGGTAGCCGGGGTTGTAGGAGACCACCAGCATGAAATCGGCCGGCGCCTCGAGCAGCTCGCCGGTACGTTCCAGCGGCAGCATGCGACGGTCGTCGGTAAGAGGGTGCATCACCACGGTGACGTCCTTGCGTGCCTCGACCACTTCGTCGAGGTAGCAGATACCGCCTTCGCGCACGGCGCGGGTCAGCGGCCCGTCGACCCAACGGGTCTCGCCGCCTTGCAGCAGGTAGCGACCAGTGAGATCGGCGGCGGTCAGGTCATCGTGACAGGAAACGGTGAACAGCGGACGGCCCAGCTTGGCCGCCATATGGCTGACGAAACGGGTCTTGCCGCAGCCGGTCGGTCCCTTCAGCAACAGCGGCAGACGCTGCCGGTACGCCTGCTCGAATAGCGCGCACTCGTTGCCGACCGGTTCGTAGTAGGGCAGGTCCCGTTCGAGGTCATGAACGGCTGCAGTGGCGGTAGCGGTATGCGACATGGCGAAAACTCCAGGGGGAGAATAGGACGGGGCGGCAGGCCGCCCCGTCACTGGCTCACTCGGTGGCGACGATGGAGGGCTGCTTGACGTGTGCAGACACCTGCTGGCGTGCCGGACCGAAGACCGCGTAGAAGAACATGGCGGCGGCGATGGCAACGAAGATGCCGGTGCCGAAGCGCATCACGTAGAACAGCTCGAGCTGTGCCTGCACCTGCATGAAGTTCATCCCCAACACCCGCTGCAGGTGAGTCTGGACCACACCGGCAAAGGTCAGGGTGAAGGTCATGAACCACATGGCCGACGTCATGATCCAGAACGCCCACATGTTGAGCACCTGGTTGTAGGGCTGCACGCGACGGATCTGCGGCATGGCATAGGTGATGATACCCATGATCAACATCACGTAGGCGCCGTAGAAGGCCAGGTGGCCATGGGCCGCGGTGATCTGGGTGCCGTGGGTGTAGTAGTTGATCCACGACAGGGTGTGCATGAAGCCCCATACACCGGCGCCGAAGAACGCCACGGCGGCACAACCCAAGGTCCACAGCATGGCGGCCTTGTTGGGGTGGTTACGGCTACCTTTCCAGAACATGTAGAAGGCGAACACCACCATGGCGAAGAACGGGATCACCTCGAGCGTGGAGAAGATGCTGCCGATCGGCTGCCAGTATGCGGGAGTACCGATCCAGTAGTAGTGGTGCCCGGTCCCCAGCAGGCCGGAGAACAGCGCCAGGCCGACGATGACGTAGAGCCACTTCTCGATGATCTCGCGATCCACACCGGTCATCTTGATCAGCAGGTAGCCGAGCAGCGAGGCCATGATCAACTCCCACACACCTTCGACCCAGATGTGCACGATCCACCACCACCACAGCTTGTCGAGCGCCAGGTTGTCGGGGTTGTAAAAGGCGAACAGCCAGAATACGGCAGCCAGCCAAAGGCCCAGCATCAGCACCATGTTGATGGCGGTCTTGCGGCCCCTGAGCATGGTCAGGCTGGTATTGAACAGGAACATCAGGAAGGAGATCGTGATAAAGATCTTCGCCCACAGCGGCTGCTCGAGGTAGTGACGCCCCTCGTGGATGCCGAACTGGTAGCTGATCAGCGCGCCGGCGCCGGCAATGGCGAACAGCAGCAGCTGGAAGTAGGCCAGCTTGGGGCTGTAGATCTCGTTCTCGGCTTCTTCGGGCATCAGGTAGTAGGTGCTACCCATGAAGCCGATCAAGAGCCACACGATCAAGAGGTTGGTATGACTGGTACGGGTGATGTTGAAGGGCATCGCCTCGGACATGAAGTGCGGCCACACGTAGGCTGCCGCTGCCGCTAGTCCGAAGAGGATCTGTAGAGCGAATAGTGCCATTGCCAACATGAAGAACGGCAAGGCCACCTTCTGCGTTTCGTATTTCATGGTTCGACTCCTTGGTTCCTGGAACGCGGATCAGCCTGCCGGGTGCGGTGGCCAGCCCTGGGTGTCGATGGAATCGGTCCACTCCAGGAAATCGATCAGCGCCGCCATTTCTTCGTCGTTGATGTCGTGTGCCGGCATCTGACGACGGCCGGGCGCGCCGGTGGGCTGGGCATTCATCCACGCCGTCAGCGCCATGCGAGCGGCCTCGGGGTTGTCGCGCCCGCCGAAGCGGGTCCAGACGTTTCCGACTTCAGGAGCGAAATAGGAGCCTTCGCCGAGAATGGTGTGACAGTTGATGCAGTTGTGCTCTTCCCATACGTGCTTGCCCAGGCGAACGGTATCCGTCAAGGGCTGGGTCGAGGTGTTGACGATGTAGAAATGACTGTGAGCCGTGAGAGCGGCAAACAGCAGGAAAAAGAATAGCGAGCCGCCGTAAAAGATATTACGGGCCGCCGCCTTGGTGAGGCCTTCGGTCATGGGCCTTTCCCCCTCGCTGGTGACACTTCAGGGACCTGCGACCGAAGTCGGCGAGCCCCACCCCTAAAACAAGCATCTTCAATGCATGTTAAGAGTACAACTCAGGGATGAGAGCGGCATTGACCCTCGTCAAATCGCGGGTAAAGAACGGTGGGAGCAGCGGGATTTCAAGGGCAGTGGAGAGTGGCGGAATGTCGCATGGCGGGCCTCGGCAGGCCCGCCCACAGCCGTTTACTTCTTGGCGTCGGTGATATCCTCGATCCAGGTCAACGCCGCCACGCCCGCCGGCAGCCCCAGGGTAGGAATCGCCAGCATCGCAACCTGCTTCAAGGCCTCGGGTTCGATGCCTTCATCCATGGCGCGACGCATGTGGGAATGCACCGCGCCTTCCGAGCCGCCACCCACGGCCAGGGCCAGCTTGACCAGACGCCGCGTGCGATCGTCCAGCGGGCCGGCTTCGGCGCACGCCTTACCCAGCGAAGCGAAGGCGCGCCATACCTCTGGGTAGTCATCGGCTACCTTGCCGGCACCGGAAGGAAGGTCTTGATTGGCCATACGGCTTTCCTCTTACTCGTACTCGTGAATGTCTCGTCGGGCCTTCAGTATAGAAGCTTGCCCAGCCGGGAAAAGCCCACCGCCCAGGCGCCTGTCAGAAGATTGCGAAAAACAGGGGATCCTTGGTCATCGCCGTACCCATGATGTAGACGAACACGACGATGGCGGCCAAGGCGGCCAGGCCCCGCGTCATCGGCGTACGCCCTCGCTTGATCGCCACGGTGCCGAGCAGAATGTAGCCCAGCAGGCCAAGCAGCTTGGCGGCAAGCCATGGATGCTGATGCGGCCACATGGAGAGCATCGTCATCAGCGCAATGCCCAGCAGCAGCAGCAGGGTGTCGTTGACGTGGGGCAGGACCCTAACCCAGCGCCGCTGCAGCAGCGTGATCTCGCGCACCGACCACCAGGCGCGCACGATGAAGAAAAGAATACTCAGTACCGCCGTGGTCATGTGCAGGTGCTTGATCAGGGAATAGTGTTCGATCATCGACTGGCTCCGGTCATCCTCTCGCCCGCCTACCCCTCTTGGCCGTCCACGCGGGCACTCAATAGCGGCAGCGTATAGTGAATCAAGAAGATGAGATAGGCGATACACCAGAAGATGATGCTCAGGTTGTAGGTCCAGTGGGTGATCTGCGGGAACATGGCGAGTATCGGGGAGCGCAGCAGGGCGCCGGCAAACATCAGCGCAAGCCCTAAGCCGATTCCCGGCAGGGTGCGGATCTCGCGCCCGGTGTGCCCCAGCGACACCCGCGCCATCATGGCCAGCATCATCGCGGCGATACCGCCTATGGCCAGGGCATGCAGGGCCAGCTCGACGCGAAAGGCGCCGAACAGCGCCATCGCCCACATGAACAGGCCGATCGGCACGAAGGCATAGCTGATATGCAATCCCCACAGCAACGGCTCACGCAGAGTGAGATGGCCTTCCCAGCGCGCCAGTCGTACCAGGCTGGCCGCTGCCGCCACCAGCATGACGACAGCCAGCAGCGCAGCCGGAACCGCCACGCCAAGCAGGACCAGCAACTGCAGCACGATGATCGCCAGTATCGACCCCAGGGTCAGCTTTTCCAGCCCGGCGATGGGCTGTACCTGAGGCCGCCCCAGCTTACGAGACGTAAAGAAGGGGATGACCCGCCCGCCCAGCAGCACCATCAGCGTGGCGATCAGCAGCACGCCGAGGTAGCCTCCTTCACGTATCAGCTCGAATTTGCCCAGCGCCACGCCAAGGTGCATGGCCAGATTGGCACCGCTCAGCAGCAACAACACCGGCACGAACATCAGGTTGCGCCACAGCTTCGCTGCCACCACCAGACGCGCCATGACCAGTGCCGCCAACGGCAGAAAGGCCACGTCAAGGAGGATCAGTAGCCAGACCGGCAGCCCCATGGGAAACGCCAGCGTGACCCTGGCCACCAGCCACAGCGCTACCAGGGCGAGCAGCGGTGCACCGCTGATGCTCTTGCGTCCGGTCCAGTTCTGCACTGCGGTGAGCAGGAAGCCGACCACTACGGCGGCGCCGAAGCCGAAGATCATCTCGTGTTGGTGCCACCACATCAGCCCGCCGTGGGGACGCAGCAGGATATCGCCGTGCCAGAACGCGAACCACACCACCATCGCCAGCACGCTGAATAGCGACGCCAGCAGAAAGAAGGGGCGAAACGCCAACCGCGCCAAGGGAAGGCGCGATTGACGAGGAGCGGGAGGAGCGTTGTTCATGGCGACATACCCGACTTGAATGGTTGGACGAATCCATTATGGCGATTCGCGCCGGGCGCCTTCATGACCCGTATCAAGAATGCTTCTTTTTAATCCCTCGCGCAGCCATGATTACTAGTGGCTGGTGCCTTCCTCGTATTGTGTCTTATTCCACACGTTGTATTTGCCAGAGGGACGCTTCATCGGCATGCGACCCAGCTCTTCCAAGGTGTTGGCATCGAGCCACAGCAGGTAGCCGTCGTCGTCCCAGATGCTCAGCAGCAGGGTCTCGCCGCGGCGGTCGAACTCCACGTGGGCGGCGGTCTTGCCCGGTTCTGGGATCAGCGTCTCGACGATCTCCAGCGTTTGCTTGTCGATCACGTGAATGCGGTCGTGATTGGGGCCGAAGAAGACGTCCACCCAGGCGTAGGGCGAGTTTTCATGGCTACGCATGAAGAAGCCGGGGCCGTCGGTCTCGATATGAGTGATCAGCGACCAGTCGGTCATGTCGAATACCGAGACCTGCCCCTTGTCGATGTGCGGGATCGCCATCACCCGGCGGCCGTCCAGCTCCCAGGTGATACCGGCACCCAGGTGCGGCATGCCTTCCAGCGGCAGGTCGGCAACCTTGACCTCATCGTCCATATCGAACACTTGCCCACCCTTGCCGCCGCGAGCGGCACCCACCAGATAGCGGTACTCCATGTCGAAGAAGAAGTCGTCGAGATAGTCCGGCGCCTCCATGCGGTGCAGGGCGAAATCGCCGACCAGCGCCTCGTCCCCTTCGGCCCGCTCCTCGGGCCAGCGGATCTCCCATACCTCCGGAATGTCGCGCAGGGCGGCAACGAAGCTGTTACGCGGCGGCGCGGTGTACACGGCGCTGACCCGCGAGGTGTCACCGTTGAGGCCTTCTACCGGGATACTGGCGATGAGCTCGAGGTTACGCGCATCCAGCAGCACCAGCGTATGGGGCAGGTAGTTGCCGGCGAGCACGTAGTTGCCGTCGGCCGACACCGCGATATTGCGCATGTTGATTCCGGCGCGAACCTCGGCGGTGACCTCGAGGTTGTAGATGTCATACTTGGTGACCCAGCCGTCGCGGGAGCCGAAGAACACGTAGCGGCCGTCCGGGGTGTACTTGGGCCCGCCGTGCAGCGCATAGCGGCTGGGAAAGCGGGCAATGCGCTCGAACCTGTCGCCGTCGAGCAGGCTGACGTGGTGATCGCCGATCTCCACCACCAGGAACAGATTCTTGAGATCCTCGACCTCGAATACCGGTTCGTCAGGCAGTGAGCCGTAGGCGTGGTTGACCACGTGGCTGGCCAGGATGTCCTCGTCGGTCCAGCTCGGTTCGACGTCCGGCGCCTCGAAGATCCACTCGGCCAGGGCGGCGATCTCGGCTTCGCCGAGCAGCTCCCCGTATGCCGGCATCTGGGTTGCCATGCGGCCATCGCGGATCACCTCGATGGCCTCCCCGCGCTTGAGCCGCGAGAGGTTGTCCGGCAACAGCGCCGGACCAATACCGCCCAGGCGGCTCACGCCGTGGCAGATGGCACAGTGGTGGTTGTAGAGCACGTTGGCATCGGGCTCGTCGGCCAGCGCCGGCAGGGCGGGCATGGACAGGCCGAGCATCGCACCAAGCAGCAGTCTGGTAGTTTTCACAGCGCTACCCTTCATAGCGCCACCCTCCCCATGGCCAAGGTTGGCTCCATATCGACATCGGTACGGGCCAGCCGCGTCATGCCGGGGGCCAGCGAGCCGGCCAGGCGTACCACTTCGCCCACCACGATCAGGGTCGGCGGCTTGAGCGCCTCGCGTTCGATCGTTGCCACCAGATCGCCCAGGGTGGCGAAGACGTTGCGCTGTCCGGGGGTGGTGCCACGCTCCACCAGTGCCACGGGATGATCCGCCGGCAGGCCGTGGCGCTGCAGCTCGCGACTGATCAGCGTCGCATTGGCCAGGCCCATGTAGAACACCGCCGTATGGTGGGGCACCGCCAGGGCGGCCCAATCCAGCGTCAGCTCACCGTCGGCCTTGGCGTGACCGGTGACGAAGGTGACGCTCTGGGCGTAATCGCGATGGGTGAGCGGGAAGCCTGCATAGCTGGAGCAACCCGAGGCCGAAGTGATGCCCGGCACCACACGAAAGCCGACGCCGTATTCGATCAGGTACTCGGCCTCTTCGCCGCCACGGCCGAAGATGTAGGGGTCGCCGCCCTTGAGCCGCAGCACGCGCCGGCCTTCCTGCGCCAGCCTCACCAGCAGGGCGTTGGTCTCCTCCTGGGGCAGCGAGTGATGGCTCGAGGCCTTGCCCACGTAGTAGCGTTCCGCCTCGGGGCGGGCCAGCGCCAGCACTTCCTCGGATACCAGGCGGTCGAAGACCAGACAATCGGCCTGCTGCAACAGCGACAGGGCGCGCAGGGTCAGCAGACCGGGGTCGCCGGGGCCGGCGCCGACGATGGCGACTTCGCCGGGCGCCAGCGGCGCCTCGTCGAGGTCGAAGCTCATATGTCTCGATTGACGGTGTGTTGTCATGGTCGGCCTCTCCCCGAAGCGTCACTCATTTGAATTATGTTGTCGGCCTAGAGCTCGACGCTCTGGATGGCGTCATAGGCTGCCGCCACGCGCCGCTGTCGGCTCTTGTCCACACCGATCTCCTCGTTGCTGAGGTAGCAGCCGGGATCCTCTTCCCAGGGGTCGCCAGTGACTTTCCACGCGCGTACCCGGGTATTGCCGTTACAAATGGCCAGGTAACGGCAGTCGCCGCAGCGGCCCTTGAGCGGACGCGGGCGCTGGCGGAACCCCTGCATCAGCGCATCCTGGGTATTGCTCCATATTTCGGAGAAGGGCTGCTGACGCACATTGCCGAGGTCGTGGTCCCACCAGAAGGTGTCCGGGTGCACCGTACCCAGGTTATCGATGTTGGCGATGTGTTCACCCGAGGCATTGCCGCCCCAATTGATCAGGCGGCGTTCAAGTTCCTCGGCCTGATCGGGAAAGTGCTCGCGAGCCCACATCAGCAGGAAGGGGCCGTCGGCATCGTTGTTACCGGTGACGTATTCACGCTCCACGCCGCGTTCGAGCTCTGATCGACAATGGTCGAACAGTCGGGTCATGGCATCGCGGGTCATCTGATACCAGGCGTCCTGCTTACGGTGGCGATGGCCGCGTCCGCCGTAGTTGAGGTGAGAGAGATAGAACTTGTCGACGTCGTGCTCGTCGATCAGCGCCAGGATGTCGTCGAGCTGCTCGTAATTCTGCTGCGTCAGGGTGAAGCGCAACCCCACCTTGATGCCGTGCTGCTTGCACAGCTTGACGGCGTGCATCGACTCGCGAAACGCCCCTTTGCGGCGACGGAACTCATCATGGGTGGCCTCGAGACCGTCGATGCTGATGCCCACGTAGTCGTAGCCACACTCGGCGATTTGCGCGATGTTGCTCTCGTCGATCAGAGTGCCGTTGGTGGAAAGCCCGGTGTAGATGCCGAGCTCCCGAGCACGCTGGGATATCTCGAAGATGTCCGGGCGCATCAGCGGCTCGCCGCCGGAAAGAATCAGCGCCGGCACGCGGAACCGCTTGAGGTCGTCGAGAACGGTGAAGACTTCCTCGGTGGAGAGCTCGCCCTTGAAGTCGATGTCCGCCGACACCGTGTAGCAGTGCTTGCAGGTCAGATTGCAGCGCCGGATCAGGTTCCAGATCACCACCGGGCCGGGTGGCTTGTGGGCCGGTGGCACTGGCGTGGGCTCGAGCAGCGACTTGACGTAGCGGGTGACGCGGAACATAGGTACCTCCTCTGGCGCGGCGCAGGCTCAGCGCGGCGGACCGGGCCGGCGAGCGAGGCGCAGGCCGGTCTTCTTGAGAATGCGGGAGCTGTAAAGGATGCGGTGGTCGCGACAGGCATCGCCGAGCAGTTCGCGCAGCGCCTCCGCCTGGGACTCGACCTCGGCCTGGCTGCGCCCATGCAGCATCACGAACAGGTTGTAGGGCCATTCGGGCAGGTGGCGCGGGCGTCGGTAACAGTGGCTGACGCCGGTGATAGCCGCCACTTCACGCCCCAGCCGCTGAATATGGGCATCGTCCACGTTCCATACGGTCATGCCGTTGGCCACGTAGCCCAGGCGGTAGTGGTTGGGTACTGCAGCGACACGGCGGATCACTCCGCTATCCTGCATGCGCTGCATACGCGCACGCACTTCATTGCCATCGAGGCCGAGCGGCTTGCCCACCGCCCCCCAGGGATCCGGCACCAGCGGTAGACCCGCCTGGGTGGCGACGATGAGCGCGCGGTCGAGATCATCCAGGCCATCCGATACGGTGGCGGCCATCGGCTCAGACGGGCAGGTGGAGACGGACATGAAATTCCTCCTGCTTGGGCATGTTGAATACCGTAAGGCCGGTGGCGGCCTCGATCGCTGCGATCACCTCATCGATACGCTCGGGGGTTTCGGTTGCCAGCACGAACCACATGTTGAGGCGATGCTCGCGGCGGTAGTTGTGGGCCACTTCGGGGAAGGCGTTGACTGCCGCGGTGACGCGTTCGAAATCGGCCTCCGGTACTTCCAGCGCCGCCAGGGTCAGCCCGCCGCCCAAGCGTTCGGCGTGGTACATGGGGCCGAAGCGGCTCAGCACACCGTCCTCCAGCAGACGCTCGAGGCGGTAGAGCAGCTCCCCCTCGGAAAGCGAAATCTCCGCCGCCACGGCGGCATAGGGCGACTCGACCAGGGGCAGACCGTCCTGCAGACGGTTGATGATGCGCCGGTCGGCGCTGTCCAGCTCGGCCGGCTCGGACCGCTGGGTGCGTGCAAGACTCATGTCTGCTCCTCCCGGGTGTAGCGTCCGCCGCACTGCTTGTACGCCTTGAGGCTGAACAGCACACGGTGGGGTATCTCCTGCAGGGCCTGGCGCCGAACGATGTCGTCGAGCGCTGCCAGCACTCGTTCTCGCCGGGTGCCGTGGATCATGCAGAACAGGTTGTAGGGCCAGTCGGGCAAGTGCCGCGGGCGGCGATAGCAAAGCGTTACGGCAGGCTCCTCGGCGAGGCGCCGGCCTACCTCGGATACGGTGTCGTCAGGCAGGTCCCACACCACCATGGCATTGGCGCGGATGCCAAGGGCGTGGTGCTTGACCACCAGCCCCATGCGCTTGATCAGGCCTTCACGCTGCCAGCGCTCGACCCAGGCCAGCACCTCGCCTTCGCTCATGCCACACTGCTCGGCCAGCGCCTGCCAGGGGCGTGCGGTCAGCGGCAGGCCGCGCTCCAGCAGCGCCCGAAGCCGCTGCGCAGCTGAATCTTCGAGGGGAGAGATGAAAGTCATCGACAGGCTGTTCATGACACCTCCAGCTCGGCCCAGGGAATGGGGAAGCCGAGGTCGATGTGAAACCCCTCGAGCATCGGCAAGCGTAATACCGGGACTCCAAGCTCCTCTTCCAACGCATCGAGTCGCGCCTCGAGCCGGCCTTCGTCGGCCGCCGTCATCACGAACCAGAGGTTGAAGTCGTGTTCACGTGCGTAGTTGTGATTGACCCCCGGGGAACGGTTGATCACTTCCGCCATCCGATCCCGCTCAGCATCGGGTACCGCTACCGCCGCCAGCAGGCTGGCACCGGCCCGAGCATGATCGAAGACCGGCCCCACCCGGCTCAGAACCTGGCACTGCTGCAGAGTCTGGAGGCGCTCGATCACCTGCGCTTCGCTCGCTCCCACGCGCTCTGCCATGGCGGCAAAGGGGCGCTCGCAGAGCGGCAGGCCGCGCTGAAAGGCATCGATGAGATGACGGTCGAGTTCGTCGAGTGGTGCAAGCTGATCGAGTGCAGCCATGAGCGATTTCCAGGCAAGACGTTGGAAGCAAGATCTTAAGCGGTATCTTACATGCGACATCAGCCCTGAAAGCGGCCATCGGCACTGCCGTTGACGCAAGTCAAAAGAGGTATTTGCAAAATGCCTTTATGGTGCTCTTCAGGTAGCTACTTGCCGTGGCATTGACATTGGTCAAAACAACGGCGAGCCCAGAAGGGCAACACTGCGGCAACGCTGGGCCCATATTGGCCACAGCAAACGCTTTCTTTCGCTGCATCGTGAGGTTTCCCATGCACCTGCCGGCTCTGCTCCTGCTTCTTGGCTTGCTACTCCCGGCCGCCGCCATGGCGGAGCCCGGCGAGGAATCCCTCTCCCCCCAGCGACAGGCCGAGCTCGAAACCCTGCTCTATCAGGACTGCGGTTCCTGCCACGGCATGACCCTACGCGGCGGGCTCGGCCCGGCACTGCCGCGCGATCGCATGGAAGGTTTCAGCGTCGAGGCGCTCGCCCACATCATTCAATACGGTATTCCCGGCAGCGCCATGCCCGGCTGGAAGGCCCTGCTCAGCGACGCCGAAGCACGCTGGCTGGCGGAGCATCTGCGTACCGACAACCGCCTGAAAACGCTGCAACA
>NZ_JAFIFK010000040.1 GCF_020832045.1 Halomonas sp.
CACCACCCCCGCCGGCCCACCCCGCCCCCCCCTCTCTCTATCTGCTATCCGCAATCCACAATCCGCATCATCCGCATACGCTCGTTCAGGGGATGCGTACTCAGGAGGCATCTGGGTCCTCGTAGTGGCCCACCCCGTCCCGGCCGTCATGCTTGACGCTGTACATGGCCTTGTCGGCGGCGTCGACCAAGGCCGCTGCGCTTTCGAAGGCGCCGTCATCAAGATCGACGATGCCGATGGAGGCGGTCACATGGAGCGGGTTGCCGCCGGCCTGGGCCAGAGGCTGGCTGGCCAGATAAACCCGAATTCGCTCGGCGAGCAGACCGGCCTGCTCCCTGTGGGTATTGGGCATGATCACCAGGAACTCTTCGCCGCCGTAGCGACCGGCGATATCGCTTTCGCGCACCATATTGTTGAGCGCTGCGGCAAAGTGGATCAGTACTTCGTCGCCGAAACGGTGGCCAAAGCGATCGTTGATGCGCTTGAAATGGTCCAGGTCGATAAACATCACCGACAGCGGCTGGCGTGCCCGCTTGGCACAGTCGAAGTGCTGCTCGAGCCGCTTTTCCAGCCAGGGGCGGTTGGCCAGCTGAGTGAGATGGTCGGTACGGTGCTGCTCGTCCAGCACCACGTGGCTTGCATGCAGTGCCTCCAGTTCGCGCTGCTGCTCGGCCAGTCGAATCGTCATGCGCAGGTTCTGCTCGAACAGCAGCTCCTTGGCCTCGGCCAGCAGATGGGTGCTGTCGATGGCCGGTGGGCAGGTGATCTCGAACAAGCGGGCCAGCGATGGGAGCCGATGCTGAAGCTCCTGCATGACGGTCATCAGCATGACGATGTCGAGTGACGCCAGCGAGGCGAGCTGGCGCAGCAGGGCGCTGAAAGCGGTGGCGGAATCGGCAGCCAGCCAGCAGTCGGCAATGCGACAGGAGAGCCGCAGGCATAACTTGCGTGGATCACCGTCGGCGAGGTCGCCATGGCTTTCAATGATGCCTGCCGCTATGGAAGATGGCACTCCCCAGCTGGCGGCAAGCCAGGCGCCGACCAGGGCATGGTCGCAGCCGTAGCGCTGGGTTTCCACCTCGGACAAGCGCTGGTGCTGACGCAGCTCGGGAATGCCGGCGGTGTAGGCATCTCCGTCCAGGGCTTCGAATGCGAGAATGCCGATATCCTGCAGCAGGGCCGTGGTGAACAGCTGCGAGGCTTCGTTAGGGCAGAGGTGCTCGGCCAGCTCCTGCGCGGCCGAGGCCGCGATGATGGCGCGCTGGCAAAGGTATTCATGATCGATTCCCTTGCTGACAGCGTGCCGGGGAAGACCGAAGCTGAGCGCTATCGACAGGGTGGCGTCCAGCCCGATGCGCGAAACCGCGTCGAGGCCGTTGGAAACCGGATTGCCGCCACGCACGTAGAAGGCGCTGTTGGCCATCGAAAGCAGGCGCAGGGTGAGGGCGGGGTCCTGCTCGATGATACGGGAATAATCGGTGAGCCTGGGCTCGGGTGAGCGCGCGATGGCGATCACCCGAGCGGCAGCCGCCGGCAGGCTGGGCAGGCTGCGGCAATCGGCAAGCCGCAAGCGCAGGCTTTCGGGCAAGGGTGGCAGATTCAGGTTGGCGGGCTCTGTCATGCCAGAGAGTTCCGCAGTCGATATCCTATCGATCGGCATACTTTTCCCCGCCTAAGCTTAGTCTGATTGTTTCGCGCCTAGCCTAGCAGAACGGAAGTAGTACGAGCGTTTGAGATGCTACCCCTTCCTCAACGATGTATCGAGGTGATCGACGACTTCGGCCCAATCGGCATCTTCTTCCAGCGCCCCTTCGAGGAAGGCCGCCTGGGAGCGATTCCAGAACGGTGCCTCGTAGATCGCCATCGTCGGCGGAAGCGGGGCATGCTGTTCGATGAAAGCCTTGATCGAAGCGTCGTCGGCGGCCAGGCCGAGCTGCTCGAAAAGCTCGCTGAAGGGGTGCACGTGATGCTCCATGTGGCAGCTCCTGCTATTTTCGATAGTTACGTTAACCGTAGCCTGATAGCGGCTCGATGCCAATGGTCAGCCCGGTGCACCGGGCTCGCTTAGCGTTCTCCCACCAGCGGTGTAAGAAACAGGCGGCGACGTTCCTGTTCGTCCAGCGGCAGCGCCAACAGGTGGACCAGTTTGGCCAGGGCGGCCTCGGGTGTCATGTCGTCGGCAGAAAGTACACCGGCCTCGACGAGCCCTTGGCCCGCCGCATAGTGGCCGGGGGCAATGCTGCCATGCGGGCACTGGCTGATGGCGGCGACCAGCTTGCCTTCGCCACTGGCCTTGGCCAGCACGCCGACCAGTTCGGGATCCGAGGGAATGTTGCCACCGCCCCACACTTCGAGGAGCGCACCACGCACCCTGGTGTCACCCAGCCAGGCCGCCACCTGCCAGGCCTGAATGCCGGGCCACAGCACGAGACGGACAACCCCGCCGCTGGCCAGTGGCGAGTAGTCGGGCAGCTCGAAGCGGGGGGCGCCACGCTGCTGGGTTTCCAGGCAGCGCCCCGGATAGAGCACGATGTCATCGCCGACGCGTTCACCCAGCAACGGATAGTTGGGGCTCGCGAAGGCGTCGTCGTTTTCGCTGTGGATCTTGCGCGCGCGTACGCCACGCAGCAGGCGCCCAGCGAATGCAACGCTGACTTCCTGCAGCTCCGGCCGAGCGGCGTACCGCAGTGCCAGTTCGATGTTGTCGAGAGCATCGCTGCCTTCGGCTTCGAGAGGGTGCATGGCGCCGGTGACCACCACCGGGCGATCCAGCCCCTGCAGCTGATAGGCCAGGCTGGCGGCACTCCAGGCCAGGGTATCGGTGCCATGCAGAACGACGATACCCGAATGCTGGCCAAGCCTATCGGCGATGGTGGCAGCCAGATGCTGCCAGTCGTGGGGCGTGGCGGCGCTCGAGTCGATGGGCTCGGCGACCGCTTGGACCACGAACTCCGGCAGGCGACTGCGCCGACTCGGCGGCAGGCTGTCGAGAGTGCGCCGGAGCCGGGCCTCGATATCGCCGGCCGGTGCCAGGCCCGTTGCACTGGGGATCATGCCCAGGGTGCCACCGGTATAGAGCACCAGTACGGGACGGTCGGCGAAAGGGGGGGCAATCATGGCAGCTCCTGGCTCTGGCTCCTGGTTCCTGCATGCGGCGCCCCCGTGGGGACGCCACAAGGCACACGAACCATGATGATACCCAGAGTTGCGACCGATCTCACTCGTCAGGTCTTATCCTGACCCCGGCACTGATCCTGTTCCCGGGGTGAGTGATCACGATTTCACCCTCGTCGAGTCCCGCCACGACCTGCGAGACGAGACCGTGACGTCGGCCAATTTCCACGCTGCGCAGTGCGGCTCGGCCCTGCTCCATCACGAACACCGACCACTCTCCCTGATGCCGAAACAGAGCGCTGGTGGGGATCTGCAAGACATCGTCGGCCTGCCAGATGAGGAACTCCACATCGACCCGGTAACCACTACCGATGCCAAGCTCGTTGCGCTCGAGTTCGCTAGCGAAATCGACGATCACCGGCACGCGCTGCTCGTCTACGCCAAGCGCTGACGTACGGGTGAAGCCGGAGGGAGCGATTCGTCTGACACTGCCTTCCAGTGGTTCACCGCCCCAGCCGGTGATCCGGGTTTTCATACCCGGGCGCAGCCTCACTGCGTCCATCGAGAGCAGGTCGGCCTGAATTTCCAGATCATCGAGGCTGCCAAGTTCAAGGATCGGTTCGCCGGCACCGACGCTCCCTTCACAGCAACGATAGCGACTCAATACCAGGCCGGATACCGGAGCACGTACCTGTAAGATGGGCTGGTCTGCCTCGCTGCGTTGGCCGCTGGTCACGGCGAGCAGCGCTCGAGCGCTCTCCACTTCGAAGCGTGCTACCTCGACGCCGGAAGCCGCAGAGTTTTCCAACGACCGAAGCCGGTCGCGTTGATTCTGGCGCTGCTCCAGCTCGGCGGTTGAAACGAGGTTGCGCCGATGCAGCTGCTGATAGCGCTGGTACTCGGCTTCGGCGAAACGCCGGTCGGCGCGGGCCGTCTCGAGGTTGGCCTCAGCTGCCAGGAAGCGGGCCTGGGCCGCCTGAAGATTGTCTTCGGCCTGCTGCCGGCTACGCGCATCCAGTGCCGGTGCCGGACTCGGCTCCAGCTGAAACAAGGTTTGGCCCTCCTCTACGCGATCACCCACTTCGAGAATGACACGTTGAAGATAGCCGGCAATGGGGGCCGAAACGTTCCAGGTATCGCGCAATTGGGTGCGTCCTTCCTCGATAACCGAATCCGAGAAGGAGCCGCGGGTGACTTGCGCGACATTGACCGGCACCGGCGTGGGACGCAGCGCCCAGAACAGCATGCCGATCAAGCCCACCCCCAGCGCGATCCAACTCAGGTGGCGGATCCATGTGCGGCGCTGCTTCATTGTTTATCCCCCGTGCATGGTGATCGTGGTGTTACTCAACGGCCTTCAAAACCCGGATCTTGTCGAGCCGCCCGAGGCGCCGGTAGACCAGGATCCCGACCAGCAGTGAGGCGGTCAGTACGCCACCGGCAGCAATACCGAAGGTCTGAGGCGTGAACACCAACGGCAGGCGAAAAAGGTCGTGGCTGAAGGCTTGGTGCAGCATATGGCTGAAGAAGATGCCAATGGCCCACCCCAGTGGAATGGCCATGATGGTGAGCAGGGCAATCTCACCGAGCAGTATTCTTGCGACTTCTGCGCGGGTATAGCCGAGGACCTGCAGTGTAGCCAGCTCCCTGGCGCGTTCGGCAAAGGCGATACGGGCATTGTTGTAAACCACGCCGAAAGCAATGGAGGATGCGATGGCGACGAATATTACGGCTACCATCAGTAACGTCTCGTCCATGTACTCGCGAATGCCTTGCTCGGCTTCGGTCAGCATGCCGATGGATGCGACGCCCGGCAGCTCCCATAGTGCCGCGTGGAGATCGACCGTCCGTGCTGGATCTACCAGCAGCCAAGCACCGCTGACCATGGGGCCCTCGTGCAGCAAGGCATTGAGAGTGTCGCGGTCCAGGTAGGCGCCAACGCCCAGCGGCTCATCGACTACCGCGGTTAGCGGCAGGCTGAAACGATGGCGGCGCCCCTCCATCACGGCGATCTCGATTTCGTCTCCTGGCTTCAAGCTCAGGGTCTCGGCAAGATGGCGTGTCAGCATGACTCCGGACTCAGGCAGGCGCTGGGGCTGGCCGTGCCCATCCAGCACCTGGCGTAGACCCGGCACAGTTTGCATGCCCATCAGGCTGGTACGGTACTGGCGGTGCTCATGAATGAGGTTCACCGACACTCGCCGCCAGGTCTCCACGGCGAGTACGCCGGGAAGGTGGCGCAGTTCACCGGCAGCACGGGCCGGGGTCGTCTCGTTGAAGATCAGTTCCATGTCCATTTGCAGCACCTGGCGGTACTGCTGGTCGATCATCTTGTCCACTGCCGCCAACTGGTAGGCACCGATCATGAGCAGCCCCGCCGAGAGAGCAATTCCCATCACGGAAAAACCGGCCTTGGCCGGATGTCGGGCCAGGTTACGCAGTACGATCCGACCTTCATTACCGATCCATGCCGCCGGCACCAGGGTTTCCAGCCAGCTGCGACGAAAGCGGTGGGGCGCCGGTGGGCGCATCGCCGCCGCAGGTGGGCGGTCAACGGCGCGCCACACCGCGTGCCAGGTGCCGACCAGGGCGGCGAATAGCGTGGCCCCAAGCGAAAGGGTCAGTGCCCAAAGAGGCACACCGAAACGCATCTCGGGAAAGCGGAAGTATTCCCGGTATACACCCGCCAGGCCGCTGGCGGCCCAGACCCCCAGCAACGCTCCCAGCGACCACCCCAGCAATACGATCATCAGGGCCAGCAGGCCGTAATGGCGCGCAAGTTCCACGTTGCGATAACCGAATGCCTTGAGCACTGCCAGCTGCTCTCGCTGGGTCTGAATGATTCGCCCCATGACCACATGGAGGAGAAAGGCCGATACCGTAAGGAAGATGGCAGGTAGAACGGTGGCGGTGATGCGCTGCTGGTTCAGCTCTTCCTCGATGAAGCGGTGGGACTGCTGATCGTGGCGGGTCTGAGCGCCAATGGCGCCGTAGCGTTCCAATGCCAGATCAATAGCATCGATGACCTCTGCTTCGCTGGCACCTGCCTGAAGCGTCAGGGTCAAGCTGTTGAACGCCCCTTCCATACCGTAGGCTCGTGACAGGGCGCGCTGGTTCATCCACAGCACGGCATAGCGGCGGTAGTCCGGCATCAGATCGGTAGGGGCGACCTGGTAGAGAAATTCTGGATTTAGCGCAATGCCGGCCAGCGTCAGCGGGGTGTGGCGACCGTTGACGATGGCCTCCAGCTGATCGCCAGGTGCCAGACCATGAGCTTCGGCAAAGGCGTCCGATACCACCACCTGGTCGTCACGTCCGGCTTCCGGCAAGCTGCCTGCCAGCAGATGAAGCTGGTTGAGCAGCGGCTGGCGGCCGTCGGGTAGAGACAGCAGCTGCCCACGTATGGGGTCGGTGACGGTGGGAAGGGACAGCCTCACCGAGGCGCGAATGCGGGGTTCGACGAGGTTGACGCCCTCGAGCTGCTGCAACTGGCTTACCAGCCCCAAGGGGGCGCGCTTGACCTCGGCAAAGACCTCGGCGAAGTGATGGCTGGTATAGAAACGATCCCGGGCGCCGCTCAGCGATTCCAGCGTCGTCACGGCAAGGATCAGAGTCATGACACCACTGGCGATGACCATGGCGATGGCCAGAGCCTGGCCCTTGAGGCGCCACAGGTCA
>NZ_JAFIFK010000060.1 GCF_020832045.1 Halomonas sp.
CCAGACGAGTGGATGGCGGAACCTACGTCGGCTCGCCATCCCGCCATGGGCTCATCAGAGCTCAAGGTTGCGCTATACGCAACGTAGCGTTGTCCAGCATCCCCCTGAGCAGAGGGAACTTTTCGGATTAGAATCACCTGCGCTTGATAATCAATATCATTAATAGCTCTACTTCCAGCAGGTGATTCCATGCTCCAGTCCCGCCGCACCGCCCTGGCCGTTGCCATCGCCAGCGCGCCGCTAGCCTTTACCGTCCAGGCGCAGGATAGCGCCCGCCTCGACAGCATCGTGGTGACCGCCGCCGGTTTCGAGCAGTCGTTGCGCGACGCCCCGGCCAGTATCTCCGTGGTCACCCGTGAGGAGCTGGAGCAGCGTCAGTTTTCCAATGTTGCTGAAGCAATTGCAGATATTCCAGGCATCGACGTGCGCTCAGGCGTGGGCAAGACCGGCGGTCTTAACGTCAGCATTCGCGGCATGCCAAGCAACTACACCCTGATACTTATCGACGGTCGGCGACAGAATGCCGCCTCCGACGTCACCCCCAACGGCTTCGGCGAGACAGGCACCAGCTTCATGCCTCCGCTTTCTGCCATTGAGCGCATCGAGGTCATTCGCGGCCCCATGTCCACGCTGTACGGCTCCGACGCCATGGGCGGCGTGATCAACATCATTACGCGCCGCGTCGCCGACGAGTGGAGCGGCTCTGTCACCGCGGAAAGTACTTTTCAGCAGCATCGCGAAGAACCGAACTCCCAGGCGCTAAGCGTCTTCGCTTCCGGCCCGTTGGTCGAGGACACCCTGGGCCTGCAACTGCGTGGTCGGGTCTACAACCGAGGGGCTTCCGAGCGCTTGATGGAAGGAACTGGGCGCGACCCACGTCCGGCCGAAGGGGAGATCTACTCGATTGGCGGGCGCTTGAACGTCACCCCGGACGAAACGAACGAGTTCTGGCTGGACGCGGAGCGCGCACGTCAGTGGTATGACAATACTGACAGCCGGCTGGGCAGCCTTGACGGCAGTAACCCGAACAATCCGAACCAGGTTTACGGCTACGAAGATTACATGCGCTTCAATCGCGACCAGATCGCACTGGGGCATACCGGTCGCTTCGAGGCGGGAACCTGGGAATCTAGCGTGACCCATGCCATCACGGAGACCATTGGCCGTACCATTCCGCACCCCAATGCGGGGCCCGGCACGCCGCATCCCGCCCTGCCTCACGCCCCGACCATCGGCTCACCGCGTACTCTGGAGAACGAACAGATCGTTCTTGATAGCAAGTTCACCACCAATGTCGGTGCGCATATGCTCACCTTCGGTGGCCAGTACATGGAAGCGGAGCTGACCGATGACCTCGCGCCGGACAGTTATGACGAATCCCAGTGGGCGTTGTTCATCGAAGACGAATGGTGGCTGCGTGACGATCTGGCGCTGACCTTGGGCGGCCGCTACGAAAACCACGATGCATTCAGCGGCCACTTCACGCCGCGCGGCTATCTCGTGTGGAATGCCGACGACAGCTGGACGCTGAAAGGCGGGGTCAGCCGTGGCTACAAGACACCGACTCTCAACCAGCTAAGGGATGGCATCAACAATGTCACCGCCCAAGGTGCCAGGCTGTTGATTGGTAACCCCGACCTTCAGCCTGAGAAGAGCACCAACTACGAAATCGGTGCCCACTACGACAACCTGGCTGGCTTCTCGGCGGGTGCGACTTTCTTCCACACCGACTTCACCGATCGCATCGTCACCGCCAGCGAGCGGGTTGTCACGGGGCACCCGACCATTCCGGATGGTACATATGACCAAGCGATCAACATTGGAGAAGCGCAAACCCAAGGGGTCGAGCTGGAAGCCCGCTATCGCTTCGCCCCTGCCTGGGAAGTGCGCGGCGGTTACACCTACACCGATACCGAGATCAAGTCGGATGAAGCACGCGGCGCAAGCCTGACACTGGCGCCCAGGCACAAGCTGACCGCCGCCGTCACCTGGGATATCAACGAGCGCTGGAGCACCACCTTGGAAGGTGAGCATTACAGCGGTCGTAAGCGCTTCGATTCCTCTCCGGAAGCCGGTTCCCAGGATGCCGCTCTCGCCGCAGCCGTAGGCGATAAGTTCAAGAGTTACGAGCTGTTCAACCTGAGCTCCACCTACCGCGTGGCCGACAACGTGCGCCTGACCGGCACCATCTACAATCTGCTCGACACCGATTTCGGCACCGGTACCACCTACGAGTATGACGGTGAGACCTACGCGGGCTACGACTACATCACTTCGGGCCAAGCCATCGGCGGCACCTACATGGATCGGCGCAGCTTCTGGCTCTCCGCCACCTACGAGTTCTGATCGCTTCTTAACTTACCGTCTCGCATCGTTACTCTGCCCCGGCTTGCCGGGGCTTTTTTCGTTTGTACTCGGTCGACTCGCCAAGCGATCAGCCGTTCCGGACAATCCTCAGCGTCACCGAATAGCGGTAGTCTCGATCCAGGAAAGCGGAAGAGGAGCCCGCATAAGGCGTCGTCACCCGCAAATACCAGGTTCCCGCGTCGAGGTGACGCTCGATGCGGAAATTGCCATCGATGCCGCTGTGCCAGTCGCGCTCCACGACCTCACCGTCGACATCCAACAGCTCTCCCGAAGGAGCGCCCATGGCGGAGTCCCAGGGGAAGGTCTCGCTTTCGAGTACGACGTTGGCGGGCTCTTGCAGGGTGAACGTAAAGTAACGCATCCCCGTCGACATGACCTCGAAGGGCCTGTCGGGTGTCAGCCCAATGGCCAGATCATGCGGATTTCGCGTGCCGGCACAGCCCGCCAACAACAGTAGCGCAAGCAGAGTAGAGACACAGCAGCGCATGGCAGCCTCCTTGCGTTGGGCGGCGTTTCCTTCAGCCTACTCCCATTAGCCGTTCCACGCCCAGCCAGATCAGGCGCAGCGCCAGCAGGGTCAGGGTCCACTTGAAGAGAAAATCGAAGCGGTGATCGGTCACCCGGTTCAACAAACGCAGGCCCAGCCAGGTACCGATGAAACCTGCCGCCACCATGGCCAGCATCAGCCCCAGCCAATCGCGAAAAACGAAACCGGCGAAGCCGAAGATGAACGCCTTGGTGGCGTGCTGAAAGGTCATGCAGGTGGCGAAGGTGGCCACGCGAGGCAGCCGCTCGCTCATACCGAGCTTGATGAACGAGGCGACCATGGGGCCGCTGGCCCCCACCAGACTGGAGAGCAGGGTGGTCAGCGCACCGGCAATGACGGTACCGACACGCCCCACCGCCCGCTGGGGCAGGCCCGGGCCCCAGCAGGAGTAGAGCACGAAGGCGGCGATGCACAACTCCAGTACGCCGTAGGGCAGGCGGATCAAGAGCCAGGCCGCCACCACGGCGCCTACGATGACCCCGGGCAGAAAGGCCGCAACGATGTCGCGGCGAACGTACCGCCAGGTCATCACCGCCCGACCGCCGTTGGAGCCGAGCTGCACCATGCCGTGCACCGGAATCAGCGCCGTTGCCGGCATTACCTGAGCCATGGCAATGATCAGCAGCGTACCCCCGCCGATGCCGGCCGCCGCCGAAAGCGCAGAGGTCACTACCGACAGCAGTACCAAAGCCAGGTTGACCCCGGCCGACAGCGGCGAGAGCAGCTCCAGCATCAGCCGAGTTGCCCCATACGCTGCCTCACGGCAGCCTGCCCTCCTCTACGCCGTGGCACGCCACTTCGCTGCCGTCACTGTGAGCGATCAGCTTCGGCACCTCTGCCTTGCAGCGGTCGTTGGCATGCGGGCAGCGCGGGTGGAAGGCACAGCCGGAAGGCGGGTGCACCGGGTTGGGCACCTCGCCCTGGATCACCGTGCGCTCCTTGCCGACTCCCTCCAGCGACGGCACCGCCGCCAGCAGCATCTTGGAGTAGGGGTGGTGAGGGTTATCGAAGAGCTGGTCGGCAGGCGCGATCTCGGCGATTCGGCCCAGATACATCACCGCGATGCGGTCCGACATGTGCTTGACCACCGCCATGTCGTGGCTGATGAACAGGTACGTGAGGCCGTACTCGTCCTGCAGGTCGCGCATCAGGTTGAGAATCTGGGCCTGTACCGAGACATCAAGCGCCGAGGTGGGCTCGTCGCAGATCATGAACTCCGGCTCGTAGGCCAATGCACGGGCAATCGAGATGCGCTGGCGCTGGCCGCCGGAGAATTCATGCGGGTAGCGGTTGGCGTCCATGGCCGACATGCCCACCTGCTCGAGCAGTTCACCCACGCGTCTACGTCGGCCGGCGCTGTTCATCTCGGGACGAAAGAAGCGCAGCGGCTCGCCGATGATGGTACCCACCCGCCACAGCGGGTTGAGGCTGGCATAGGGGTCCTGGAATATCATCTGGAAGCGCTTGCGCACCCCGGCGGCCTGGCGCCCGGTGCGGCTCGACAGATTGCTGATGTCTTCGCCGTCGAACACCAGCTTGCCGCGTGTGAGCCCATAAAGCCCTACCACCAGCCGCGCCACCGTGGACTTCCCGCAGCCCGATTCGCCAACCAGCGACAGTGTCTCGCCGCGACGGATGGAGAAGCCCACACCGTCTACCGCCTTGAGCGTCAGCTTTTCGCTGCGCTCGATCACCCGATTGAGCCAGGGCTTGGAGACATCGAAGTAGCGCGCCAGATAATGGGCTTCAAGCAGAATATCGCCCTGCGCCGCCTGCGTCGTGCTCGTCGCTTTCACTGCTGTATCAGCGCACATGGCTTGTCTCCTGTCCCTCTACATCCTGACGCGGCGGCAGCGGATCCACCGGGTCGTGCA
>NZ_JAFIFK010000069.1 GCF_020832045.1 Halomonas sp.
TCGTCGTCGGCGGGTTTGGTATCATCCTGTTCGGACATGGCGGAGGCCCAGTCGTCGTCGGAAACGTTCTGATCGGGTTTCTTGGGATCAGTCATGCTTTGAGTCCTTGGCTTGAGGCGCTGCGCCCTTGATGAAGGCGTCTTTCGACACCGGGTTCTGTGCACCATGATCGATGATGCGGATGACACGCAGCGCGCGCTGCTCGTGCTGGCTACCGTAATCGCACTCCATGACGGGAACGCCGTCGACACTGGCAGTGACGGTATCGGGAAGTTCCAGCGGTAGTACGTCGCCTACCTTCAACGCCATCACATGGGCGATTCGAGTAGGCAGATCGGCAAAATTGGCGATCAATTCAACTTCGGAGCTGCGCAGCTCACCGGCCATGCGCTTGGTCCAGGAGCCATCCTGGTCATGATGGCCATCGCTCAGCGGATTGGCCAACAGGTCGCGCAGAGGTTCGACCATTGAATACGGTATGCAGATCTGAAAACTGCTGGTCAGATTGCCTACCTCGATGTTGAAATTCGTGTTCACCACGATCTCGTTGGGCGAGTTGGTGATGTTGGCGAACTTCGACTGCATCTCCGAGCGCAAGTAGTTGATCTGTAGCGGAAAGACGGATTTCCACGACTCTTCGTAGGCTTCGATGGCAAGATTCAGCAGACGCTGAATGATGCGCTGTTCGGTATTGGTGAACTCGCGTCCTTCCGATTTTGTCAGGAAGCGTCCGTCGCCACCGAACAGATTGTCGACCACCATGAACACCAGGTTAGGCGGAAACACGATCAGCGCTGAGCCACGCAGCGGTTTCATGCCGATGATGTTGATATTGGTCGGCACGGGCACGTTACGCGAAAACTCGCTGTAGCTAAGGTAGCGCACCGAATCGATGGTGATATCGGCACTGCGCCGCAGCAAGTTGAACAGCCCCATGCGGAAGTGGCGCGCAAAGCGCTCATTGATGATATCCAGCGCCTGCAAGCGCTCGCGGATGACGCGGTGCTGGGTCGCTGGGTCATACGGACGCACGCGGGTTTCACCGTCGTTTCGAGCAACGGGTTCGTCGTCGCCGCTGACGCCCTTGAGCAGGGCGTCTATCTCATCCTGTGACAGCAGATCGTCTTGGGACATGGTGGCAAGGGCACCCGGTTATTGCACGATGAACTCGGTGAACAGCACGTCTCTGATCTCCAAGGACGGCTGAGGCTGGGACAGCGGCTCCGACAGTACGGCGATGACTTCCTCGCCGAGGCGACGCTTGCCTTCCGGTGTGGTCAGCTCATTCGCCTGTTTGCCTGAAAACAGCATCAGCAGGCGGCTGCGTACCTGAGGCATATGTTCGGTGAGAATTTCACGCGTCTCGTTGTTACCGACCTTCAGCGAAATGCCGGTGTAGAGAAGTCGCGAGCCAAAGTTGTCGTCGGCAAGATTGACCGTAAAAGGATCGATCTTGACGAAGATCGGCGCCTGACGCTGCAACTGCTGCGTCTGGGCATTGCCTTCGCCGCTACCGTCGCGCTCGCTCAGTACCATGTAGATGGCTGCTCCTGCCGCTGCCGTAGAGAGCAGTACCAGCAGTATCATCAACCACAGGAGCTTGGAGGAGCCACCCGTCGATTTTGCCATTGCCTTGCCTTTCGTATGTTAACCAGCTATTGGAAGAATTATGCCTGTCTGCACGGCCGGTGATGACAGGAACAAGCCGTGTGAATGGGCTTATCTTGGCTTTTTGTCTCAGGCGTACAGGTTGACGCGTCCATCCAGCGGTAGCGTGACGGCGCTAACATTAGTGGCATCCTCATCGGCTACCAGAGCGTCGTCACTGTTCGAATCGGCGCCAGCCTGGCCTTTTCCGCCGTTACCGTTACCGTTGGCGAAGGCCTGAGCGTCCTGACGGCGCTGCTCGCCTACCGATGTTTCGCCCAGCGTAATGCCCTGCTCAGCCAGAGCCTCGCGAAGCTGGGGGATGGCCTGTTCCAGCACCTGACGAACCTGAGCATGTGCGGCCAGGAACTGGGCCTGGGCACCCTGTTCGGTCATCTTGAGCGTGATGGAGAGTGGGCCCAGTTCGGCGGGGTTCAAGCGCATTTCGACCTGCTGTTCGCCCCCAAGCCGTGCGAACTGCACCATCTGCTGGCTCAACTGACCGGACCAGGCGGGGCTATGTACTGGGGCACTGAGACTGGCTTGGCTGGGCATGCCAGACGGCAGAGCGGTATTCATCTGAGCCGTAGCGCCTGTAGGGGTCTGTGTCATGGGCGTGGTTTCCGGCACGAAGCCAACGCGGGGCGCTTCCTGAGTCAGCGTCCGCGGGTCGCCGCTGGGCTGGGGCGCACGAGCCAAGGCTGCGCTGAAATCCGCTGCATGGGTAGAGCGAGTCGGGGACTCGGCAGTATCGGCGAAACCCCGCTCGGCAGCCATGGAGGTCTGGGGCAGTGCGGTCGACAAAGCGGCTTGTGTCTGGGCTGCTGCGGTCTGGCCGCCAGTGGCGAGGGGCGCAGCATCGGTGTACGGCGCACGCATTTCACTATTGCTCGGCGCTGCCACGGCAGCGGCTACCAAGGCGGATGCGTGAAGTTCGCCGTCTTCAGTGGCTTTGACGTCACTGACGACCTTCAGGTCGGTATCGGTCAGTGGCAGTGATGCTACGTTAGCGTCGGCGTCCTGTTCCAGGGAGAAGCTCGAATCGATGAGGGCAAGTCGCACCATGATCTCATCGAGTTGCGCCTGGACATCGGCCTGAGCGCTCTCGCCGTCGACGCCATGTTCGGCATTGGCATGCAGAGCTTGCAGCAGTGCCTGATGCGCCGCCATGGTCGGTGGCAGACCACCCTGAATCATCTCTACCGGCTGAGCGGGCAGGGCACTGCCGTCGAACAGTGAAATACCGTTCGCCTGGTTCATTGCCAGGGCGAAGTGACCCGGAGCGGCGCCGGCGTCTTGCTTACCGGAGAGCTGGTTGGGCAGAGCGGACAGCAACATCTGAATATTCATTAACTTTTCCTCACCGGCTCACAATGAGTTGTCGGTACGCTGGCGGAGTAGCCGTCCGGCTGCCATCTCGTCACTGGTGCGTTGGTCGCGGCGAACTTCCTGGCGCTGCTGTTCGGCGTCGCGCCGGGACACCAGCGTATCGAAGGCGGATAGCCGCTTCTGTTCCTGCTGCCAATGCTGCTGGCTCTGCTGTACACGCTGCTGCTGAGCATCCAATGCCTGTCTAGCGCGCTGCAGGGCGGCATCCAGAGAGGCAAGAAACTGTTGGTAGTTGTGCATGCTGGCCGGGTCGATGCCTTCATGCATGGCCTGCTGCAAGCGCTCCGCATACTCGAGCCGATAACGATTCAGCGACTCGAGCTGGGCTGCGACCTGGCGTTCGTTCTGACGCTCGCCTGCCAGCAGTTGCCCTGCTTGATCGCGGGCGTCGCGGGCAAGGTCGCTCAACATGGCGAGTTGTGACGATGCACTCATTGTCTGACTCCTAGTGTCTCGGCCAGAACCTGTCTGGAAGCCTCGATCGAGGCGTTCTCGTTCATGCCCTGCTGGAGAAAGTGCTCCAGCTGCGGGTAACGCTGTACGGCTTCGTCCAGCT
>NZ_JAFIFK010000070.1 GCF_020832045.1 Halomonas sp.
GACATCCAGCTTGCATTCACGGTAAGGCGTGTTGGGAAGCTTCTCTCGAAGGAAATCGATGCGCTCATCGAGTTCTTTCTTGTGGCAATAGAGTGTCTTGTAGGCTTGATAGCTAAAGCCGTCTTCGTTGTGGTAGGTGAAGCGCAAGCCGATGACAGACCGCTCCCGCCATACGGCGATTTCCTCGGCATCCTTCCAATCGATTTCATAGTGCTGATCGTCACGTACCATCGACCGGTAGTTTTTCGACGTGCCCATCAGCGCGGCGGCAATCCCGATACCGACGGGGCCGATAGCGGCAATGAGAAAGGCCGGATCAATGAATACCAGGAAGAGCACCACCACACCAGAGCCGATGGCCGTCCAGGTCATCACCGGCTTGACCGAATCAATCTGGGGCTTCCAGGAAAACACCTCAACGCGCTTATCGGTAAGGCGGTAGACTATGACGGTTGTCTGAAAAAATATGCTCATGGCAATGGGGACGCTAAGAAGCAATACAATGACAGGCACTAGGTTGGTTGGATGTAAAATTTCTCTCCCCCCTTTAATTATTAAAAAAGAAACAAAAATCGAACCTACAGCAAGCCAAGCAAATAAGCCCATATTGGCTACAAAAGTATTGTAGTTTCTTGTCCGCATCTGCCATGCTGCCAAAGCCGCCTCATCGGTATGCTTCCATGGCATCTGCGCCACATAGTCCTGCTTGGGTTGGATAAACCACATGATCGTCATCTTCTCCTAGGGGGTCGGCACGGTCAGCTCGACGGTGGCAGAGGAGCACAGCCCACGGTATCGGTCATCGACCTCTACCTCGTACCGGCCTCGCCTCGGCTCGGCCTTGTAGAAGGTGAAGCTGAGCCCACCGCTGCTATCGCCATGCACGGCTTGGTCATAGGATACCCTGAATAGAAAGGGCTGACCGTCGGGCAGCTGAACTGCAGATAGCCAGGCTTGCCACACCCGCAGCGGGTCACCTTCGAGGTAGGTTGCGGCTTCAGGTAATTCCCGATTGATCTCGGTGGCAGGGCGCTCAGGAAAACTATCCGACGGTGCCTAGAAGCCTCCCATAGCGCTCTGCGAAACCGACACTTTTTCGCCGCCCAAGGCGGCTGGCAGGGCCAGTTGAACCCAGTAGCCCTGCAGCGTTTCCACCCTTCTGCCAGGAGAGAACTGAGAAGAGGTTCGGGACACATCGAACTCGGTCCTGACCACTGGCGTCAGTTTGAGAGAGGGGGCCAGGAGAGCTTCATTGAGAGCACGCAGTTCCGCAGCCCGGTCGGCATCGCTATCGGCCCACTTGTTGGCCTTGCCCAGGTGCTTTGATAAAGCCATAGGCGAACGCCCTCTCGGCGATGGTGCTCGGCGAGCATGGAAGCAATGAGATAGGCAACGCTTAGTACCAAAAGCGCTCAGCTGGCCCAAGGAGCCAAAATCCAGGCAAAAGCAAGGCGACGACCTAACAACGCCCCTAAGAGTTGAACTATGCCTGCCTAGTCATGCCGACGGTCGCTATCCCTTTTGAGGTCAGAAAAGTTATTCAGTGCTCGTAGCTGAACCCCCATGCTACCGCCGGGGCAGACACTCGATGCCTGCCCTAATAGATGATTCTTTCCGCCCCGCTGCGCGATTTCAGGCAATAGCGGGGCCATGGCCTTCTTGGTGAAGGCCGGGTGATGACTCGATGACTACGCCTTAGCGCAGGCGGATATTATTGCGGTATTTCTCTTCCTGGATCTTCTTTACGCTGGCTTCGTCCATGTCCCGCCAGTAGCGCGGGTCGCGGCCCTGCTGCTGGTCGGCGGCCGCCGTAGTGGGGTCCTTATGGCGATGAATCTCCAGACCCGGCACATCGGGCAGCGGCTGCGAGACGTCCATGTAGCGCTGCAGAAACTGCCAGGCTGCAACCAGCTCACCGGGCATCTTGGTCGGCGGGAACTGGGCATCCAGCTTCTGCCGGATGCGCTGGAAGGGGTGATAGAGGATCAGCGAGTAGGTGGCACTGCCCTGGGTATCGGGTGAGCTTTGCAGAAAGGCATCGAACTCCCAGAAGGGGGCTTCCAGGTGTGTCTTCCAAGCATTTCTTGGATCATAGATGGTAAATAGTCCCGTTTGGCGATTAACTTGCCAGAGAGGCCCGTTTCTTGTGCCGTAAGCAAAGTCCGAATTTTTCTGTGTAATCCACGCCCCACCCTTCCATACAACAAGCATCATAATAGCTACTGGCGACAACATAAAAAACATCATCTTTATCGCCTTCAATGATTCTGAAAACTCACCATCAAAAACAGCCATGCCTAGTAGGCCAACGACAGCTAGCCCAAAAATCCAAAAACAAACGAAAAAAAACCCTTTGGCTATTGCCATAGCCATAAAAAAGTATCTTGCACTTGCCCTATAATTTGGCGGCATTATAGACTGATGATCATAGCGCATCTTTAATAGCTTGAACCTATCATCACCAACCGCATTACGATCAATACAGCGGCCTTCCTCTTCTTCTGAAATCAATACATGACTAAAATCAAAATCCTCTTTCATTGCATTATTTTTACTTCGCGGATCCCACGATAGCCGCGAGCCGATAATGGTATCCCGCTCAGGGTTGGCCGCCTCCCACTGCTGCCGCTTGGCAGGGGTATAGGCAGTGTCGGCGTAGTAGTCGCCAATAGTTTCTTTAGCGGACATTGAGTCTTTCCTTGATCCAGTAGTCATCGTCAGCTCTCTCGACACTGAGGATATCCGACATATCGTCCGACATCTCCGTCAGCGGTGCAGGCGCTGGGTAGATGCGCCGGCTGGGGCGCAGGGGTATCTGCGTCGCCTCGCGGAATTGTACCTGAACGTCCCATCGGTACTCGGTGCTGGTGCCAAAGCCCCGCATGGGCTCGTTAGCGGGCGAGTGCACGTAGTAAGTTATTTGCTGCGCGCCCAGCTGCGTAAGCAAGGGCTGAATACACGTAGAGGATGTCTCACGCCAAGCGCTGCCTGCCGGTGAACGATAGTGCGATCCCTGTAGCAAGCGCAGCACCGTGACATCGTTCAACTCGACCCCCATACCGGGCAGAGCGCTACGAACCTCGATGGCGGTATTGATGGCCTGGCGCGGATCGAAATGCTCCTGCCAGAGACGCCCGATTGGCATGGCCGTTTCAACGGGTGAGGTATGGGTCTGGCCAAGCCGAGCCAACAGCGCATCGCGCTCCGCCGGACTGAGCCTGCGCAGCGAGACCTGGATATTGGCGAAGATACCCTGCAAGCGATAATAGGCCTCTTCCGGCTCCTCCAGCCAGGGGGCACGGCCGCGCTGATCGCCGAAGGGACCATGCTTGATCCACTGTTCCAACGGGCCATCGGTCAGCAGGATACCACCTACGGCACCACCCAGAAGCAAGGCCAGGCCGACCCAGCCCACCGGGCCGCTGAATAGCATCAGCATCGTGGCGCCGGCGGCGGCCATGCCATAAGCCAGTGCAGCGTCGGTATCGCCCTCACGCAGGCGCTCAATCGCTTCCCACGTCATGGAGACGGCCATCAGAAAACTTGCTAACTTTGTAACAACCCAATTGACCCGAATTAATTCGGGCATACGGCGCATAAGGAAATTAGAGCCGCGATTACGCTGCAGTACTTTCTGGCTAAGCTGACTTACTTGATTGATAGCATACGGCGCCTGATGACGACGCGAAATATAATCACTAAGATTAAAAATCGCTAACCCAAGATCTACAGATGCCGCTGAAAATGCGACTCCCGTTTTCATTTCGAAGTTGCGAAGAGCGGAGAAACTCTGCCCCAAGTTCACCGCCTGCACGGCCACCATAATATAAGGCAGTCGAGTAGCTTCCGTGGCGCGCTCAGCAAAGCCGATGCGGCTACTACCGCGCCGTACCAGATTGGCGGCGCGTGAATCGGCAGGAGCAAACACGAAGCGCACTTCCCGGGCTTCGCCTATCTCAGCCATGGAACTCAGCCGCTGTTTGTTGGTGCCACCCAACAAATTGCCGTCCGAAGTGCGATATACCTCACCGTAGAATTGGCCACGCTGGTATTGCTGCAGGTGTTGACGATCCGCTCTAGTAAGTCCGAAGGTCATGCCCGTGGCGACATCCTCGACACCGAGCAAGACCATACGATCCAAGTTGATCCCATCTAGCGGGCGAAAGGTGAGATCGCCCAACAGGCTATGAAACGCGCCGCGCGAGGCATTGAAGGCGGGTAGATAGATTCTGGCCGTTGCGGACGTGCGCTGGCTTTCGCTTGCTACCTGGCCCAGCAGGTTCCTGCCGCTCTCGGCGATCTTGCCGAATACGCTATCGAGAGCATCGGCCCAGCGTTTGAGTTCATCCGTCGCGCTAAGGCGAGCCATGGCAGCCAGCAGAGAGACTTCGAAGGTCTGCAGGTCGTCCTTGTCCGGTACGTCGTTGCGCTCGCTCTCCTCGGCCAGCGCTTTGGCACGAAAACGACCGCTACCGTCGTTGGTCTCCTCCTCCGGCAGCACGAAGGGCAGTTCGACGGGGTGGGCGTCGCTGTCGGGGAAGCACATGGCATGCAGCGGTTCACGGCTGCCGTCCTCGAGCAGGGAAAGCAGGGTGCGCTGGGCCTTTGCCGGATTGGCGGTGTGGAACAGGCTGGGGATATCCTGATCCACCAGGGTATCGACCCGCTTCGGGTCGAGGCTCAGGGCGGTGAAGCACTGCTCTGCCAGGCAGAAGCCGCTGACATAGTCGCTACCTTCCAGGCTGAAGTAGTCCGCCAGTATCCGTTGGTAGGCCGCATTACCCAACAGATCGGCCAGGTGCGTCTGATGAAACTCCCAAAGCCGATGGGCAATGTCGCGCGCCAGCGTGGCCACGCTGGTGTGAAACTCCCCGCCCAGGTAGCGCAGCGCCGGCTGCGAAGCGAAGCGGCGCAGCGGGTTGCTCTCGCCACCGATGCGCTCAGGCATGACCCGTTTCTGAACCATGACGGCGCTGCGATAGTGCGGCCGGGAAGCGCAGCGCTCGAGCAGCAGTGCCAGATAGTTCTGGGCCAGCTGTGTCTGGCTCAGGGCGTGGCGCAGTTCGAACAGGGGATCGTTGAGGACAAGCCCCGGTATCTCCCGCTGTCGCGCGTCCTCCAGAATGTCGCTGCCTTCGGGGAGTTCCTCCCAAACCGGCGGCTCGGGGGCCTCTTCCATCTGCACGGGTGTGCTGCGATTTGCCTGGCACACCGACTCAACGGCAGCGGCACGCAAACCAACCTCCCGCTTCAGAGGCGAGTCTTCCCTGTTGGCTTCGTTCCAGGCGCCGTTCACCGCATCCGATCCGCCACCATCGAAGCGCTGCTGCTCGCTCAAGGCCTGCTGATACAGAGAGGACAATACGCTTCCCGAAAGATCTTCGGTCCAGAGCGGTGGGTGGGCAACCTGCATTTCCAGACTGGGGCTGCGTTCCCGCTGCGGCGTCAGCCGCTCGGCGGCCAGCAGCCTTCCGCTTGCAACGCGCTCGGCCGGGCTACGCAGCGAAACGGACTGGAAACGCTGATTGATCGCCGTGGGGTTGGCTTCCAGGTGGTTCAGCCTGGCCGCCGACCATTGAACGTCCGAGAATGCGACCTTGACCTCGCGGCTAAGCCAGTTCATTTCTCGGCGTGCAGGCAGCCATAGCTCCGTCAACGGCTGACCCGTAGCGGGCCGGCGATCCTCGACATAGCCGCCGTCCTCGTTGCGGTGTTGCGCCAGGTCGACATCCCGGAACTGCCACTCGCCCGACTCGGAGATACCCACCTCGATCTCCCGCCATACGGCTCCCCGATAGTGGATGTACAGGTAGCCTGGGCGACACGGCAGCGCATGGGTGGCGTCATCCACCAGCGACTGCCAAAAGGCGAGCGGCACAACGGGCTGCACGACATGGTGCTGATGGACAGTTCGCTGCTCATGCTCCTGCCAGGGCGTGGCGCCCACGTTGCCGAACAGCGGCACCCGTATCGGCTCGCCCTCTTCGCTGGCGATTTCCAGCCAGACATTGCGACGCGGTTGCCCTTCCCAGGCCCAGCCGTGAATACGGCTCAATGGTTCAGGGAGATCCTCTTCCTCGACCGCCTCGGCAAGGGCTGCCTGCTCCTGCTGGTCTTCCAGGTCGAAGAAGACGAAGCGGTGGCCCTCAGGATGTTCCTTGCCCATGACCTGAATGAAGAGCTTGGGTTCTTCACACGCCTTGTGCTGGCTCAATTCCTGGCTCATGTGGCACTCCATTGACTGGGGGATTGCGTAGGCGCTTCAACAACGGCTGATGGGTCGTTTTTCTCGCCCAGCGCTTGCTCGAAGCGAGCACTGGCAAGGAAACGGCGATAGGCTTCCGGATCGTCAAGACTCTCGCCCGGCTGGCGAAACTCCTTCCAGGCCCTCATTACGCGGATATGGCGTTCTAGCGAGGCTTCCTGCGCTCGGGAGAGCACCACGTTCGGCATCGCTGTCGATTGGGTTACTGCGGTGTGGCCTTGCTCTTCGTGCGGCACCGACTCGTCGTCATCGGCACATAGCGCATGCCATGCTGACGCCACGGGGTTACGCGGGTGTACTTCGCCATGCCATATCCACCGCTCGAGGGGGCCGAACCAGGCCTGGCTGACATGCTCGGGGGAACCGAAGAGCGCTGCTGCGACATCGGGGTGGTAGTAACGCACCATGCCTTTACGATCACCGTAGAAGGCCACACTCAAGCAGTTGCGTAGATGCCCCAGCACTTCCTCTTCCGCGGCTTGGCTAGCCACGACGATACCTGGCGCAATGCCCTTTCTCGGATCTTGGGAGAACACCCGAAGCACGTCGCCAATCGAATCGTTCACGCGTAACACCACGGGACTTCTCTTCAGGAAGTCGGCATAGGGCGTTTCCAGGAACAACCACTCGTACTCGAGTGCCGGCACCTGCCGGTAGAGAGATGACAGGGTCTGGCCGGTTTCTTCGAGAATCAACCAGTGGCTCAAGTGGCGGCTCTGCTTGCCCAGCAGCTCGAACAATGCATCGGCGTGGCTCATCCTCATGACGCTGCACGCCCCCTGCAAGGGCAGTCGGACAGGGGGCAGCTTCCATCACGCTGCATCTGGCAGCGCTCGATCATGGGGATGTCTTCGGCCATTGCCTGGTCGAGGCGCTTGCCGAAAACCGGCCCCATGGTGACATCCTCATGCATTTCCCCCACTGCCTCCCTTGGCAGCGCCGGCCCTTGGGCCGCCTGGCCTGAGCCGGAGCCGGGGCTGCCACCGGAGTTGATCTTGACCTGGGCGCCGACGATGGTCACCCCGCTGGGGTCGAGCTTGACGAAGCTGCCGCCGGCCTTGAGGGTGATCTCGGCTCCGGCTTCGATCACCACCTTCATGCCCGCCTTGTGGTGGATCTCCTGACCGGCCTCGACCAGCTGGGCACGGCCGTACTTCTCGTGGCGGCTGGCGTCGACGATGAGGTGGTCGTCGCCGTCGATCTGGGTGTGTCGGCTTCCATGCGCCGTCAGGTGGTCGTCGCCGTGAATCTCACCGATACGGTCGTGGTGCACGGTGAGGAAGCTGTCGTTGCCGATCTCTTCGGTGCGGTCGTTGTTAGTCAGCAGCTCCAGGTCTTTCTGGGCGTGCAGCCAGATCTGCTCCTGGCCGGCCTCGTCCTCGAAGCGCAGCTCGTTGAAGCCGTCGCCCTTGTGACTCTGGGTGCGGATCACGGTGCGGGTCTTGTGCGCCGGGAGTTCATAGGGCGGCGTATTCACCGCATGGTAGGTGCGTCCGGTGATCAGCGGTTGATCGGGGTCGCCCTCGAGGAACGAGACGATCACCTCATGGCCGATCCGCGGGATGGCGATGCTACCGTAGCCGCCGCCGGCCCAGCCCTGGGAGACGCGTACCCAGGCGCTGGCCGTTTCGTTGGGTTCGGCATAGCGGTCCCAGGGGAACTGCACCTTGACCCGGCCGTGCTCGTCGCAGTGGATCTCCTCGCCCTCGGGGCCGACGACGAAGGCGACCTGGGGGCCGTCGACGCGGGGCTTGGGATTGGGCTCGGGGCGCCAGGCCTGGTCGGCGGGCATCAGCACCAGGTCGTTGTCGAACTTGGTCATCTGGCCGAGACCCGCCGCATCCCCTTGCGTAACGCCGTCCTCTTCCAGGGCCTGGGGTTGGCTGCCGCGGTGCGT
>NZ_JAFIFK010000077.1 GCF_020832045.1 Halomonas sp.
CGGCCGGGCCGCGCGCCGGCCCCCCCGTCACTGGTATTTCCATCCAGCAGTAAGGTACGACGACATGCGCAAGCAGACCTTCGGCGTCGGTCTGATCGGTTTCGGTACTGCCGGCCGCCTCTTCCATGCCCCGCTGATCCAGGCCACGCCGGGCCTCGAGCTGCTGGCCGTGGTCAGCAGTTCGACGGCAAAGGTGAACGATGTGCTGCCCGACGTCGAGGTGCTGCCCAAGGCAACGGCGCTGCTGGCTCGGCCGGACATCGACCTGGTGGTCATTGCCAGCCCCAACGAGACTCACTATCCGCTGGGCAAGGCGGCGCTCGCGGCCGGCAAGCACCTGGTGATCGACAAGCCCTTGACCGTGTCGCGCTCCGAGGCTCGTCTACTCAAGGCCGAGGCCGACAAGGCCGAGCGTCTGCTCAGCGTTTTCCACAACCGCCGTTGGGACAGCGATTTCCTCACGCTGCAGGCGCTGCTTGCCGACGGCTGCGTTGGCCGACCGGTGTCGCTGGAACTGCGCTTCGATCGATTTCGTCCCGCAGTGGCCAACCGCTGGCGCGAGCAGCAAAAGCCCGGCAGCGGGATCTGGTACGATCTCGGCTCGCACCTGCTCTATCAGGCGCGGGCGCTATTCGGCATGCCGCGAGCGATTCTGCTCGACCTGCAGGCGGTGCGCGACGGCGCCGAGGTGGACGACGACTTCCATGCCCTGCTGGACTACGACGGGCTTCGGGTCACACTGCGCGCCAGCTCCCTGGTCGCGGAACCGACTCCGCAGCTGGCGTTACACGGTACCCGCGGCAGTTTCGTCAAGTATGGTCGCGATCCTCAGGAGAACTGGCTGCGCGAGGGGAGCACTCCGTCCCGCGGCTGGGGTATCGATCCGCGGCCTGGGCAGCTGACCCTGATCGATGAAAGTGCCGGCGATGCCTTGGTCTCCAGCGAATATCCCGGTTTGCCCGGGGATTACCTGGCCTACTATGTCGGTATCGCCGAATCTCTGATCAGCGGCGCCCCGCCGCCGGTCAGCGTGGAAGAGGGTATCGAAGTCATGACGCTACTCGAGGCCGGCCTGGACAGCTATCGCCAGAGCCGCTGGATACGCTTCAAGGAGGGAGCCGGTTCGCTGCGCCATCTGCATCGCCATGGTTGAATGCGGGACTACCAGGCCAGCGTCGGCTCGATGTAACGACGTTGGCGCAGAGTGTCCCGAGCGATGAACAGGGCGGCGATGGCACGCGCTTCGTGAAAGTCGTCGCGCATCAATAGCGCCGACAGTTCCTCGAGCGCGTGGGTTTCCACTATCAGTGGTTCCGGCTCGTCGCCCGGCAGGCGCTTGGGATAGAGGTCGGTGGCGAGTAGCACCTGCATCCTGTGGCGCATGTAGTTGGGCGCCAGCGACAGCTCCACCAGCGGCTCGATGTGTCGGGCGCCGAAGCCGCACTCTTCCATCAGTTCGCGATTGGCCGCGGTGATGATGTCCTCGCCGGGGTCCACCAGCCCCTTGGGCAGAGTCAGCACGTAGTCCTCGAAGCCTGCCGCGTACTCTCGTATTAGCAACACGTGATCAGGATCGGGCATGGCGATGATCATGACGGCCCCCTGATCGCTGCCGGTCAGGCGCTCGAATGTGCGCTCGGCGCCGTTGGAGAAGCGCAGGTCCAGGGACTCGATGTGAAACAGGCGACTGCGGGCCACGGACTGGCGCGAGAGCACCTGGGGTTTGTGCAGGGTCTGCTTGTCTGTCATGAAGGCTCCGTTCGTGCGACGGCCGTTGACTGGCTTCCTGGCGGGAATGCGCCGTCGTCATCCTTTGGGTACAATATCACGCCTTCCACCGCTGAGATGCCACCGGGAGTCGCCATGATCGACTGGCGCGCCATCGATACCGTTCTGCTGGACATGGACGGTACGCTGCTCGACCTTCATTTCGACAGTCATTTCTGGCTGGAGCACCTGCCGCGGCGCTACGTCGAGCTGCATCGCCTCGACGAAGCCACACAGGAACAGCTGCGCTCTCGCATATTGCGGGAACAGGGCACTCTCAACTGGTACAGCCTGGCCTACTGGAGCCGGGAGCTGGGCGTGGACATCGTCGCGCTCAAGCGCGAGATCCAGCACTTGATCGGCCTGCGCAGCGATGCGCTCGATTTTCTCAAGTGGCTCAAGCTGGCGCACCCGAGGGTCGTGCTGGCGACCAATGCCGATCGTGAGAGTCTTGGGCTCAAGCTGCCACTCACTGGTCTGGAAAGCTACCTGGACGCCATCGTCTCTTCGGCCGATCTCGGGGTACCCAAAGAGGCCCAGGAGTTCTGGTTCGCGCTGCAGGAGGTCGAGCCCTTCGACCCGGCGCGCACGCTGTTCATCGACGACAATCCCGCGGTCCTGGAAAGCGCCAGGGAGTTCGGCATTCGCCACCTGCTCGGCATCAAGCAGCCCGACAGTACGCGGCCGGAAAAGGAGCTCGAGGAGTTCATCGCTCTGGACCGCTTCGCCACGATCCTGCCTCAGGGGCTACCCTCGGAGGTACGCGGCGCAGTCGGAATTCGAGCTGAGACAGGAGAAAGCGGTGGATAGCGTACGACTCGACAAGTGGCTGTGGGCTGCACGGTTCTTCAAGACCCGTGCACTGGCCAAGAAGGCCATCGAAGGCGGCAAGGTGCACTACAATGGCGGGCGTGCCAAGACCAGCAAGAACGTCGAGCTCGGCGCGCTGATTCGTGTCCCCCAAGGTTGGGACGTCTGGGAAGTGGAAGTGATGGCGCTCTCCGACCAGCGCCGCGGTGCGCCCGAGGCCCGTGGACTCTATCGCGAGACCGACGAGAGCGTCGAGCGCCGAACGCGTGAGGCGGAAGGCCGACGGCTGACCAACCAGGCCATGCAGCATCCGCTCAAGCGTCCAGATAAGAAGCAGCGCCGCGATATCCAGCGTTTCCAGCGTCAGCGGGACGAGTGATCGCCGCCTGACGCCGCCCCCCTGAACGACCCTATTCCGGAATAAACCATGACCGACAAGATCCAGCGCTTTCTTTTCGAACGCACCAACGTCCGTGGTGAGATCGTCACCCTGGAGCGAGCCTACGCCGAGGTGCTCGAGCGGCATGGCTACCCGGCAGTCGTCAATCGCCTGCTGGGCGAGTTGCTGGCCGCCGTGGCGCTGCTCACCGATACCGTCAAGCTCGATGGCATCCTCAGTATCGAGGTGCGCGGTCAGGGCGAGCTGTCGCTGCTGATGGCGGAATCCAACCCGGGCGGCGAGCTGCGCGCCATCGCCCGCCTGGCCGAGAGTGCCAGCCTGCCGGAAGGGGAGGCGGGCTTTCGCGATCTCGTCGGCGACGGTCATATCGTGATTACGCTCGACCCGCGCGAGGGCAATCGCTACCAGGGGATCGTGGCGCTCGATCATGACAGCCTGGCCGGCTGTCTCGAAGCCTACTTCGCACAGTCCGAACAGCTGCCTACCCAGCTGTGGCTGCGTGCCGACGGTCAGCGTGCGGGCGGGTTGTTGCTTCAGCGCCTGCCGGACGAATCGCAGAATCAGGACGAGGATGCCTGGGAGCGTACCGTTCACCTGGCGAAGACCCTGAAGACAGAAGAACTGTTGGGACTTGACCAGCATGAGCTTCTCCACCGCCTCTACCATGAGGAGACGGTGCGGGTATTCGAACCCAAGGCGCTTCGTTTCGGCTGTACCTGCTCGCGGGAACGCATCGGTGCGGGGTTATTGACACTGGGTGCCGCCGAACTGCGGGACATCCTCGCCGAGCAGGGCGAGATAGAGACTCAGTGCCATTTCTGCCATACCCACTTCCGTTTCAACAAAGGCGAAGTCGAGACGCTGCTGCGCGACCAGGACGGCCCGGCGCCGACGTTGCACTGACATCTTTGGCAATGTAACGGGCGAGTGGCTGAGGAGCGGCTCGTTCGTACGCCTGACCATGCTGCATTGCACAAGCATGGTTGTAGTCAAACTGCGGCGATTTGCCTCGATGTAGTAGTAAAACTACAAGAACTTCGGCCTATGTTACCGTTTCCTGTCGGCTTCCTTTTTGCCATAATGGCGCCCGCCTTAAGGCCGATCGCCGCATTACAAGACGGCAACGATCCGCACGGACGATCGGAGACCTCAAACGCAACCGGCGTTACGGACGCCTGGCATACGAGAGAGAACCGGCCGCAAGGCCCAGGAACCGACATGACCACTACCCAAGCCGCTCCTCAAGCACACGTCAATCTCAGTAGCGCAGAACTCATCGAGCGTGCCGTGGCACGCGGTGAAGGCCGTCTGGCCGCCAATGGCGCCCTGGTGGTAAACACCGGCCTGCGTACCGGTCGCTCACCCAAGGATCGCTTCATCGTCGATGAGCCCTCCACCAGCGGCGACATCGACTGGGGCAGCGTCAACCGCCCCTTTCCCGCCGAGCAGTTCGACGCCCTGTGGAACCGCGTCGAAGACTATCTCGGCAGCGCCGAGCGCTTCGTCACCGAACTACACGTGGGCAGCGATCCGACCCACTACCTGCCGGTGCGTGTGACTACCGAGACGGCTTGGCACAATCTCTTCGGTCGCACCATGTTCGTGCGCCCCGAGGGCTACAACCCCGCCGCCAAGGAGGAGTGGACGATTCTCAACGCGCCCTTCTTCGAGTGCGACCCGAACCGTGACGGCACCAATTCCGACGGCACCGTGATCATCAACTTCGCCCAGAAGAAAGTGCTGATCGCCGGTATGCGCTATGCCGGGGAAATGAAGAAGGCGATGTTCTCGGTACAGAACTTCCTGCTGCCGGCTTCCGATGTGCTGCCCATGCACTGTAGCGCCAACGTCGGCGAAGACGGCGAGACGGCGCTGTTCTTCGGCCTTTCCGGCACCGGCAAGACCACGCTTTCCGCCGACCCGGCCCGCTACCTGATAGGCGACGACGAGCACGGTTGGGGACCCGGTACCGTGTTCAACATCGAAGGTGGCTGCTACGCCAAGTGCATCGATCTGTCGGCCAAGAACGAGCCGGTGATCTGGGATGCCATCAAGTTCGGCACCGTTCTCGAGAACGTGGTTCTCGACGACCGCCGCGAGCCCGACTACACCGATGACAGCCTGACTCAGAACTCTCGTGCTGCCTACCCGCTGGAGCACGTCGACAAGCGCGTGCCTGAGAACCGTGCCGGCGAGCCCAATGCCATCATCTTCCTTACCTGCGACATGTCGGGCGTCCTGCCGCCGGTGTCGATTCTCTCCAAGGAAGCGGCGGCCTATCATTTCCTTTCCGGCTACACCGCCAAGGTGGGGTCTACCGAGATGGGTTCCTCGGCGGGTCTGGAAGCGACCTTCTCGACCTGTTTCGGTGCGCCATTCTTCCCCCGCCCGGCCCGCGTCTATGCCGACCTGCTGATCAAGCGCGTCGAGGCAAAGGACGCTCAGGTCTACCTGGTCAATACCGGCTGGACCGGCGGCTCCTACGGCGAGGGCGGTTCACGCTTCTCGATTCCGACGACCCGCGCCATCATCAGCGCGATTCAGTCCGGCGTGCTGCGCGAAGTCGAGACCAGGCGAATCGACGGCCTCAACCTGGACGTACCGGTATCGGTCCCGGGCGTCGATTCGCGCCTGCTCGACCCGCGCGAAACCTGGGAAGACCAGGCGGCCTACGATCGCAAGCTGCGTGATCTGGCGGCCAAGTTCGTCGACAACTTCAAGAAGTTCGAAGGGGTCAGCGAAGGTATCGTCAAGGCCGGTCCCAGTTTGACCTGAACCTGAGCTGCCCGCGGCAGTCTGAAAGGGGGAAGAGGCAGATGCCTCTTCCCCCTTTTCTTTTTCCGACGTTCTTTACCGACGTTCGCCCAACGGGCCCGAGGGTAGATGAGATGAAGCGACGACACTTTCTCGGCGTTCTGGGTGCAGGCGGCGCGGCCTGGCTTGTGCCGAGCGTCGGCTGGGGGTTCCCCCGCCTGAGCCTCGAGCCTGCGCCGGGCTTGGAACGGCTCGAGCTCTCACGTGATGAGTGGCGTGAACGACTCACGCCCGAACAGTTCTGGATCCTTCGGGAGCACGGCACAGAGGAGCCTTTCTCGAGCCCGCTCGACAAGGAGTGGGGCGAAGGGGAGTACCGCTGCGCTGGCTGCGACCTGCCACTGTTCGACAGCGCCATGAAATATGACTCGGGCACCGGCTGGCCTAGCTTCTTCGCTCACATCGAGGGGCACCTGCTCAGCCAGCTCGACTTCAGCATGATCTGGCCCCGGCGCGAATACCACTGTGCCCGCTGCGGCGGCCATCAGGGCCACGTCTTCAGCGACGGCCCCGAGCCCACCGGACTGCGCTGGTGCAACAATGGTCTGGCGTTGAGCTTCGTGCCGGCGACTACCTGAACCCTTCTACGATATGCTGCGCCAGGCCATCCACCGCCGGTGAGGTGGCCTCAGGCGAGCGCAGCAGCACGATGGAGCCGTCCGGCAGCGGGGGGAAGCCGTCCGCCTCGTCGAGGATGCGCATGCCTGGGGTCACCAGGCTCTTCATCAAAGAGGACACGGCAAGCCCCGCACCGACGACCGCCTGCAGAGTGGCAAGACTGGGACTCGAGTAGGCGATTCGGTACTGGCGTCCGGCCCGGTTGAGGGCGTTGCAGGCGTGCTGACGACATAGGCAGGGGGCTTCGAACAGCGCCAGGGGTAGCGGCGACTGCCGGTGCACGGCGTGGCTCTCGGCCGTCACCCATACCGTTTCCTCCCGGCGCAGGATGGTGCCGATCTCTTCGCCTACCCCGCGGGTCACGATACTCAGGTCGAGGCTGCCATGGGGGCGGTTAAGCAGATCGGAAGAGGGCGCACACTGCACCTCCACGTCGACCAGCGGCCAGGTCTTCGAGAACGACTTGAGAATCCCCGGCAAGAAGCGCATGACGAAGTCGTCGGGTACGCCGATCCGAACCCGGCCGACCATGTCCGGTTCGCGCAGCATGTTGAGGGCTTCCCCTTGCAGGTCGAGGATACGGCGGGCGTAGCCGAGCAGCGTGGTGCCCTCGCTGGTGAGATGCATCTGGCGCCCCTGGCGTTCGAACAGCGGGCGCTGGATGACGTCCTCCTCCAGCCGCTTGATCTGCATGCTGACCGCGGACTGGGTGCGGTTGACCGCCTGGGCCGCACGGGTGAAACCACCGTGGTCGACGATAGCGACGAAGGTGCGCAGCAGCTCATGATCGATGGTATGAAGCATGGTTGCCTTCCATCAGAATTAATGATGAATAGCATAACAACTATTCGTTGGATTGATTTTAGCGGCTCGTCGACACTTTCTCCATCGAATCATTGCATGGAGGAAGACGAGCATGAACATGAAGGCAACCCTAGTCGGAGAAGAGGCCTCGCCTCACCGCAAGCCCGGGGCGGGAGGGCGCCTGCGTTCCTTCGCAGAACTGTGGCGGTGGGCGCGACGCATGGACCGCCTGGTGCAGCTGCGCCGCGAGCGCAACCAGCTGCTCGAGCTCAGCGACCACCAGCTGCGCGACATCGGCCTGACCCGTCACGAGGCGGCCCGTGAGTCGCGTCGCCACTTCTGGGACGACATCGGCTGGCGGCGCTGATCCTGGCGGCGACAGCGTGGCGTTTGTGGTACCTTGGCGCGATCTTTCGTTGCCGCAATACCAAGGATGTCATGGACGCCACGACCCGGATCATTTCGCGCCTCGCCGAGGAGCTTGCCGTTCGCCCACAGCAGGTGTCAGCTACCGTGGAGCTGCTTGACGGCGGCGCTACCGTGCCCTTCATCGCCCGCTATCGCAAGGAAGTCACGGGAGGGCTCGACGATACCCAGCTGCGCACTCTGGACGAGCGTTTGCGCTATCTGCGGGAGCTCGAGGAGCGCCGCACCGCCGTGCTCGCCGCTATCGACGAACAGGGCAAGCTGACACCGGAGCTCAGCGGACAGATCCAGGCAGCCGACACCAAGCAGCGGCTGGAAGATCTCTATCTGCCGTACAAGAAGAAACGCCGCACCAAGGCGCAGATCGCCCGTGAGGCGGGGCTCGAACCGCTGGCCGATGCGCTGCTGGCCGACCCTACCCTCGACCCCGAGACCGAGGCGGCCGGCTATCTTCGTCCTGCCGAGGGCGATATACCGGCCATCGAAGATACCAAGGCGGCGCTGGATGGGGCACGTCAGATCCTCATGGAGCGGTTCGCCGAGGACCCGGAACTGGTCGGCTCACTGCGTGAACGGCTTTGGAGCGAGGGCGAACTCAGCGCCCGCTTGCTTCCTGGCAAGGAACGCGAGGGCGCCAAGTTCTCTGACTACTTCGAGCACGACGAAGCGCTGGCCAAGGCACCTTCGCACCGGGCGCTGGCGATGTTCCGCGGGCGCAACGAGGGCGTGCTTACGCTGGCCATTCGGCTGCCCGGCGAGGACGATGCGCCGATTCATCCGGCGCAGGTGGCCATTGCCAGGCATTTAGGCATTCGCGACGAGGGGCGTGCCGCCGACAAGTGGTTGGCCGACGTGGTGCGCTGGACCTGGCGAGTCAAGCTTTACACTCACCTCGAAACCGAGCTCATGGGGCGGCTGCGCGAGCGCGCCGAACTCGAAGCCATCGAGGTGTTCGCTGCCAATCTCAAGGATCTGCTGTTGGCGGCCCCGGCGGGTCAGAAGTCGACGCTTGCCATCGACCCGGGTCTGCGCACCGGCTGCAAGGTGGCGGTGGTGGATGCCACCGGCCAGTTCCTCGAACACACCACTATCTATCCCCACGCCCCGCGGAACGCCTGGGACGCTTCGCTGGTCGAGTTGGCCAAGCTGGTGGAAAAGCACGACGTGGCGCTGATCGCCGTGGGCAACGGTACGGCGAGCCGCGAGACCGACAGGCTCGCCGGCGATCTGGTCAAGGCCTTCGCCGGTAAGCGGGCACTGGCCAAGGTAATGGTCAGCGAGGCGGGCGCCTCGGTCTACTCCGCCTCGGAGTACGCATCGAGGGAGCTCCCCGACCTCGATGTCACCATCCGCGGCGCGGTCTCCATCGCCCGGCGCCTGCAGGACCCGTTGGCCGAGCTGGTCAAGATCGAGCCCAAATCCATCGGCGTGGGACAGTATCAGCACGATGTCTCCCAACTGCAGCTTTCGCGGAGCCTGGAGGCGGTGATCGAGGACTGCGTGAACGCCGTCGGCGTCGATTTGAATACGGCTTCGAGCGCGCTGCTGTCGCGGGTGGCCGGCCTCAACCCGGCGCTGGCCGAGGCCATCGTGGCCCGGCGCAACGCCGAGGGTGCCTTCGCCAGCCGCAAGCAGTTGCTCGACGTCAGCCGTCTGGGGCCCAAGACATTCGAACAGTGCGCCGGTTTCCTGCGCATCATGAATGGCTCCAATCCGCTCGATGCCAGCGGCGTGCACCCCGAGGCCTACACGCTGGTGGAGCGCATTGCCAGCCGCAGCGGGCGCCCGGTGGAGAGTCTCATCGGTGACACCGCCACGCTCAAGGCGGTCAAGCCCGCCGAGTTCGCCGACGAGCGCTTCGGCGTGCCCACCATCAGCGACATCATCAAGGAACTCGACAAGCCGGGCCGCGATCCGCGACCCGAGTTCAAGGCCGCCGAGTTCCGCGAGGGTGTCGAGACGCTCAAGGACCTGGAGCCGGGCATGATTCTCGAAGGCAGCGTGACCAACGTCACCCACTTCGGCGCCTTCGTCGACATCGGCGTGCATCAGGACGGGCTGGTCCACATATCGGCGCTTTCCGACAAGTTCGTCGAAGACCCACGCTCGGTGGTCAAGGCCGGCGACATCGTCAAGGTCAAGGTCATGAGTGTGGATCTCGAAAGGGCGCGCATCGGGCTCTCCATGCGCCTCGACGACCAGCCGGGAGAGGACGAGGGCGGCAGATCGTCCCGCAGTGCCCAGGGTGAGCGCCGCGGCGGGCAAGGCAAGGCGCAGCGCAAGAGTGCACCGCGCGAGCAGGCTCAGCCCAATCAGATGGGTGCCCTCGGGGCCGCGCTGCTTGCGGCGAAGAAGGGCAAATCTTGATCCTGATGCCCGTGTCGCCATACTCTCGACATCATTGGCATGTCCGGCCGTCGCTGACGGCCGGCATGCATCGACCGAGAGGCCCGCTGAAGGCCTCCAAGACACGGGGTCCACGCCTTGTCTGAGAACTACACTGCTACCATTACACACTTCACCGCGCTGGCCGCTCAGGGTCGTTTCGGGCGCCTGCGCCGTGGGTTGGAGAAGGAGGGGCTGCGGGTCGACCGTGAAGGGCGTATCGCCGCCACGCCGCATCCTCATGCGCTGGGCTCCAAGCTGACCCACCCGCACATCACCACCGACTATTCCGAAGCGCTGCTGGAATACATCACGCCGGTCTACTGTCGTCCAGGCGATGCCCTCGACTTCCTCACCGACCTTCACCGCTTCAGCTATCGCCACCTGGGCGATGAGCTGATCTGGCCGGCCAGCATGCCGGCCCGGCTCGACGGCAACGACAGCGTGACCATCGCCGACTACGGCAGCTCCAACGTAGGCACCATGAAGCATGTCTACCGCAAGGGGCTCGACGCGCGTTACGGTCGTATCATGCAGGCCATCGCCGGGATCCATTACAACGTCTCGCTGCCCGATGAACTCTGGGCACTGCTGCGCGAGCAGGACGATGCCCTGGAGCTGTCTCTCGACGACTACCGCTCCAGTCGTTACTTCGGCCTGATCCGCAATTTCCGCCGTCACAGCTGGCTGCTGCTCTACCTGTTCGGTGCCTCGCCGGCGCTGGATCGTAGCTTTCTGCCTCAGGGCAATATCCCCGACAAGCTGCAGGCGCACGGCCGCGAGACTCTGCTGTCGCCCTACGCCACCAGTCTGCGCATGTCGGACCTCGGCTACCAGAACAAGGTGCAGGCGCAGCTGAAAATCTGCTTCAACTCGCTATCCAACTACGTTGGTACCCTGCGCCATGCCATTTCTACACCCTGGCCCGCCTACGAGAAGCTCGGGGTCAGAAACGAGTGTGAATGGCAGCAGCTCAATGCCAACATCCTGCAGATCGAGAACGAGTACTACAGCGACATTCGGCCCAAGCGGGTCACGCGCCACGACGAGACGCCAAGCCAGGCGCTGGAGGCGCGTGGCGTCGAGTACATCGAGGTGCGCTGTCTCGACTTGGACCCTTTCCTGCCGCTGGGCGTCGACGAGTCTCGGCTGCGTTTCCTCGATACCTTCCTGATGTGGTGCCTGCTGGCCGAGAGCCCCTGGATACCCGACGCGGAGTGCGACCGCCTGGACGACAACCGACGCCTGGTCGTGGAGCGCGGGCGCGACCCCGAGCTCAGGTTGCTGCAGAACGGCTCGAGCCGCTCGGTGGCCGACTGGGGCGGACAGATATTCAGCGAGCTCGCCCAGGCCGCGGAGCTGCTCGATGCCCTGGAAGAGGGAAACCCGCATGCTGAAGCCGTTGCGGCGTTTGCGCCTTGGCTCGAGGACCCGTCACTGACGCCGTCCGCCAGATTGCTGGCACGCCTGGAGGCGACAGGCGAGGAGTTTATCGAAGCCATGCTGGCACTGGCCGAAGAGCATGCCGAGCGCATGCGTCAGGAGCCTGTCAGCTCCGCACGCAGCATGACGTTCCATCAGATGGTGGAGACCTCCCATCAGCAGCAGCGCGATATCGAGGCGGCCGATACGTTGAACTTCGACGCATTTCTCGAGGCGTATTTCGCCAACGCCCGCGAACCTCGTGTGGCGCTGGCAAGAGAGGGGGACGCCTGATGAAATCCACTCTGCTACGCCTCAGCGTACGCCAGTGGAGTCTGGCCGGCCTGGCCTTCTGCGTGCTGATGATGTTGGTCGCCCTGGGCCTCGAACATATTGGCGGGCTTGAGCCCTGCCCGCTTTGCATCTTCCAGCGGGTCGCGGTGCTGTCGGCCGCCGCGGTGTTCATCATCGCCGCCATCCACAACCCGCGTGGGCGGCTCGGGGCCGTCGTCTACGGTGGGCTCTCGCTTGCCGCCGTGCTGGGCGGTATCGGCGTGGCCTGGCGCCACCTTTGGCTGCAGTCGCTGCCACCCGATCAGGTACCGAGCTGCGGTCCCGGGCTCGACTACATGATGGACATCCTGCCGATGCGTGACGTGGTGTCCATGGTGCTGTCCGGCTCCGGCGAATGCGCCGAGATCGACTTCCTGTTGCTGGGCATCTCGCTGCCCGGCTGGACGCTGATAGGTTTCGTCGTGCTGGCCCTGGCGCCGCTGGGCATGCTGTTCGGCGCCTTTCGCCAGCGGCAATCTAGCCTGAGCGGTAGCCACCGCCCGGCGTGAGCGGCGTGAAACGAAAACGACAACAATAACAAGGAGCGAGCCATGCTCTACCGCGACTTCGCCACCCAGGAGGCCATCGACCGCGAGTACGACCCCATGCGCGGCCGTGACCCGGCTGCGCTGCTGGCCGATTGGCAGGCGCGCAGCCAGGCGGCCCGCGAGCGCTGTCGCGTATCAGCGAGTATCGCCTTCGGGCCGACGCTGGCCGAGCGCATGGATATCTACCACGCCGAGAGCGAGAATGCCCCGCTGCACCTGTTCTTCCACGGCGGCTATTGGCGTTCGCTGGGGCATCGGGAGTTCGGCTTCGTCGCCGAGGGGCTGGTTCGGTCGGGTATCAGCGTGGCGGTGGTGAACTACGCGCTGTGCCCCACGGTGGCATTCGGCGAACTGGTGCGCCAGGCGCGCGCTGCGGTGGCCTGGGCGTACCGTCATGGGGTCGAGTTGGGTGTCGATGGTTCACGGCTGAGCGTTTCCGGCCACTCCGCCGGTGGCCACCTGGCCGCCATGTTGCTCGCCACCGACTGGCTGGGCCAGTACGGCCTGCCCGACGATCTCCTGGAAGGGGTTCTGTGCGTCAGCGGGCTATACGACCTGCGCCCCTTTCCCTGGTCGTGGCTGCAACCGAAGCTACAGCTCAGCGGCCGTGACGTGGCCGACTACAGCCCGCTGTTCCTGCCCTGCCGGGTTCCCGCGCCGGTGCAGCTGGTGGCAGGGGGAGAGGAGTCCAGCGAGTTCGACCGCCAGATGCGAGCCCATGCCGAGCACCTCGAGTCCCAGGGTATTGCGGTAGGTGCCGAGCTGCTCTCGGGCGACGATCACTTCACGATTCTCGACCACTACGCACCGAGCGGACGCTTCGTTCAGCGCATCGCCGCCTTTCATGGTGCCTGATCACGCTTCGGGTAGGACAGCGGTCGCCTCGATCTCAACCTTCGCTCTATCCTCGATGAGGTCGGCAACCTGCACCATGGTCATGGCCGGGAAGTGTTTGCCCACCACCTCGCGATAGGCCGCACCGACTTCCTTCAGCCGCGCCAGGTACTCCTGCTTGTCGGTAACGTACCAGGTCAGCCGTACCAGGTGTTGCGGGCCGGCATCGGCCTCTTTCAATACGGCGACGATATTGGTCAACGCCTGGTGGACCTGAGCGACGAAGTCGTCGCTCTCGAAGACCTGGTCGCCGTTCCAGCCGATCTGGCCACCGACATAGACGGTACGTCCGCTGGCGAGTACCCCGTTGGCGTAACCCACCGCGGCCTTCCAGTGCGAGGGGTGCAGCAGTTGGTGCAAGTTGGCGTCATTCATCTCATTGTCCTTGTTGGCAGTCCTTGGCAAAGTGCCGGCGCATGTCGTCGGGCCAAGACAGGGGGCGACCGCTGTCCAGGTCGATGTACACCAAGGTGGAGTCGCAGGTCAGACGTGGCTCATCATCGCAGCGGGCCACCATACGCAGGCTCAAGCTGGTGCGACCGACATCACGTATGGCGAGCTCGAAGATGAGCGTCTCGCCCAGCCTGCTCGGGGCGTGGAAGTCGGTCTCGATATGTGCCGTGGGCACGCCGGTGCGCGAGGTCACATGCAGGCGATTGAAGTCGTATCCCACCGCTTCGGCAAAATAGTCTTCCACGACGGAATTGAGCATTTCGTAATAGCGCGGGTAAAAGACGATACCCGCCGGGTCGCAGTGCTGAAAGCGCACCTTGCGCTGTGTGGTGAATGGCATGGTGCTTCCTCTATACGCCCAGGTAGCGGTCGCGCAGGCCGTCGTCGAGTTCTCCGGGCTCACCCGTCCAGACCGTGCGCCCTTTTTCCAGAATGGTGCAGCGGTCGGCCACCGGCATCAGCTCGGTGAGCGACTTGTCGACGATCAGCGTGGATTGTCCCTGTGCCTTGAGCTCGCGGATGGCGGCCCAGATCTCGTGGCGAATCACCGGGGCCAGGCCTTCGGTGGCTTCGTCGAGTACCAACAGGCGCGGATTGGTCATCAGAGCGCGACCGATGGCGAGCATCTGCTGTTCACCGCCGGAGAGCGTGCTGGCCATCTGACCGCGACGCTCGGCCAGGCGGGGAAACAGTGCTTCGACACGCTCAAGGCTCCATTCGCCGGAGCGCGCGGTGACCAGCAGGTTCTCGCGTACCGAAAGATTGGGGAAGCAGCGCCGCCCCTCGGGCACGAGACCAAGGCCGGCCTGGGCAATGCGATACGAAGGCAGGCGGCGCAGATCGTGGGACTCGAAGGTGATGCTGCCGCTGCGTGCCGGGGTGAGGCCGAAGATGGAGCGAATGGTGGTGGTCTTGCCCATGCCGTTGCGGCCCATCAAGGCGACCATTTCGCCCGCCTGGACGCTGAGGTCGACGCCGAACAGGGCCTGAGAGGGCCCGTAGTAGGTCTCGATCGAACTGACGTTGAGCATTCAATCCCCCAGATAGGCTTCGCGAACTTGCGGATTGGCACGGATCGCAGCGCTGTCGCCATGGGCGATCACGCTGCCGGCCACCAGCACCGAGATGCGATCGGCGAGGCGGAACACGGCGTCCATGTCGTGCTCGATCAACAGGATCGGCACCTCATGCTTCAGCGCTTCGAGCAGCTCGGTCAGGCGGGCCGTGCCCTCGGGCCCAAGGCCGGCCATGGGCTCGTCGAGCAGCAGCGCTCGCGGCTTCAGTGCCAGGGCGCAGGCTACCTCCACCTGGCGGCGCTCGCCGTGGGAGAGCTCGGCCACTGGCGTATCGGCGCGATGCAGCAGCTGCATGCGCTCAAGTGCCTCCAGGGCCGGGGCCAACAGGCTCTCGTCACGGTGCACCGGCTTCCAGAAGCGAAAGCTGTGCCCCTGCAACGCCTGCACGGCGATCATGACGTTGCGCTTGACCGATAGCGGCTCGGCCAGCGATGAGACCTGGAAGCTACGGCCAAGGCCTAGCCGCGCACGTTGAGCCACGCTGAGAGCGGTGATGTCCCTGCCGGTCAGCGCGATGCTGCCGGAGTCCGGCTTGATGCCACCGGCAATCTGGCCGATCAGCGTCGACTTGCCGGCGCCGTTGGGACCGATCAGGGCATGAATTTCATTTGGGCGCAGGTCCAGGGAAACGTCACGGGTCGCCTGCAGGGCGCCGAAGCGCTTGTTGAGGTTGGCCAGGCTCAGTACGGCATCAGTCATGACGCTCCCTCCCGGCCAGCCAGCCCATCACGCCATGCTTGGCGAACAGCACCACGAACAGCAGTACCAGGCCCAGGAACAGCTGCCAGTACTCGGTCAGTCCACCCAGCAGCATCTCCATCATCACGAACAGGAGAGCGCCGGCCAAAGGGCCGTAGAGCCGACCCACGCCGCCCAGAATCACGATCACCATCAGCTCGCCGGACATGTGCCAGCTGAGCATGGTGGGGCTGACGAAGCCGTTGAGATCGGCGTACAGCGCCCCGGCCAGGCCGGTGATCATCGCCGAAATGACGAAGGCCACCAGGCGAACGGGGTAGGGAGCGATACCGGCGGTGGCCAGGCGGGTATCGTTGAGCCGGGCCATTGTCAGCGCGGCGCCGAAACGCGATTTCATGATTCGAGCGGTAAGGGCGAGCGACAGCACAAGTCCGCCGAAGCAGATCAGGAAGAAGGTCAGGGCATCGTTGGTGTCGACCAGCGGCAAGCTGTTGCGAAGAAAGATCGGCAAGCCGTCCTCGCCGCCGTAGGTGGGCCAGGAGTTGGCGAAGTAATACATCATCTGGGCGAATGCCAGGGTGATCATGATGAAATAGACCCCGGTGGTGCGCAGCGAGATGGCCCCGATGGCCAGTGCCAGGAGCCCGCAGAGCACGATCGCCGCGAGCCAGATCGCCAGCATGCTGTCGCTGCCCGGAACGGTCAGGGGCCAGCCGATCACCGGGGTGAAATCGAAGGCATGATAGGCACTGATACCGGCGATGTAGCCGCCCAGCCCGAAATAGGCGGCGTGGCCGAAACTCACCATGCCGCCGTAACCGATGGCCAGGTTGAGTCCTACCGCGGCCATGGCGATCAGGGTGATGCGGGAGGCCAGATTGACGTAATAGATATGGCCCAGGAAATAGGCCGCCAGGGGGGCCAGTAGCAGTACGGCGAGCAGGCCGATCTGCACCAGTCCCTTGCGGTCGTGCCAGCTGGCTGCCGGAGTCGGCAGCCCCGGCTGGGGGGCGAGGGTCGAGGTGTCGGACTTATTCATTGGCGGCAAACAGTCCCTTGGGTTTGAAGGCGAGAATGGCGGCCATCATGATGTAGATCAGCATGGCGGCGATGGCGGAGCCTACGCCCGCCGCCTCCGAGGGGCTCATGAACTGGCGGAAGAAGGCCGGCAGGAAGACTCGTCCCAAGGTATCTACCACGCCGACCAGGATGGCACCGTAGAGCGCTCCCTTGATTGAGCCGATGCCACCGATGACGATCACCACGAAAGCCAGTATCAGCACCGGCTCCCCCATGCCCACCTGCACCGATTGCAGTGCGCCGACCATGGCCCCGGCCAGGCCGGCCAGGGCTGCGCCCAGGGCGAACACCAGGGTATACAGCCGTGCGATGTTGACGCCCAGGGCGCCGATCATCTCGCGGTCGCTCTCGCCGGCACGAATGCGCATGCCGAGCCGGGTGCGGGTGATCAGGAGATACATACCCACCGCCACGGTGATGCCGACGGCAATGATCACCAGCCGGTAGATGGGATAGCGCAGTCCCCCCGGCAGGGTGACCGAACCGGCCAGCTGTGACGGAGGGTTGAGCCACAGCGGTGAAGAGCCGAACAGCCAGCGGGTGCCCTCCGAGAAGATCAGGATCAGAGCAAAAGTGGCCAGTACCTGATCGAGGTGTGGGCGGTGATAGAGCCGGCGGATCACGATCAGCTCCACCAGGGCGCCCACTGCGGCGGCCACGGCAATACCGCTGGCGAGACCGACGAGGAAGGAACCGGTGGTGGCGGTGGCCAGGGCTGTGGCATAGGCGCCGACCATGTAGAAGGAGCCATGGGCCAGGTTGATCAGCCCCATCACACCGAACACCAGGGTCAGGCCGCTGGCCATGAGAAACAGCATGGTGCCCAGCTGCAGGCCGTTGATGAGCTGTTCGATGAATAGCATCATGAATCGTCAACCGAAGATAGGTGCGGGGAGTGCCGTCGGGCCGCATTCGACCCGACGGCGCCGGTGCCTCACATCTGGCACTGTTCGTGATAGATGTCCTGGATGTTTTCCACGGCGATACCTATCAAGCGGTTGGTGGGCTGGCCATCGTCACCCTCGACCACCTCACGCACATAGATGTTCTGGATCGGGTGGTGGTTGGGGCCAAAACGGAATTCGCCACGCACGGAATCGAAATCCGCCTCGCGCAGCGCTTCGCGGAAGGCATCCTGCTCGCTCGGGTGGGCTTTCTCCAAGGCGCTCAAGATCAGGTTGGCGGTGTCGTAACCCTGAGCTGCATAGAGGGTCGGCATGCGGTTGTAGGCCTCACGGAAGCCTTCGACGAAGGCATGGTTCGCCTCGTTGTCGAGGTCGTAGGCCCAAAGTGAGGTGTTCATGGCGCCGATGGCTGCGCTGCCCACCGCCTTGATGATGGTCTCGTCGAAGGAGAAGGCGGCGCCGAACACCGGCAGCTCGACCCCGGAGTTCTCCCACTGCTTCATGAACGATATGCCCATACCGCCCGGCAAGAAGAAGAACAGGCTGTCGGCATCGCTGGCGCGGATCTGGGCGATCTCGGCGGCGTAGTCGGTCTGGCCCATCTGGGTGTAGATCTCGCCGACCACTTCCCCTTCGTAAAGATGCTTGAAACCAGCCAGGGCGTCGGTGCCAGCGGGGTAGTTGGGTGCCAGGATGATGGGGCGCTCGAAGCCCTGTTCACGCATGTAGGCTCCCATGGCGCCGTGCAAATTGTCGTTCTGGTAGGCGGCGTTGAAGTAGTTCTCATGACACATGCGCCCGGCCAGATCCGAGGGGCCGGCATTGGGCGAAATGTAGAACGTGCCCTGGCGTACGGCAGCGGGGACTACCGCCATGGCCAGGTTGGAAAAGATGATACCGGTAAGGATATCGACGTTGTCGCGCTGCATGAACTCGTTGGAGAGGCTGCGCGCCAGGTCCGGGCGGTTGGCATCGTCCTGCACCAGGACCCGCACGTTGTCGCGGCCCGAGCGCTCGATGGCGAGCATGAAACCATCGCGTACGTCCACGCCGAGGTGCGAACCGCCGCCCGAAAGTGTGGTGATCATGCCGATCTTGACTTCATCGGCCTGGGCCGCCGCCATGGTGGCGGTCATCAACAGGCCGAGGCCAACGCTGGCTAGTGTTTTCATGGGGACTCCCTCATCATCTCGTTTGTTATGGTCTTCGGCGCCGTGTCCAGCGCTTGTGCCGTGATTGCCCATCAGGTCGTGCCGTCGGACTTGTTTCCGCTGTCAGGCCAGTCCCTTGTCGGGCTGACTCCCACTGTTGGGATAATGCTCCTGACGCAGCCGAAAGCGCTGCACCTTGCCGGTGGCAGTCTTCGGCAGCGTTTCAACGAAGCGGATCGAACGCGGATACTTGTAGGGCGCGATGTGCTGCTTGACGAACGCCTGCAGTCGCTCGACACACGTAGAATCCTGTTCGACACCGGGAGACAGTACCACGAAGGCCTCGACGATCTGCCCACGCTGTGGGTCCGGTGCGCCGATGACGGCACATTCGGCCACCGCCTCGTGGGCCAGCAGCGCCGCTTCCACCTCCGGGCCGGCGATGTTGTAGCCGGCCGAGACGATCATATCGTCATTGCGTGCGGCGAAGTGGAAGTAACCCTCTTCGTCCTGGTAGAAGGCGTCGCCGGTGATATTCCAGCCGTCGCGGACATACTTGCGCTGACGCGTATCGTCCAGGTAGCGACAGCCAGTTGGACCACGTACAGCCAGCCGGCCCACTTCGCCGCGGGACACCTCTTGCATGTCGATGTCGACGATCTTCGCCTCGTAGCCCGCCACCGGTTTGCCGGTACAGGCCGGGCGATGATCGTCAAGACGGTTGGAAATGAAGATATGCAGCATCTCGGTGGCACCGATGCCATCGAGGATCGGTTTGCCGGTCTTCTCCATCCATTCATGGTAAATCGGTGCCGGCAGCGTTTCACCGGCCGACACCGCCAGCCGCAGGCTGTCCAGTTCTCCGGCGCTCGTCATTGAGGCGAGCATGGTGCGATAAGCGGTGGGCGCGGTGAAGACGATCGTCGCGCGGTGCTCGCGGATGATCTCCATCATGTTGGGCGGCGAGGCCTTTTCCAGCAGCACGGCCGTGGCACCGAAGCGCAGCGGGAAGATGGCGAGTCCGCCCAGGCCGAAGGTGAAGGCCAGCGGCGGCGAGCCGACGAAGACATCGTCGCAAGTGACCTGAAGCACCTCGCGGGCATAGCCGTCGGCAATGATCATGAGGTCGCGGTGAAAGTGCATGGTCGCCTTGGGCATGCCGGTGGTGCCTGAAGTGAAGCCGAGCAGGGCGACATCGGTGGCGGCTGTCGCCACCGCCTCGAATTCGCTCGGCTTGTCGAGTGCCAGGCGGTCGAGCTCGGCATCGTGGTTGGCGGTACCGTCGAAGCCGACGATGCGCTGCAGAAAGGCGCTGTCGCTGGCGCAGGCTTCCAGCTCCTCGAGCAGGCGGGTGTCGCACAGGGCCAAAGCCACTTCGGCCTTGTCGACGATCTGGGCCAGCTCACCGGCTCGCAGCATCGGCATGGTGTTGACCACTACCGCACCGGCCTTGGTCGCAGCCAGCCAGCAGGCGACCATGGCAGGGTTGTTGGCCGAGCGGATCAGTACCCGGTTACCTGGGCGCAGGCCTAAGTCTTCCACCAGAACATGGGCCAGGCGATTGGTCCACTCATGGAGTTCGCGATAGCTGCGTTGGCGACCGTTGCCAATCAGTGCCACGCGGTCGCCGTGGCCGCGCTCGACCCACCGGTCGCAGAGCTCCGCCGCGGCGTTGAGACGCTCGGGGTAGTCGAATCCGTCCAACTTCAGCTCCGGCCACTCCTGTGCGGGCGGCAACCGGTCCTGCGTGAAGGTATCGGCATGGGCCGACGCTGTGTTCATGACCATTCTCCGTACTTCGTTGTTGTTGTTCGGCGCCGAGGCGTCGACAGGGGGATACGGGTCTGGCGTGTCTTGTCGCTGTCGTTATTCGTCTTGTTGCGTTAGTTCAGTTCAGGCCGTGCTCCGCAAGCGCGCTACGGGCGATCACGACCTTCTGTACGTCCGATGCACCCTCGTAGATGCGCAGCGCACGTATCTCGCGGTACAAACTCTCCACGATATGTCCCTTGCGTACGCCGTCGCCGCCGTGGAGCTGCACCGCCTTGTCGATCACCTGCTGGGCGCGGTCGGTGGCGTAGAGCTTGGCCATGGCCGCCTCGCGGGTGACGCGCTCGGCGCCCATGTCCTTGGTCCAGGCGGCGCGGTACACCAGCAGCGCGGCGGCGTCCACGTCCAGGGCCATCTCGGCCAGATGGCCCTGCACCATCTGCAGGTCGGCCAGGCTGGCGCCGAACAGCTCGCGGTTGCGGGCGCGGTTTAGGGATTCGTCCAGCGCGCGGCGGGCGAAGCCCAAGGCGGCGGCGCCCACCGTGGAGCGGAACACGTCGAGTACTGCCATGGCGATGCGAAAGCCCTGTCCGGGCTGGCCGATCATGGCGCTGGCCGGCAGGCGCATGTCGTTGAAGCCGAGCCGCGCCAGCGGGTGCGGCGAGATCGTCTCCAGCCGCTCGCGAATCTCGAGGCCCGGCGTGTCGGCCGGCACCAGGAAGCAGGAGAGCCCCTTGGCCCCCGGTCCCTCGCCGGTGCGGACGAACAGGGTGTAGAAGTCGGCGATACCGCCGTTGGAAATCCAGGTCTTCTCGCCGTTGATGCGATAGCCGTCGCCGTTGCGTTCGGCCACGGTATCCAGCTGCGCCACGTCGGAGCCCGAGCGCGGTTCGGTCAGAGCGAAGGCGGCCAGTGCCTCGCCGCGGCGGGTTCTCTCCAGCCACTGTTTCTGCTCGTCGTTGCCGAACAGGCTGATCGCCCCGGTGCCGAGCCCCTGCATGGCGAAGGCGAAGTCGGCCAGGCCGTCGTGGCGGGCCAGGGTCTCGCGCAACAGGCACAGGCTGCGCACGTCGATGGCGTCCCCCGCGGTGCCTTCGAGGAAGCCTGCCCGGCCCAGGTCGCGCACCAGCTGGATGCAAGCGGCATCGACGTCGCTGTGATCGCGTGGCAGTTCACGCTGGCACCACGCCTCCAGGCGCTTGGCCAGGTCGCGATGACGCGCTTCGAAGAATGGCCAGTCGAGAAAGCTCGTATCGCTCATCAATCCCCCTCGAAGACCGGCTTCTGTTTGGCGGCAAAGGCGCGATAGGCGCGCTCGAAGTCGCGGGTCTGCATGCAGATCGCCTGCGCCTGGGCCTCGGCCTCGATGGCCTGCTCCAGGCTCATCGACCACTCCTGGTTGAGCTGGGTCTTGGTGATGCCGTGGGCGAAAGTCGGCCCTTGGGCCAGGCGGGTGGCGTAAGCAATGGCCTCGGCCTCCAGTGTGTCCGCCTCCACCAGGCGGTTGTAGAACCCCCATTGATGACCCTCTTCCGCGGCCATACTGCGACCGCTGTAGAGCAGGTCGGCGGCGCGACCCTGGCCGATGATGCGAGGCAGCATGGCACAGGCCCCCATGTCGCATCCCGCAAGGCCAACCCGGGTGAAGAGAAAAGCGGTGCTCGCCTGGGGCGTGGCGAAGCGGATGTCCGAGGCCATGGCGATGATGGCGCCGGCGCCGACGCAGACGCCGTCAATGGCGCTGATGACCGGTTTGGTGCAGTGGATCATCGCCTTGACCAGATCGCCGGTCATGCGGGTGAATTCCAGCAGGCCCTTCATGTCGCGACCCACCAGCGGGGCGATGATTTCGTGCACGTCGCCGCCGGAACAGAAATTGCCGCCGTTGGAGGCGAACACCACCGCCTTGACGTCCTCGGCGTAGACCAGGTGGCGGAAGGTGTCGCGCAGCTCGGCATAGCTGTCGAAGGTGAGCGGATTCTTGCGTTCGGGGCGGTCCAGGCGGATCACCGCCACCTCGCCCTCCATGCGCCACAGGAAATGTTGGGGCGCCAATTCGGCCAGTTTCATTGCTGTTCTCCCTTGTCTGCCGGCAAGCGGTGCAGCAGCTCGCCGATATGGTGGGCATCTTCTTCACTAACGCCTTCCAGCAGGTCGTCGACCCAGCTTTCGTGGGCTTGTGCCATGACGGTGAAGGCATCGCACCCGGCGGAGGTGAGACGTACCAGGGTGGCGCGGCGGTCGCCCTCGATGGCGATTCGCTCCACCAGGCCGTCGTCGGCCAGGCGGTCGACGATGCCGGTGACATTGCCGTTGGAAACGCGCAGCCGCTTGGAGAGCTCGTTCATCTTGAGCCCCTCGCGGTCGCGATAGAGCGCGGCCATGACGTCGAAGCGAGGCAAGGTGGAGTCGAACTCCAGGCGCAGCTTCTCGCGCAGCGCCGCTTCCACCTGACGGGTGACCCTGAGCATGCGCAGCCACAGGCGCAGGCGCTCCTTGCTCAGGGACTCCTGTCTCAGTTGCTGGGCCGTCATGCTTCGCCTCCCGAGATCGAAATAGCCTGACCGTTGATGGCGCCGCTATGCGGGCCGCACAGCCACAATGCCGTGGCGGTCACCTCGGCGGGCTGGATCAGACGCCCCGTGGGATTGGTCGATTGCAGGTGGGCGCGGGCCTGCTTCGGGCTCTGGCCGGTCTTGGCCACGATGGTGGCGACACTGGCCTCGAGCAGCGGAGTCTCGGTGAAGCCGGGGCACAGCGCGTTGACGGTAACGTCCCGGCCCGCGATCTCCTGGGCCAGAGCGCGCACCAGCCCGACCACGCCATGTTTGGCGGCGCAGTAGGGCGCCACGTAGGCGTAGCCCTTGAGCCCGGCGGTGGAGGCCACGGCGATCAGCCGCCCGCCGTCGCGCAGGTGCTTGAGCCCCTCGCGCAGGGTGAGGAAGACACCGGTCAGGTTGACATCCAGCATGCGCTGCCACTGCTCCAGTTCGGTTCTGGCCAGCGGGGCACTCTCCGCCGCACCGGCGTTGGCGATGACGATATCGACCTCGCCGAGACGCTCGAACAGTGCCGTCATGTCGGCTTCGCTCGTGACATCCGCCACTTCGGCAGTGATTGCCGGATGGCGCTTGGCCATGGCTTCCAATGGCTCGCGGCGCCGTCCGCTGATGGTCACCTCGGCGCCGGCCTCGGCGAAAGCCAGCGCCATGTCGGCGCCGATCCCGCTGCCGCCGCCGGTGATCACCGCGCGCCTGCCCTTCAGGTGGCTCATGTCCAGCCCTCGCCGCGCTCGGCCAGGCGCTGCAGCTGGTCGCGTCCGGCGCGGTAGGGCGCCGGCCAGTCGCACTCGCCGTCCTGTAGGCCGGCGGCGGCATGCAGCGTCCAGTAGGGGTCGGCCAGATGCGGTCGTGCCAGGCACACCAGATCGGCGCGGCCCGCCATCAGGATCGAGTTGACGTGGTCGGCCTGGTAGATGTTGCCAACCGCCATTGTCGACATGCCAGTCTCGTTGCGGATGCGATCGGAGAAGGGGGTCTGGAACATGCGTCCGTAGACCGGCCGCGCCCTAGTCGAGGTCTGCCCGGCGGAGACATCGACGATATCGACCTCTGCACTTTTGAGCAGGCGGGCAATTTTCACCGCCTCGTCGGGGGTGACCCCTTCGTCGCCGACCCAGTCGTTGGCCGAGATACGCACCGCCAGCGGCTTGTGGGCCGGCCACGCCAGGCGCACCGCGCGGATCACCTCCAGCGGGTAGCGCATGCGATTTTCCAGCGAGCCGCCGTACTCGTCATCGCGGCGGTTGGTCAGCGGCGTGATGAACGAGGAGAGCAAGTAGCCGTGGGCGGCGTGCACCTCGAGCATGTCGAAGCCGGCGCGCTCGGCCATTTTCGCTGCGGCGACGAATTCGTCGCGCACACGCTCCATGTCGGTACGATCCATGGCCTTGGGCACCTGGTTGCGCTCCGACCAGGGCACGGCGGAAGCCGCCAGTATCGGCCAGTTGCCCTCGGGCAGCGGGGCATCCATTTCCTGCCAGCCGAGCTGGGTCGAGCCCTTGGGTCCGGAGTGGCCGATCTGGGCACACACTTTGGCGGACGTTTCGGCATGAACGAAATCGCAAAGCCGCTTCCAGGCCGCTTCGTGCTCCGGGTCGTAGAGCCCGGGGCAGCCCGGGGTAATGCGCCCCTCGGGCGAAACGCAGGTCATCTCGGTATAGACCAGCCCGGCACCGCCCTTGGCGCGCTCGGCGTAGTGCACGAAATGCCAGTCGGTGGGCCGTCCCTCCTCCGCCTTATACTGAGCCATGGGCGAGACGACGATACGATTCTCGAGTCGCATGTCGCGCAGTTGGAAAGGTGCGAACATCGGCGCACGGCGCGAGCCCTCGTTGCCGGCCTGGGCCTGGAACCAGCCTTCAGCGCTCGCCAGCCATTTGGGGTCGCGCAGGCGCAGGTTTTCGTGGCTGATGCGCTGGGAGCGGGTCAGAAGCGAATAGTTGAACTGCACCGGGTCGAGGTTCAGGTAGCGCTCCACCTGCTCGAACCACTCGGTGGAATTGCGCGCCGCCGACTGTAGGCGCAACACCTCGGTGCGGCGCTCCTCCTCGTAGCGGGCGAAGGCGCTGGCCATGTCGGGCTCGCTGTGCAGGTACTCCACCAGGGCAATGGCGCTCTCGAGCGCCAGCTTGGTGCCTGAACCGATGGAGAAATGCGCGGTGGCTGCGGCGTCACCCATCAGTACGACATTGTCGAAGCTCCAACGCGCGCACAGTACGCGGGGGAAGTTGATCCAGGCCGAGCCGCGGATGTGGTTGGCGTTGGTCATCAGCGCATGGCCGCCGAGATGGCGGGCGAAGATCCGCTCGCACACGGCAATGGATTCCTGCTGGCTCATCTCGCCGAAGCCGAAGGCCTGCCAGGTAGCTTCGCTGCACTCGACGATGAAGGTCGCGGTGTCGGCGTCGAACTGGTAGGCGTGCGCCCACACCCAGCCATGTTCCGTCTTCTCGAAGATGAAGGTGAAGGCATCGTTGAAGGTCTGGTGGGTACCCAGCCAGACGAACTTGCAGGCGCGCACGTCGATATTGGGCTGGAAGTGGTGGGCGTAGCGCTGGCGGGTGCGTGAATTGAGGCCATCGGCCGCCATTACCAGGTCGAACTCATGGCGCAGCTCGTCGATGCTCGCTTCAGGCACGTCGCTTTCGAAGCGCAGATCGATATCGAGCTCCCGAGCGCGCTGCTGCAGCAACACCAGCAGCTTGTGGCGGCCGATGCCGCAGAAGCCGTGGCCGGTGGAAACCGTCTTCACGCCATCGTGGATGACCGCGATGTCGTCCCAGTAGGCGAAGTGCTCGCGGATGCGAGCCGCACTCACGGGGTCATTGGCGGCCAGGTTGTCCAGCGTCTCGTCGGAGAGCACCACGCCCCAGCCGAAGGTGTCGTCGGCGCGATTGCGCTCAAGCACCACGACTTCGTGAGTAGGGTCCTTGAGCTTCATGCTGATGGCGAAATAAAGGCCGGCGGGGCCGCCGCCGAGGCAGGCGATTTTCATGGTGTCTAGCCGTATCGTTGTTGTAGTGAAATTCAAATTAGACCCAACGGAAAATTACTTCAAGCTTAAAATTTCAAGCTTGAAGTATCCCGGCGGCCACTCTTTTGCCGTGGCCAAGGATTGACACTCAGGCTGGCAGCGGCGAGTCTGGCATTTGGGTTCGGCAGGGTCCGGGCTGCAACCGGCTTACAAGGGAAGGAGGCTCACGATGCTGGAAGAGTGCAAGACAGCCAGGGAGCGCTGGGGTGGCGTGCATCAGCTGATCGACCGATGGCTCGATGAGCGTCGGGAGCTGCTGGTCAGCTTCATTGAGCTCAAGGAGGCCTGCGATACCGAACTCGAGGCGGTGGACAAGCCCCAGATCGATCGCTTCAGTGAGCTTCTGATGGACTACATCAGCGCCGGTCACTTCGAAATCTACCCGCAGCTGCGCGAGGAGGCCAACGCCTTCGAGGATCATGATGCGCTGGAAATCGCCGGCAAGCTGCTCGAGCGCCTGGAACTCTCCACCGAACTGGTCCTGGCCTTCGATGCCGACTTCTCGACGCCAGTCCGCTGCCAGCACTTCCTGCCACGCCTGCCTGCCTGGCTCGATCGCCTCGCCAAAGGACTCACCGAGCGTTTTGCGCTGGAGGATCAGCTGATCGCTCGCCTGCACGCCGCGCACACGCCGCTGACGGAAGAACAGACCGAGTAGCGCTAGGTCGCACGACCGCTCATGTTTTCCGCCGCCGCCCCGGACCCTGGTCCGGGGCGGCGGCGTTTCGAGAGTCGCTTCAGGTCGCCGCCGGTTCGCCCTCGACCGATTCGCGCTGCGGAACCCGGCGCTGCCAGAGGATCAGCATGCAGGGTGTCAGCAGCAGCGTCAGGCCGGTGGCGAACACCAGCCCGCCGGCGATGGCACTGGAGAGCTGCGTCCACCACTGGGTAGAGGGAGCGCCGATACCCAGGCTTGGGGCGAACAGGTTGACATTGATCTCCAGCACCATCGGCATCAGGCCGAGCACGGTGGTGATGGCGGTGAGCAGTACCGGCCGCAGGCGCAATCCACCGGCCTGCAGCGCTGCATCGTAGGGGGCCAGACCCGCCTGACGCAGCTCGTTGTAGGTGTCGATGAGCACGATGTTATTGTTCACCACGATGCCCGCAAGGGCGATGATGCCCATGCCCACCATGACGATGCCGAACGGCTGACCGTTGATCAGCAGGCCCATCAGCACCCCGGCAGTGGAAAAGACGATCGCCGACAGCACCAGCAGGGCCTGGTAGAGGCTGTTGAACTGAGTCACCAGGATCAGCAGCATCAGGCCGATGGCGACCAGGAAGGCGGTAATCAAAAAGCGGCTGGCCTCCTCCTGGTCCTCCTGCTCGCCGGCGACGTTGACCCGGACGCCCTCGGGCGGTGGGCCCAGCGCCGTGAGCAGCGCTCGCAGTCGTTCGTCCGGCTGATAGCCTTGGGCCACATCCGCCTCCAGAGTAATGGCGCGCTGGCCATCGATCCTGTGCAGGGTGCCGACCCGTGGAGCAGGCTCCAGGCTGGCGAAATGGGAAATCGGTACCTGCCCGCGGGACGTGTTGAGGGTCAAACGGTCGAGTTGATCGATGCTGCGCCAGTCATGGGGAAAGCGCACGCTTATGTCGACTTCATCCGGGGCATGGGCCGGCCGGTAGCTCGCCACACGCAGGCCGTTGGTGACGAGCTGTACGGCGCTGCCGACGGCAGCCACGTCGGCTCCCAGCCTGGCGGCCGCGGCACGGTCAACGTTGAGGCGCCATTCGATGCCGGGCAGGCTGCGATTGTCTTCGATGTCGCGAAAGCCGCCCAGCCGTTCCATCTCCTGACGTATGCGTTCCACGGCCGCTTCGCCGTCCGCCGCCTCGACGGCGCTGATCTCGAGCACGATGGGTTTGCCGCCGCCCGGTCCTTGCTCCTGCTCGCGAAATTCCAGCACCACGCCGGGCAGATCGGCGGTGCGCTCGGCCATCTCGTTCATGATCACCCTGGCCGGACGACGCTCCTGCCAGTCGATCAACTCGAACTGCACCGTGCCGATCACGTCGCTGCCGAGCTGCTCGTTGGGCACGCCGTAGGAGCGGGCGTAGAGCGCCTGCACCTCGCTCATGCCGGCCAGACGCGATTCGACCCGGCGTACGATGGCGTCCTTCTCCAAGGCCGAGAAATCGCCGCGGGAGCGCACGACTACTTGTGCACTTTCCGGTTCGACGGCGGGGAAGAACTCGACGCCGTGATTGAAACGCGCGTACCCGACGAAGATCAGCGCCATAAGCAGCAGGGCGATCAGCAGCGTCATGCCGGGCCATGCCAGCAGCCGGGCCAGGGTGGCGCGATACAGCCGCCCGCCGGCGGTAATCATCTCTTCGCCGTGCACGGCTCTGCTGGCGCGAACGCTGAACACGCCGCCCAGGGTGGGCAGGAAGATCAGCGCCATGGCGAGCGAAGCGAGCAGGCAGAGGATCACCGTGGCCGGCAGGTACTTCATGAATTCCCCGACCACGCCGGGCCAGAACAGCAGCGGAAAGAATACCGCCAGTGTGGTGGCGGTGGCGGCGATTACCGGCCAGCTCATGCGTGACGCGGCGTTGACCCAGGCCTCGCGCGGCGGCTGGCCCTCACGCAGGTTGCGGTCGGCCAGTTCGCTGACCACGATGGCGCCGTCCACCAGCATGCCGGCGACTAAAATGAGGGCGAACAGCACCACGATGTTGAGGGTATAGCCGATGGTCCAGATCAGCAGGATGCCGGTAAGAAAGGCGCCGGGTATGGTCAGTCCCACCATCAGCGCCGAACGCACGCCCATCGCCGCCAGAATCACGATCAACACCAGTACCACGGCGGTCAGCACGTTGTTGAGCAGCTCCGAGAGCATCTGATCGACGGTGACCGACTGGTCCATGATCGTGGTGATCGAGAGCTCCTCGGGTAGCAGCGGTGCGGCGTCGGCGAGAATGTCGCGCACGCCTTCGATGGTGGCGATCAGGTTGGCGCCGGCGCGTTTGGAAATCTCCAGCACCAGGGCCGGTTCGTCATCGATGCGGGCGAAGCCGGCGGGGTCCTTGAAGGTGGGGTGGATCCAGCCCACGTCGGCAAAGGTCACTACCCGGTCGCCGTCGACTTTCACCGGCATGCCCAGCACATCGTCCAGCGACTCGATGATGCCGGGTACCTTGACTGGGCTGCGGCCGGCACCGGTATCCAGGCTGCCGGCGGCGACCAGTCGGTTGTTGCGGGTAATGAGGTTGAACAGGCTGTCGAAGTCCACGCCGTAGCTGTCGAGTACCAGCGGGTCGATGACGATCTCCATCAGCTCCTCGCGCTCACCGCCGATGTCGACCTCCAAGACCTCGGGTACGCCCTCGAAGGCGTCCTGCAACTGGCGAGCGATGGCCAGCCGCCGGGTCTCCTCGATGGGCCCCGAAAGCCCCAGGGTCAGTACCGGGAAGAGGCCGACGTTGACCTCGAAGACGCGCGGCTCCTCGGCTTCGTCGGGCAGGGAGGCGTTGGCGATGTCGACCCGCTCGCGGACGTCGGCCAGCGCCCGGCGGGGATCGAAGCCGGCATCGAACTCCAGGGTGACGGCAGCGTGCCCCTCACTGGCCTGGGCAGTCATCTTGCGTACGCCCTCGATGGTGCGCAACTCCTGCTCCATGGGCCGCACCAGCAGCCGCTCGCCATCTTCCGGGCTCACGCCTTCCAGAGCCAGCGAGACGTAGATGATGGGAATGGGTACGTCCGGATTGGCCTCCTTGGGCACCGCCTGCCAAGCTGCAAGACCCGCCATCAGCAGGACCAGCAGCAACAGCAGGGTAGTGCGTGACCGGTCCAGCGCGGCCTCGATCAGAGTGCGCATGTTCAGGGCGTCTCCTGCACGGTGCTTGCATCGAGATCGCCATCGCCGTTTCCGGCCGCGTCGGGAGCCGGTACGGCGACCACCTTATCGCCGGGGGAAACGAAGCCACCGCCCAGGGTGATCAGCCGGATCGTCTCGGGTAGCCCGGCAACGCTCGCCTGGGTGGCATCGGCGGCGATCAGGGTGATCGGCGTGGAAACCACCCTGGCATTTTCGTCCAGGTGCTTGATTCGCAGTTGGCCCTGGTCGTCCAGTTCCAGCAGGGCCGGCGAGAAGCGATGCACGTCACGTTCGGGCAGGGTGATCGCAAGGGTCGCGCTGGCACCTGCCAGACGGCGGCGCTGGGGGTTGTCGAATTCGGCCTCGACATAGAAGGAGCGGGTGGACTCCTCGGCACGACTCGACACGTGGGTCAGCTCGCCGGAGAGGCGGCTGCCGTCCAGCAGCCGGGCCTCGGCAGGCAGCCCCGGGCTCAGGTCGGGGGCGTCACGCTGGGCGACCCAGGCGCTGAGCTTGAGTCGACGATCGTCGATCAGGCGGGCATAGGTCTCGCCGACCTGCAACACTTCACCCTGCTCCACGTAAAGCCGATCGAGGACACCGTCGAAGGGGGCGGCGGGGCGAGTCTCGTCGAGTGCCTGGCGCAGCTCGGCGACTTCCGCCGCCGCTACGCTGACGCTGCTTTGCAGACGCAGCAGCTCGGGTTGGGAGATCAGGTTGCGCTGGCGCAGGTTGGCGGCCCCTGCCAGCTCTGCGCGTGCCAGTTCGAGCTGGTCCTCGGCGCGCTGCAGCTGTGCCTCCAGGGCGTCGCGAGAGAGGACCAACAGGGGCGTGCCGGCTTCCACTGCGGTGCCCTGTGTCACTGGCAGCTCACTGACTCGTCCGGCATGCCGGGTGCGAAGCTCGACCTCGCGAAAAGCTTCCAGCTGGCCCTGAACCACTCGTTGAGGCTGGTAAGGGGTGGCCTGACTGGTGCGATATTCGACTCTGACCGGCGCTTCGCCTGCCGGGGAGTCGCCAGCCGGGGCCTGCTGCTGAAAGCGCTGTATGTCGCCGAGTGCTAGCCACAGCAGTATGGCCAGCAGCACCAGAGCGGCCAGCATGGCGGAAATGGGGGGACGTCTGGGCATGCGGCCTTCCCTGGTTCGGTAGCGGTAGCACGGTAAACAGGTCTGCGCAGCGAGCGCTGCGTCGCGCGGAGCCGAGCTGGCTGAATCGTGCAGCTTTCTCGGCTAATCAAGCATTGCATGATAGCGCATGATCTCGCATGAGGCAGTCGTCATGCATGGGTGCCCTCTCTCATGAGGATCACCTAGTCAGAGGTCGGATTGAGTTTTGTGCAATGCAAGCATAACATCTTGGCGGTCCGAATCCCGGCCAAGGCGGGCAAGCGCTCGCAAGGCTCATAGGGAATGCTGGACAGATTGGCGAGCGAGATGAAGCGCAAGGCGCACGGAGCGCAAGAACCGGAGCATATGCGGTATATGTGAGGATTCTGAGTATCGTGCAACGCGGCGTTTCGCTCGCGCAGACATTTGTGCAGCGTTTCCTTCATGGCGGCTCAACCGAAGGAGCAACAATGAAAGATCCCGTACGTATTGCCATTACCGGCGGTGCTGGCCAGATCAGCTACTCCCTTATCTTCCGTATTGCGGCAGGCGACATGCTGGGACCGGATCAGCCCGTCATTCTCCAGCTGCTCGAGATTCCCCAGGCCATGGACGCGCTCAACGGCGTGGTCATGGAAGTGAACGACTGCGCCTTCCCGCTGGTGCAGGACATCGTCGCCACCGACGACCCCAACGTCGCCTTCAAGGATGTGGATTTCGCTCTGCTGGTCGGTGCCCGTCCGCGCGGCCCGGGCATGGAGCGCAAGGATCTGCTGGAAGCCAATGCGGCGATCTTCTCCGTTCAGGGCAAGGCGCTGAACGACAACGCCAGCCGCAACGTGCGCGTGCTGGTGGTGGGCAACCCCGCCAACACCAATGCGCTGATCGCTTCCTGCAACGCGCCGGACCTCAGCCCGCGTCAGTTCACCGCGATGACCCGCCTGGACCACAACCGTGCCCTGACCCAGCTGGCCCAGAAGACCGGCAAGCGTGTCACCGACGTGGACAGCATGATCATCTGGGGCAACCACAGCGCCACTCAGTATCCCGACCTGGCCCACACCAAGGTTGCAGGCAAGCCAGCCTTCGAGCTGGTCGAGCGCGACTGGTACGAAAACGACTTCATCCCCACCGTGCAGCAGCGCGGCGCGGCGATCATCAAGGCGCGCGGTGCCTCTTCCGCGGCTTCTGCCGCTTCCTCCGCCATCGACCACATGCGCGACTGGGCGCTGGGCACCGACGGCGTGGTGAGCATGGCGATCCCCTCCGACGGTAGCTACGGCATCGAGGAAGGCATCATCTACTCCTACCCGGTGCGCTGCCAGAACGGCGACTACGAGATCGTCCAGGGTCTGGAGATCGACGAGTTCAGCCGCGCCAAGATGAAGGCTACGGAAGACGAGCTAAGAGAAGAGCGCGCCGCGGTCGAGCACCTTCTTGGCTGACACATACCTGCGCGAGTAAATCGTTGTTAAGAAAAAACCCCGAAAGCCAAGGCTTTCGGGGTTTTCCTTTTCTACGGCTCAGGGCTGGTTCAGTCGCGAAGAGACATGATGCGCCAGTCGCGCTGCTCGGCCACTTCTCTCAGGGTGGGGTCAGGGTCCACCGCAACCGGGTGTTCCACCAGCTCGAGCAGCGGCAGGTCGTTGTGGGAGTCGCTGTAGAACCAGGCGTCTTCCAAGGTGTAATCCTTGTCGGCCAGCCACTCCGCCAGACGCTTGACCTTACCTTCCCGATAGCTCGGTATACCGCTGACCTTGCCGGTATAGCGGCCGTCGCACACCTCGGGTTCCACGGCAATCAAATGATCCACGCCCAACCGCTCGGCGATCGGGCCGGTGATGAAGCGGTTGGTGGCGGTGATGATCAACAGAGTGTCGCCACGGCTGCGATGGCGGGCGAGCAGCTCCTCGCCCTTGCCCAGAATATTGGGTTCTATCTTGCTGGCCATGAACTGCTGATGCCAGGCGGCGAGCTGTTCGGGGCTGTTGTCGGCCAACGGTTTGAGCGCCACGGTGAGAAAGGCATGGATATCCAGCGTCCCCGCCTCGTAGTCGGCCATGAAGCGGTCGTTGGCTTCACGGTAGGCCTTGGCGTCCACTGCGCCCTGTTCGAGCAGGAACTCGCCCCAGGCGTGATCACTGTCGATGGCGAGCAAAGTGTTGTCCAGGTCGAAGATGGCCAGACTCACGGCTTACCCCTTGCGATGTGGTGAGTAAAGTCATGCTGCTTTTCGTAAAAGCTGGCGATTATGTCAGACAACGCTCACGCTGCTAAGCCCGCCGGTGCTTTTTCCGCTGCCGTGGTGCTCAGCCCCAACGTTGTATTGATGCGCTTCGCGCCCTTGTGGAAGAATGCAGGCAACGATGAATTTCACAAGGTGACGTCCGTGATCGACGCTGACGGCTTTCGTCCCAACGTTGGCATCATCATCGCCAACGCCAGGGGGCAACTGCTTTGGGCGCGTCGGGTAGGACAGAACGCGTGGCAGTTCCCCCAGGGAGGCATCAAGTCAACCGAAACACCGCAACAGGCGCTCTTTCGTGAGCTTGAAGAAGAGATCGGCCTTACCGCCGATGATGTCGAATTGCTTGCCTGTACCCGGGGATGGCTGCGCTATCGCTTGCCGCGACGCATGGTGCGCATGAACTCGAGGCCGGTTTGTATCGGTCAGAAGCAGAAGTGGTTCCTTTTGCGGATACGCTGTCAGGAGAGCCGCATCTGCATGGACGGCTCGGAGAAACCCGAGTTCGATAATTGGCGCTGGGTCAGTTACTGGTATCCGCTGGGGCAGGTGGTGCCATTTAAGCGCGAGGTATATCGCCGGGCGTTGAGCGAGCTTTCGCCGCGAGCGCAACGGCTGGCGCTGGAAGGACGCTGAGCGTTCAGGGTTTCTGTACGTATGACAGGGGCTGCGCAGGGCCCCGACATGAAGCGCTGCGATTCGCTGGCGGCGCTCGGCCTTGACTCCTCAGCAGGCGAGGGAAGATAACAATGGAAAGCAAGACGCCGATGCTCGAGGTGTTGCGCCGGGTCATACAGGAGGTCAACGGCGCTCGCAATCTCGATGCGGCGCTGGCGACCATGGTGCGGCGTATTCGCAAGGCCATGCGCACCGACGTATGTTCCTTCTATCTCTATGACGCCGAGGCAGAAGCGCTGGTGCTGATGGAAACCATCGGTCTGCACAGCCAGGCAGTAGGTCGCGTCAGCCTGCGGGTGGGGGAGGGGCTGGTCGGTCTGGTCGGCGAGCGTGAGGAACCGCTCAACCTGGAAGATGCTCCCTCGCACCCGCGGTTCCGCTATTTCGAAGCCACCGGTGAGGAGCGCTATTCGAGCTTTCTCGGCGTGCCCATCATCCACCAGCGTCGCATGCTCGGCGTTCTCGTCGTACAGCAGGCAGATAAACGTCGCTACGATGAGGAGGATGAGGCCTTCCTCATCACCATGGGGGCGCAGCTTGCCGGGGTTCTGGCCCATGCACTTGCCACAGGCAGCCTCAGCAAGCCCACCTTGCCCGGCGGTCAAGCGCTGTTCACCGGTGTTGCCGCCTCACCCGGGATGGCCATCGGCGAAGTGGTGGTAGTGGCGCCGCTGGCTGACCTGGACAGCGTCCCCGACCTGATTCCTACCGATGTCGAACATGAAATCGCCCGGCTCAAGGTGGCCATCGAAAGCGTGCGCGAGGAGATTCGTGCCGCGGGCGAGCGTCTGGCCAACCGTATCTCCGCCCAGGAGCTGGCGCTGTTCGAGGTTTATCAGCAGATGCTCAGTGAAGCGGCGCTTTCTCAGGAGGTGGAGAAGCGCATTCGCGAAGGGCAGTGGGCGCCGGGCGCCTTGGCCGATGTGGTGCGGCGCCACGTTCAATACCTCGAGCGGGTTGATGACGACTACCTGCGCGAGCGGGCCGCCGACGTGCGCGACCTGGGGCGCCGGGTACTGGCACATCTGCAGGAAGAGACTCCCCAGACACCCGCTACCTTCCCCGAGAGTACCATTCTGATCGGCGATGAGATCAGCGTTGCCATGCTGGGCGAAGTGCCGCGAGAGCGCCTTGCCGGCCTGGTCTCGATGCGCGGCTCGAGCACCTCCCACGTGGCCATCGTGGCGCGGGCCATGGGCATTCCTACCGTGTCGGGCATGGTCGACCTGCCGCTGCCGCGACTCTCCGGCGCCGAGGTGGTGCTGGACGGACACCGAGGACGGCTCTTCGTGCGTCCCACCGATGAGCTCAAGGCTCGCTACTCCAGCCTGATCGCCGAAGAGGCTGCCCTGACCGAGGTGCTGGAGCACGAGCAGGACCTGCCCAGCGAAACGCCTGACGGGCACCTCATGCCGCTCATGGTCAATACCGGTCTGGCAATCGATACCACGGTGTCACTCAAGAAGCGCATTAGCGGCGTGGGGCTGTACCGCACCGAAGTGCCGTTCATGATTGCCGAGCGTTTCCCGGGCGAGCAGGAACAGGCACGCCTCTACCGTGACCAATTGGAAAGCTTCGCACCGCTGCCGGTGGTCATGCGCACGCTCGACATCGGCGGTGACAAGGACCTGCCCTATTTCCCCATCGAAGAGGCCAACCCCTTCCTCGGCTGGCGAGGCATTCGTGTCACCCTCGACCACCCCGAGGTGCTGATGGTGCAGCTGCGCGCCATGTTGCGGGCTTCCCAGGGGCTCGACAACCTGCAGATTTTGCTGCCCATGGTGACCAACGTCGATGAAGTCGACGACGCTCTGCGCCTGCTGGATCGTGCCATTCGCGAACTGGGGGAGGAGGGCGTCGTCTCGCCGCGTCCCAAGGTTGGTGTGATGCTGGAGGTCCCGGCGACGCTCTATCAACTGGACGCTCTGGCCGAGCGGGTCGATTTCTTCTCTGTGGGTAGCAATGACCTTACGCAATACCTGCTGGCGGTGGATCGCAACAACCCGCGCGTGGCGAATCTCTACGACGCCTGTCATCCCGCCGTAGTGAGCGCCATGGCACGGTTGGCCGAAGAGGCCAAGCGCCTGAAGAAGCCGATCTGCGTTTGCGGTGAAATGGCCGGGGATCCTGCCGGTGCGCTATTGCTGATGGGGATGGGCTTCGATTCGCTGTCGATGAATGCGCCCAGCTTGCCGCGGGTAAGAGCCGCGATCCGTCGAGTCTCATACGATGCGGCTCAGGCGCTGGTAAAGGAAACGCTGGCACTCAACACGCCGGCTGCCGTACGCAGTCATCTCCTGATGCGCCTTGGTGAATGGCAGCTGGCCCACCTGTTGCCGCCGCGGGATTGAGTGAGCCCATGTGTCTGATAGCTTTCGATTTCCACCCACGAATGCCGATACCGCTGCGCCTGGTGGCCAATCGTGATGAATTCCATCAGCGGCCGGCAGCGCCTCTCGGGGCATGGCAGGATGCACCCGACATCGTCGGTGGGCGTGATCTTGAGGCTGGCGGCAGCTGGCTTGCCGTCCATCGGGGGGGGCGAGTCGCGGCAGTGACCAACGTGCGTGATCCGTCGCTCGTCGTTGACCCTGGTGCGCCCAGTCGCGGGCATCTCGTGCGCGACGCCTTGGAATGCCCCGACCTGTCCGCCTGGCTGGCCGAGCTCGCCTCGGGCGAGGGCTGGCGCTATGCCGGTTTCAATCTGCTGGCCGGTGACGGCGACCGGCTGTGGCACCTGCACCGCAGTCGGGACAGGCTGCTGCTCAGCCAGGTTTCGGCCGGTCTTCATGGGCTCTCCAATGCCACCCTCGATACCCCATGGCCAAAGCTGATCTCTGCGCGACAGGGCCTGGCTGCTGCGCTTCGTCGACGCTGGCCGGAAGATGCCCTGGCAGCGTTTTCCGCCACCCAGCCGGCCGATGACGGCCACCTGCCGGAGACCGGTATTGGCCTTGAGTTGGAGCGCCGCCTGTCGCCGCCCTTCATTGTTGGCGAGCAGTATGGTACCCGCGCCATGACCTGGCTGGAGTGGCGCGCATCGGTCGATTTGATCGAGCTGGAGGAGCGCCGATTCGGCCCCGGCGGGCACGAACTTGGTGCAAGTCGGGAAATAATTTCCTTGCGCCACGCCCTGTTACGATCCTGATGGGTCATGACAGCCGAAGCCTGGCGGCGTAAACTCCCTTCAATATCTGGCTCAGGGATGAATGCCCGTGGTAGCTCACAAGGACCGTTTATGGTCGTATCTGGTATGGCCACTGCTATGGCCGCTGTTGCTGGCCCAGGCGGCCCTGGTCCTGCTCTGCGTGGTGGTGGGGGCGGTGCTTTGGGTGGCAACCCCCGACCCGACCTCCTGGACGGAATCCGCCTGGCTGCTATTGGCTCTGCTGGTAGGCACGACTCTTACCACCGCGGCATTTCTCCTCCAGCTTCGTCACCGCCTTCGTGACTGCGAGAATCAGTTCGAGAATCGGCTCGATCGGATCGAGCGACTGTTGCTTGAGGCCGAGCAGATGTTGCCGGCCTGGTTGGGTCAGCCGGGCAAGCTCACGCCCTATGCCGGCACGATGATAGGACACATGGAGCGTCTGCACGACGGCATGATCGAGCTGCAGTCAAGGCTTGAACTGGTACCGAGCCCGGATGCGCTGTTGGCGTCGAGTCAGCGTCCGGCTCTGACGCTCTATCGGGGGCGCATCGTGGGCGCCAATCTCGCCATGGAAAGGCTTCTTGGCGACAGCCTGGAATCGCTGAGAGGTCAGGATCCTGGAACCCGTCTTATCAGCAAGGGTGATGCAGGTGACAAATGGACCGAGGTCCAGGTGCTGGACGGCGAAGGACGCTGGCGCTCTCTCCGAGTCGAGTGGCTGGAGGCTTCGCCCTATCAGCTGCTGCTCTTCGATCGGGTCAGTATGCATGAATTCGGCGATCTCCTGGCAGCACGCGAGCGTGCGCGGGAAGATTCGCGCCTCAAATCCCATTATCTGACGCTGCTGCAGCGTGAGCTCGAACCGCTTCTCTCCGAACTGACCGAGATCATGGAAGGTTCTGCCGGCTTTGGTGACCCCCAGCGTCATGCGCAGCTGCGTGACCGTATCGCTGATATCCTGCTGCTGATCGGCAGTCTGGCAGGAGAGCGGGAAGGGGAGACGCCGCACGTTTCCATTGGTCAGGCCGATCCGCTACGAGTCCTGGTCGTCGACGACGGGCCGGTGAACCGCATGCTGGCAAGCCAGCTTCTTGAGGCGCAAGGGCTTGAGGTCGACAGCGTGTCCAGCGGACTCGAGGCATTGGAGCAGCAACGACGCAAGCCCTACGACCTGGTGCTGATGGACATCTTCATGCCGGAGATGGATGGCGTGGAAGCGGCCAGGCGGTGGCGCCAGCAGGAGGCGCAAACACCTGAGACTAGGCGCAGTATCCTGGTGGCGCTGACGGCCAATGCCACGAACAGTGATCGTGGACGTTTCATGGAGGCCGGCATGGACGACTATCTGGCCAAGCCCTACGGCCCACGCGAGCTTATCGACCTGCTGCGGCATTGGCGCCCCGACGCCTTCGAGGAAACCACATCCCGATGACCCAGCTGTTCACCCTTTTCGGCTACCTGATCCTGGGCGCGGCCGCCGGCACCATGGCCGGACTTTTCGGCGTCGGTGGGGGGCTGATCATCGTGCCCGCCCTGGTGTTCGCTTTTGGGCTGCAGGGCATCGACCCCATCGTCACCATGCACCTGGCAATCGGGACTTCGCTTGCCACCATCGTGGTGACGGGGGCCTCCTCGAGCTGGGCGCACTACCAGCGTGGCAGCATCCAGCGTGACGCTTTTTTTTTCCTGTTGCCGGGCTTGGTGGTAGGGGCGATAGCCGGTGTGTTCGTGGCCGGGGCGCTCTCCGGGGGGCTGCTCGGCACCCTGTTCGGCCTTTTCGTGATCCTGGTGGGCATCAGGATGGCGCTCGGTATCGGCCCCAAGCCCGGCCGCGCCGCGCCGGGGCGTGTGGGTATGGGAGTGGCCGGTGGGGTCATCGGCAGTATATCGGCGCTGTTCGGTATCGGTGGGGGTACGCTGTGCGTGCCCTGGATGTCTCGTTGCGGTGCCAGAATGACGGAGGCGGTGGGAACCTCCGCCGCCTGTGGCCTGCCCATTGCCCTGTTCGGTGCGATAACGTTCATTCTAATGGGCTGGGGCAATCCGTTGCTGCCGGCCGGCGCCACTGGCTTTGTCATGTGGCCGGCGTTTCTCGGTATCGTCCTGGCCAGTGTACCCTTCGCCAGGTTTGGCGCTCGCCTGGCCCATGTGCTGTCTGCTCGAGTGCTGCGACTGGCGTTTGCTGCGCTGCTGCTGATCGTTGGGCTGCGTTTCCTGCTTTGAGGTCTTCATGAACTATCCTGCAATCGATCCTGTGGCCATCTCTCTTGGTCCTTTCCAGGTTCACTGGTATGGCCTGATGTATGTGATCGGCTTCGTGGGCGCCTGGTGGCTGGGCCGCCAACGGGCCCACCGCTTCGGTCTCAGCCATGACGATGTGGGCGATCTGCTGTTCTATACCGCCATCGGGGTAGTGGCGGGAGGTCGCCTGGGCTATGCATTGTTCTATGGCATGGGCCAGTGGGCCGCCGACCCGCTGTGGGTATTTCGCGTGTGGGATGGCGGCATGAGCTTCCACGGTGGGCTGATCGGGGTGCTGCTGGCAGCGCTCTGGTTCGCCCGCAAGAAGCGCATGGCCTTCTTCACCCTGACGGATTTCTTCGCCCCCATGGTGCCCATCGGCCTTGGAGCAGGGCGCATCGGCAATTTCATCAACCGCGAGCTGCCAGGGAGAGTGACGGAGGTGCCCTGGGGCATGCCGTTTCCCGGCATGGGTCCCGAACTGCGTCACCCCACCGCACTCTACGAGGCCTTCTTCGAGGGCCTGGTGCTGTTCGTTATTCTCTGGTGGGTCTCGGCACAGCCGCGCCGGCGCGGGCTGGTTTCCGGCCTGTTCCTGCTGCTGTACGGTGTGTTCCGTTTCGGAGTGGAGTTCTTCCGCCTGCCCGATGCCCACATCGGCTACCTTGCCTTCGGTTGGTTCACCATGGGCATGCTGCTGACTCTGCCGATGATCGCCTTTGGCCTCTTGCTAATCGTCTGGTCGCGCCGCCAGCCGGTTGAAGGTATGAAAGCTGCAGCAGTGAAGCCTGCGGAGTAGGAGGCCGTGAGAAGAGGCGGTAGACTCATGGCCCCAATCGTTCACTCTTATTAGAGCCTTTGCCACGATGCCTGACGACAACGCCCAGCCCGCACTCGAGCAAGCCGTTAGCGAACAGCCCGCTCTCGAACAGCCATACCTGGACCTGATGCGCCAGGTGCTGGAGCAGGGCGTTGAGCGTGACGACCGCACCGGGGTTGGCACGCGCTCCATCTTCGGCCACCAGATGCGCTTCGATCTTGCCCGTGGCTTTCCGCTGGTGACCACCAAGAAGCTGCATTTGCGCTCGATCATTCACGAGCTGCTCTGGTTCCTGCGTGGCGACACCAATATTGCCTATCTGAAGCAGAATGGCGTCAGCATCTGGGACGAGTGGGCCGATGCCCAGGGAGAGCTTGGCCCCGTCTACGGTTACCAATGGCGCAGCTGGCCCGACCCCCGCGGCGGCCACGTCGACCAGATCGCGAACCTGCTCGAGCAGATCCGCACCAACCCGCGCTCGCGGCGGCTGATCGTCTCCGCCTGGAATCCGGCGCTAGTCGACGAAATGGCGCTGCCGCCGTGCCACTGCCTGTTCCAGTTCTACGTGGCCGAGGGGCGCCTCTCCTGTCAGCTCTATCAGCGCAGCGCCGACATTTTCCTCGGCGTGCCGTTCAACATCGCCAGCTATGCGCTGCTGACCATGATGGTGGCCCGTGTTTCCGGCCTGGAGCCCGGCGACTTCGTCCACACCCTGGGCGATGCGCATCTCTATCTCAATCACCTGGAACAGGCCGAGCTGCAGCTGGCCCGCACACCGCGGCCGGCTCCTCGACTGGTGCTCGACCCAAGCGTCGAATCGCTGTTCGATTTCCGCTTCGAGCACATTGCCATCGAAGGCTACGACCCGCATCCCCACATCAAGGCCGAGGTGGCCGTATGATCGACGTGACCCTGGTGCCGGTAGCAATGATCGCCGCCGTATCGCGCAACGGCGTGATCGGCATCGACAACAAGCTGCCCTGGCACCTGCCCGAGGACCTCAAGTTCTTCAAGCGCATGACCCAGGCCAAGCCGCTGGTGATGGGACGCAAGACGTTCGCCTCTATCGGCAGGCCGCTGCCGGGCAGGCTCAATATCGTGGTAACCCGCGACGATGGATTTCACCACGATGGCGTGCGGGTGTGCCACGACCTGGCCTCGGCGCTGGCGCTGGCCGACCAGCAGGCCACCATCGATGCCAGTGCCGAGATCATGGTAATGGGCGGCGGCGAAATCTACGCCCAGGCACTGCCCCACGTCAGTCGCATCTATCTCACCGAGGTGGATGTCGAGGTGGAGGGCGACGCTCGCTTTCCCGAGCTCGACGAAAACGAGTGGCAGGAAGTTCAGCGGGTGCCAGGCTCGCCCCACCCGGGACAGCCGGAATACAGCTTTGTGGAATACCGAAGAAAAGAAGATTGAGCGGACGGTTTGTCAGCGACACGCTTGTGGCACACACTAGCTTGATCATGGATAGCCGCTCCCAACCGAATGCCGTCGCCGTCGTCAACGTGAGCCCGCCAGGAGGATGCTGGTTTGATGGAAAATAGTTCACGTCAGCTTTTTCGTGATCTCGAGGCTCGTGCCGCCGGTGCGCTCGACGAGCTACATAGCTGCCGCATGAAATTGCAGGAGCTGGAGGCTCGGCTCGCCGAGTCCGAAGCGCGACGGCAAGAGCTGGAAGCGGCTCGCCTTGAGCTGGTAGAGGAAAATCGCGAGCTCGACGAGCAGAACCGCGAGCTCGAAGAGGACAACACTCGCCTGCGCGAACGTTTGCGCAAGGGCGAGCCGGCGCCGCTCTTCCCCGGTTCGACTCGGCGTGCTCAAGGGTTGGCGGCACTGATGGGCCAACGCCCTGCCGCCGAACCCGCACGCCAGCAGCCTGATCCCGAACAGTCTGAATCCGCCAGCTCCGAACCCGCCAAGTCTGACGCCGTTAATGCCGAACCTGCAGCAACGCCCGAAGCGCGCACGGCACCGCCTGCGGTACAGGGTGAGCGTCAGGGCCATCTGGCCATCGAGCAGGCGCCTTCCGCCGATGGCCTGCTGAAGCAGTGGTATCAGCGCTATCCCCGCACCTTCTTCAAGGGTCATACCCGTCCGCTGAAGGTCGGCATACATCATGACCTGGCGGCTCGCGAGCCCTGGCCGGAAAAGCTGGTGCGTCGCGCGTTGGCGGGCTACGTCAATTTGCCGCGCTACCTCAAGGCGGTGCGTGAAGAGGCCGAGCGCATCGATCTCGACGGCGCCCCTGCCGGTATCGTCGATGCCCAGGCCGCCGAGCATGCGAGGCGCAAGCTGGAGCGGCTGCAGAGCGAGCGGCGTGAAAGTGGCAGGAAAGAGAATGGGCGTAATGAAATCGGGCGGAAAGAGGGCGGAAGGAAGGAGGGCGGGCGCAGGACGGATACGGCGCCGCAGCGCAGCGCCGACAAGACGCAGGCTCACGGCAGCGCCAACCGGCCAGGCCAACGCGAACAAAACGCCGAGCAAAAACCCGAGCGCAAGCCCAGGCCGATGACGGGCGCTGCCGAATCTTCTGCTACCCAAGCAGCTGCCACGCCGAGCGACCCGAAAGAGCGTATGGAAGCCAAGCTTTCCGCGCTTCTGGCCAAGCACGGCAGCGGCAAGACGGGACCCTGAAAAAGCGGCGTTGGCCAAAGCGTGAAAGCGCATTGCTTGCCAGCACTGTAACAGCGGGGCATCATGTGCGGGCTCATCGCTGCCAGGCGCCAAACTGCCATGCCTGCGGCACGCGAGCCCATGCGCTGGAGCGCCTGGGACCGCATCAGCAGGGCAAAGTTCCATCGGAAAGGCGAGTGTCGTAGGAAAACAGTGTTTTTTCTTATTGCGTTCCGTTTTTCTCCGGTATAGAGTTCTACCTGCGAGCATTGGACTATAACAAGGCTTCGCTGCGGACATGCCCGGCCCCCGGCCCTTCCTGAGAAGGAACCGAGCCAAGTACGGCGGGACCCATGCCCGGCAAGCTACCTGCACCGATCGTCGATCCGTGCAGTAACGATCGAAACAGTAAGCTAGTGAAAGGAACTATAGAGATGAAAAAGACACTGTTAGCGACTGCCATTGCCGGCGCCATGGTTTTCGGTGCCACTGCTGCACAAGCTGCTACCGTTTATGACCAGGACGGCACTCAGGTTGACGTCTACGGCCGTATCAACCTCGGTGTGACCACCGGTGGCACCGACCGCGAGCCGACCAGTGCAGAAATTGCTGCTGGTACTTACGATGCAGATGATACCGTTCGCGCTTCTGGTTCCGAGTTCGTCGACGTATTCTCACGCTTCGGCTTCCGCGCTCGTCACCAGGTAGCTCCGGATCTCCAGGCTTTCGCCAATATGGAGTTCCGTCCGAACCTGGCTCGCCAGAACAACAGCTCCATGACCATCCGCAACTCCTTCCTGGGTCTGCGTGGCGACAACTGGGGTATGGTCCGCATCGGTAACTTCGATGGCGTCCTGTATCAGGCCGTGACCAGCAAGTTCGAAATCCAGGAATACGAAGGCTTCACCTCTACCAGCGGTGGCGCTGTTAGCGCCCGCGGTGACTCCATCCAGTACTCCACGCCGAATCTGGAAGGCTTCCAGGCTCACGTTCAGGCCAAGCACCTGAGCGGCAACCGTGCTGTCGTGGGTGAGGGGGACAACTCTTCAACTGTTTCCTGGCAGGCTGCTGTCAACTACCAGTGGCAGGACCTGTACCTGGCGGCCGGTTACAACCAGTCTCGTCAGGAAGAAACTGAGCGCGGCTATCGCTACCTGTCTGGCGGCCCGAACGATGCGGGTGAAGACATCTGGGCGGCGGCTGCCATCTACCAGTTCACCCCGGCCTTCCGCGCTGGTCTGAAGTATGAAGACGTCACCAGCCTGGTTGACGAGGATGATCGCGAATTCGATCACATCGACAACATGTGGACCCTGATGGCCGTGTTCGACTACGGCATGGGTGAAGTCTACGGTGACTACAACCGCGTTCGTTCCGCCGCTGAAGGCGTCGATAGCCGCAACGCCTGGACCCTGGGCGCCAACTATCGCTTCAGCCGTCCGATGTACGTCTGGGCCGAAGTTCACGATGCTGACTTCGATACCGACCAGGCTATCTCCGACATCAGCGATGACGTGCAGTTCACCGTTGGTCTGCGCTACGACTTCTAAGTCGAGCCCAAGCTGACTGCAAGACTACGTCGATTCGTCGACGACAGAGCCGGCCCTTCGGGGCCGGTTTTTTTTGGCCTGCATTTTTTGGTTAGCGCGCAGCCGAGCCAGTTTCTCTTGATTTAGGTCAAGCGTTGTTTCATTTCGTTATCATGCGAGGCGCGTAGGCAGGACAGGCTTTTCGGCACAGGCGAGAATCGAAGCTTCCCCATGTACCCACCCACCGAAGCAAGGAGTACGCCGATGAAGCCCCAGCCCGCCGAGCGGCCAGGTGCCGGCGTAACTCGCTGCGAGCGCTGCACCCTGCATGCCCGTTGCCTGCCGCTTGGGCTCGAGTTCGATGCCCTGCAATCCTTCGATGCCATCATTCGGCTACCGCAGAGCCTCAAGCGCAGCCAGGCGCTGGTCCGCCAGGGGGAGCCGTTTACCAGCCTCTATGTGGTGCGTTCCGGCAGCCTCAAGCAGACCGTGGCTTCGGCGGGGCAGCGCGATCAGGTCACGCACTTCTACCTGCCCGGGGAGGTGGTGGGGCTGGATACCATCGGCGAGGCGTATTGTCATGGCAGCGTGGTGGCGCTGGAGAGCGCTTTTGTCTGCGAGCTGCCGTTCACTCGCTTGGAAGACCTGGCCGAACGGCTGCCGGAGCTGCGCGGTCAGCTCTATCGCTGCTTGAGTCGCGAACTGCGCCGCGACCAGCGCATGATGTGTTGGCTCTCCGGACGCACCGCCGATCAACGGATGGCGAGTTTTCTGCTGGGCCTGTCGGAGCGCTTCCGCACGCGGGGCTTCTCGCCGCTCTGTTTTCATCTCTCCATGTCACGCTCCGATATCGGCAGCTACCTGGGGCTGGCGCTGGAAACCGTCAGCCGGGTGCTGGGGCGCTTCCAGGAGCAGGGCATGATCGGCGTGGCAGGGCGTGAGCTGACCATCAAAGACTTCGACGCGTTGCACTCTCTGGCGGAAGGCGCGGGCGGCGCCTAAGCGGGATTTAACCTTTCTCGCCGGCTGCCGATAACTCTCTATGACCACGCCTGCCGTCTGGTTGGATCGTCTCGTAAGCGGCTGACCCTAGGAGTGCGCGCTCGATATGTCTCACAAGACGCTGGATATCGCCAGAGATACCACGCTCTATGTGGCGGCGGCAGTGCTCATCCTGATGGGCGCATCGGGACTGCTGACCTATTGGCTGGATATCGTCTTTCCGCTGCGTAGCGTGCTGCTACCTGACAATGCACTGGCCGTGCTCATGGTCGGTGTCGGCCTGTTGGCACTCATGCTGCGCTGGTCATTGCTGCGTCGCGTCGCCGGTTTCATTCTGCTTTTGCACGTTGCCTACCTATTGATACACAACGCCCTGGCGGGAGGCCGTGAAGTCGGTGTCTCCTGGCTGACGGGTGACGTACGCATGGGGTCTATGGCGTCGGCAGTGCTGTTGCTGGTGGCGCTGTGCCTGCTGCTGGGGGTGGGCAGGCGCCTCGCGCGATGGCTGTGGGCCAGTGTAGGCACCCTGCTGCTTTGTAGCAGTCTGCTGGCACTCATCAGGCTGTTTTTGCCGGGCGGCGAGGTGGCCTGGACGCTGAACAATGCGTCTTCCCCTCTGCTGGGCACCGTTTTGGCGCTGCTGCTGGGCGTATCGATGCTGCTGATGGCGGTAGGTGTCGAGCGCCCCCAGCCGCGCATGGGCAAGCTGGCGCTGGCGTGCGGTCTGCTCGGCGTCCTGCTGAGCTGTACGGTCTGGTATCTGTTGAACTGGCAGTACCAGGCGGACAAGCAGCTGCAGGCCAGCCATCTGCTGGACAATCTGCAGTACAACGCCGAGCAGGTCATGGCCGCACAGCTTCTCTTCATCGAGTACATGGCCGAGCGCCTGGACTCACCTGAGCTGGAAATCGAGACGGCGGGGCACGATCCATATCTCCAGCGCTATTTCAGCGATTCACCCGGGATACAGGCGTTCGGCTTACTGCATGAGGGAGAGTGGACATGGCAGTACGCACGCCATGCGACGGCTGGACGGTGGCTGCACGATCGACTGAGTGATGCTCGAGTTCGGCCCTCGCTGGAGCTGGATTCTGCCGAGCCACGGCTGGTGTCGCTCGATGCTGGGAACGACGGTATGGTGCTGATAACGACTCAGTTGCCCTCGGCTCGACGGCAGCTGGTGGGCAGCTTGGATCTCGTGGCGCTTTTCGAGGAAGAGCTACGCGTCCAGTTGGGCACCTACAGAGTCCGCGTGCTTCGCCAGGGGGCGCCTCTGCTCGACATGCGTTCGCCGGGGCGCGCGCCGAGCGAAGCAAACTACCCTCTGGCGGCGCATCGCCTCATCGCCTTGCCAGGTGGACTCGAGCTGACGCTCGAAATCTATCCCGATTCGGTCAATGAAATGCTCATGGCCGGGCTAATTCCCGGCGGCGTGGCGCTCTCTGGGCTCATGCTGAGCTTTCTCATGGCGTTCAGTCTGGGACTCGCCCATCAGCGACAGCATGACCGTCGGTCGCTGTGGGAAAGCGAACAGCGTTACCGTTCGCTCTTCGCCTACAACCCCGATGCGGTATTTTCCGTCGATCCGCTGGGTGTCATTGCTACCGCCAATCCCACTTTCGCCGCCATTACCGGCCTGCCACTGGAACGCATCGTCGGTACGCCGTTTTCCCAGCTCAGCCTTCCCGGCCAAGCCGAGGGCATCCACCAGCATATTGCCGAAGCCCTCAAGGGCAACGCGCAGCGGCATGTGGTGACTATCGTCGATCGGTCCGGCGAGTCGCGTTTGCTCTACGTGACGCATCTGCCGATCCTGGTGGATGGAGTGGCCAAGGGGGTCTTCGGCATCGGCAAGGATGTCACCGAGCAGCACAGGAACGAAACGCGCCTGCGTGTGCTGGAGCGCAGCGTTCAGGCCAGCATCAATGGCATCGTGATCACCGATGCCGATCAGGTCGATTTACCCATCACCTTCGTGAACGAAGCTTTCCTGGCCCTGACGGGCTATCGTGAGGAAGAGCTGATCGGCCGTAACTGCCGTTTTCTGCAGGGGGCCGATACCGACCCCGAGAAGTTGGCCTGGCTGCGACGCCGCCTGGCCGAGCGTCGTGACTGCCATGTCACGCTTCGCAACTATCGCAAGGATGGCAGTGCCTTCTGGAATGCGCTCTATGTGGCGCCGGTACCCGATGGCGACGGGCGCGTGACCCACTTCATCGGTGTCTTGCGCGACGTATCCGACCGGCTGGCCTACGAAGAGCGACTTGCCCATAGCGCCAGTCACGATGCCTTGACCGGCCTGGCCAATCGATCGCTGCTGGAAGAACGGCTTACCCATCACTGCAACTCCTCGCTGCGACAGGGTCGTAACATGGCCGTGCTGTTCGTCGATCTGGACGATTTCAAGCCGATCAACGACAGCCTGGGCCATGCCATCGGCGATGAAGTGCTGATCGAAGTGGCCCGCCGTCTATCCAGCGCCATGCGGCCCGGCGACACCCTGGGGCGGCTGGGTGGAGATGAGTTTGTGGTGCTGATGACCGATGCCCCCCGGGAACAGCAGGCGGAGATGGCAGAGACCTTGCTGCGGCTCGTGGCTCAGCCTTATCGCATCGGTCATCACGAGCTCCATCTGTCGGCCAGTATCGGAATTGCCGTCAGTAACGGCGACATCGAGCAGCCCATGGAGTTGATCCAGCAGGCGGATATGGCGATGTATGTGGCCAAGCAGCAGGGGTGTAACGCCTTCCAGTGGTACACCAGTGAGATCACCACGCGTGTCAACGAACGTCTGGCGATGCGTAATGAGCTGCAGGAGGCCATCGACGGGCAGCGGCTAGAACTCTACTACCAGCCGCTATACGACCAGAAAGGTGGGATCGTCAGCGTGGAAGCCCTGCTGCGCTGGAACCACCCGGTGAGAGGCTTCGTGTCGCCCGGAGAATTCATTCCCCTGGCCGAGGAGACCGGCCAGATCATGCCGATCAGTCGCTGGGTTCTCGAACGCGCCTGTCTCGATATGGGCTTGCTCGACGCGCGAGGCCTTGCCGGGTTCAAGGTGGCGGTCAATCTCTCGCCCTTGCAGTTCCACCGTTCCGGGTTTCTGGACGCGCTGCGGGACACCCTGGCCACGACCCGACTACCGGCCAGTCGGCTGGAGCTGGAGCTGACCGAAGGCGTGCTGCTGAAGGATGCTCAGGACGTCGTCGATATTCTTCATGCCCTGCGCCGGATGGGGGTCGAGGTCTCCATCGACGATTTCGGCACCGGCTATTCCAGCTTGAACTACCTGAAACAACTGCCCATCGGCAAGATCAAGATCGATCGCAGTTTCATTCGGGAAGTGACCCATAGCGTAGGCGATGCCTCCATCGTGCAGGCCATCATCTCCATGGCCCATCATCTGGGCCTGAGCGTGGTGGCAGAGGGCGTTGAAACCGAGCAGCAGCTGCATTTATTGAAAGGCTACGGCTGCGATCTGTTTCAGGGCTTCCTGCTCGCGCGCCCCATGCCGCTCGCTCGGCTCGAACAAACGCTGACAGCTGGCCAGGCGGTTCCGTTCGGGCAGGACGATAGCCGCTGATACAGGCAGAACTCAGCGTCTCCCCAGCGGACCCTGCATGACCAGCTGACGAATCGTCTCGGCCATGAAGCGGCTGGCGGGAGCCCGTTGGCCCTGCTGCGACCACAGCAGCCCCGGTGTGCGCACAGGAGTGGGGCTTTCAAGCGGAATGGCCTTCACGCCGGGCTCGTTGCCCAGCGCATTCTCAGACACGATGCTGGCTAGATCGGTGCGTCGTACCAGTTCGATCATCGGCGAAATGGCATTGAGTTCGGCAACGATCTGCGGCCGTGCGCCGGCGGCCGCGAAGCACTCGTCCAACATCTGGCGGGTGGAGAAGTGTGGCGCCAGCAGCGTCATGCGCTGGCCATTCAGCTCGACCATCCTCAGCCGCTTGCGCCCCGCCAGCGGGTGGTCGGCAGCCACGATAAGCTTGAGCTCCTCGTTGTAGAGTGGCTCGAAGCGCAGGCCGCGCGGAATGCTGGGGCGATAGGAGATACCCAAATCCAGGCTGCCATTGACCAGGCCTTCGCTGATTTGATCCCCGGAGAGTTCCTCCACGGCCACCTTGACACGGGGCAGGCGCTGCATGAAGAGCGAAAGGCATTGTGGGATGAGCTGTACGTTGAAGCTGTGGGTAGCGGCGATACGCAGCTCGCCGCGCAGCTCGTCGGGCGCTTCCTTCAAGGCTCCTACGGCCTGGTCGACCTGGCGCAGTATGGGCACCACATGCTCGTGAAAGCTTTGCCCCGCCTCGGTGATCACTACCTTCTTGCCTACCCGGGCGAATAGCGGCTGGCCCAACTCCTCTTCCAGCTGACGAATCTGGTGTGAAAGCGTCGACTGCGTGACGTGCACCTTTTCGGCTGCCCGGGTGAAGTTGAGCGTCTCGGCAATGGCCAGAAAGTACCGCATATGTCGCAGTTCCATGGGGACGCCTCGCTGTCGTTTCGCAATCAATCGATGCCATCGTTCGTTTCAATGGAAATTTATCATTTTTATGCATCGTATTCGCGTCGTATGTTTTTCCTACACAGCGTTACACACCCCGAGCGTGCACGCCTCGCCGGCGTCACTCGCTCGCTTCTTTCCCCGGAGCGACAGATGAAAATAGGGCGCGAGACAATTCCAAGAACCGCCATCAGCACCTCCAACGCCGACACCATCGTGGTGCGTGGCAAGGACTTGAGCGCCGAGCTGATCGGCCACACCACCTTCACCGACTATTTCCTCATGCTGCTCGATGGCCAGCCGGTTAGCGACGTCCGCCGCCGGGTGCTGGATGCCACCTTGGTGGCCATCGCCGAACATGGTCTGGTGCCCAGCGTGCAGGCCAGCCGCATGACCTTCGCCGCCGCCCCCGAAGCGCTACAGGGCGCGGTTGCCGCGGGCCTGCTGGGCTGCGGGTCGGTGATCCTTGGCGCCTCCCAGGCGGCGGGTGAGCTGTTTGCCGAAATCGGCGGTAGGGTCGACGGGGGTGAATCGCTCGAGCAGGCCGTTCACGACGTCGTCAGCGAGCGTCGTGTTCGTCGTGAAGCGATCCCCGGCTACGGACATCCGCTGCACAAGGCGCGCGACCCACGGGTCGAGGCGCTGTTCGGCGTAGCGCGTGAGGCGGGTGCCGACATGCGCTATGTGCAGATCGCCGAGGCCGTGGAGCGGGCCATCCCCGAGATCGTCGGCAAGGAACTCAAGCTCAACGTTTCCGCCGCCATTCCTGCCGTTCTGCTGGGAGCGGGCTTTCCTCTCAAGGCGCTGCGCGGCGTGCCGTTGCTGGCCCGTACCGCCGGGCTGATCGCCCACCTGCTGGAGGAGTCCGAGCAACCCTGCGGCTTTGCGCTTTCCTACCAGGCGGCCCAGCGGGTCGAATACACCGGTGTCGTTCCGCCGGGCTTCGAGACGGAGGGGAGCGGATCATGACTAAGGTACTCGCAGGCATCACCGTCATCGAACAGGGCACCTTCATTACCGGGCCCGCCGCCGGCATGCTGCTGGCCGATCTCGGGGCCAACGTCATCAAGGTGGAAATGCCGGGCAAGGGCGACCCTTTCCGCGCCTTCAAGGGCGGGCTCTACAGCCCGCATTACCAGACCTACAACCGTAACAAGCGCAGCATCGCCCTCAACACCAAGGAGCCGGAGGACCTCGCCACCTTCGACGCGCTCATTCGCGACGCCGACGTCTATATCCAGAACTTTCGCCCCGGCACCGCCGAGCGCCTGGGGGCAGGGGAAGCGCGGCTGCGGGAGATGAACCCGGGGCTGATCTACTGCGCCATCAGCGGCTTCGGCAACGACGGCCCTTACGCCTCACGCCCCAGCTATGACACCGTGGCCCAGGCGGCGAGCGGTTTCCTCAAGCTGCTGATCAATCCGGAAAATCCGCGGGTGGTGGGCCCGGCCATGGCCGATGCCCTGTCTGGCTTCTATGCCGCCTACGGCATTCTCGGTGCGCTGGTGGAGCGTGGCCGCACCGGCCAGGGGCGGCGGGTCGACGTCTCCATGCTGGAAGCGATGTGCCACTTCAACCTGGATGCCTTTACCCACTATCTCTCCGAGAACGAGATCATGGGGCCCTACAGCCGGCCGCAGGTGTCGCAGTCCTACGTGGTGGAGTGCGCCGACGGCAAGTGGGTGGCGCTGCACATGTCCTCGCCTGAGAAGTTCTGGCAGGGGCTGGCCAATGCCATGGAGTACCCCGAGCTGCTGCAGGACGAGCGCTTCGCCACCCGCGAGGGGCGCATCGACCACCAAGAGCAGATGATCGAAGTGCTCAAGCAGGTCTTCAAGCGCCACGGGCGGGACGAGTGGTGCCGCCGTCTCGAAGCGGAGGACGTGCCCCACGCGCCGATGTACAACACCGACGAAGTGCTCCAGGACCCCCAGGTGAAGCACCTGCAGCTCGAGGTGAGCACCGAGCATCCCACGGTGGGCACCTTCCGCACGGTGCGTTCGCCGGTTTCCTACGATGGCGTCAAACCGCTGGACGTGGTGGCGCCGCCGGTACTGGACGAGCACCGCCAGGAGATTCTCGACGAAATGAAGCGCCGGCAGCGTTGAACGCCGCCCGAGCGCATCGGCACCATCAAACAATGATAATCACGAGGCCGGGTAGTGCCGATACCCAGGCCGATCAGGAGCAACAGTCATGTTCGAATTGCCCAACAAAGACGACATAGTTCCGCATGGCATTCCCCAGACACCCGACGACATCACCGAAATCGTCTTGAAGGCCATGAGCCATACCCAGGACGATCGGCTACGGGAAATCCTCACGGCGCTGGTGCGTCATCTACATGCCTTCGGCCGCGAAGTGAAGCTGAACGAAGAGGAGTTCATGGCCGCCATCAATGCGGTCACGCGGCTTGGCCACCTCACCCGCGACCGCCACAACGAGACGATGGTGATGTCAGACGCCCTGGGCTTTTCCACCCTGGTGATGATTCTCAACCAGGAGCGCACGCCGGAGCAGATCTCGCCCGCCCTGCTGGGGCCGTTCTACAGCCGCAAGGATCCCGAGTATCCATTGGGCGCCAATATCTCGCGCGACACGCCCAAGGAGAGCGACATTCCATTGTTCGTATCCGGGCGGGTGACAAGCCGCGACGGCACGCCGCTGGCGGGTGCACTGGTGGAGGTGTGGCATGCCTCGCCGGAGGGCCTCTACGAGAACCAGGACGATAGTCAGCCGCACCTGAACCTGCGCGGCAAGTTTCGCACCGACGGCGAGGGCCGCTACCGCTTTCGCACCATACGCCCGGCCAGCTATCCGATTCCCACGCATGGCATCGTCGGCGAAATGCTCAAGGCCCAGAGCCGCCACCCATTCCGGGCCGCTCATCTGCATTTCACCGTTTCCGCCGAGGGGCACCAGACCCTGGTGACCCAGATATTCCCCGAGGACGACCTCTTCCTCGCATCCGACTGCGTTTTCGGCGTCACCAGCGCCGATCTGGCCATGCCGTTCACCCTTCACGACGATGGCCGGGCGCCTGATGCCGATGTCAGCGGACGCTACTGCACGCTCGACGTGGATTTCGACCTAAGCCCCGGAGATTCGCGCCTGCCGCAGTCGCCTATCGATTCCTGATGCTGGCCGGTTATACAACCGTTCCATAAAAACAAACTCAAAACGAGACGCCAACATGACTTCTACCAAGCACAATACCAAGCACAAGTCCTTCAAGCCGTTTACTGCTCGTCCCGCTCTCGGCCTGGGCACCGTGGTCCTGGCCGCAGCGCTCATTCCCGCCAGTGCCGCCGCGGTGGAAACCATCAACCTGACCGTGGGCTCGAGCCACCCGACCACCATCCCTTGGGTGGGCATGATCCCCGAGGTTTTCATTCCCAAGGTCAATGAGATATTGGCGGAAGAAGGCGAGTACGAAGTGCGCTGGATGGAAGCCTATGCCGGCCAGCTCTACGGCACCAACGCCACGCTCACATCCATTCAGGACGGCATCGCTGATATCGGTTGGGTCTTCAGCTACCTCGAGCCCTCGCGCATGCCGCTGGCGCAAATCAGCGCCTACACCCCGTTCACCACCAGCGATCCGGAACTGATGCTCGAGGTGATGAACGATCTGGTGCGTTCGGAGCCGGCGTTACGTGCCGAATGGGAAGATCACGACTTGGTGTTCCTCGGTGCGACTGCATCGGATACCTACGACATCTACACCAACTTCCCGGTGAACGGCCTCGACGACCTCGAAGGAGCGCGTATCTCGGCGCCTGGCGTGCTCGGGGTCTGGCTCGAACCGGTGGGCTCGGTGCCGGTGGATGGCACCTTGGCCAGCTACTACACCGACATCCAGACTGGCGTCTCCCAAGGAGTGGTGGGGCTGGCCACGGGCAACCTGTCGGCGCGCATCTATGAAGTGGCGCCTTACATCACCCAGGTCAACCTGGGCGTGGTGTTCTCCGGGGGGCTTGCCATCAACCAGTTCACTTGGGACGGCCTGCCGGAAGCGGTACAGGAGGCCCTGATGGAAGCCGGCCAAACCTATACCGTCGCCCATGGCCGCGACTTGGCCGAGCGCTACGAAAGTTCTCTTGAGCGTATGGTCGAGCTGGGCGCCGACCAGAGCACCCCGGTACGGGTTCAGGCGCTTGCCGACGAGCAGCGCCAGCAGTGGATCGACGGTATGCCCGGCCTGGCGGATCAATGGGTCGAGCGCAACGAAGGGCGTGGCCTGCCCGCCCGCGAACTCCTCAATACCTACATGGATGCCATGCGCGAGCGCGGCCACGAGCCCGAGCTGGCCTGGGACCGCAACTGATCGACAATGCCCGGCCGGTAGCGCCGGCCGGGCCTGAGGAGTCGTGGCAATGACGTTTTCCTTCAAGACGCTGGTGCTTGGGCGCCGGCTCGGTGGCGGCCGTCACAACAGTCTGTTCGGCTATCTGGTAGACGGACTCAACGCGATAGGCTCGCTGCTGATCTTTTCGATCATGGCGATGATCGTGGTGGACGTGCTGTCCCGCAACCTGTTCAACAAGCCCATTGCAGGGGTGGCGGAGCTGGTGGCGGCGTCCATCGTCATGATCGTGTTCCTGCAGCTCCCCGGCACCCTGCGCCACGGCCGTATGGCTCAGGCCGATATCTTCATTCGCGGTTTCACCGAACGACATCCGCGAATCGGGCATGGGCTGCAGACTCTGTTCTACCTGGCCGGCGCCTACATGCTCTACGTGATTTACCAAGGTACCTTGCCGACCTTCCTGCGTGCCTGGGAGCGTAGCCAGTTCATGGGCGTTGAGGGGGTCTTCACCTTTCCCGTCTGGCCCATCCGCCTGGTAGTCATCGCCTGTGCGCTGATCACGCTTCTGCAATATCTGCTGCTGGCGGGCCAGGCGCTGCTGCGGACGGTGCAGGGCAGGGCGACCGGCTCAGAGGAGGCTGGCTCATGAGCGGTATCGAAATCGGCATCGTTGCCGTGGGCATGATGCTGGCGCTGATCTACTTCGGCATGCACATCAGCATTGCCTTGATGCTGGTCTCCTTCGTCGCCATCTCCACGCTGCGTACGCCGGAGCTGGCTACCCGCATGGTAGCGGCGGCGGCCAACGATTCCCTGAGCAGCTACCTCTACGGGGTGGTGCCGCTATTCGTGCTGATGGGTCTGCTGGTGGTGATATCGGGGGTCGGGCGTGACACCTTCGATGTATTTCAGTGGCTGACACGCAAAATTCGCGGTGGACTGGGCTTGGCCACCGTAGGGGCCAACGGCATTTTCGCTTCCATTACCGGTATCAGCGTGGCGTCGGCTGCGGTATTCACCAAGGTGGCGGTACCCGAGATGCGGCGCCACGGCTATACGCCAAAGTTCGCCGTGGGCGTGGTGGCGGGGAGCTCCGTGCTAGGAATGTTGATCCCCCCTTCGCTGCTGATGATCGTTTACGGCGTGCTGGCGGAACAATCGGTAGGCCGCATGTTCATTGCCGGCATCATCCCGGGCATTCTGCTGGCGGTTACCTTCTGCGTCACGATCCTGCTGCTGGCCTACCTGCGTCCCGGTTTCATGATGCAGGATCGGGCCGTGCAGCCCGAACATGAGACCGTCGACGAGACGCCGCTGTCGCTGATGCTCAAGCTGGTGCCGATACTGGCACTGATGGCTCAGGTGCTCGGCGGGCTCTACTCGGGGTTCTTCACCCCCACCGAAGCCGGGGGCGTGGGTGCCTGCGGTGCTCTGCTGCTGGCATTGATGAAGCGTCGCTTGAACGCGGCCAAATTCTATCAGGTGCTGGGAGAGACGGGGCACGTGGCGGTATCGATCCTGTTCCTGATTCTCGCGGCATCGCTCTACAGCCGCATGCTGGCGCTGACCGGATTGCCGATGTCTATCGCCCAGTGGGTCACGGCCATGGAGCTTACCGCTTATCACTTCCTCTTCCTCTACCTGCTGGTGGTGATCCTCATGGGCTGCATCATCGATTCGGTGTCGATCATGCTGATCGTGCTGCCCATCGTCCTCCCCATTGCCCAGTTCTTCGGCATGGACCTGATCTGGTTCGGAGTGATCACGGTGGTGGCGGTGGAAATCGGCCTGATCACGCCGCCGTTCGGGATCTCGGTCTATACGGTCAACGCCGCCCTCAATGACCGCAACGTACCGGTAAAGGAAATCTTCAAGGGCGTGGTGCCGTTCTTCGCCGCGATGTTGCTGGTGCTGCTGATCCTGTCGCTGTTCCCGGTGCTGTCCACTTATCTGGCTTATCGCTACTGAATTCGCAATGACTGAGCAAGGCAAGGGAGAGATGAGATGACCGAAGGCATATTGAACCAGCCGGCGCTGGACCAGCTGTTCCTAGAAGCGCGAACCCATGTCTACTGGCAGGATCGCCGAGTGGATGATGCTACGCTGCGTCGGCTTTACGACCTGCTGAAAATGGCGCCCACCAGCGTCAACTGCAACCCGCTGCGCATCCATTTCCTGCGTACATCAGAAGCCAAGGCAAGGTTGATGCCGGCACTGGCCGAGGGTAATCGTCAGAAGGTGGAACAGGCCCCCGTGACTGCCATCCTGGCCTACGACAGGCGTTTCCACGATCATTTGCCGGAGCTGTTTCCCCATGTGGATGCCAGGGCCTGGTTCGTAGGCGATGAACCCCACCGGGAGGAGACGGCCTTTCGCAACAGCAGCCTCCAGGGGGGATACTTCATCGTTGCCGCCCGGGCGCTCGGCCTGGATGTGGGGCCGCTGTCCGGTTTCGACAACGACATGGTAGACAGCCTGTTCTTCGCCGAGAGACACCCCCACTACCGCAGCAACTTCCTGTGCAACCTGGGCTATGGCCATGAGGCCGGGCTGCGACCGCGTGGCCCCAGGCTGAGTTTCGATCAGGCATGCGCGCTGCTGTAACCGCAACACCGCATGAACGAAAACGGCCACCCGAAGGTGGCCGTTTCCAGGCGTACGTCTCAGGCGTTCGCTCGCTCACCTGGCTGGGCCAGTACGGCCTTGAGATGGGCGAGGTCGCGCGAAATATCGGTTTCGACGTACTCCGCCAGCAGGCGTTCGGCTTCCTGCTTGGCTGCACGCTCGACGTACTCCTCGTAAGTTGCAATGACTGCCTGGCAATAGCAGCACTGAAGCACGTCCGTTGGCTTCGGGTTGCTTTTCCAGAAACTGCTGCCACTGCACTCCGGACACTCCACTTTCCTTGTACGCTGAAACATTCTGGCCTCCTGCCTGAAGCTCATGCAATGAAAGGGTTTTCCTCAACACACCTTGTACAAGATGCCACAAGCGAGCGAATCTGAGTCATATTTAATGTTAAGAAAAGTTACCTTTGTTCAAGGCCGGCCATGGCCGTGAGCGTGCCGCCGGTTTCCGCCATGGGCTCGGCGGCGATAAGATAATCTGCGCCGCAGGGCAGTCCAGCTTCGCTGCGGGCGAGGGGCAGGACCTTTATACGCATTTCCTCGACGTGGGTGCGCATGGCATCGGCGAGAGTCGGGTCGTTGAATCCTTCCAGCTGGCGTAAACAGAGGTCGAGTTGGGTGTTGACGAACCGCTCACGATAGCGAATCGGGAAAAAGCGTATATCCATGGTCCTGAAACCTGCGAGGCCGAGCTGCCGCTGTACCCAGGTCGATGGGTATTCGCGATACGGCCGACCCCCGCCCATCAGCAGGCAAGCATCCCGTAGCCGACCTATCCGGCGCACGATGCGCCCGGCCTCGGTGTCAGGGGCATCCAGAACATAGGGCTCGGTTCCCACGAGGTAAAGCCGGTGGCCAACATGAGGCCGAATACGGTGGAGAACCTGCTCCTGCCAGTAGGGGGCAAACCCTTCGATGGCGCCAATGAAATAGTCCAGAAGTACGGTATCGAAGCGTTCGCCATAGAGCAGATGCTCCTCCATCCAGTTGGCGATCAGTATCCGATCCTGGGGGCGGCGTGCATCTCCAGCGGCTTCTGCCGTCGCGCTTGCCATCGCTCTTGACGCCGTGATCGCCGTCCAGCGCTCCGTGGGCAGGGTACTTACCCACTGGATCGACTTCCGACCTGTGCCGGCATCGAGGAAGCTACCCCAGGGAATTTCTCCTTGAAGCGACTCGATGGTCTGAAAAATCGGAGATGTCGTGCCGGAGAGGGCGGATGGTTTCATGGCAGATCCTGATCGCGAGGCTTACATTATAACATTACGTTTTTATGCGACACCAAACGCCCTGTGTCTGGTGTTGCGCAGTGCAAAAGTACCAAATTGAAACGGCCACCCGAAGGTGGCCGTTTTTTTCGGAAGTACACTTTTCAGGCGCTTGCTCGCTCACCCGGCTGGGCCAGTACGGCCTTGAGATGGGCGAGGTCACGTGAGGCATCGATTTCAACGAATTCTGCCAGCAGGCGTTCGGCTTCCTGCTTGGCCGCACGCTCGACATACTCCTCGTAGGTGGCAATGGCTGTCTGGCAATAGCGGCACTGAAGCACATCCGTTGGCTTCGGGTTACCGTTCCAGAAATTGCTGCCACTGCACTCGGGACACTCCACTTTCCTTGATCGCTGAAACATTCTGGCCTCCTGCCTGAATTTCATGCAGTGAAAAGGTTATCCTCAACACACCTTGTACAAGATGCCACAAGTGACCGTACTTGCGTCAAGTTTAATGTTAAGAATAGTTGTGCTTCATGACAGAAACGAGACTAAAGGCAGCTGGATTATCGCTGCGTATGGGCTGTGGAACAGCGTACCATTGGCTATTCGCTGCGGCTCCAAGCGCTGAGCCTGTGTTGTGCCAAGGCCCTTGAGTCCAGTAGGGACTCATTGGAATCGGGTGATTGCAATTGTTGCACTAGGGTGTCTGTATACAACGATTTGGGGGGAAGAAGATGGTGGACGATCTGCACCAGCCCAATAGCCTGATGGTCAGAAAGCTGGAAAGCATCTTTCCCCTCACCGATGAGGAAAAGCATGCGCTCCAGCAGGTACCGGTGGTGATCAAGACCCTCAAAGCCGATCAGGAAATCGTCAGTATCGGCGATCGCCCTCAACATTGCTGCCAGATTCTCGAGGGCTTCACCTGTGTCTACAAGCTGAGCTATGCGGGCAGGCGCCAGATCATGGCTTTGCACGTACCGGGTGACATGCCGGATTTGCAGAGTCTGCACCTGGAGATCATGGATTTCAGTATCGCCTCGATCAGCCCCTGTACGGTCGGCTTCATCCAGCATGACGACATGCGCCACGTGTGCGAACGCTTCCCTCGTCTTACTGCCGCCTTCTGGCGGGAGACGCTGGTGGATGCCTCGATCTACCGCGAGTGGCTGCTCAACATCGGACAGCGGGATGCCTATACTCGCATCGCGCACCTGCTCTGCGAATTGTTGCTGCGTTTGAAGGCGGTGGGGCTCGTCGAGGACATGACCTTCACCCTGCCGACGACCCAGGAAGAGTTGGCGGATGCGGTAGGCATAAGCCCCGTCCACGTTAGCCGAACTCTCCAGACGTTGCGCGCCGATGGGGTGATTCAAACCGAAAAGTCGCGTGTGACCGTGCCTGACTGGCAGCGCTTGGTGGAAGCTGGTGAGTTCGACCCGCTCTATCTCCATCAGCAAGGACGCAATGGGCCGTGAACAACGCCACGTAGCCGCTGCAGGCGGCAGAGCGGTATCGATGGAGAGCGAGAAGGACAATCATGACTGGCGCCCCCATCAGGATTCGAACCTGAGACCTTCCCCTTAGGAGGGGGACGCTCTATCCAGCTGAGCTATGGGGGCAGCACGGCTGCGCATTATAAGCGCTTGTGGCGGCAAGATAAACCGCTTGGCTGGTGGCGGTTGCCATACGATCTGGCGGACGCCATCATCGAAGCGTCCGCCACGTCAGGGAACGCGCATGCTGATCGATGAATATCGCCGATACGACGCCATGGGGCTGGCTAAGCTGATTCGAACCCGACAGGTAAGTCGTGACGAGGTGCTAGAGGCCGCTTGTCTGTGCATAGAGCGCGATGATCCGCAATTGAATTCCATCGTGAGGACACGCTTCGAGCGCGCCAGAGGCGAGGCGCAAGGCGTCGTTCCCGATACGCCCCTTGCGGGGGCGCCGACCCTGACCAAAGATTTGCTGACGGCCATCGCTGGCGAGCCGTTGGCCTTTGGCAGTGCCGCCTTGGCCGAGTGGACGGCGCCGGCGGATTCGACGCTGGTGACCCGGTTGCGTGAGGCTGGGCTCTCGCTTCTCGGCCAGACGGCCACACCCGAGCTGGGGCTGATGGGCATCACCGAACCGCGAGCCTTTCCTCACCCACGCAACCCATGGAACATCGATCATTCCCCTGGCGGCTCCAGCGGCGGCGCGGCGGCAGCGGTGGCGGGGGGGCTGGTGCCGCTGGCCATGGCCGGTGACGGTGGCGGCTCGATCCGGATTCCTGCAAGTTACTGTGGTCTGTTCGGTTTCAAGCCCTCGCGTGGGCGTGTGCCGCAGGGGCCGCTATATGACGAGGTATGGCACGGTGCCGTGGTGGAACACGCCGTGACCCGGTCGGTACGCGACAGCGCCGCGCTGCTCGATGCCATTAACGGCATGGATGAAGGTGGTCCCTATCCGGTGCCTCGCGAACATGGCTTCCTGGCGGCGCTGGATCGTCCGCCTGGGCCGCTTCGCATCGGCGTATCCCTGGGGGAACCGCTAGGCAAACCGTTGGGCACCCGGCTCGATCCCGAGGTGCGTCAGGCGGTCGAAGGGGCGGCACGAACCCTCGCAGGACTTGGTCATCACGTCGAGTGGGCCGATCCGCCCGTCGACGGCGAGCGTCTGGCCAGCGCCTACCTGACGCTCTATCTGGGCCAGGTGTGTGCCGATCTGGCCTGGATCGCCAGGGAAACCGGCGTTGCCGTGGGGCGGCTGGCCATCGAACCCGCTACCCGTGCCATCGGTCGCCTGGGGCGCCACCTGCCGGTGCGTGACTTCGAGCTGGCCAAGCGCGACTGGAACACGGCGGCGCGAGCCATGGGGGAGTTTCACTGCCGCTACGATGTGCTACTGATGCCCGTCACCGCTGCACCGGCGCCACGACTGGGCGAGCTTTACCCGCCGGCTTCGCAGGAGCGCCTGATGTCGCTGCTGGCGTTTCCCGGACTGCCCAAGCTGGCGCTCAAAGCGGGCATGCTCAAGCATCTGGCTCGAGACGCTCTGGCGCGCACGCCCTATACCCAACTGGCCAATCTCACCGGCCAGCCGGCCATGTCGCTGCCGTTTCACGTCACTGCGCAAGGCTTGCCGGTGGGCGTTCAGGTAGTGGGCCCCATGGGCGACGAGCGCCGCCTGTTGGCACTGGCGGCCCAGGTCGAGGCCGAGGTGCAATGGCAGCGGCACCTGCCCAGGCCCGCCCAGGACGGGTAGAATGCGCGCCACACTTGCCAGTGCCGTTAGCCAATGACCGATCACAATCCGCTTTCCTCTGCCGGTGACCGCCATTTCGATGGTCTTGCCGATAAATTCGCCGGCAGCCTCTACGGCGGCCCGCGCGGCGAGTTGCGCCTGGCCATGCTCGACGAGCTGCTGCCGCGTGTACTCGAGCTGGATGGCCAGCCGCTGCTGGACGTGGGCGGCGGTCTGGGGCAGCTCTCCGCCTGGTTCGCCCGGCGTGGCCACCCGGTTGCGCTGCTGGAGCCGGCCGGCGATATGCTCGACCAGGCCCGGCAGCTGCTTGACGGGCTGCCGGTGAGCTTCGTCCAGTCACCTCTTCAGTCCCTACCGGAGTGTGCCCCTGGGCCCTGGCCGCTGATTGCCTGCCACGCCGTGCTGGAGTGGCTTAACGACCCCCGCGCGGCTTTTGCCACCCTGGCGGAGAGCCTCACCCCAGGCGGCCAACTGTCGCTGATGGTGTTCAATCGCGATGCGCTGCGCTTTTCCAACGTGGTCAAGGGCAATTTGCAAAAGGCGCTGGACGACCGTCTGGAGGGCACCGGCAAACGCCAGCGCCTGACACCCATCTCGCCGCTTTGCCACGAGCAAATCGTTGTCTGGAGCCGGGATAACGGACTGGCAATTCGTTCCGTGGCAGGTATTCGCATCTTCCATGATTATCTGCGCCAACCGCCGACCAGCGAGGCGGACTGGCAGCGCGTGATCGAATTGGAGAAGCGTTACTGCCAGACGGAACCTCACTGGCGCCTTGGACGCTACCTGCTCTATACGCTGGTGCATGAGAAACGCTCTACCGAGGAGGCGTTCCGATGAGTGCCGAAACGCCGGTATGCCAGCTGCTGGAGCGTCAGGCGGCAGACTATCGTGGTTGGCTGTGGGCGACGCCGCCGCGGGACGCCTGGCTCGAGCAGGGGCAGGGCGTCGTCGTTAGTGCCGATCACAGCGTGCTTCAGGCCTGGCGCGAGTGTGGTCGCCCGGCCTTCTCGCCGTTCGACGCCGGCGCCGTCGGAGAGCCGCCCGGGGTAGTGCTGTTCTGGCCTAAGGCACATGCCCTGGGTGAGTGGTGGCTGCTATGGCTGTGTGCCAACCTGCCGGCGGGCACGCGCCTGCAACTGGTGGGGGAGAACCAGGGCGGTATCAAACGAGTGCTGAAGGTACTGGCGGCGCTGGGACTGGGCTGCCGCAAGCTCGACAGCGCACGGCGCTGCATCCTGTTCGAGACGCGTCTCGACGCGGTGGGCATCGACCCTGATGCCGCCTGGACCACCTTCGAAGCCGAAGGAATGACGCTTGCCAGCCATCCCGGGGTGTTCGGCCACGGCAAGCTGGACGAAGGCACCCGGCTGTTGCTCAGTCAGCTCGACCGGCAGCTACCGACGCCGGCAACCGGGCATGAGGTACTCGACATGGGCTGCGGTGATGGCATCCTGACCGCCTGGCTTGCCCGTCGCGGCCACGGCGTAACGGCGGTGGACGTCAACGCCTTCGCGGTGGAGGCGACTCGCCGCACCCTGGCCGCCAACGGCCTGCAAGGGCAGGCCCTTGCCAGCGATGTCTATTCTGCACTCGACGGGCGCCGCTTTGCCGCCATCATCAGCAATCCGCCGTTTCACCAGGAGCGCAGCATCGACTACGGCCCAGCGGGGAGGTTGATCCGTGAGGCGTCGGCGCACCTGCTGCCGGGTGGAGAACTGTGGCTCGTCGCCAACGCCTTCCTGCCCTACCCGGACCTGCTCGAGAGTGCCTTCGGTGGCTTCGAGATCGTTGCCGACGACCGTCGCTACCGGGTTTATCATGCACTCAGGCGCTAGGACTACTACTGAGTGATCCGGTCATGGCGGGAAATTTGCGCAGTACAGCGACACGCCGGACGTGAAGCGGGTACGGTTGGTGACGACTGTGGATGACGCGCTGGAGGACTGAAACTGCCTGCGCTCGCCGACGTTTCAGGCAGCGCCTGGGCTCAACTTCCCGGCGTGCGATAGGCGATATCGGTAATGAGGTAGACGCTATCACCCGCCGGGGCCTTCACCGTGACCTCGTCGTCCAGGCCCTTGCCCAGCAGCGCCTTGGCCAGCGGGGCGTCGACGCTGATCCAGCGCTTGGCGGTGTCGGTCTCGTCATGACCGACGATGCGGATGTGCATCTCCTCGTCTTCTTCATCCTCGAGAGTGACGAAGGCACCGAAATAGACTCTGTCGGTATCCGCCGGCAGACGGTCCACCACCTGCAGTTCGTCCAGCCGCTTGGTCAGGTAGCGGATCCGCGCGATGACCCGGTTGAGCTCCTTCTTGTTGTAGGTGTAGTCGGCGTTCTCGCTGCGGTCGCCCAGCGCCGCGGCTTCGCCCACCTTGGCCGAAAGCTCCGGGCGCTTGACCCGTGACAGATGATCGAGAATTCCGCGTAGCCGAGCCGCACCCTCGCCGGTGATCAAATTGCTCCTGGGTTCCTGGCGTGGGTCCTTGGCGGGGTCGCGCCAACGCGTCATATTGCGGCCCTTCATGGCGAAGCTCTCCTCGATCTGTCAGTGGCGAAAGCAACATACGCCATCGGCCAGACGCATGCCAGACGCGAACCGACTGGCGGATCAATCAAACGTTCGTTACATTCTCAGTGACGGCGTCACGCCGTCACCAAGAACAATCCTGCGTGAAAGGAGTCTGGACATGTTTCGACGTCAGCTTATCGGTGCCGCCCTGGGTGCCGCTCTATCGATTACCCCCTTCAGCGCTGCCCTGGCCTGGGAGAGCGAGGTCGAGACGCTCAAGCAGCGCTGGGAGCAGATCACCACCCAGCGGGCGGAAGGGCAGCGGCGCAATTCACTCAAGTCGCTGGCCGATGAAGCCGAACGGCTGGCCCAGGCCAATGCCGGTGAGGCCCAGCCGTTGATCTGGTACGGCATCATCGAGGCCTCCCATGCCCGCGAGCGTAGCGGACTGGGGGCGCTCGGCAGTGCGCGCTCCGCACGGGATGCTCTCGAGCGCGCCATCGAGATCGACCCTCAGGGTGGTAACGGCTCGGCCTACGTGACCCTGGGCGCCCTGTACGACCGAGCGCCGGGTCGCCCCGTGGGTTTCGGTAACAGCGGCACTGCCGAGCGCATGTTCCAGCGCGCGCTGCAGATTCGGCCCGATGGTATCGACGTCAACTATTACTATGCCGCTTTCCTTGAGGACGAGGGCCGTCGCAACGAGGCGCGCGAGCACGCCCAGCGTGCCGTGGACGGCACCGCTCGTGAGGATCGTCAGGCCTCGGACGAGGCGTTGCGCGAGCAGGCAAGAGCGCTTCTCTCTCAGCTTTGAAGCGGTCATACCCCTTGTGCCTCGCCTGAGCGGCACAAGGGGAGCGAGATGGGCTGAGTTGGCATTCCTGGCCTCGCTCACGATAATGGTCTCCATGCGCAGACTCGGAGGCTTGCATGACCGATGATCGTGACAACGGCCTGGATGGCGCTCGCCTTCCCGCCTTCGGCACCGATGATGTTGAACTGATCGAACGCCGTCCGCTGTATCAGGGATTCTTCCGCCTGGAAGAGGTCCATTTGCGCCACCGCTTGTTCGACGGTGGCTGGAGCCGTGCGATGGCGCGTGAAGTGCACGTGCGCCATGATGCCGTCGGCGTGCTGCTCTACGATGTCGAACGCGACTGTGTGGTGCTGGTGGAGCAGATCCGCGCCGGTGCCCTGAACGATTCCCGGTCGCCGTGGAAGCTCGAGATCGTTGCCGGTCTGGCCGAGGCGGGTGAAAGCGCTGCTGAGGTAGCCCGGCGCGAGGCGATGGAGGAGGCCGGCTGCGAAGTTGCCGATCTGATCGAACTGCACACCTACTACCCCAGCCCCGGCGCTTGTACCGAGAGGGTCACGCTTTTCTGTGCCTTGATAGACTCCGCTGGGCTTGGCGGCGTGCATGGTCTGGACGAGGAACATGAAGACATACGCGTTCACGTGCTACCGTTTATCCAAGCTTGGGAACTCCTGCATGCCGGGAGACTCGACAATGCCATGTGCCTGATCGCCTTCTACTGGTTGGCGGCGGAACGTGCATCTTTACGAGCAAGGGGGTAGCGTGGCGAGAACCGCCTATGTCACCGATCTGAAAGGCCTGCAGGGCGAATGCAGCGCCAACTACCTGCGCCTGACCCGGCTGCTGGGGGATATGGGCGAGGGCAAGACGCGCGAGCTCGAGCTGACCGGCAAGCGTGGTCGGTTCGGCACCCTGTGGCTTTCGGTGCTGGAGCGGGCGCCTTACACCACCATCGCCCGGGTGAGCCAGAGTGGCTTGATGGATGGCGTGATCGAACCGCCGCGAATGCGCGTGCACCTCTACCACGACGTGCGCATGGCCGAAGTCACCGATTTCCAACGGGAGCGTCACTTCAGCGGGCGCTACCGTTACCCCAACGTGCGAATGTTTCAGCCTGACGAAAAGCTGCAGTTGAACCGCTTCCTTGGTGAGTGGTTGGCGCATGGCCTCGAACACGGCCATCCCACCAACCTGACGGAACTCCCCGGATGACACGGCTGGTTCAGATTACCGATTGTCATCTCCATGCCGACCCCAATGCGCGCTCCCGTGCCGGCTTCCCGCTGCGTCAGCTCGAGGCCGTGGTGGCTGCGGCACGCACCGAACGGCCTGATGTCGTTATCGTCAGCGGAGACGTCAGTCAGGACGAGACATCGGCCTCCTATCAGCATGCCATGAACGTCCTCTCGACCCTCGAGTGCCCGTGGTTCTGGCTTGGGGGTAACCATGACCAGCCGGGGCTGATGGAAGAGGTGCGGGTCGTTCACGATGAGATCGAGCTGAACGATTGGCGGCTGCTGGTGGTGGATACCTGTGTTCGCGGGCATGCCCATGGTGAGTTGGGTCAAGAGCGGCTGGATCGTCTGGTGACGCAATTGACGGAGGATGACCGCCCCACGCTGCTGGTCATGCATCATCCGCCCGTCAGCGTCGGCTCGGTATGGCTCGACGAGATCGGCCTCGAGGACAGCGATGCCCTGTGGCAGGCGCTGGTTCCCTTTCCTCAGGTCAGGGCAATTCTCTGCGGCCACATCCATCAGGCCTTTGCAGAGCGCCGCACGCTCGGTCAGGGCGAGGTGATGGTATACGGCTGCCCCTCCACCACCGACCAGTTTCTGGCAGGCTCCGAGAAATTCGCCATCGATGAGGCGTCGCGCCCCGGCTATCGGGTTTTCGACATACACAACGAGCAGTGGCTGACCTGGGTAGAGCGGGTCGATCTGTGATCATTGATGCTTTTATGGTCTAAAAAGATAGGCAATCATTCTTTTACGTTATTATCGCACCGGCGTTACCCTGTCCGCATGAATTTCCCTGCCCACGTCATGCGAGGTACCCGGGCCGATGACCAGTCTTCACGCTCCCGAGCATCAGTCGATATCCCAGGCTGCGGATACGCCGGCATCTCTGCCCCCACGCCGGCTGACCCACCTTCAGCAGCTGGAAGCCGAGTCGATCCACATCATCCGTGAGGTGGCGGCGGAATTCCGCAACCCGGTGATGCTCTACTCCATCGGCAAGGACTCCTCGGTGATGCTGCATCTGGCGCGCAAGGCCTTCTATCCCGGGCCGCCGCCATTCCCACTGATGCACATCAACACCACCTGGAAATTCCGCGAGATGATCGCCTTTCGCGACCGCATGGCGGCCGAGTGCGGCATGGAGCTGATCGAACACATCAACGAAGAGGGGCGGGCCGCCGGTATCAATCCTTTCGATCACGGCTCGAGCGGCTACACCGACGTGATGAAGACCCAGGCGCTCAAGCAGGCGCTGGACAAGTACGGCTTCGATGCCGCCTTCGGCGGTGCCCGCCGCGACGAAGAGGCCAGCCGTGCCAAGGAGCGCGTCTTCTCCTTCCGCGACAAGTTCCATCGCTGGGACCCCAAGGTCCAGCGACCCGAGCTGTGGAACCTCTATAACGCGCGTATCAACAAGGGCGAATCGATCCGCGCCTTCCCGCTCTCCAACTGGACCGAGCTGGATATCTGGCAGTACATCCATCTCGAGCAGATCCCCATCGTGCCGCTCTATTACGCCGCGCCGCGACCGGTGGTGGAGCGCGACGGCATGCTGGTGATGGTCGATGACGAGCGACTGCCGCTGGCCCCAGGCGAGGTGCCCGAAGAGAAGTGGGTGCGCTTCCGCACCCTGGGCTGCTATCCGCTCACCGGCGCGGTCGAGTCGAAGGCCGATACCCTACCCGAAATCATCCAGGAGATGCTGCTCACCCGCACCAGCGAACGCAGCGGCCGGGCCATCGACCACGATCAGGCGGGCTCGATGGAGAAGAAAAAGCGCGAGGGGTACTTCTAATGGCACATCAATCGACACTGATCGCCGACAACATCGAGCAGTACCTGCACGAGCACGAGAACAAGGACCTGCTGCGCTTCATTACCTGCGGCAGCGTCGACGACGGCAAGTCGACCCTGATCGGACGGCTCTTGCACGACTCCAAGATGATCTTCGACGATCATTTGGCGGCGCTAACGCGGGATTCGAAGAAGAGCGGCACCACCGGTGGCGCCGTCGATCTCGCGCTGCTGGTCGACGGCCTGCAGTCGGAGCGCGAGCAGGGCATCACCATCGACGTGGCCTATCGTTTCTTCTCCACCGACAAGCGCAAGTTCATCATCGCCGATACCCCGGGGCACGAGCAGTACACCCGCAACATGGCCACCGGCGCCTCTACCGCCAACCTGGCGATCATCCTGATCGATGCGCGCTACGGCGTGCAGACCCAGACCCGCCGGCACAGCTTCATTGCCGACCTGCTGGGCATCAAGCATTTGGTTATCGCCGTCAACAAGATGGACCTGGTGGATTTCTCCCAGGCACGCTTCGACGAGATCGTGGCCGACTACCGCCGCTTCTCCGAGCAGCTTTCGGTCGACGATCTGCACTTCGTGCCCATGTCGGCGTTGGAAGGCGACAACGTGGTCAACCGCAGCGATCGCATGGCTTGGTACCAGATTGAAGGTGAGGCGGGGCCGGCGCTCTTGGAGCTGCTGGAAACCGTGGAGGTCAGCCGCGATCGTAATCTGGTCGATCTGCGTTTCCCGGTGCAGTACGTCAATCGTCCCAATCTCGACTTTCGCGGCTATGCCGGTACGCTGGAAGCGGGTGTGCTGCGCCCGGGCCTGGCAGTCAAAGTGCTGCCGTCGGGCAAGACGAGCCGGGTCGAACGCGTGGTCACCTTCGATGGCGATCTGGAAGCGGCCTGGCCGGGTCAGGCGGTGACCGTCACCCTGGAAGACGAGATCGATATTTCCCGCGGCGACTGGATCGTCGCCGAGGATGCCGACGTCACCCTGACCAACGTCTTCGATGCCGACATCGTATGGATGCACGAGCAGCCGCTGGTGCCGGGTCGGCAATACGACATTCGCCTGGCGGGCCGTTCGATATCGGGCCAGGTGAGTGCGATTCATCATCAGATCGACGTCAATAACCTGGCTCGGCTCGATGCCGACTGCCTGGAGCTGAACGCCATCGCTCGCTGCCGTGTCGAGCTGACTGCGGCCGTGCCTCTGGATCCCTACGATCAGAGCCCCGGTACCGGCAGCTTCATCGTCATCGATCGCCTTTCCAATGTCACCGTCGGTGCAGGCATGGTGCGTAGCGCCGCCGAATCGGCGGGAAATGGGGATCACAAGGTCGATTGGGCCGCCTTCGAGCTCGAGCTCAACGGGTTGATCCGTCGTCATTTCCCTCACTGGCAAGCGAAGGATATACGCGACCTGCTGAGTTGAGCGCCATCCAAGCGAACCATAGACGGTTGATTAAGCTGTATCATCCTCCACACTATAAACAGGGTTCGGTTTATGCCGGGCCCTGTCGTCTGTCAGGGAGGAGACAATGTCATATTGCCAGGAAAGGCCGTTACCATACCGCTCGAGGGCCCACCGCCGTTGCGCCTTGTGTCGGGTGGGCCCATGACCGGCTTCATCAGGCGCCTGCTGCGCATCGCTGCGAGACCCATGGAGCGCGACCGCGGGCGTGGCGGGTACGTGGTGCACTCGTACCGTGGCTATGGCTCTCGTCACGAGGTGCTCCTTATCGGGCGGGTATTTCGTCAGGCCGCGCTGGGGAACGCCATCCCACGCTACGGCGTGCTGCGTGACCTGGCCGATATCGTACGGCGCATTTTTCGCCGCGGCCTGTCACAGGTTACCGTCGAGGTCACGCTGGGCGAGAATGCCGCCACGGTGACGACCGACCGCGATGGTTACTTCGACGTGCACATGCCCCTCGAGCATCCCTTGCCGCAAGATAGCGACTGGCACCACGCCGACCTGCACGTGGTGCTGCCGGGGGTGAAATCGGTGCATTCCTTCACCGAGGTCTACATAGCGCCACCGGAAGCCGATCTACTGGTCATCAGCGATATCGATGACACGGTGATGTACACCGGCGTGGCCAACAAGCTGCGTATGCTGCACCGTCTGTTCGTCAAGCAGGCGCATCAGCGCTTGGCCTTTCCCGGCGTGGCGGCGTTCTATCAGGCGCTGCATCTCGGCAAGAGCGGCAAGTCCAGAAGGCCGATTCTGTATGTCTCCCGAGGGCCGTGGAGTATCTATGAGATGCTCGAGGAGTTCTTCCAGCTCAACCGCATTCCGGTAGGCCCCATCCTGTTTCTGCGTGAGTGGGGCATCTCATGGCGCAAGCCCTGGCCTCGCCGCGCCGAAGATCACAAGTACGACATGATCCAGAACATGCTGTCGCTTCGCGACGAGCTGCCTTGCGTGCTGATCGGTGACAGCGGACAGCATGACCCCGAAGTTTACGCCCGCATTGTGCACGAGTATCCCGAGCGAATCCGAGCGGTCTATATCCGGCGGGTGGAACGCAAGCCCGACCGTGAGCGAGCCATCAACAGGCTGCGTGAGGAGATCAGCCATACCGGTTGCGATCTGGTGCTGGCCGAGGACAGCCTGTCCATGGCGGAGCACGCTTTCGCTCAAGGTTTGATTGCCGAGGAGGCCGTAGAGAAAGTGCGTAGGGAACAGGATCAATAGCTCGAAGTGATGCTGCCTTCGGCGCCTGATGAGGGAATGGGTCGAGACAGGAAGTCGTTAGGCTGAGTGTCGATTTCTTGCGTTTATAGACCCTACTCTGCGCCCGATCTACACCGAGGTGATCACATGACCACAATCGTCTGGGATGGAACGACGCTTGCGACGGATTCGCTGATCAGTGTCAACGGCTCGACCTACAACCACGCACAAAAGTTGTTTCAGCTCGAGAGTGGTGAGTGGGTTGCCTTCGCCGGTGAGCAGCAGGAGTGGTGGGAGGTCCTCGAATGGCTCGAGGCCGGGGCGCTGCGCAACGACAAACCTCATGTCACCCGGGTCGAGATGATCATCGCCGGCCCCGACGGTGTTTTCGAGATGTTCAACAAGCTGGTACGAATCCCGGTCAAGGGTCCCGTCGCCTACGGCACCGGCTGGAAGTGGGCGCTCGCCGCCATCGATCACGGCAAGTGCGCCGTCGAGGCGGTGGAGTATGCCATCAGTCGCGATCACGACAGCGGTGGCGAAATACAGGCGATCACACCGCTCCTCAAGGCCACTGTACCTTTCGCAGCCATGATGCGAGACGTCGAGACGGCCACTGCCGAGAACTGAGCCGCAGGCCCGGCTGACCGGCCTTGATCTGAACGGCTGGGTTCGGGAGGTCAGGGCGCCAGCACGATCAACGGAGCGCCGTCGTCATGGCGGGCCGCGGCCATCAGCTCGGCGTCGAACACCTGGGCCAGGATCTGGCCATTGAGCACCTCGCCTGGCGTTCCCGCCGCGATACACCTGCCCCCCTCGAGCAGCCAGACCCGGTGAGCGTAACGTGCCGCCAGATTGAGATCGTGCAGTACACAGACCACTGCCAGGCGCTGGTGCTCCGCGAGTCGTCGCAGCAGACGCATGAGACGCTGCTGCTGGCCGATGTCCAGGGCGCTGGTCGGCTCGTCGAGTAGCAGAATGCGGCCTTCCGGGATGTTGTTTTCCTGCCCCAGGCCAAGCTGGCACAGAGCACGGGCGATCATGACCCTCTGGGCCTCTCCACCCGATAGTCCCAGTGCGCCGCGTTCGGCAAGTGCCTTTAGATCGAGCAGCGCCAGCACGCTGTCGATGATCTCGGGGGTGGCGTCGCTGCCCAGCGCCACCAGTTCACGTACCTGCCAATCGAAGCCCAGTGTCAATTTTTGTGCCACCAGCGCCCGGCGTCGGGCCAGGGCGTCCGGCAACCAGCATGACAGCGGTTTGCCATCCAGGGCGACCTCACCTCGTTCAGGGCGTCGAAACCCTGACAGCAGCGACAGCAGCGTACTTTTGCCGGCGCCGTTGGGGCCGACGATGGCGAGAAGCTCCCCCGGTATCAGCTGGCCGCTGATGGGCGCTAGAGTGGGCGGCTGATCAAAACCGGCGGCGTTCAGTCTCAGCATCGCACTCTCCGCTTGAGCAATAGCCACAGGAAATAGGGACCGCCGAGCAGGCTGGTGAGTAGCCCCACCGGGATCTCTGCCGGGCTTGCCAGGGTGCGTGCCAGGGTGTCGGCCACGATCAGCAGCAGAGCGCCGCCCAGCATTGAGGCGGGTAGCAACAGCCGGTGCCCCGGCCCCAGCCATAGACGCAGACAGTGGGGCACCAGCAGGCCGAGAAAGCCGATGATACCGGCCAGTGCCACGCACAGACCGACGCCCAGTGCCGTGGCCAGCACGACGCGTCGCTTGAGACGCGGCGCATCGAGTCCGGCGCCATGGGCGGTCAGTTCGCCAAGCTGCAGCAGGTCGAGTCCCTTGGCGCAGCGCAGCAACCACCATAAGGCCGGCGGGATGCCGAGCATCGCACCCACCGCAACGCTCCACATAGCGTGGGACAGGCTGCCCATGCCCCACAGGCTGAGCTGGCGCAGCTGTTCGTCGCTGGCAATGAAGGCCATCACGCCGCCCAGGGCGCCCGCCAGGGTGTTGATCGCCAGTCCTGCCAGCAGCAGGGTGAACAGCGCCTCCTGGCCGTGCTGGCGTTGGCCCAAGGCGAACACCAGGACGCACACACCCAGTGCGCCGAGGAAGCCGGCCAGGAACTGGCCATATAGGCCGAAGGCACCCGCGGGGCCATCCAGCAGTACGATCCATAACGCCACGGCAAGACCGGCCCCGCTGGCAAGGCCCAGCAGGGTGGGGTCGGCCAGCGGGTTGCGAAACAGCCCCTGCATGGCTGCGCCGCTGCCGGCCAGCATGGCGCCGATCAGCGCAGCCAGCACGAGACGCGGCAGGCGCAGCTGCCACCATACCTGCCACGCCAGCGGGGTGGGCCAGTCACCCAACAATACCCGGGGCGATAGCCCGATGCTGCCACTCATGGCCGCCACCAGCAGCGCGGCAAGGACCGCAAGGCCCAGCAGGGCAAGCACCTGACCGGGTGAGCGGGGCTGTCGACGTCCGCCTTTGGCCTGGCGTCGCCAAGGCTCGGCCAAGGGCAAGGTGCGGCTCATAACGTCACTTCCCGGCAGGCCGCCTCGGCGCTCTCTTGCTCACCGTGCAGCACCTCGTACAGCGTCTTCAGTGCGGTAGGCGTACGCGGACCGAACCCGAGCAGCGCCTGGTCGTCGCACACGATCAGACGGCGCTCGCGACCTGCCGGGGTCATGGCAAGGCCTGGGAGCTGCCATAGTCGCGCCTGACCGCCAATGCCCTCAAGCCCGCTGCGGGTGGCGATTACCACCTCAGGTGCCACGCTCACCAAGGCTTCTGAACCGACTGTCTTGTAGCCGTTGAAGCCGGTAAAGGCGTTACACGCCCCGGCGGCCTCGATCACGGCCTGGCCGGCGGTGTCGCTTCCCGCCGCCATGGGCGTCATGCCGCTGTGACTGAGCAGGAACATGGCGCTCGGCACCGGTTGCGGCGCTGCATCACGCAGCGTTTCTAGCTGGACCAGCTCCGCTTCGATCCCGGCTGCCAAGGCCTCGCCTTCGACACGTCGGTCGAGGGCGCGTGACACGGCGCGTATCTTGTCGGGCAATGCCGCCAGGCTCGCCCCCTGTTCGATGCGTATCACCTCGATCCCTACCGCTTCCAGTTGCGCCAGTACCTCGCGTGGGCCGGCCGCGGCGGCCACGATCAGACGCTCGGGGGCAAGCGACAGGATACCCTCTGCCGCCAGATGACGCAGATAGCCCACCGAAGGCAGCGTCGCCACGGCCTCGGGGTACTGGCTCGTGTCGTCGCGGCCCACCACGCCTTCCAACGCATCCAGGGCCGCAAGGATCTCGGCCACATCGCTGCCGATCACCACGGTGCGTGGCGGTGCGGCAGACGCCTGCATGTACCAGAGCAGCAGAACCAGGCTGGCCAACCAGCCCAGCCAGGACGGTAGTCTCATGCCGCGACCTCGCGGGCGTCGAGACCATCCAACAGCTGTCGCCACTCACGGCGCTCGCCCTGGCCTTCACGACGTTCGGCATAGATCTGTAGCACCAACCCACCCTGGGGGTCGAAGGCTTCCAGGCTGGTGACGCCGCCATCGCGGTTAGGCTTGTGTACCTGCCATACGCTGACGATGTTGGTATCGTCCAGATGCAGGGTGAACGCCTCGCCGAACAGGTTGAGCCAGCCGCGCATCCGCTGCGGTGTGGGAATCATGCCGGAACGGATCTGAACGCAGCCCGGGCTTGCCACGAACAGCATCAGCGGCAGCTCGCGGCTCGCGGCTTCGTGTAGTGCCGTCTCGCAGGATTCTGGCCGCAGTGCTCGGGTAAAGCGGCCTTCCATCAGGGCGTTGGCCTCGTGGCGACGCAGCTGGTGACGGTTCAACAGGCCGAAGAACTGATGGACGTCGTTCATTTGCGCCCACTCCTCGGCGAGGCCAGGGGCTTCCGGCAAGGAGCGCGGCAGTGGTTCTGCGGCCTGAGTGAATGCAGGCTCCTGGGTGCTACCTAGCGTTTTCAGTTCCTGCCAGGCCTCGGGCGGTTCGGCCGCCAGCGAGAATATCTTGTGCAGGGCGGTGCCGTGGCGGTCGAAGATTTGCAGACTGAGCCGCTCGGTGGTGGTGCCGTCCTTGCGGGGCAACCAGTCGCGAATCAGGCAGGCCCAGTGCCACTGGGTCAGGTGCAGACGCAGGTCCAGCCCGCCCGGGGCAAGCAGCAGTCCGGCCTGCTCCGAGCCGCGCAGCATCGGGTACTGGCCCTGCTGCTCGAGCACCGCGTGGCGCGAGCGGGTCAACGCCTTGACCTCGCCCAACAGATGAAAACGAGAGGCCAGCCCGTGAGGCGTCAACGGCAACGTGAACACATCGCGGCCGAGGCGGGCGGCCTGCAGTTCACCTTCGCTGATGCCCAGGCGCCGGGCGATGTCCAGAGCGGGCAGGTGGGGGGTGGCCTCGCGGGCGGCGTCGAGCGCGTCGAGGATGGCGTGACGGGTCTGGTTCGAAGCGTTCATGAGGTTCTCCTTGTCACCACTGAAGGCTGACGTTGGCGAGCAGGCTGCGACCGTCGCCGAGGTTGCCGTCGGGGCGGTACCACTCCTTATCGGCGACGTTACGCAGCTTGAGTGAGGCGGAAAGCAGCGGTGAAAACTGCCAGGCGAGCTGCACGTCGTGCAGGCCATAGCCGGGCAGCGCTTCGTCCTCGCCCTGCTTGTCGAAGGAGCGAGCGAAGCGACCGCGCCAACCCAGCGTCAGGTCGTGGCCGCGCAGGTGGTAGTCGAGGCCGGTGAGCCCTTCCAGCGGCGTCAGGCTACCCAGTGGGTCACCGTTGTCGCGGTCGTGACCGCTCACTTCGGCCAGGCCCAGGAAGGCAGTGACGGGAATGCCTGAAGGCGACCAGTCGAGGCGGGCGTCATAGCCCCACAGGTGGGCCCGACTGACATTGGTAGCGCGGGTGGTGCCGGCGAAGATATCGACCTCGGTGTCGATGAAGTCCTCGGCGCGAGTGTCGAAGTAGCTGGCGCGCAGGCCCCAGTCGCCGAAGCGCCAGGCCAGGCCGCTCTCCCAGCTCTTGCTGGTTTCCGGGCGCAGGTCGGGGTTGGGCACCCAGAAATTGTCGGGTACGCAGACGAAGGGGCCCATGCAGAAGCCGCCGAAATGGCGCTCGTCGGCGTAGAGCTCGGAAAGGGTAGGGGCACGGAAGGCCTCGGCATAGCCGCTGTAGAGCATCAGCCCGCCGCTGGGGCGCCAGGCCAGCCGCAGGCGCGGCGAGACTCGGCTGCGGTCGCTCTCACGACCCTGGCTATCTTCGGCGCGATAGCCGTCGTGGCGGGCACCGAGGCCGAGGTCGAACTCGCCGGCACCGCCCTGGTCGAGATAGCGGCCCACGGTGAGGGTATCGTCGAGATAGAGAGAGACCGTGTCGATATCGGCGTTGGGGAAGCCCGAGGCAGTGCCGCCTGGGCGCTGGGTGGCACGGTTCGCTTCGGCGCCGAAGGCCAGGGTCTGGGACAGCCAGCCGTGATTCAGCCGGTGGTAGCCGTCGCTCTGCACGCCCAGGCGTTCCAGGGTGCGCTCTGCATCGGGTTCTTCTATCTGCTGTCGGCTCAGGGTCAAACGGGTATCGAGCTGGGTGGTCGGTGCCGGTGTCCAGCGATGCCCCAGCTGCAGGTTGTCGCTGGTGGTGTTACGGTCGCGCAAGTCACCCTCGACCAGCAGCTGCTGGGGATTGGGCGGCTGGGTGGCGTCTTCCGCGTAGTGCTGCCAGCTGGAGAACAGGCGGTGGTCGTCAGTAAGCTGCCAGCTGCCCTTGGCCAGCAGGCTGTCGAGCCTGGCATCCTCCGGTGTGGTCTGACCGCCGGCGCGGCGAATATCGCCGGACTCGCTGCGGCCCACGGCCAGCAGACCGTCGAGCTCGCCGTTGGCGGTCTTGCCGAATAGGCTCAGCGTGGCGCCGAGCTCGTCGTTGCCCGTGGCGCCGCGCAGTGAGAGCCTGGCGCCGCTGCTTTCACCGGGGCGCAGCAGGTCGTCGGCATCCACCGTCTCGAAGCTGACCACCCCGCCCATGGCATTGCTGCCGTACAGGCTCGACAGGGCGCCGCGGGCCACCTGGACCTCACGCAGCAGTGCCGGGTCGAGATAGAAATTGCCGAGATGGCCGGTATTGATATCCTGGCGTACGCCGTCCAGGCGTACCAGCACGCCGCTTCTGCCGAAACCACGCAGGCTCAGAGTCTGACCGTTGCGCCGCCCCTGGCCGGCAACGTGCAGGCCGGGCTGGTCGCTCAAGATGTCTTCGACTCGCGAAGCGGTGGCGAGCGTCAGGTCGTGGCGGTCGATCGTATCGACGATCAGTGGGGCGGAGAAGGTATCCGCGGGGGTGCGCGTGCCCGTGACGACCAACGGCGTCAGCTCGGCGGAGACGGTTGGGTCGGCGGCCACCTGGGCCAGGGCCAACGGTGACAGTAGTAATAGCGCCAGGGCGCCGGTGCAGCTCGTTGCTCGCTTCATGTTCCTGAAGTTCCCTTGTCGGTTCAGGCAATGAGCGGCTGGCTGGGTGGCGATAGCTACCTGGCTGGCGTTCTCGTTGGGGTTAGGAGGTCAGTATCAATTTGCCGTTACGGGTTTCGCGCAACTGGTAACGCTTGCCGCGGTGCTCGATGATCACTTGGCCCCGTTCGTCGAGCAGGGAGTTGCTGGAGACGATGCCGGGTTTGTCCGTTGGGTCGAGCTGAACGGCGGCCTGCGCGCGGGCCGTGCTCGGGTCGGGGGAAGTTGCGCACATGGGTGTCGCCCTGAATGAGTTATTGTGTCAAACGAGAATAATTATTGTTTATTGAGTGGGGCGACGTCAAGCAATGCCGCGACAGTCTGAACTGGAAAAGGGTAGGCTTGGTCCAACGGCAAGTCGCTGAAGCGAGACCCGATACACCATGATCGTTCTTCTGATTGTCTTTTTCGCTGCCATCTTCCTATTGCCCAATATATGGGCCAAATGGGTGCTGTCGCGCCATGCCAAGGGGCGAGACGACTATCCCGGCACGGGTGCCGAGCTGGCCGATCATTTGCTGCGTCGCCTGGGTATCGAAGATGTGAAAGTGGAAATGACCGAGCAGGGCGATCACTACGACCCGGAAGCGCGTCGAGTGCGACTCTCCCGCGATCACTACGAGGGGCGTTCGCTCACGGCGGTGACGGTGGCCGCCCACGAGGTTGGCCATGCCATCCAGCATCACGAAGGCTACGCGCCACTGATCGCCCGGGCGAGGATGGTCGGCGTGGCGCAGCGTGCCGAGAAGATCGGCGCACTGCTGATGATGGCAGCACCCTTCCTGTTCATTCTGACGCGCCTGCCGGGAGGCCTCGCCATCGTGATCGTGGCAGCGGTGATCAGCTTCGGCACCGCGGCGCTGGTACATCTGGTGACCCTGCCAGTGGAATTCGATGCCAGCTTCAATCGGGCTCTGCCGCTGCTGCGCGAGTACGTGCCGCCCTACGATATGCCTGGCGCCCGCCACGTGCTCACCGCCTGCGCCTTCACCTATGTGGCGGCATCCCTGGCCAGCATCCTGAATCTGGGTCGCTGGCTGGTGATTCTGCGTCGCTGATGGGAGCGATGAGGCGGCATCAACAATGAGACTGGCCGGCCTTTCTCCAGCCCCTCGCCGGCTCCACCCGTTCTCAGCTTGCTGAGTTCGGGCGGTTGGCGACGATCACCGCCCGGCGCGGCGCAGGATAGCCTTCCCGTGTGCGGGTCGGGTCGGCCGGGTCGAGGAAGTCGGCCAGCGACTGGAAGGTCATCCACTCCGTTGAGCGCTGTTCTTCGAGCGTAGTGACTGCCTCGTCCACTACCCGCACATTGATGAACCCGCAGCGCTCGAGCCACTGGCACAGTGCCTTCGAGGAGGGCAGGAAATAGACATTGGGCATGGCGGCGTAGCGTTCGCCGGGCAGCAGCACGGTGGTCTCGTTGCCTTTCACCACCAGCGTTTCCAGCACCAGTTCACCGCCGGGTCGCAGGGCGTCCCTCAGCTGCAAGAGATGCTCCAGCGGGGAAGGGCGGTGGTAGAGCACGCCCATCGAGAATACCGTGTCGAAGAACTCGAGCCGCTCGGGAACTTCCTCGATGCCTACCGGCAGGAAGTGGGTGCGCCCGCCGTCGGCATTGCCGACGAAGTGTCGCAGCGCCTGGAACTGGTAGTAGAAGCGCGGCGAAGGGTCGATCACCAGCACGAAGTCGGCCCCGGCGCCGGCCATGCGCCAGGCGTGGTAACCGCTGCCGCCGCCCACGTCGAGCACCCGCCTGCCGGTGAGCGGGGCCAGGTGGGGGGAGACCCGCTGCCACTTCCAGTCCGAGCGCCACTCGGTGTCGATGTGAATGTCGGCGAGCCGATAGGGGCCCTTGCGCCACGGCATCAGCTTGCGCAGCAGGTTCTCGCACTGGCGGCGCTGGCTGTCGCTGAGGGCGAGCTCGACGCTGACGGTGTCGCTATCCAGACTCACTTCGCGGGCGACGGGCAGGGCAGGCAGCTTGGCCACTGCCTTCTCCCAGGCCGGCAAGTCGCCGTAGCGCTGGCGGTCGAGGCCGCGGGCCAGCTGCTCGGGCAGGCGTGCCAGCCAGGTGTCCAGGCCCTGGTCGACGAAAGCGTGAAAGAGCTCGCGGTAAGGGTGGGGCATGGGTCTCTCGCTGTCTGGCATGAACGTTAGAAGGTGCACCAGCCGCTGGCTTCCATCAGCCGATACTGCCAGTAGCGGCGCCGCGACGGATCGAGGTACGCCTCGGGGCCGGTGCTGTAGCGCTCGGCATCGCGATTATGCCAGTGGCGCTCGAAGGCCGCGCGGGCCGCTGCGATCACCGGATCATCTGCGCCGGCGACCCACTCGAGATCGGCCTCGAAGTTGAGGTCGTCGAGGCTGCGCCGGGTGTAGTTGGCCGAGCCCAGCAGCAGGCGCGCGGGGCGTTCGCTGGCGTGGCGCAGAAGCATCTTGCTATGGGCCTGCTCGCCATGAGTATCGCTCCAGCGCAGCTGGATGCCGGCGGCCAGCAGGTCGCTGGCCGCTTGGCGATTGGGTATGCCGCTGCTGGAGACGCCGAAGGCGTGGTGGTTGGGGTCGAGCAGTACGCGCACCTGCACGTCGCGCGCCATGGCCCTGGCCAGCGCCGCGATCACACCGCGGTGGGAGAGGTAGAGTACCTCGATATCGAGTCGCTCGCCGGCGCGGGCGTCATCGATGATCGCCAGCAGGGCACGCTTGATGGCCCCCTCGCTGAGCAGCCGCAGGCGTGGCACAGGCCCGCTCGCGTCGGGGCCTGCCGCCGGCGGCTGGACGTGGTCGATGATGACGCCGCTGCGGGCGGCGATCTCCCGCTCTGAGGCGAGCAGGTCGAGGGCGATATCGCCGGAGACGCGCAGCGCCATGTCACGGTAGTCGCTGCTGCCGTCGTCGGCGTTGGCCGAGCTGACCACGGCGGTCCAGTGCTTGCCCTCATCGACCACCAGCGTCTTGCGGTGGTTGGCGTTGAGGTTGAGCAGCGCCAGGTAGCTGCGCAGGCCGACCTTGCCGGGGCCGATCGGATTGGGTAGCCAGCCGCCGCGGGGTGAGTGGGGCATCCAGCGCAAGCACAGCCGCCACAGCGCGCTCCAGCTGGGGTTGGGGTCGCGGCCGATGGTCAGGTCGGTGGTGGCGATGCGGATGCCGGCCGCTTCAAGCGCTCGATGGTGACTAAGCTCGCGGCCGCCATAAACGGCGTTGATGGGGTCGGTGATCACCACCATCTCGACATCGGGACGCTGTCGCTTGCGGGCCAGCAGGGCATCGCGCAGCGCCGCCGATATCTGGCGATGGCAGTCTTGGCGGTCGTCGGCGGGGTCGTTGAACTGAAAGATATCCAGTACCACCAGCGTTTCGGCCTGGCCGATCAGGCGCAATATCTCGTCGAAGATCTGCTGGCGGCAGTGGCGCTGGCCGTCGGCGTCGACAAAGGTCTCGTCGATCAGCAGCCTGGGGGTACAGGGAGAGCGCCACTTGCCCTCGACGCCGAGGCCGGGGGGCAGCGGCTTGCGCGAATGCCACCAGAGCGTTGCCAGGTAGAGCGTGAGCGCGACAACGCCAAGCCAGATCCAGGCGTTCATGGCATCCCTCTCATGGCCAGCTCCTCACGGCTTGAAGGCGATCAGCGAGGCGAAGTTGAGGTACTGGAACCACACCTGGCTGCGGGCGAAGCCGGCGCGCGCCAGGCGGGCTTGATGAGCGGAGAGGGTGTCGGGGACCAGTACGTTTTCCAGGGCGTTGCGCTTCTGGCTGATCTCCAGCTCGCTGTAGCCGTTGGCGCGCTTGAAGTCGTGGTAGCGCTCTACCAGCCAGGCGTTGTCCTGCTCGTCCTCGGCGACGATCTTCTCCGACAACACTAGTACCCCACCGGGCTCGAGGGTGTCATAGAGCGCCTCGATCACTGCGTCACGGTCTTCGGGAGGCAGGAACTGCAGGGTAAAGTTGAGTATCACCATGCCCGATGGCCGGTAGTCGAGATGGCGAATGTCCCCTTCGATGACATCGATGGCATGTTCGGGGCACTCGGCGGCGAGGGTTTCACGTGCGCGCGCCACCATGGCGGGAGAGAGGTCCACCGCGGTGAGACGGAAGGCATCCGGCGGCAGTTGGCCGGCCAGCGCCAAACTGGCGGCGCCCAGCGAACAACCCAGGTCGTAGACATGCGAGCCGTGGCGCAGGTGCCTGCCGGCGATGAGCCCCAGCATGCCGAGTATCTGGCCGTAACCTGGCACGGAACGGCGAATCATGTCAGGAAAACAGGCTACCACTCGTTCGTCGAACGAGAAGCGTGCCACCCGGTCCAGGGGTGTGGTAAAGATTGCGTCGCGATAAGATGCGTCACTCATGAGCAGGCCGTCACGGGAAACAGGCCGATATTCTACGCTTGCTGTCGGCCGGCTGCACGGCGCGTCACGGCTTGGCGGCCAAATCGATTGTAGTAGCCTATTCCTATCGGTATCACCCTTCGGTGGATTTACACGCGGATACAAGGCTAGCCTGAGAAAGGATTTTGCCCGGATATCACAGTGAGAGCTCAACGCGATAGCTCCCGCAAGAGGTCAAGGAGGATTGCCATGAATCAAGCCCCCATCGACCAGGCCGTGGCCTGGAAGCGTTTGATGGAACATGCACAGGAGATGCGCGGCGCGCATCTGAGTCAACTGTTCATCGACCAGACGCGGGGCGCTGCCTTCGCGCGACGGGCCGCGGGACTGACCCTCGATCTGTCGAAGCAGCGTTGGAGCGAAGCGACGATCGAAATGCTGCTAGACCTGGCCCGCGAGGCCGGCGTGCCCGAAGGAATACAGGCGCTGCTGAGCGGCGAGCACGTCAACGTCAGCGAGGATCGCCCGGCGCTGCATACGGCCCTGCGCCTGCCCCCGGAGGCCTCATTGATTGTCGATGGCGAGGATGTGGTGCCCGGCGTGCACGCCTCGCTGGACCGCATGGCCACCATGGTCGAGCGGCTGCACGCCCGCCAGTGGCGCGGCGCCACCGGTCGGCCAATTCATGATGTGGTCAACCTGGGCGTGGGTGGCTCCGATCTCGGCCCGCTGATGGTGACCCACGCCCTGGCCGACTATCGGCCCGCCGATGCTCATCACGTCGAGGTGCACTTCGCCTCCACCATGGACGGCTCGCAGCTCGCCGACTACCTCAACCGCTTCAACCCCGAGACCACGCTGTTCGTGATCTCCTCCAAGTCCTTCACCACCATCGATACGCTGTCGAACGCGCGTACTGCCCGCGACTGGCTCATGGCGCGGTTGGTCAACGACGGCATCCAGGGGGTGGACGAGAACATGGTGATGCGCCAGCACTTCGTCGGGGTCTCGGCCAAGCCCGACAAGATGAGTGAATGGGGTATTGTCGACGCCAACCAATTGCTGTTCTGGGAGTGGGTCGGCGGCCGCTATTCGCTATGGGGCGCCATCGGGCTACCCATCGCACTGGTGATCGGAATGGCCAATTTCCGCAAGCTGCTGGCCGGTGCCCACGCCATGGACGAGCATTTTGCCCAGGCGCCGCTTGCTGACAACCTGCCGGTGCTGCTGGCGTTGGCAGGCATCTGGAACGTCAACTTTCTCGATATTCGCGCCCACTCGATCCTGCCCTACGACGGCCGCCTGGAGCACTTCGCCGCCTATCTTGAGCAGTTGGAGATGGAGTCCAACGGCAAGTCGTCAACACACGATGGTCGTCAGGTGAGCTACGCCACCTGTCCGGTACTCTGGGGACAGCTCGGCCCTAACGCTCAGCACGCCTTCTATCAGCTGTTGCACCAGGGCACCCAGCCGGTGGTGTGTGACTTCATCGCTCCGCTCAAGCGCTACGACGACGTCGAGGACGCGGCCACCCGCGATCATCTCAAGGCCCAGCACCGCCTGACGCTGGCCAACTGCTTCGCTCAATCGCGGCTGCTGATGCTGGGCGACGATGCCATCGAAGAGTCGGGTGAGCGCCCCGGGCACAAGCGCTACCGTGGCAATCAGCCTTCTACTACCCTGCTGCTCGACCGCCTGACCCCTGCCACTCTGGGGTCGTTGATTGCGCTCTACGAGCACAAGGTGTTCGTCCAGGCCGCCATATGGGGCATCAACCCCTTCGACCAGTGGGGGGTGGAGCTGGGCAAGCAGATTGCCGGCGAAACCGGAGAAATCCTGGCCGAGCATGAAGGTCTCGAGAAAATGGACGCTTCCACTCGGGCGCTGATCGAAGCCGTGTGGCTTGCCGAGCAGGAGGGCGATCGTTGAAGAGAAGGGGGAGCGATGTAACTGCCAGGCTGGTAATCCATACAGTGGATTGGGTATGCTGACCGCGCCCATGACAACGCTCCCGGCCAGCGGCGTACTCTATTTGCATGGCTTCAACAGCGGCTACGGCTCGCCCAAGGCGGCACTGATGCGCGCTGCCTGTCATGCCTTGTCGCTGCCCTGCGAGACGCCTCAGCTGCCCCATCGCCCCGCGGCGGCTCTGCAGCGGGCGGAATCTCTGCTCGCAGGGCTGGGCAAGCATCCGCTATTGGTTGGCAGTTCCATGGGCGGTTTTCTGGCTACCTGCCTGGCCGAGCGCCACGGACTGCCGGCTGTCCTGATCAACCCGGCAGTGCGACCTGCGCGGCTGGTCTCGGAGTGGGTGGGTGAGTCCTTCGCCAACGAGCATACCGGCGAGCGCTTCACCATCGAACGCGCCCACCGGGAAGAGCTCGATGCGCTGACGCCGCAGCGGGTCTCACCCGAGCGCTATCTGCTGCTGCTGGGCAGCGCCGACGAGACGCTGGACCCGGCAGACGCCTTTGTGCTCTATCATGGCGCCAGGACCGTGCTGCATCCGGGAGGCGATCATGTGTTCAGCGCGCTGGAAGCCTATCTGCCGGCGATCCTGGCCCATGGCGGACACCGTCTGGCACCGAACTGCCGGGCGCAGGGGTGACCCATCGCTGTGAAGCAGGGCGGGCGGCAAGGATGCGCAGAGATCACGCTGGGAGCGCAATCGAATTCCTAATGGCTTTGGGACACGCATGACACAGTACAGTGCCAGCTCAATCGAAGTTCTCTCCGGTCTCGATCCGGTGCGCAAGCGCCCCGGCATGTACACCGATACCACCCGCCCCAACCACTTGGTTCAGGAAGTCATCGACAACAGCGTCGACGAGGCGCTGGCCGGCCACGCCCGGGAAGTCAGCGTGCGCTTGCTCGAGGATGGCGGTATCGAGGTCCTCGACGACGGCCGCGGCATGCCCATCGACATTCATCCAGAGCATGGCGTTTCGGGGATCGAGCTGATCCTTACCCGCCTGCATGCGGGTGGAAAATTCTCACAGTCCAGCTATCGCTTCTCCGGTGGGTTGCACGGCGTGGGGGTATCGGTGGTCAATGCTCTGTCGCGGCGCCTGGAGGTCGAGGTGATGCGCGACGGCGCTCGTCATGGCATGGCCTTCGAGCACGGCGACAAGGTGTCGGAGCTGGCCGAGATCGGCAGCGTGGCCAAGCGTATCACCGGTACCCTGGTGCGCTTCTGGCCGGATGAGTCCTATTTCGACAGCCCCCGGCTGGCCATGGGGCGTCTCAAACACCTGCTGCGGGCCAAGGCGGTGCTCTGCCCGGGTCTCAAGGTCACCTTGGTCGAGACCGACGGCGCCGAGAGTGTTTGGCAATACGAAGATGGCCTGCGCGACTACCTGGCTCAGGCGACCGACGGCTTCGAGGTGCTTCCGGCTTCGCCGCTGATCGGTCATTTTGCCGACGACGAGCAGGCGGTCGACTGGGCGGTGCAGTGGCTCCCCGAAGGCGGTGAGACGCTGATGGAGAGCTACGTCAACCTGATTCCCACCCCCCAGGGAGGCACTCACGTCAATGGATTGCGCTCGGGCCTGCTCGAAGCGCTGCGCGAGTTCTGCGAGTACCGCAATCTGCTACCGCGGGGCGTCAAGCTTACCGCCGAAGATCTCTGGGAGCGCGTCGCCTACGTGCTTTCGGTGAAGATGCTCGATCCGCAGTTCGCCGGCCAGACCAAGGAGCGGCTCTCGTCGCGTACCGTGGCGGCCTTCGTCTCCAGCGTGGTGAAAGACGCCTTCTCGCTGTGGCTCAATCATCACGTCGACCAGGCCGAGGCGTTGGCCGAGCTGGTCATCAGTGCTGCCCAGCGGCGCCAGAAGAGTGCCAAGAAGGTGGCGCGCAAGAAGGTCACCGCCGGCCCCGCGCTGCCCGGCAAGCTGGCCGACTGCTCCGGCCAGGACCCTGCCCAGGGCGAGCTGTTCCTGGTGGAGGGCGACTCCGCCGGCGGCAGCGCCAAGCAGGCGCGCAACCGCGAGACCCAGGCGATCCTGCCGCTGCGCGGCAAGATCCTCAACACCTGGGAGGTCGACAGCCACGACATCTACGGCTCCCAGGAAGTCCATGACATCGCCGTGGCGGTGGGCATGGACCCGGGCAGCGACGACCTCAGCCAGCTGCGCTACCACAAGATATGTATCCTCGCCGACGCCGACTCCGACGGCCTGCACATTGCCACGCTGCTGTGCGCGCTGTTCGTGCGCCACTTTCCCGCGCTGGTGGATGCCGGCCATGTTTATGTGGCCATGCCGCCGCTCTACCGCATCGACCTGGGCAAGGAAGTGCACTACGCCCTGGACGAGAGCGAAAAGGGGGCGATCCTGCGCCGCCTCGAGGGTAAGCGCGGAACGCCCAACGTGCAGCGCTTCAAGGGTCTGGGCGAGATGAGCCCGCTGCAGCTGCGCGAAACCACCATGGCGGTGGAAACCCGCCGCCTGGTGCAGCTCACCCGTGAGGTCGGCGACGGCACCATGGAGATGATGGACATGCTGCTGGCCAAGAAGCGCGCCGGCGACCGCAAGAGTTGGCTCGAAGACTACGGCAACCTTGCAGACATAGAGGTCTGATCCCCTTATGACCATGGATATCCAGGTAGCGGAGGGCGACGTCGAGCGCCTCTCACTACGCGAATACACCGAGAAGGCGTACCTCGACTACTCGATGTACGTCATTCTCGACCGGGCGCTGCCCCACATCGGCGACGGCATGAAGCCGGTACAGCGGCGCATCGTCTACGCCATGCGCGAGTTGGCGCTGAATGCCAGCGCCAAGTACAAGAAGTCGGCGCGCACCGTCGGCGACGTGCTGGGCAAGTTCCACCCTCACGGCGACAGCGCCTGCTACGAGGCGATGGTGCTGATGGCTCAGCCGTTCAGCTACCGCTACCCGCTGGTCGACGGCCAGGGTAACTGGGGCAGCCCCGACGATCCCAAGTCGTTCGCGGCGATGCGCTATACCGAATCGCGGCTGTCGAAGTTTGCCGAGGTGCTGCTCGCCGAGCTGGGGCAGGGCACCGTCGATTGGACCCCCAACTTCGACGGCACCATGAACGAGCCGGTGGTGCTTCCGGCACGCCTGCCCCATGTATTGCTCAATGGCGGCACCGGCATTGCCGTGGGTATGGCCACCGACATCCCGCCGCACAACGTGCACGAGGTGGTCGAGGCCACCTGCCACCTGCTGCGCCATCCCGAGGCCACTACCGCCGAGTTGATGGAGTACCTGCCGGCACCGGACTTCCCCACCGCGGCGGAGATCATCACCTCGCGTGATGACCTGCGCAAACTCTACGAAAGCGGTCGCGGTTCGGTGAAACTGCGTGCGCGCTACGTGATGGAAGAGGGCAAGGTGGTGGTCACCGCGCTGCCCTATCAGGTCAGCGGCTCCAAGGTACTCGAGCAGATCGCCGCGCAGATGCAGGCCAAGAAGCTGCCCATGGTGGACGACCTGCGCGATGAGTCGACCCACGAGGAGCCTACCCGGCTGGTGATCGAGCCGCGCTCCAACCGCATCGACATCGAGGCGATGATGGCGCACCTGTTCGCCACCACCGACCTAGAGAAGAATATTCGCGTCAACCTCAACGTGATCGGCCTCGACGGCCGACCACGGGTGATGCCGCTGCCGGACATGCTGGGCGAATGGCTCACCTTCCGCCGCCGTACGGTGCGTCGCCGTCTTGAGCATCGCCTAGGCAAGGTCGAGGACCGGCTGCATATCCTCGAAGGCTTGCTTGCCGCGTACCTCAATATCGACGAGGTTATCCGCATCATCCGCGAGGAGGACGAGCCCAAGAGCGCCCTGATGGACGCCTTCGGCCTCTCCGACCGTCAGGCCGAAGCGATCCTCGAGCTGCGCCTGCGCCACCTGGCCAAGCTAGAGGAGATGAAGATCCGCGGCGAGCAGGACGCGCTGGAAGCCGAACGCAAGCATCTGAAGGAGCTGCTCGGCAGCGAGGCCAAGCTCACCGACCTGATCGAGGAAGAGCTGCGTGAGGCGGCCCGCGAGCATGGCGACGAGCGCCGCTCGCCCATCGTCGAGCGGGAGGAGGCCAAGGCGCTATCGGAAGTCGAGCTGATGGGGGCCGACCCCATCACCGTGGTGCTCTCCGAGAAAGGCTGGATTCGTGCCGCCAAGGGCCACGACATCGACCCGGAAGGGCTCTCCTACAAGTCCGGAGACCGCTTCGCCCTGGCGGTGCGCGGCAAGACCAACCAGCCGCTGGTGCTGCTCGACGACACCGGCCGTGCCTACACCTTGGCCGCTCACAACCTGCCCAGCGCCCGCAGTCAGGGCGAGCCGGTCACCGGTCGAGTCAACGTGGTGGCCGGCGCCCACATGGCCGGATTGATGCTGGCTCCCCCCGAGACCCGCTACTTGCTTGCCAGCGACGGCGGCTACGGCTTCGTGGCCAAGCTAGAAGAGCTGATCGGCAAGAACAAGTCGGGCAAGGCGGTTCTCTCGGTGCCCAAGGGTTGCCGGGTGATGGCGCCGATGCGTGTGCCGGAAGGTGAGGACATCTGGGTGGCGTCGGTCTCCAACGAAGGGCGTCTGCTGCTGTTCCCGCTGGAACAGCTGCCCGAGATGGCCAAGGGCAAGGGCAACAAGATGATCGACATTCCCGGCGCCCGTGCAGCGCGACGTGAGGAGCTGGTACGCGACATTGCCCTGGTGCCCGCCAGGGCGTCACTGGTCATTCATGCCGGCAAGCGTCATCTGACCCTCAAGGACGCTGAACTGGACTATTATCGCGGCGAGCGCGGCCGACGCGGCAGCAAGTTGCCCCGTGGCCTGCAAAAGGTCGATCGCTTGGAGTGTGGGGAATGACACGACGACTGCTGATTCGCGCCACCGGCGCGGCACGACCCGGCCAACTGGCCGGCCTGGGCCAGGCAATGGCGCGCAGCGGCGCACGTCTGCTCGACATCAACCAGAGCGTGACCTTCGGCATGGTCTCGCTCGAGGCACTGGTCGGCCTTGAGAAGGACAGCGACCTGGAAGGCGCGCTGGCCGAAGCCGGAGATACCCTGGGGCTCGATGTCCAGGCTATCCAGGTCAGCGCAGATGACTACCAACGCTGGAGCGCACATGCCAGCGAGCCGCGGCTGATCCTGACCCTGCTCGCACCGCACCTGCCTGCCGGCATTCTCGCCGAAGTCGGTGCGCTGACTGCCGAGCACGGCCTCACCGTGGAGCTGATTCATCGCCTCTCCGGGCGTGAACCGCTGGATGGCGGTGTACCGCGCTTCGGCTCCTGCGTGGAGTGCTGGCTGCGCGGCGACGAGGTCGATCTCGACAGCCTGCGCGAGAAGGCGCTGGCACTGGGCGCCATGCACGGCGTAGACATCGCCCTGCAGGAAGATTCCATCTGGCGTCGCCATCGTCGCCTAGTCTGCTTCGACATGGACTCGACCCTGATCCAGGCAGAAGTGATCGACGAGCTGGCTCGTCGTCATGGCGTCTTTGATGAAGTGGCGGCGGTGACCGAGCGCGCCATGCGCGGCGAACTCGATTTCCAACAGAGCTTCCGTGAGCGCATGGCCAAGCTCAAGGGGCTCGATGAATCGGTGCTCGCCGAAATCGCCGAGGAGCTACCGCTGATGGATGGCGTCGAGCGATTGATGAAGCATCTCAAGCGGCTGGGCTATCGCACAGCCATTCTCTCCGGCGGTTTCACCTACTTCGCAAGGCACCTGCAAGAGACGCTCGGCTTCGACGAGATTCACGCCAACGAGCTCGTGATCGAGAACGGCAAGGTCACCGGCGAGGTACGCGAGCCCATTCTCGACGCCAGTCGCAAGGCCGAGCTGCTACGCGAGATAGCGGCCCGTGAGGGGCTCGCCATTGAACAGACCATCGCCGTGGGTGACGGGGCCAACGACCTCAAGATGCTCGCCGCCGCCGGGCTCGGCATCGCCTTTCGGGCCAAGCCGCTGGTACGCAGCCAGGCGCGTCAGTCGATCTCGACCCTGGGCATCGATGCGGTGCTCTACCTGATGGGCTATCGAGAAGGCGATCTGGAGGATGAAAGCCGTGCGGGTTGATCGGCGTCACTGGTGAAGCGGCGGTAACTGGCGTACCTTCGAAGGAGCTGACTGAAGAGCTTATCTCAAAGGAACAATTTCTCCGGAGGTCGCCATGGCCCAAGCGCATTTCTCCGCCGAGCTGCTGGACGAGCTGAACCTGCTCTGCCTGTATAACCTCGATACCACTCACGAAGGCCTTAAGGTCCACGCCAGCAGTGCGGCACCCGGCGCTGTTGCCGCCGCATCTCGGCTGTACGCCAAGGGCCTGGTTACCCAGGGCGATGGCGGTTACCTGACGCCACGCGGACGCGAGGCCGCACTCCACGCTCAGGAGCTGACGGGCCTGCTGGCTGCGGCCGAACTCACCACCTGAGCCCGTTCTGTACAACGAAGCCCGCCTCATCGAGGCGGGCTTCGTGCTATGGGGGACTCGCCCACAGCGAGCCTCGTACACCGCATCGGCTCAGGTATTGAGCACCACGCCGCCGTTCAAGTGCAGAGTCTGCCCACTCATGTAGGAGGACTCCTCACAGGCCAGATAGACGTAGGCCGGGCCCATCTCGGAGGGCTGGCCGGCACGGTTCATCGGCACCTGGCCGCCGAAGGAGGCGACCTTATCCGCCGGGAAGCTGGCCGGGATCAGCGGTGTCCACACCGGCCCCGGGGCGACGGAATTGATCCGGATACCCTTCTCCGCCAGCGGTACTGCCAGAGAGCGCACCAGCCCCTGGATGGCGCCCTTGGTGGCGGTGTAGTCGATCAAGGTGGGATTGCCCTTGAAGGCATTGATCGACGAGGTGCAGATGAAGGTATCGCCTTCATGCATATGGGGCAGGGCGGCCTTGGTCAGGTAGAAGTGACTGAAGACGTTGGTCTGGAAGGTGCGCTGAAGCTGGTCGGGGGGGATATCGGTGATGTCGTCCCAGTCGTACTGCTCGGCGGCGTTGTGTACCACGATGTTCAACTTGCCGAACTCCTGAAGCGTCTTGTCGACGATCTCGTCGCAGAACGACGGCTCGCCTATGTCGCCCTTGAGTACCAGACAGCGACGTCCCTCCGCCTCGACCAAGGACTTCGTGTCACGCGCATCGGTATCCTCTTCCAGATGCACGATGACGCAGTCGGCGCCCTCGCGGGCATAGTGCACCGCCACGGCGCGACCGATGCCGCTGTCGCCGCCGGTGATGATCGCCACCTTGTCCTTGAGCTTGTCGGCGCCACGATAGCTTTCGCGGATGTATTCCGGCTGCGGCTCCATCTTGTACTCGGCGCCGGGCTGGTGGGACTGCTCCTGAGGGGGTTGTTTCTCTTCGCTCATGTGCTGGCCTCCTTTTCCATGTGCACCTGATGCATTGAAAGTAGGTGCTGTGAAGTAAACACGACAAGGCCGGGAGCGTGAATAAAGGTTTCGCTGTCGTAATGAGCGGTGAAGCTTCCCGTCGATGGGGGCGTCTTGGCGCTCTTCGTCGTGTTACCATCACGCCGCTCCGCCCACCCTGTGCAATGGCGGTGGGCCTGCGGTCGGGAGCTAGTCTGTCCTGTCACTGAGTATGTCGAGACTTTCCATGAGCGCTTCCTTCGATACCTGGCGTGACCGCTTCGAGCGGTTGCGGGCCAACAAGATATTCGAGCTCACGGTGATCGCCATCATCGTGCTCTCCGCGCTGCTGATCGGGGCAAGGACCTACGAGGAAGTGTCGCGCTTCCAGCAGTGGCTCCTGGTGCTGGACGTGGCCGTGACGGTCTTCTTCCTGGTTGAAATCCTGATCCGTATGGCCGCGGAGCGGCGTCTGCGCGACTTCTTCAAGAAGGGCTGGAACGTCTTCGACTTTCTGATCGTCACCGCCAGCCTCATCCCCATGGATGACTCGGAAATGGTGTTGCTGGCGCGGCTGCTGCGCATCTTCCGCGTGCTGCGCCTGGTCTCGATGATTCCCGAGCTGCGCATGCTGATGGCGGCGCTGTTCAAGTCCATACCGCGCATGGGCTACGTGGCACTGCTGATGTTCATCATCTTCTACATCTATGCCGCCGTTGGCAGCTTCCTGTTCAGCGATGTCGATGAGCGACTGTGGGGCAACATATCGCTGGCCATGCTGACCCTGTTCCAGGTCGCCACCTTCGAGAGCTGGGCCACGGCGGTGCTCTATCCCACCATGGAGCACTACCCCTACGCCTGGATATTCTTCCTTACCTTCATCTTTCTCAATGCCTTCATCTTCCTCAACATGATGATCGGCATCGTGCTCGACGTGATGCAGAAGGAGAGCATCCAGATCGAGCTCGAGAGCGGTGAAGGCGAGGCTGCCGAGCTGCACGGGTTGCGCAACGATGTCCGCCAGCTGCGCGATCAGCTGTCGCGTATGGAGTCGATGCTGGAGCGTCGCGAGCGTTAGCCGGCTCAGGCCGTACTCCTTGCCACCTTCCGCTATGCTCGAATGAGCAGGCTCGACGGTCGAGCCACATGGCAGAAGGAGAGTAAGGGATGACCGACCATTCAGCCTCGGGAACGCGCACCTTTCTACCGCCCTACCTGCTCGAGCGTGTCGCCAAAAGTGGGTCCACCCATCTGCGCGAGAGCGCCCGACATACCCTGCTTGTCGATCAGCAGTTCCGCGCCCGCGCAGGAGCGGCCAGTCTGCATCAGGGCAGCGCACGGCGCGGCGAGCCGGCGCGCTACGTGCACTCCGCCGAGCAGCGCGAGGTGCTACCTGGACGGCTGGTGAGAAGCGAAGGGCAGGGCGACAGTGGCGATCTCGCCGTGGATGAGGCCTACCTGGGTCTGGGGGCGACCTACCGCTTGTTCTGGGAGGTATATCAGCGGCACTCCATTGACGACCACGGGATGGCACTGCTGGCGACGGTTCACTACGGCAGGGACTATGAGAACGCCTTCTGGGATGGCCGGCAGATGGTATTCGGCGACGGTGACGGTGAGCTGTTCAATCGCTTCACCATCGCGCTGGATATCGTGGCCCATGAGCTGACTCACGGCGTCATCCAGCACGAAACCGCGCTGGCCTATGCCGGTCAGTCCGGGGCGCTCAACGAGTCGCTGTGCGACGTGTTCGGCAGCCTGGTCAGGCAGCGACAGCTGGAGCAGAGCGTCGACGAGGCGGACTGGCTGATCGGCAAGGGACTATTCACCGAGCGCGTCGAAGGTCGCGCCCTGCGCTCCATGGCCCGGCCCGGCACCGCCTACGACGACCCCTTGCTGGGGCGCGACCCGCAACCCGACCATATGGACAGCTTCGTGATGACCGAGGCGGACAACGGTGGTGTACACATCAATTCGGGGATCCCCAACAGGGCCTTCCAGCTTACCGCCATGGCCTTGGGTGGCAAGGCCTGGGAACGGGCCGGACAAATCTGGTATGACACCCTGGTCGACCGGCGCCTAAGGCAGGACGCTGAGTTCACTACGTTCGCCATGTTGACGTTGGACAACGCCGCGCGCCGCTATGGTGCTGCGAGCGAGGAAGCGATGGCGGCACGTGAAGGTTGGCGGCAGGTCGGGGTGCTGCCGTGAGTCGGCCGCCTGAGCTGACCGAGGCCAGCGTGGTCTGGCTGCGGCGTGAAGGGGGGGTAGCGCATTTCCCTGGTCTGGCGCGCCCGCGTTGCATCCACTGCGCTCACTACAGCAAAGCGCAGCGTGACGAGCTCTGGCAGCTGCTGTCGAGCCTCAATGAGGCCGAAGCGGCGGCGCCGGGTGCCGATCGCCGCCGCTTTTGCCTGAGCATAGAGGATGCGAGCAGGGACGCTCTCTGGTCGTTGACGGTGTCGGAAGAGGCCGCGCCACCTCGGCTTCTCGAATGGTGGCGGCAGGCTGAAAACGGAAGCGTGCCTTGACAAGCGTCGCACATGCTGATTTTCTAGAGAGTATGAACACGACATTTTGCTACCTCAGCCTGAACCTACGACTACTAGCCGGCCTTTGAGCGCCGGGCGATGCGTCGCGCATCGCGTTTTTGTCCAGGTCAGTCGAGGTACCAAGATGTCAACCAACCGAATCGCTTCTCGCTACGTACGCCGTTTAACCGTGACATTCATCGGTCGCGTAGCGTGTTTCGTCCATTGCCTCGACGCCCCGGTATGCTCCATGCAGCCGGGGCGTCGTCGTTTCTGAATGCCGCCAGCCTGGGAGAAAACCGCCATGATGCTCGACAACCCCGCCGCCAAATATCGCCCCTTCGTTGCCGTCGACCTGCCCGACCGTCAATGGCCGAGCCGACGCATCGAAACGCCGCCGCTGTGGTGCAGCGTCGATCTGCGTGATGGCAATCAGGCGTTGATCGATCCCATGGATCAGGAGCGCAAGCAGCGCTTTTTCGACCTGCTGGTGAAGATCGGCTTCAAGGAGATCGAGGTCGGTTTCCCCTCGGCGTCGCAAACCGACTTCGATTTCGTGCGGGCACTGATAGAGCAGAACAGAATACCCGACGACGTTACCATCCAGGTACTGACCCAGGCGCGTCCGCATCTGATCGAACGTACCTTCGAGGCCCTCGAGGGCGCCAGGAACGCTATCGTTCACGTATACAACGCTACCGATCCTGTGTTCCGACGGGTGGTGTTCAACGTCAGCAGGGAAGAGTGCATCGGCATCGCCGTGGACGCCACCACGCAGATCCGCGAGCTGATGGCGGCGGCGCCGGAGACGAACTGGACTTTCCAGTATTCACCGGAGCTGTTCACCACCACCGAGATGGATTTCGCCAAAGAGGTGGTCGAGGCGGTGATGCAAGCCTACGGCGCCACGGCCGAGAAGCCGATGATCGTCAATCTGCCGGCTACCGTGGAGGCGGCCACGCCCAACAACTACGCCGACCAGGTGGAGTGGTTCTGCCGTAACGTGAAGAATCGCGATCACCTGATCGTCAGCGTTCACCCGCACAACGACCGCGGAACCGGCGTGGCGGCGGCGGAGCTCACCCTGATGGCCGGGGCCGATCGCGTAGAGGGCACCCTGTTCGGCAATGGCGAGCGCACCGGTAACGTCGACATCGTCACCTTGGCCATGAACCTCTATACCCAGGGCGTGAACCCCGGGCTCGACTTCTCCAACATCACGCCGATCATGCGCGAGGTGGAGTACTGCAACCAGCTGCCGGTTCACCCGCGCCATCCTTACGTCGGCGACCTGGTCTTCACCGCCTTCTCCGGCTCCCACCAGGACGCCATCAAGAAGGGCATGGCCGAGCGCCGTGCCAACCCGGATGCTATGTGGGAGGTACCTTACCTGCCCATCGATCCCCTGGACGTAGGCCGCAGCTACGAGGCGGTGATTCGCGTCAACAGCCAGTCGGGCAAGGGCGGGGTCTCCTATCTGCTCGAGCAGGAGCACGGTATCGAACTGCCGCGTCGGCTCTCCATCGAATTCAGCCAGGTGGTGCAGGAGGTGGCCGATCGGACCGGGCGCGAGATCACCTCGCAGATGATCTATCAGGCCTTCGCCGACGAGTACCTGGAGCGCACGACCCCTTATGCGCTGATCAACCATCGCCTCGCCTCTGAAGCCGACAGCCCCAAGGTGAAGCTCGAGGCCAGCATCGACGAGCGTGGCGAGCAGCGTGCCATCCGCGGTGAGGGCAACGGTCCGCTGGCGGCCTTCATCAAGGCTCTGGGCGCGGCCGGCCACGACGTGGAGATCATCGACTACCACGAGCACTCACGTGGGCAGGGCGCCGACGCCGAGGCGATCGCCTACGTGGAGGTGCGCATCGATGGCAAGGCGGTGTTCGGTGTGGGTAACGATGAGAGTATCACCAGCGCCTCGATGAAGGCGGTGATGAGCGCTATCAACCGTCATGTTTCCACCCAGCCGGCGGCGGCGAATGTGACTGCGGAGAGCTTGGCAGACGTTAAGTAACCGACCTGTCCCCGACGCTGCTTGTGCCGTGGTTGTCAGCTACAGCGGTGTCTTGCTCGCCTCGCCGGGGATCTCCCTGACCAGCCGGGGCAGCAGGAAACCCGGCAGTATCTCTCTAAGGCCCGCGACCAGTTCGCGGGCCTCTGCGTCTGGTACGTCGAAATGTGCCGCGCCCGCTACCGGATCGAGCACATGCAGGTAGTAGGGCAGTACGCCTGCCTCGAACAGTCGCTCGGAGAGCTCGGCCAGCGCCTCCACCGAATCGTTGACGCCGCGCAGCAGCACGCTCTGGTTGAGCAGAGTGACGCCAGCCCGCTTGAGCCGGGCACAGGCTTTGACCATGGCGTCGTCGATCTCCTGGGCGTGATTGATATGCAGCACCATCACTCTCTGCAGCCGCGTATTGCCGAGCCAGCTGACCAGAGCGTCATCGACCCTGTCGGGAATCACCACCGGCAGGCGGGTATGGATGCGTAGCCGCTTAAGGTGGGGAATGGCTTCGAGGCGCTCGACCAGCCAGCCCAGCTGGCGGTCGCTGGCGGCCAGAGGGTCGCCGCCGGAGAGAATCGCCTCGTGAATCGTGGTGTCCTGCCTCAGGATATCCAGAGTTAGCTCCCACTGAGCGCGGGAAGGGCTGTTGTCGCTATAGGGGAAGTGGCGACGGAAGCAGTAGCGGCAGTTCACGGCGCAGACGGGGCTGGCGATCAGCAGCACCCGCCCGGCGTACTTGTGGATCAGCCCCGGCCCCGGCGTATGCTCGGCCTCGGCAAGTGGATCGGACACGTAGCCCGGTAGGGGTACGCCTTCGGCAGCAAGCGGCAGCACCTGGCGCAGCAGGGGATCGGCGGGGTCGCCGTGCCGCATGCGGGCCAGGAACGCCTCGGGTACGCGCACCTCGAACAGAGCGTGGCCTTGCTCGGCGCCGGGTAGCCAGCTGTCATCCAATCCCAGCCTTCGGCACAGCTCGCGCGGGTCTCGGATCGCCCGCGACAGCTGGGTCTGCCAGAGGCTCTGCAGCGCCAGAGGAGCGACTTCAGCACAGGTCGATTCCGCTCTCTGCAAAAGGGCGGAGCTTCGGGTTATCATGCGGCACACCAGTCACAAAGGGGCGAGGGCTCGAATCCTCGTCGATTCGGTTCTTTTGCGCGCCCAGAGCCTGCTGCGGCGCGCCCGATCATTCGAGAGGCAACATGGCTAACTATTCTACCAACGAATTCAAGGGCGGTCTGAAGGTGATGCTCGACGGTGACCCCTGCGCCATCGTCGAGAACGAATTCGTCAAGCCAGGCAAGGGGCAGGCGTTCAACCGTGTGAAGCTGCGCAACCTGATCACCGGGCGTGTGTGGGAGCGCACCTTCAAGTCGGGGGAGTCTCTCGAAGGCGCCGACGTCATCGATCTCGAGATGGAATACCTCTACAACGACGGCGACATGTGGCACTTCATGAAAACCGACGGCTCTTTCGAGCAGTACGCCGTCGAGAAGAAGGCGCTGGGCGACACCGTCAAGTGGCTCAAGGAGCAGGTGGCCTACACCGTGACGCTGTGGAACGACAATGCCATCAGCGTGACGCCGCCCAACTTCATCGAGCTGGAAGTGGTCGAGACCGACCCGGGCCTGAAGGGCGACACCGCCCAGGGCGGCTCCAAGCCGGCCACGCTCTCATCGGGCGCCGTGGTGCGGGTGCCGCTGTTCATCAACCAGGGCGAAGTGCTGAAAGTCGATACGCGCTCTGGTGACTACGTCTCCCGCGCTTGAGCTGCAGCCCTTCCTGCGCTTGCTCATACGTCGTTGAATCCCGAGACGGCTTGCTCATTTAGCGCTGCTAAACTCCGCTGCCTTACTCGGGATTCGCCTCGTCTGAGCATCGCTCGGAGAGGGCGCTAGGACGGCTTGTGCGGTTAGCGGCGTAGGGGGCAGGTCGTAGAGAGGGTCTTTTGCCATGGATGGCAAAAGTAGCGTACAGGGAGGTATTCACAGCGCCCTATCGTAGACCTGTCGCCGGCAAGCCGCGGTTTCTTGCTGCCCAATGTAGGCCACGCTCCAAGGGCGTGGCTTTCTTGTTGCTGGGAGGTAGTAGAGTATGACGACTGACTGGCGCCCCACGGCGAGTATCGAGACGCTGCGCGGGCGAGCAAGGCTGCTGGCCGAGGTGCGGGCGTTCTTCGCCGCGCGCGGCGTGCTGGAGGTGGAGACGCCGGTGCTGGGACACGGCGGCAGCACCGACGTGCACCTGGCCTCGCTGTCCCTCGAGGCGACAACGCCTGCCGGGCGCGAGCGGCTGTGGCTGCAGACTTCTCCCGAGTTCCATATGAAGCGGCTGCTGGCCGCAGGTTCAGGGCCGATCTTTCAGCTGGCGCGCAGCTTCCGTGACGGCGAGGTAGGCAGCCGCCACAATATCGAATTCACCATGCTGGAGTGGTATCGCCCGGGCCTCTTACTTGACGACCTGATCGAGGAAACGGCGGGGCTGATTCGCCATGTGCTTGGTCGCGATCCCGGCCCGCTGCGACGGCGACGTTATCGCGAGCTGTTCCGCGAGGCGTTGGGATTCGACCCCTTCACCGTCGAGATCGATGCGCTGCGCCGAACTGCAAGTGAGCGCGGCGGACTCGACATGCACGATGCCGAGCACGACGACTGCCTCGATCTGCTGATGAGTCTGATCATCGAGCCCAATCTGGGGCGCGAGGGGCTGGACGTGGTAGTGGACTACCCAGCGAGCCAGGCGGCCTTGGCGCGGCGCCATCGCGATACCGAGGACGGCCAGTGGGTCGCCTCGCGCTTCGAGGTCTATCTCGGCGGACTGGAGCTCGCCAACGGCTATGACGAACTCACCGATGCCGATGAGCAGCGTGCGCGTTTTATCGAGGACAATGCCGCACGGCGGGGTTTGGGGCTGCCGGAGGTGGACATCGACATACGCCTGCTAGCTGGACTCGAGCACGGCATGCCGGCAGGCAGCGGCGTGGCGCTCGGCATCGACCGGCTGATCCAGCTCGCCCTGGGCAGGGCGAGCGTTGCCGAAGTGATGGCCTTCGCCACGCCGCGTTGCTAAGAGCACCTAGACGAAGTCGGGCGTATTTCGCTTCGGGAAGCCACCCAGCGACTGGCCCATGCTGACCTTGGTCTTGGGTGCCAGGGCGGCGTCGAAGTCGACCTGGCCGGCGAAGGTCATCACCACCGTGGAGCCGAGCTTGAAGCGGCCCATCTCCGCGCCGCGTTCCAGATGAATCGGCTTGTCGAAGCGGATGCGCTGCACCTGGCCGGAGAGCGGGGTGATCTGTCCGGCCCACACCGTCTCGATTGCAGCCACGATCATCGCACCGACCAGCACCAGCGCCATGGGGCCGTATTCGGTATCGAAATGGCACACCAGGCGCTCGTTGCGTGCAAAAAGATTGGGTACATGGTCCGTCGTGGCCGAGTTGACCGAGAACAGCCGCCCCGGCACGTAGACCATTTCGGTTAGGGTGCCGGCCAACGGCATGTGTACGCGGTGGTAGTCCTTGGGCGACAGATAGACGTTGGCGTAGCTGCCGCCGCTGTAGCGTCGCGCAGCGTCGGCATCGCCGCCGAGCAGGTCGATCACCGAGAAGCGGTGCCCCTTGGCTTGTAGCAGCTTGTCGGCCTCGATGGGGCCGAATTGAGAAAGGTTGCCGTCGGCGGGTGAGAGTAGCCCTTTACCCAGGGGGCGAGCGCCCGGCTTCAGCTCCCGGGTAAAGAAGTCGTTGAAAGTGGCATAGGCGGTGGGATCCGGCTCGGCGGCCTCGCCCATATCGACCTTGAAGGCCTTGATGAAGGCGCGGATCAGCGCATTCTTGAGCCAGGCCACACGGCATTCGGCCAGGCAACCCACCAGCCGCGACAGCAGATGGTGGGGAATCGGATACTGGATCAGGGCGAAGAACTTGGCGAGAGACAAGGTAAGTCCATTCCATGCAGGCAAATTTTGTGCGGTCTGTGAGGCAGTGAAGCGACGTTGTCGAGGACGCTGGCTTGAGGGAGCCGGGTAGCGCAAATCGACAGGGATGTCGATTTAGGGCAGGCAAGAGGGACCTTGATCCTGCCCGGCGCGTCACCCGGCTCCCGAAGGCCAGGGTTTCGTTCTCGATTGTCGCGAATCGCCTCGCATGACCGCCCAGCGATGAGGGCGTAGTTTACTTCTCTATCGGCGTATCGTCGCGGTTGCCCCACTCCTTCCAGGAGCCGGCGTAGCCGCGTATTTTCTCGAAGCCCAGCGCCTTGCCTACCAGCCAGGTAAAGCCGCTGCGGTGGTGGCTCTGGCAGTGAGTGACCACTTCCATATCCGGCGTGAGCCCCAGTGCCTCGAGCTCGGTGATCAGCTCGGCGTAATCGCGAATACGCAGCGCACGCTCCTTGTCCATGGCCTCGGTCCACTCCATGTTGACCGCGCCGGGAATATGGCCGAGCTGCTTGTTCTCGCCTTTCTCGCCCCGGTACTCCGCCGGTGAGCGAGCGTCCCATATCGCGAAGCCTTTCTCGTGCAACCGCTCTTGCAGCTCCAGTCGATCGATGGCCACCTCCGGGTGCAGAATCTCGGCTTCGTAGTCGCTGGGAGTCGGCTGGCTCGGCTCATGGGCGACCGGCTGGGCAGCCTGGCGCCATGCGTGGATGCCGCCGTTGAGGTAGGAGTAGCGGGTATGGCCGATCAGCTCCAGTGTCCACAGTAGGCGTCCGGCCCAGCCACCTCCCTCATCGTCGTAAGCTACCACGTGGGTATCGCGGGTGAGCCCCAGTGATGAGAACAGCTTCGACAGCGCCTCGGTGCTCGGCAACTCGTTGGGCACCTCACCCTCGCCGCGCATCAGACGGCGGAAGTCCAGTAGAACGGCGCCAGGCACGTGGCCCTCTTCATAGCTTTCCGTCCGCAGCGGGACGTCGACGATCAGCAGCTGTGGGTCGTCCAAGTGCTCGGCGAGCTGCTCGGGCTCGACGATCAGCGGTAGCAGATTCTCTTCGGAACTCATGGCGCTCTCCTTGGTCTTGTCGCGATGCGGCCGAATCAGGTCTCGTTGAGACTATCGACGATATGGCGGTAGCTGGCAAAGCGCTGGGGATGAATGTGGCCGCGTTCGACGGCTTCGAGCAGGGCGCAGCCCGGCTCCTGGCGGTGGCTGCAGTCGCGAAAGCGGCAGCGACCCAGGAAGTCGCGAAACTCGATGAAGCCTTCGGCAACCTGCTGCTCGTCCAGATGGATCAGGCCGAATTCGCGGATCCCCGGCGAGTCGATCAGCTCGGCGTCGTCGGCGGCCGGCAACTGGTAGAGCCGGGCCGTAGTGGTGGTATGGGTGCCCTTGCGAGAATCCTTCGACAGCGCGCCGATGCGCAGTGACTCATGGGGCAGCAGACGGTCGATCAACGACGACTTGCCAACGCCGCTCTGACCGACGAATACCGACGTGCGCCCGTCCAGGCGCTCCAGCAGGGCATCCAGCCCATAGTCACGGGCGGTGGTAGTTGATACCACCGGGTAACCCAGTGCCTCGTAGCGGGCCAGCAGCGCGCGCAGCTCGCCCCCATCGTCGGGTAGCAGGTCGATCTTGTTGAGTACCAGCACCGGGGCGATGCCGGTGGCCTCGGCGGCCACCAGATAGCGGTCGATCAGATTGGGGTGCGGGGCGGGTTCCACGGCGAACACGATCAGTATCTGATCGATATTGGCTGCCACCGGCTTGAGCAGGCCGCGAGGGTCGGGGCGTTCCAGTACATTCTGCCGCTCGCTGCGGGCCACCACCACGCCATCCACTACGTTACCAGCCGGGTCGTAGGCGGCGCGCCAGACGACCCGGTCGCCCGTTACCAGCCCTTCTAGGTTGGCGCGTAGGTGACAACGAACCGTATCCAGGCTCTCGCTGCCCAGTACATCGAGGGTACGACCGAAATGGGCAATGACGCGACCAGGCTGCTCAGGGCCGTATTCGCCAGCGTTGAGCTTATGCTCATCCTTGGCATCGCGCTGCTCGGCGCGCCTGGACCTTTCGGCCTGTACCTTCTCGATTCGCCAGCGCTGCTGGCGGCTCAACTTGCGTTTGCTCATGGGCACCCGAAGATCGTTACAATAGGGGCATTGTACCCAGCGTGGCTCGGCCTGTCCCGCCGCGCCCTTCAACCTGGAGTTTTATTCAATGGCGAATACCCCCGCGCCGCGAGAAGACCTGCTGGTATGGATCGACCTCGAGATGACCGGACTCGACCCCGAGCGTGAACGCATCATCGAGGTGGCCACGCTGATTACCGACGGCGAACTCAATCTGATTGCCGAGGGTCCGGTGTTCGCGGTGCATCAGTCCGATGCGCTTCTCGCCGCCATGGACGACTGGAACCAGAAGACCCACGGTGAGTCGGGCCTGGTCGAGCGCGTCAAGCAAAGCCAAGTCGATACCGCCGAAGCCGAGCGGCAGACTCTCGCGTTTCTCAAGGCCTACGTCGTCCCCGGCTCCTCGCCCATGTGCGGCAACAGCGTGCATCAGGATCGGCGCTTCCTCGAACGCGAGATGCCCGAGCTGCTGTCCTTCTTTCACTACCGCAATCTGGACGTCTCGACCCTCAAGGAGCTGGCCAAACGCTGGAATCCAGGCGCGCTGGCCGGCTTCAGCAAGCGCAATACCCACCAGGCGCTGGATGACATTCGCGAGTCGGTGGCGGAGTTGGGACATTATCGCAATACGTTCCTGCGCTTGGCCGGCAGCGAGCGCGACGAGGAGGAGTGATCCCGTGGCTACCCTGGCTGGCCCCGCTAAGGGGGAGCGGCGCCGGGGTCAGCTCGAAGAGGAGGTCATTTGCCATGGATGGCAAATGTAGCGCCCAGGGATGGGTTCACAGCGCCTCCTCGAAGAGCTGTCGCCGGTAAAGCGCGGTCCATCGAAGGGATATTGCCTGTAAAGCCTTGGGGCACCCCGGTCAGGCGCTCGCAATCAGCCTGCCACGCTTCTCCCGCTGCCGTTCGAGCGCCCAGCGCACGTGCTCGCGCACCAGGTCGGAGGGGAAGGCGAGGCGGGCGCGCAGGGCCGCTTCCACGCTCTCGCTCCAGGGCGCGTTGCCCAGCCCCACCGCCAGGTTGCGCAACCAGCGCTCGTAGCCGATGCGGCGAATCGGGCTGCCGGCGGTCTTGTCGAGGAACTCTTCCTCACCCCAGGCGAACAGCGACACCAGGCTGGCACGATCCAGATCGTGGCGAGGTGAGAAGTCGGCTTCCGCCGTGGCTTTGGCAAAGCGGGTGAAGGGGCAGACCAGCTGACAGTCGTCGCAGCCGAACACGCGGTTGCCCATGGCTTCGCGAAAGCGCTCCGGGATGCTGCCGAACAGCTCGATGGTGAGATAGGAGATGCAGGCGCGGGCGTCGACCACCTTGTCCTCGACGATGGCTTCGGTGGGACAGGCCGTGCGGCAGGCGCTGCAGTTGCCGCAGTGTTCACTGTCGAAGGGCGGGTCGACGGGCAGCGGCAAGTCGACGTAGAGTTCGCCGAGAAAGAACAGCGAGCCCGCCCGGGGATTGAGCAGCATGGCGTTCTTGCCCACCCAGCCCCGCCCGGCCTTGCGCGCCAGGGCGCGCTCCATCACCGGCGCCGAGTCGACGAAGGCGCGGTAGCCGAAGGGGCCGACGCGCTCCTCTATCCAACTGGCCAGGGTGGCCAGGCGTTTGCGCATCAGCTTGTGATAGTCGCGGCCCACCGCATAGCGTGAGACATAGGCCGTTTCCGGTTGTCCCAGCACCTTGGCGCTTTCGACGTCCGCCGGCAGGTAGTCCAGGCGCGCGCTGACTACCCGCAGGGTACCGGGAACAAGTTCCTCGGGCCGGGTACGCTTGGTGCCATGCTTGGCCATGAACCCCATTTCGCCCTGGAAACCGGCATCCAGCCAGCGCAGCAGGTGGCGCTCGTCCTCGGCCAGATCGATGTCGGCGATGCCCACCTGCTGGAAGCCGAGCTCACGCCCCCACGTCTTGATGGTGGCGGCCAACTCTTCCAGCGCGCTGTCTTCCAGGATTGCGGGGGAGGTCATGATCGAGAAAAAACCGGGTAAAAACGTAGCGTGGGGATTGGCGAGAGCGCCATGCAGCTTACACTCGCATCATAAAGCAATGCCGCCAGGGAGACACGGGGTGTCGGATAACCGTTCAGAACGATCACAGGTCATGCTGCGTCCGTTGTATCGCGCCGAGCAGGTACGTGAGCTGGACCGACGTACCATTGACAGCGGCATCGAGGGATTCGCCCTGATGCAGCGGGCCGCGACAGCCGCCTGGCAGAGTCTCAAGGCTCGCTGGCCCGGTGTCAGACGCATCAGCGTGCTGTGCGGAGGCGGCAATAACGGTGGCGATGGCCACGTGCTGTCTGCCCTGGCGACGGTGGCGGGTGTCGAGGTGCAGCGCATCGCTCTCAAGCCGACAGAAGCGCTCGAAGGCGACGCGGCACGGGCCGCCGAGATGGCCACGGCTGCTGGAGTCGGGCGGGAAACCTGGCGCACGGATGTCGTTTTTCGTGGCGAAGTGATCGTCGATGCGCTTCTCGGTACCGGGCTCAGCGGTGAGGTTGGCGGCGAGTACCGCGATGCCATCGAGGCGATCAATGCCAGCGGCCTGCCGGTGCTGGCCATCGACATCCCCAGCGGGTTGGCCGCCGATACCGGCGCCGAGCTCGGCGTGGCGGTGCGTGCCACCCGCACGGTCACTTTCATCGGCGACAAGATCGGCCTGCATACCGGGCGGGCGCCGGCGCTTGTCGGTGAGGTGCACTTCCGAGCCTTGGGGGTCGATGCACGTAGCCATGCCGACCTCAGACCGGCCGCGGATTTGCTCGATCAAGAGCTGGTTAATGCGTGGTTGCCTGCGCGTCACCGCGATGCCCACAAGGGCGACATGGGGCATGTGCTGGTGCTGGGCGGAGCGCCGGGCTTCGGCGGTGCGGCGCTGCTGGCCAGTGAGGCGGCGGCGCGCCTGGGTGCCGGCAAGATCAGCTTGGCGACCGCCCCGGAGCACGTCACGGCCTGCCTGACCTATCGCCCCGAGGTGATGGTACATGGCCTCCGCGGTGCCGCCGAGCTGGGGGCGTTGCCGGACAAGGCCGACGTGCTGGTAGTCGGGCCGGGCCTGGGGCAGGCGGCGTGGGGGCAGGGCATGCTGCAGGTGGCGCTGAGCGCCACCCGTCAGCTGGTGGTGGATGCCGATGGGCTAAACCTGCTGGCTTCTCATTTCACCGGTCAGCGTCGCGATGACTGGATACTCACGCCTCATCCGGGGGAGGCGGGACGTCTGCTGGGCTGTCGTGCCGCGGACGTGGAGGCCGACCGACCCGCGGCGGCGAGCGAGCTTCAGCGCCGCTACGGCGGTGTGATCGTGCTCAAGGGAGCCGGCACCTTGATAGCGGGACCGGAAAGCCTGGCGGTGTGTCCCTATGGTAATCCCGGTATGGCGTCGGGGGGCATGGGCGACGTTCTCTCGGGTATGCTTGGGGCGCTGCTGGCGCAGGGTCTGCCGCTGGAAATGGCTGCCAGGCTCGGCGTCATGGTACATGCCATGGCCGCCGACATGGCGGTGCGTGATGCGGGGGAGCGTGGCCTGCTGGCGGCCGATCTGGCATCCTATGCGCGAGTCATCGTCAATCCCGGTTTCGTGCCGGGGTTAGCTACGTTTTCCGGGGGCCATGATGCGCATAAGACTCGATGACGAAGACCGCCAGGTCGTCTTCGGGCAGTGCCTGGGTAGAGCCCTGAAGGGGCGGGGGCGCCTCTATCTCGAAGGTGAGCTGGGTGCCGGCAAGACGACGCTGGCTCGTGGCATCTTGAGAGCCTATGGGCATGCCGGGGCCGTCAAGAGTCCGACCTACACGCTGGTCGAGCCCTACGAGCTGGAGGGCGGCCTGATCTACCATTTCGACCTGTACCGCCTGGGCGACCCCGAAGAGCTCGAGTTCATCGGTGGCCGCGATCTGTTCGCCGACGATGCGCTTTGTATCGTCGAGTGGCCAAGCCAGGGCGAAGGCTGGCTGCCGCTCCCCGACCTGAACGTGGCCCTGGCACTGTGCGGCGACGGACGTGAAGCCCGGCTCGTGGCCAACACTCCCCATGGACGAACGGTGCTCGAGGCCTTGCGTCTGGAGCCCGCCCTGACCGATCTGATTTGCAATGGAGAGCGTGAAACGCCGTGATGATCACTCGATCCTTGCCCTTGGGCCAAGACGGTAAGCTGAGTCTCATTTACCGCAGTTGCCTTGGTCTGCTGCTTTTCGTACTGCTGTGGATGACCACTCTCGTTCAAGCTGCCCAGGTCGACAATATTCGCCTTTGGGCGGCTCCCGACCATGCCCGCCTGGTATTCGACCTTTCAACCGATGCCGAAGCCAATGTCTTCATGCTGGACAATCCACGGCGGTTGGTCATCGACCTCGATCGCAGCGAGCTCAATACGGATCTCGCCCAGCTCGACTTGTCGGGTAGCGCCATCTCCACGGTACGTAGCGGCTCGCGTGACGGCGGGGGGCTGCGCGTGGTGCTGGAGCTTTCCCGTGACGTGGAACCGCGCCATTTTACCTTGCCACCCACCGACCAGTATGGACACCGCCTGGTAGTGGACATGGAGTACCCGGGTGAAAGCGCGGTGGAGAACCCCATCGATCCGATCGAAGCCATGATTCGCGAGCAGGAGATAACCGCCACTCGACATCGCGGCGAATCGGCCGGCGAGGCGCCTCGCATTGACCCCGAAGTGGTGGCGCAGCAGCCGGCGGCACCACATCCGCGTCGGGACATCATCATCGCCATCGACCCTGGGCATGGCGGGGAGGATCCCGGTGCGATCGGGCCCGGCGGCACCCGGGAGAAGGATGTGGTCATGGAGATCAGCCGTCGCCTGCAGCGTCTCGTCGACGGAGCCGAAGGCTTCCGCGCCGTGATGATCCGCGACGGTGACTACTATATCGGTCTGCGCCAGCGCACTCGCATAGCGCGCGAGCAGAAGGCCGACTTCTTCGTTTCGGTACACGCCGACGCCTTCACCAGCCCGCGGCCCAGTGGCAGTTCGGTCTATGCGCTTTCCCAGAGTGGAGCCACCTCGGAGACGGCGCAGTGGTTGGCGGCCAGTGAGAACCGCGCTGACCTGATCGGTGGCGTCGATGGCAATCTTTCGCTCAACGACAAGGATGAGGTGCTGCGTGGCGTACTGCTCGACCTGACCATGACCGCCACGCTCAACGACTCGCTGTCCATTGGCGGTCAGGTGCTCGACCAGTTGGGACGCGTCAACCGTTTGCATCGCTCCCGCGTGGAGCAGGCCGGTTTCATGGTGCTCAAGTCGCCCGATATTCCATCGCTGCTGATCGAGACGGGGTTCATATCCAATCCCGACGAGGAGCGGAGGCTGCGTGACTCGGGGCATCAGCAGCGGCTGGCCGAATCGATCTTTGCCGGCATCGAAGCGCACTTTCGCAGCAACCCGCCGCCAGCCAGTCTGCTGGCCTGGCAGCGGGACAATCGTCGCACGCCCTCGAGTAACGAATACCGTATCCAGCCCGGCGATACGCTATCGCAGATCGCCGCCCAGCACGGGGTGCCGGTGGCGCAGCTCAAGCAGGCAAATGAAATCAACGGAGATGTGATCCGTGTCGGTCAGGTATTGCGGATCCCTCGCTCATGACGGTTCTCGACGCCACCCGGCGCATCCACGTTCTCGACCCGCGGCTGGCCAACCAGATCGCCGCCGGAGAGGTAGTCGAGCGCCCGGCCTCGGTGGTCAAGGAGCTGGTCGAGAATGCCATCGATGCCGGTAGCACCCGCGTCGAGGTGGAACTCGAAGCCGGTGGCGCCCGGTTGATTCGTGTGCGTGACGATGGCAGTGGCATCGCCGAAGCCGATTTGCCGTTGGCACTTTCGCGCCATGCCACCAGCAAGATCGCATCGCTGGAAGACCTGGAAGGTGTGGCCAGCCTTGGCTTTCGCGGCGAGGCGCTGGCCTCGATCAGTTCGGTGTCGCGACTCGAGCTGGTGGCCAATGTGGATGACGACCCGCGGAACGGCTGGCGCGTGGTAGCCGAGGGGCGCCAGATGGAGCCACGGGTCAGCCCGGCACCGCATCCCCGCGGCACCTCCGTCACGGTGCGCGACCTCTTCTTCAACACGCCGGCACGGCGCAAATTCCTGCGTACCGAAAAGACCGAGTATGGCCATGTTGAAGAAGCTTTCCGGCGCCTGGCGCTCTCTCGCTACGACATCGCCTGGGTGCTTCGCCACAATCAGAAGACCGTTCACCAGCTACCGGCAGGCGATGATGCCACCCGCCGCGAACGGCGCATCGCCGCCCTGTTGGGCAAGAGTTTCATCGAGAATGCCCTGCACCTCGACCTGACCGCCGGAGGCCTGCGTCTGTGGGGCTGGGTAGGGCTGCCCACCCATTCTCGCGCCCAGGCCGATCAGCAGTACTTCTTCGTCAACGGGCGGGTGGTGCGCGACCGACTGGTAGCCCATGCCATTCGTCAGGCTTACCGTGACGTGCTGTTCCATGGTCGCCATCCGGTATTCGTGCTCTATCTGGAAGTCGACCCCACGGTAGTGGACGTCAATGTCCATCCTACCAAGCACGAGGTGCGCTTTCGCGACGGTCGACTGGTGCACGACTTTCTCTTTTCCAGCATGCATCGGGCCCTGGCTGAGGCGCGACCGGCCGGCAACGATCTTCAACCGGAAAGCTCACCCGTAGAGGCAACCTGGGGCGGAGCAAGCGACGCGGGGAAGGAAGTGCGCGAGCCCGCTGCTCAGTGGCAGCAGCACCCCATGGCACTGCACCCTGCCGGCGAATCGTCCGGGCGGGTAACGGCCGACCGCGTGCGTGCCTTCATGAATGGCTACCGCGCATTGCATCCCGACCATGAGGAGCAACTGCTCACGCCTCGATCCACCGATGGCGAGATGAGCGACGAGGTCTCTGAATCGGCCGGAGAAGGTGTGGCCATGCCGGCTGATCTTCCCGCTGCTGAAGAGGGCAGCGGTATTCCGCCGCTTGGCTTCGCCATCGCCCAGCTCCACTGGATCTACATTCTTTCGCAGACCGCGCAGGGCATGATCATCGTCGACATGCATGCGGCCCACGAGCGCATCGTCTACGAACGCATGAAGTCTCAGGTTCACGACGGTGCGTTACAGGCACAGCCGCTGTTGGTACCGATGTCGCTTGCGGCGAGCCACGCCGAAGTGGCTACCGCAGAAGCTGAGCGCGACGCCTTCAGCCGTTTGGGCGTAGAGCTCGACGTGGCAGGGCCTGAGACGCTGCTGGTGCGTCAGGTACCGGCGCTACTGGCCGATGCCGATGTCGAACCCCTGATCCGCGACATGCTGGAAGATCTGGAGCGCTTCGGACGCTCCGATCGCCTGGAGGCGCGTATCAACGAGCTGCTGGCCACGATGGCCTGCCATGGCAGCGTGCGTGCCAACCGGCGCCTGAGCGTAGCCGAGATGAACGCGCTGCTGCGTGACATGGAGCGCACAGAGCGTAGCGGCCAGTGCAACCATGGCCGGCCTACCTGGACCGAAATGTCGCTGAAGCAGCTCGATCGCCTGTTCCTGCGAGGGCAGTGAGGAGCCTTCGATGACAGATTCTCGTCCCACTGCCATATTGCTGATGGGTCCCACCGCCGCAGGCAAGACCGATCTGGCTATCGCCCTGCATGAACGGCTCGACTTCGAGTTGATCAGTATGGACTCGGCCATGGTCTATCGAGGCATGGACATTGGCAGCGCCAAACCCAGTGCAGAAGAGCTCGCGCGTGCGCCGCACCGGTTGATCGACATCCGCGACCCGGCCGAGCCGTACTCGGCGGCCGACTTTCGCGAGGACGCATGCCGGGAGATGCGACAAATCACCGCAGCCGGACGGGTGCCGCTACTTGTCGGTGGCACCATGATGTACGCCAAGCGCCTGCTCGAGGGTGTGGCCAATCTGCCAGCCGCCGATCCGGCGATACGCGCCGAACTGACGCGCGAGGCCGAGCGCAGCGGCCTGGCAGGGCTGCATGCCGAACTAGCCCGGGTCGACCCCGACTCCGCCCGGCGCATTCATCCCAACGATCCGCAGCGGTTGATGCGTGCTCTGGAGGTCTATCGTGCCAGCGGCTTGACCCTGACCGAGCTGTGGCAGCGACAGCAGCCTGAAACCTTCCCCTGGAAAGTGGTGTCGATAGGACTCACGCCTTTCGATCGACGTATTCTGCATGAGCGGATCGCGGCACGCTTCGAGGTAATGCTCAAGTCGGGCCTGCTCGGCGAGGTGGAGGCGCTTCGGGCACGTGGCGACCTGCATCTCGAGCTGCCGTCGATGAAGAGTGTCGGCTATCGTCAGGCTTGGGAGTACCTCGATGGTTCAGGGGATATCGAGGCGCTGCGCCATCGCACGGTGGTGGCGACCCGTCAGCTGGCCAAGCGTCAATTGACGTGGCTGCGCAGCTGGCCGGCACTGCACTGGGTCGATAGTCAGACCCCGAATGCGCTGGACGAGGTCCTGAAATTCGTGCGTGAATCGGGCTCTTAGCGTAAGATGTTGGCTTCGAGTGGCCGGGGGACCAGGCCAAACCGGCATGGTGGCATGTCGCAAGACAGGCAACCCAAGAACACAACTTTCACCCCTCAAAAGAACGATTTAGGGAGAGGTAAAATGTCCAAAGGGCAGTCCCTTCAAGACCCATACCTGAACATCCTGCGCAAGGAGCGCATTCCGGTTTCGATTTTCCTGGTCAACGGCATCAAGCTGCAGGGACAGATCGAGTCTTTCGATCAGTTCGTGATTCTGCTGCGCAACACCGTCAGTCAGATGGTCTACAAGCACGCCATCTCCACTGTGGTGCCTTCGCGCAACGTGCGGCTGCCGCCGCAGGATCCCGCGGCTCAGCCGGACAGCAACGTGTGAGGTATTGATTGTTTTTTGAACGACCCGACGCCGGCGAAACGGCAGTACTGGTTCATGTGGACTTCCAGGACGATCGCGAGCGCGAGGATCCGGGCGAGTTCCTGGAGCTGGTCCGTTCCGCCGGAGCCGACCCGGCCATGTTGCTCACCGGGAGCCGGCATCGCCCCGATTCGCGCACCTTCATCGGTAGCGGCAAGTTAGAGGAGCTGCGTGAGGCGCTACAGCTGCACGGCGCCGAGCTGGTCATCTTCAACCACGGCTTGAGTCCTTCCCAGGAGCGTAACCTGGAGCGGGAACTCAAGTGTCGGGTATTGGATCGTACCGGACTGATACTCGATATCTTTGCCCAGCGAGCGCGTACCCATGAGGGCAAGCTGCAGGTCGAGTTGGCTCAGCTCGAGTACATGGCGACTCGTCTGGTGCGCGGCTGGACCCACCTTGAACGTCAGAAGGGCGGCATCGGCCTGCGAGGTCCGGGCGAAACGCAGCTCGAAACCGACCGTCGTTTGCTGCGGGCTCGAATCAAGTCCATTCACAAGCGGCTCGACAAGGTTCGCAGCCAGCGCAGCCAGAATCGTCGTGCGCGCGAGCGAGCGGAGATTCCCAGCGTTTCGCTGGTCGGCTATACCAATGCCGGCAAGTCGACGTTGTTCAATGCGCTGACCGAGGCAAAGGTCTACGCGGCCGATCAGCTGTTCGCCACCCTTGACCCGACCCTGCGGCGTCTTGAAATCGATGACGTAGGCCCCGTGGTGCTTGCGGATACCGTGGGTTTCATCCGCCATTTGCCGCACAAGCTGGTCGAGGCTTTCCAGGCCACGCTTCAGGAAGCGTCCGAAGCGACACTGCTGGTGCACGTGATAGACGCTGCCGACCCCGACCGTGAACTCAATGTGGAGCAGGTCGAAAACGTGCTCAACGAGATCGGTGCGCTGGGTGTGCCGATGCTCAAGGTGATGAACAAGATCGATCTGCTCGACAGTGCGCCGCGGATCGAGCGTGACGGGCATGGCAGGCCCGAGGTCGTCTGGCTGTCGGCACGCGACGGGCGAGGCCTCGATTTGCTGGGGCAGGCGCTGTCGGAGTGTCTGGCGGAGAACGTGATCGAGTTCAGCGTGCTGCTTTCACCGCAGCAAGGGCGCCTGCGTGCGAGCCTGCACGAACTCGGTGCCGTACGACAAGAAGAGTACGAGGAAGGTGGTATGGTTCGGCTCGACGTGCGCCTTCCTCGGCGTGATTTCCTGCAGTTGATGGCCCGGTTGGGAGAGCGGGCGGAAGACTATCTTCCGTCCGAGCTGCACGAACGGCCGGTATGGGATGCGTGACGACGGCAGTGTCCCGATCGACTGGATCGACTTCCCCTAGAAATAACGACGCCGGACGTTCATCGGCGTCATAACAGGATGGCAACCGGCCTCTCTAATGCGGCTGACCGTGACGCCGATTGAGAGGCAACGCAGAGTGGAGACGACGTATGGCTTGGAATGAGCCGGGTGGCGGCAACCAGCATGACCCCTGGAGCGGAGGGGGGCGACGCGGTGGCGGCAATGGCGGCAGCGGCGGCAATGGCGGCGGCGGTGGTAACCGCGGCGGTAACCAGGGGCCACCCGATCTTGACGAGGCTCTGAAGAAGTTTCAGGACAAGCTCAATGGCATGCTGGGCGGCCGTGGTGGAAAGGGTGGCGGCGGTCGTGGCGGCAAGGGGGGCGGAAAACCGCGCAATACCTTTGCGCTGCCGGGCCTGCTGCTGGTGATTGCTCTGGGTATTTGGGGAGCCATGGGTTTCTATTTGGTCGACCAGGCCGAGCGCGGCGTCGTGCTGCGTTTCGGTGAGTTCCAGACCGTGGTGGGCCCAGGCCTGCACTGGAACCCGCCGCTGATCGATGACGTGCGTATGGTCAACGTGACCCGCGTTCGTTCGCTGACTCAGACCCAGGCGATGCTGACCCGCGACGAGAACATCGTCGAGGTCGAGATCTCGGCCCAGTATCAGGTCAACAACCCGCGTGACTTCGTGCTCAACGTGCGCAATCCGCAGCTCTCCATCGAGAATGCGCTGGACAGTGCGCTGCGCCACGTGGTCGGCGGCACGGACATGATCGAGATTCTGACCTCCGGTCGTGAGATCCTCGGTAGCTCCGTGGCGAGTCGACTGCAGACTTACCTGGACAGCTATGGCACGGGGATTCGCCTGCAGACAATCAACATCGAGTCGACCTCGGCGCCGGCACCCGTCATCGATGCTTTCGACGACGTGATCCGGGCTCGCGAAGATCGTCAGCGGACCATCAACGAGGGCATGGCTTACGCCAATGCCATCATTCCGGCCGCCCAGGGTCAGGCTCAGCGTCTGGTCGAGCAGGGCCAAGGGTATCGCGAGTCGGTAGTGGCAGAAGCTCAAGGTCAGGCCAACCGCTTCAACGCGCTGCTGGTTCAATATGACAATGCGCCGGAAATCATGCGTGAGCGTCTCTACATCGATGCCATGGCCGACGTCTTCGCCCGCACGCCGAAGGTACTGATCGATGTCCGTGACGACGCCCCGCTGATGTATCTGCCGCTCGACCAGCGTCCTGGCGGCGGTGGCGGTAGCGGTGGTGGCGAGGGCAACGGCGATGCGGCACGTGGAGAAAGCGGTGAGCTCGATCCGCGAGTGCTCGAACGCCTGCGGACGACGTCCTCGGCGCAGGGTGGCAATACCGGTGGTATCCGCAGGGAGGGCCGCTAAATGGTGAACAACCGTTCCTTGATCATCGTGGGTGGCCTGGCTGCCGTGGCCTGGTTGGCCAGCAATAGCCTCTATGTGGTCGACGAGACCGAGCGTGCCGTCAAGCTGCGTTTCGGTGAGGTCATCGAAGAGAACATCCAGCCTGGACTGCACTTCAAGGTGCCGATCACGCAAACCGTTCGCAAGTTCGACACTCGCGTACTGACGCTGGATACCGATACCAGCCGCTATCTGACCCTTGAACAGAAAGCGGTGATCGTGGACTCCTACGTCAAGTGGCAGGTGATCAACCCCACCCGCTACTACGAGGCGACGGCCGGAGACGAGATGATGGCGATTCGCCTCATCCAGCCGCGGGTCGACGAGAGTCTGCGTAACGAATTCGGGCGTCTGGACCTGCAGCAGATCATTGCCGAGCGTCGCGACGATCTGATGATTCGTCCGACCCAGGAGCTCGATGCGCTGATGCGAGAAGAGCTTGGCGTGTCGATCCTGGATATCCGGGTGAAGCGTATCGATCTACCCGATGACGTATCGGCCGCGGTCTTCGAGCGGATGCGCTCCGAGCGTGAGCGTGAGGCTCGCGAGTGGCGCGCCCAGGGTCAGGAAGAGGCCGAGCGTATTCGCGCCAACGCCGATCGTCGGCGTCAGGTGCTACTGGCTCAGGCCACCGAGCGTGCCGAGACTCTGCGCGGTGAAGGCGACGCCGAAGCGGCGGCGATATTCTCGGAGGCCTACGGCCAGAACCAGGAGTTCTTCAGCTTCTGGCGCAGCCTCAACGCCTACCGCAACAGCTTCGACGGCGAGCGGGACATGCTGGTGCTGGACCCGACCAGCGATTTCTTCCGCTACCTGCGTAGCCCCGGTATCCAGAACGACGAATGACCTGGTGGCGGGGGGGGGGGGGGGCGGGGGGGGGGGCGCCCCCCCGGGGGGTCGGGGGGGGGGTGTGGGGGGGGGGCGGCGCGGGGGGGGTCAGCTGGGGGGGGGGGCGGCGGCGGCGGGGCGGGGGGGGGGGGGGGGGGGTGGGGGGCGGCGCGGGGGCGGGGGGGGTCGGGGTGGTGGGGGGGGGCGGGGGGGGGGCGGGGGGGGGCGTG
>NZ_JAFIFK010000080.1 GCF_020832045.1 Halomonas sp.
GTCACCCGCTTCTGCCTTGGGCAGGGTGGCGACGAGAGCCGCTTCGCGCCAATCGTTGCCCTCTTCGGGGCAAACGTCACCCAGTTCACAGGCGCTGCCATCATAGAGGCGCAGCATGGCATGGGGCTCACCTTCTTGAGCGGCCCGGTGGTACCACTCCAAGGCGGCTAGCGAAAGCCCACGACTTAACAGGCGGTTCGCTTCGCCCAGGTAGTACATGGACTCAACGTCACCATGTTCAGCAGCTTGCTCCAGGTAGGGTTGCATTTTTATCCACTGATGGATGCCCCATAGCCGCATGCCTTCATCCTTGGCGGCTTGAGCTTCCTCATCGAGCGCCAAGGCTGTGGATATTGCAAGCAGTGATAGCACCACAGCTGCTAGTGTTGACATAGATCGCCAGCTCATCAGTGTATTTCCTATTCTTTTAAGGCGCTTAAACAGCACAATTGATCACCCCGAGACCACCCGCATATCGGCGATAGTCTGCCCGAGCGATTCCAGCGTCTCTTTCAATAAGTGCTCCACTACCTGACACCCTCTCCATAAACCTATCCAGATGGTGTTTATGGTTGGCATAGGCCACATCCGGGTAATTATGTGGCCGCTGGCCATCCGCTGTCATACGAACCACCGCCTTGGTAAAGAGATACTGTGCCGGGGTGGGGTCCACGTGACTGAAGCGACACTGCGGACCGTAAACGCTCATCGTCACACCCTCAACGATCCAGCCTAGACAGTTGGCAATGGCGATCTGCTGGAAGTCCAACGCCTCCCGTGCATTGAAGCTCTGGCTTCCCCCACGCCCTCTACCTGACGCTGCTGTCTGCACCTGAAAGTCTCTCGGCTCGCTGATCAACAAATGCAAAAGCGCCCCCAAGGCCTCGGGGGAGAGTTGCTGAACCCAGCGTCGCAGCTCGTCTTTCCGAGGGTCATTGACTAATACATACGCTATCGGCCCCGCTTTCTGTCCGCCGGTCATGGCCCGGTAGATTCGCTCGATGCCGGCTCTGCCGCGGGCGGCCAGGAGCCCCACGTTGAGCAGGGTCGTGGTCGCTACGTAGGCCAGCCAGTTCATGCTTTCATAGGCTTCATCATCGATCCACTCGGGCTTCTCGAAGTTGTTATCCACCATGGCGCGGTGGAGCATGACCAACCATAGATCCAGGCTGTCGGGGTCGAGTTCAATGGCAAGGCCACCGCCGGCCCCCTTGCCAAACACGAAGCGCCCCGACACCTTGAACACGAACTTGCCATTCTGCATGCCCAGCACGAACCCGAGTTTGCCGCCGATACCCGCTGCCACTTCGGCATCGAGTTGAGCCACGCCGATGCTGCGCCAGCCGTTCATCGACTGGCTGGGGCGGTGCATGCCCATGCTGGCCAGTGCGGCTCGCTGGGGAAGAATGCGCTGCAGGTTCTCGGGCGGCTCCCAATGCAGCTCGCAGCGCGTTTCGATACCAAGGCGCGCCCCGGCAAAAGCCTCCACTGTGGCGCCTGTCGCTTCTCGCTTGACCCAGTCGATGCCGGATACGCTGAGCCCATCCTTGTCGAAGGAGAATCCCATTTCGGTGGCAAGTGCCAGGCTGGCACCGGCGAAGCCCTTGGCAACGGCATCGAGCACAATGGCGTAGCGGCCAAGTTCACGCCGCTCGCCGCGTTCGGTGAGTGTCGCGACGACTGGCCGGGCCTGCTCCCTGCTGGGAAGTACGAGCCGGCCCAGCGGAAGCTCACCTCGAGCGAGGCTGAAGGTACCCTTGGCTTCCCAGCTGTAGGTGAGGTCAACCGAGGGGCTCCACTCGTCGTTGCCATCAAGAATCCAGAGGCCTGGCTCCTCCCGATCAAGGGCAACTTCGCTGCGGCTTTCAATAGCCAACGATCCACCGCGGCTCGCTTCCATTTCGACATCGAAGAAAGTCAGACTTGGTGCGCGCTCGGTGACCTCCCAAGGCGTATCGCGCTCCCCTTCCTGCCGGGCTTCGTTGAGGTCATGTCGTGTCATGCCCACCAATCGCAGCATCTGAGCCTGGGCACTGGCATCGAACAGGCGAAGTTCCTCGCGGCTGGGTCCGGTAAAGAGGATCTTTTGCAGCGCCTCGCCCCAGGATTGCTTGTTGGCGTCATCCAGCGAGGCGACCTCATGACCCTGTTCTTCCAGGTAATCGTAGAAGCGCTCGGGATGGAAGAAGCCCATGGGTTCATCGTGCCACTCGGGACGATGCGCTATTGCTTGGCAGCCTCGCCCTTGCAGCCAGTTCGAGAGTGCGGTTTCAGGTGCTTCCCACAGCCGGGCCGGCAGAACTCCGTCGGCTCTGAGCGTACGCTCTAGCCGCCAGCGCTCGTTGCCGGTCATGGTGGGAATCATCTGCAGCAGACTGATATGGCTGAGAGACTTCTGACCCAGCGGTGAGCTGAACTCTCGCAACGGAAAGTCTTTCTGTACCAGAAGCTCTATCTTGCGTTTCTGGTAGCCCAGGCCGTGCCGATCGTCTTCGATATCGGTATGCCAGACCAGCACTCGGCCTGGCTCCATCGCCTCCACGGATTGGCGGGCGCGCTCATGAAGGTCGTTCAGGGTTTCTTGCAGGTCCTCATAGCGCTGCCGCTCCTGCTCGAAGAGGAAGACGGGCAATTGGGTTTGCCCCGCAGTACCGGATTCCCACTCGCGCAGCTTGTTTTCCACATCCTGGTGCAGTTCGAGGCTCTCCTTGAGTGCGCGGCAGTAAGCATCGAAGGCCTCCACGCCATCGCTCAGTTGGCGCAACTGCGGGTTGGGCGAGGACAGTGCCAACTCGGGCGTGGAGATGCCGAGTGATGCAAGCGTGAGGATGCTATGCAGGTAGGCGCTGTACCTGCTTTCCTGTCGCTCGCTCAATTGCTGAACGTAGCCAACGAAGCGGCACTCGTTGGCCGCCTCGCGGGGCGGCATCGACTCGCATAGCTGGATGAACCGCTGGTACTCCTCCAGCACATCTTGCAGGGAGAAGGGGGTGACTTCTCCTTGCCCGCCCGGGTTGAAGTGGTATTCCCGCTGGGCCTGAGCGCGGTGTGTGCGGTAGGCTTCCAGCGCGGTTGCTATCTCGGCCTCCCAAGGACCGAAATAGCCCTCGTCTTCGAGACTGTAGCCCTGTTCCCTGGCTCGCTCGAGCCCTTGTTGGTAGAGCCGTCTCAATTGGCTCTCCAGCCGAACGATTTCACTATTATTACTGCGGTTACGACGAGCCAAATATTGCAGCATTCCTGGGGTACTGAATTGATACAAGCGATCCCACATGGTTCGCTGATAGGCAATGCGTTCCTCCAGGGATGCCTCGTCAGTCTGCGTCAGTTCGACGAGCCGCTCGAAGGCTTCCCGATAACGCTGCCGTTCGCTCTCATCGAGAAAACTCTCGGCGCGGGCTGGAAGCAAACACTCCAATCCAGCATCTTCGGTGAGCTTGCGTAGACGCTCAGCCGCGTCTTCTTCCTGTACCCATTCGCTGAGCGTTTCGCTGGCTTCCAGCAAGATTTCCGAGACCTCTTCGGTCAGCAGCCAGAAGGTACGGGTGCCCGGCAGATAGAGGATGTCGGCCCAGCACTGCTCCTCACAGACGTGTCGTGCGGTTGACTCAAGGCTGCCGCCTTCTGCTTCCGGCGGCTCGAACCTACCGATGACGTGAGGGTTCTCGAGGCTGCCGGGGCGTGCTCCTGTGCTCATACCAGGTTCTCCAGTACTTGTACTTTCTTCCGTATCGGCAGGTTGGCGCGCAGCTCCTGTTCGATAGACGAGGAGAAATGTTCGCCTTCTTGGCTAATCAAAGGCAGTAGACGCTTGAGATGGTGAGCTTGCTTGATACCCGCCGCCTCGAGCCGAGCAAGCCGCTCCAGCCACGCCCCGGGTAGCGCCTGTATCGGCGTATCGGTCGCCCGGCTGAGCCACCAGGCGCGGGGCACCTCTTTCAGTGCGTGTTCCAACTCGTGGGGTAGGGACGGCGCCTTGGACGCGTTAACGGCGTCGCCCGCAGCCTCGCCAGCGGCATCGACTGGCTGCCACACCTGCCAGGGCGACAGCGGTGTGGGTGTGACGACCTGCCCCAACGGTCCGATGAGCTGGGCGTAGACGGTGTCGCTGGCAGCGGCGAGCAGGGCCGTCCAGGCCGCGGCATCCTGAAGGTTCACCAGCGACTGGCCGCCGTGCGGGTCGTCGAGCACGAACAGGCGCCGCAGGTGATCGGCCAGGTCATCGAGAGAGGTCGCTTGTGCCGTCTGGAAGGCCCAGCCTAAGCGCTGCCCCGTGCAGAGCGAACGGATGGCCTGCCAGGCCTCGCTGCCCGGCGTGAGTTCGATCAGCCAGGGGCTGGCGTCCAGCAGTGGCGCCAGGGGCGTGCCAGCGAACAGGGTCAGATAGTCGTTCCAGCCGGGCTGGCCCACGAGGGCGGCGCAGCGCTCCGGGGCTCGGCGCTGGTCGAGCACCGCATAGAGGGGGCGGCGGCCATCGAAACCGGCCGCCGGGCTCTCGACCGGGTGGCTGCGTTCGTCGATTCGGTTCAACCAGCCAGGCATGGGCAATCCCCCCGGCTGCAGGTGGTTTCGCTGAGCTTGCCGCACAGCGGCAGCAGCGTGGCTTCGGAGAGCTGGTAGTCCTTGAGCTTGGGCAGCACGATGGGCGCTATCGCCTCATGCACCTCCGCCACCGCTCTCCCCGGCAACAGCGGCATCTCGACGGCCTGACCGCTGCCCGAGCCAGGGCTGCCACCGGCGTTGATCTTAACCTTGGGGCCGACCAGGGTCACGCCGCCCCCGTCGAGCTTGAGGAAGCTGCCGCCGGCGTTGAGCGTCATTTCGCTGCCGGCTTCCAGTACCACCTTGTGGCCGGCCTTGATGTGCAGCTCGCGGCCGCACTCGCTGAGCCAGGCCTGGCCGGCCTTGATATGCAGGGTGCCCTGCACCGTGAGGTGCTGGTTGGCGACGGTCTGCTCATGGCGGTCGCCGCGCACGGTGTGGTGCTCGTCGCCGTGAATCTCACCGATGCGGTCGTGGTGCACGGTGAGGAAGCTGTCGTTGCCGATCTCTTC
>NZ_JAFIFK010000099.1 GCF_020832045.1 Halomonas sp.
GGGGCGCCCACGGGGGGTTGGGCCGCGCGGGGCGCGTTTGGCGCGGGGGGGGGGGGGGGCGCCCCCGCGGCCGATACCACCGTGCGGGTGCTGCGGGTGGAGATCAGCGACGTCGAGAAGCAGTACTACGCCGACATCGTCGCCGAGTACGAGGCACAGAATCCGGGCGTCAACGTGGTGTTCGAATACATCGCCAACGAGGCTTACAAGACGCGCCTGCCGACCCTGCTGCAGTCCAACCAGCGCCCCGACATCTTCTACAGCTGGGGCGGCGAGGGGTTGCGCGATCAGGTCGAGGCCGGTTTCGTGCGCGACCTCACCGAAGAGATGCAGGACGGCTGGCAGGATCTCTATCCCGAGTCGGCCGTACGCGCCTTCACGCTGGACGAGCGCGTCTACGGTGCGCCGCTCTATGCCACCGTGGTGGGTTTCTGGGCCAATACCGCCCTGACCGAGCAGGCCGGTGTCGATATCGAGGCCATCGAGACCTGGGAGGATCTGGAGCAGGCGATCGTCGCCCTGCGTGAGAGCGGGATCACCCCCGCCGTAGTGGGCGGCCAGGACGGCTGGCCGATGCACTTCTACTGGGGCTACCTGGCCACGCGGCTGGCGGGCGGCGAGGGGATCGAGGCAGCCAAGCAGGGTGAGAACGGCGGCTTCGAAGGCGAGCCTTTCGTGCGCGCCGGCGAGCTGCTGCAGTCCTTCGTCGAGCTTAACCCCTTTCAGTCAGGTTTCATGGCGACCTCTTACGAACGTGCCAGTGGCATGTTCGGTGACGGAGAGGCGGCCCTGCACTTGATGGGCGACTGGGACTACATCCCCTCCAAGGAGCGCTCGATGACGGGCGAGGGTGTGCCCGATGAAGACCTTGAGTTCATCCGTTTTCCTCGGGTGGAAGATGGCGTCGGCAACGACGACAGCTTCGGTGGCATGAACGGCTTTGCCGTGACCCGCGACGCCTCTGACGAGGCGGTGGACTTCCTGCGCTTCCTGCTCAACGAGGAGAACCAGCGCGAGGCGGCACGACTCGGCATCTTCGTGCCGGTGGCACACGGCTCCGAGGAGGAACTCGACACCCCCTATGCACGCAAGGTGGCGCAGATCCTCAGCGAGTCGAACTTCCATCAGGTGTTTCTCGATCAGGCGCTGGGTACGTCGGTCGGAGCGACGGTCAACGACATCAGCGGCGACCTGGCCCAGGGGGCTATCACGCCCGAGGCGGCAGCCGCCCAGGTCGAAGAGGCCTGGATGTTCCGCTGAACCGATGAGTCTGCCCGGTGCTGCGCTTTCACGGCGCCGGGCCCTGTTCTCTGAATGGATGCCTTCATGAGTACCCTGACCCAACCCACCGTGCACAAGAGAAGCAATGCCGATCGCTTCCGGCAAGGGCTGGCCAGCGGCAAGTTCACCGCCGTGTTGATACTGTTGCCGCCGGCGCTGATCCTGTTCTCGCTGTTCGTGATCCTGCCTCTGGCCGACGCGGCCTACTACAGTGCCTTCTCGTGGAACGGCTACGGCACGCCGACGAACTTCGTCGGCACCCAGAACTACGAGCGCCTGCTCGACCACTCGGTGTTCCACACCGCGCTGTGGAACACCGCCAAGCTGATTATCGTCTCGCTGATCATCCAGATGCCGCTGGCCCTGGGTCTGGCGCTGCTGGTGTATCGCAAGACGCCCACCAATACCCTGTTCCGGCTGGTGTTCTTCCTGCCCTATATTCTCGCCGAGGTGGCGGCGGGGCTGATCTGGAGCTTCGTCTTCGACGGCGACTACGGCATTACTGCCTTCATGTTTCAGGCTCTGGGGCAGGAGTCGGTCTACGTGCTGGCCGACCGGCAGTGGGCCTTTCCGGCGATCATGACGGTGATCGTATGGAAGTACTTCGGCTTCCACATGATGATCTACATCGCTGCCCTGCAGAGCGTGCCCAAGGACCTGATCGAGGCGGCGAAGCTGGAGGGCGCCAAGCCGCGCCAGGTGGCGCTGTTCGTACAGATTCCCTTGATCAAGCACGCCATCGTGGTGAGCGGCTTCTTCGCCATCATCGGCTCGCTGCAGATCTTCGACATCATCATCCCGATGACCAACGGTGGGCCGTCCAACTCCACCCACACCATCGTCACCTACCTCTACACCTTTGGCCTGTCGCGGCTCAACATCGGCTTCGGTAGTGCTGCCGCCGTGGTGCTGTTCGTGCTCGCCATCGGCATCGCGCTGTTCTACCAGCGCGCCACGGCGAAGGAGGAGCGGACATGACCAGTACCACGACCCGCAACACGCTACGCGTGATCGTACTGATCCTGGTCGCCAGCCTGGTCATCGGCCCGCTGCTGGCCTCCTTCTTCGGCGGCTTCAAGAGCAACGCCGAGCTGCGTACCAATCCGCTGGGTCTGCCCGATACCTGGAACGCGGAGAACTACGTCGCGATCTTCCTCGACGGCAACTTCTGGCGCTACATGGGCAACTCGTTCTTCGTCTCCTCGATGACGGTGCTGTTGACCCTGGTGGTTGGGGCGGCGGCGGCCTATGTGTTCTCGCAGATCCGCTTCTTCGGCTCGAAGATGATTCTTTCCTACCTGCTGCTGGGTCTGATGTTCCCTTTTGCTGCGGCGATCCTGCCGCTGTTCATCAAGGTGCGCGACCTGGGGCTGTTGGATACCTACTGGGCGGTGATCCTGCCGCAGACCGCCTTTGGCCTGTCGCTCGCGATCCTGCTGTTCAAGGCGTTTTTCGACCAGTTGCCCAAGGAGCTGTTCGAGGCCGCCTACGTCGACGGCTGCAGCTACCTGCGCTTTTTCTGGTCCTTCACCCTGCCGCTGTCGACGCCGATCCTGGCCACCGTGGGGGTGTTCGTTTTCGTGCAGAGCTGGAACAACTTCCTGCTGCCGCTGGTGGTGCTCAACGACCGTTCCATCTACACCTGGCCGCTCGGCATGATGCAGTTCCAAGGCGAGTACCTGACCCAGTGGAACATGATCCTGGCGTTCGTGACGCTGACCATCACGCCGGCAGTGATCTTCTTTCTCGCCGCGCAGAAATACATCGTGGCCGGGCTGACCGGCGGCTCCGTCAAGGGATGAGACAAACCATGAGCGACACCCTCCGCAACCCGATCCTGCCCGGCTTCAACCCCGACCCTTCGATCTGCCGGGTCGGCGAGAACTACTACATCGCCACCTCCACCTTCGAGTGGTATCCGGGCGTGCAGATCCATCACTCGCGGGATCTGGCCAACTGGCAGCTGGTGAGCCGGCCGTTGGATCGGGAGGCCCAGCTCGACATGCGCGGCAACCCCGACTCCTGCGGCATCTGGGCGCCTTGCCTGTCGCATGCCGACGGCCTGTTCTGGCTGATCTACACCGACATGAAGCGCTACGAGGGCAACTTCAAGGATGGCCACAACTATCTGGTCACCGCGCCCAGCATCGAGGGGCCCTGGAGCGATCCGGTGTACCTCAACTCCAGCGGCTTCGATCCCTCGCTGTTCCACGACGAGGACGGCCGCAAATGGCTGGTCAACCTCAAGTGGGACTATCGCCAGCGCGAGGGCGGCGACCGCTTCGGCGGCATTCTGCTGCAGGAGTACGACGTCGAGCGCAGGCGGCTGGTCGGCCCGATCCGCAACATCTTCGCCGGCACCGAGATGAAGCTCACCGAGGGACCGCACCTCTATCGTCGTGACGGCTGGTACCACCTGCTGGTGGCCGAGGGCGGCACCGGCTACGACCACGCCGTGACCATGGCGCGATCGCGCGAGATCGCCGGCCCCTATGAGGTACACCCGGACAATCCGGTGCTGACCAGCCGCCAGGATCCGGACAACCCGCTGCAGCGTGCCGGCCACGCCGACCTGATCGAGACGCCCGATGGCGAGACGTACATGGTGCACCTGTGCAGCCGGCCGCTGCCCGGTACGCGCCGCTCGCCGCTGGGGCGCGAAACGGCGATCCAGAAGGTCGAGTGGGGTGAAGACGGCTGGCTGCGCCTGGCCCATGGCGGCAATGCCCCGGCGCTGGAGGTGGCCATCTCAGGTGCCAAGACCAAGGTGGCGCAGCGGGAGCCGGCCGAGGAGGAAACCTATGCGTTCGCTCCCGGCACGCTGCCGGTGGACTTCCAGTGGCTGCGCACGCCTGAGCCTGAGCGGCTGTTCTCGCTCGATGCTCTGCCCGGTTACCTGCGTCTCTATGGTCGCGAGTCGGTAGGCTCCTGGTTCGAGCAGGCCCTGGTGGCACGGCGCCAGGATAGCTGGCACTGCAGCGCCGAGACCGAACTCGAATTCGAGCCGGATGACATCCAGCAGTTCGCCGGGCTGATCGCCTACTACAACCGCTTCAAGTTCCACTATCTCGCGGTGAGCCTGAATGACGACGGCGACAAAGTGCTCAGCGTGATGAGCTGCCACGACGAGTGGCCCAGCGGGCGGCTCGACATCGCCGAGGCCGGCGTGCTGCTCGAGCCCGGTCTGCCGGTGCGCCTAGGCCTCGACATCCGCGAGCGCGAGCTGCAGTTCCGCTTCGCCCAAGGCAGCGCCGAGTGGAGGTCCATCGGCCCGGTGCTGGACGCCGGACTGCTGTCGGACGAGGGCAGCGGACGCGCCCACGGCTACTTCACCGGCAACTTCCTCGGCATGGCGGCCCACGACATCAGCGGGCGCGCCACGCCGGCGGACTTCGCCGGGTTTCGCTACCGCCGCCACGAACGCTGATCCAATTCTGCGCACAACACACATAACAGGCGCCAAGAGAGCACGCTATGGCTGACGTAACCCTGGTCGACATCGAGAAGACCTTCCGTGGCAAGACCACGGTGATCCCCAACCTCAACCTGCACATCGAGGACGGCTCCTTCACCGTGCTGGTGGGCCCCTCCGGCTGTGGCAAGTCGACCCTGCTGCGCATGATCGCCGGGCTCGAGACGGTGACCCGCGGTGCCATCTCCATCGGCGGGCGCGATGTCACCACCGCTGAACCCAGCGATCGCAACATCGCCATGGTGTTCCAGTCCTATGCGCTCTATCCGCACATGACGGTGGCGCACAACATCGACTTCGGCATGCGTCTGGCCAAGGTGCCCGCCGAGGAGCGTAAAGCCAAGGTCGCCGAGGCGGCGCGCCTGCTCAACCTGGAGGAGCTGCTCGAGCGTAAGCCGGCCGAACTCTCCGGCGGCCAGCGCCAGCGGGTGGCCATCGGTCGCGCCATCGTGCGCAACCCCGGGGTGTTCCTGTTCGACGAGCCGCTCTCCAACCTCGACGCGGCGCTGCGCAACCGCATGCGTGTGGAGCTGGCCGAGCTGCACCAGCGGCTCGACGCCACCATGATCTACGTCACCCACGATCAGGTCGAGGCGATGACCCTGGCCGACTGCATCGTGGTGATGAACGCCGGCCGAATCGAGCAGGTCGGCACACCGATGACACTCTATCAGCGCCCCGAGACGCTGTTCGTGGCCGGTTTCATCGGCTCACCGAAGATGAACCTGATCGAAGGGGCGGTGGCCAAGGCCTATGGCGCCACCACGCTCGGCATTCGTCCCGAGCACCTCGAGGTGAACCGCGAGGCGGGGGAGTGGCAGACCCGGGTGAGGGTGGTCGAGATGCTTGGCGCCGACGCCTTTGCCTATGTCGACAGCGATGCCACCGGTCCGCTGATTGTGCGCCTGCCCGGCGATGCGGCAGTGCGTAGTGGCGACGTTCTCTACCTGACGCCTCGCCATGAGCTGCTGCATGGCTTCGATGCCGATGGCCAGCGCCTGCCGGAGGAGGCCCTGGCCCGGTCCAGGGGCAGTCTCGCCTGAGCCGTGAGCGAGCGAACACACGACGTCAATGCCCATCACGGTGTCGACCCGCTATCTCAAATGCAACGCCAGGCCTGGTCGAGCTGGAGATGGGGGAGAGCCACTCGATGCGCTGTCGTTTGCGCTGTCTCGCGAGCTAGACCCACCCATTGAAACCAAGGAGCCAACCACCACGATCACCTCAACCACTTAGTTAAAAGTTATTACCAACAATAAACAGCATCGATGGATCATTCCCAAGGAGCACAATAATGAAAACGCCACGTCACTCAGTTAAACCCTTGGTCCGCCTGGGCCTCATCGGGCTCGGCTGCCTCGCCTTCGGCACCGTCCAGGCCCAGCAAGACTTTATCTCTGGTATCGACTTCACCGGCTATGCGCGGTCCGGCATCGGCAACACGGCAAGCGGCGGCGATCAGGCCTGCTTTCGGGCCAACGGCGCGGGGGCCAAGTATCGCCTGGGCAACGAGTGCGAGACCTATGCCGAGCTGGGCCTGGGTGCGACCCTCTATGAGGAAGGGGATAGGTCGTTCTACTTCAACAGCATGGTGGGGTACTTCTCGAACCAGCTGAATGACTCCGAGGATACCGAGGTCTCCCTGCGACAGCTCTACGTCCAGGGCAACAATGTGATCGATGCGCTGCCCGGCGCCAGCCTGTGGGCGGGCAAGCGTTTCTACCGCCGCCACGACGTGCACATCAACGACTTCTTCTACTGGGACTCCACCGGCCCAGGCGGCGGTATCGAGAACATCGACGTGGGCACCGGTAGGCTGCACCTGGCGTGGATGCGTGCCACGGGTACCGACGATACCGAGTATCCCGATGCCGACAATCGCATCTCCAACGACACTCTGGACATCCGCTGGTCGGACATTCCCGTCAACCCCGGCGGGAGCCTGGTGCTGGGCTACAACTACGGCCGCGCCCAGCTGAGCGAGGCCCAGGAGGCCTACTATCAGGGCAGCGAGGCCAAGCGGGGCCACATGTTCACCATCCAGCACCAGCAGAACAACTGGTTCGGTGGCACCAACAAGCTGGCGCTGCAGTACGCCACCGACGGCATCATCAACGCCGGCACCGGCCAGGGCCGGATGAATGCCGGGGTCTCGCCGGATGTGCCCGGCGGTGAGATGTGGCGCGTGATCAATCACGGCAATGTCTGGCTCGCCCCCGACAAGCTCGACCTGCTGTATGCGGCCATCTATGAAGATAAGCGCTTCGACGACGACTCCGGGGCTACCTGGATGTCGCTTGGCGTGCGCCCGACCTACTACTGGACGAACCACCTGAGTACGGCCCTGGAGATCGGCCACGACTATGTCGATCCCGAGAACGGCGACCCCAGCCGTCGCCTGACCAAGGCCACTCTGGCCCAGCAATGGTCGGCGGGTGTGGGCGGCTTCGCCCGTCCGGTGATTCGTGCCTTCGTGACCTATGCGGACTGGAACGGGGACGCCTTCCAGGCGGATCGCACCAGCCGTTCCATCGATGCGGGTGCGGCGGGTGACGCCATCACTATCGACGACAGCGACGGTGTCACCTTCGGTCTGCAGATGGACGTGTGGTGGTAAGCCGCGCTCAGACACCCTTCATCACAGGGATCTCTCCCCTTGGCGCCCGTCCGGGCGCCCTTTTCCCGGAGTACATGTCATGCAGGAGCGCAAGGTAATGAGTCGTTCGGCCTACATCTTCGTGATCTGTTGTATCGCCGCCATCGGCGGCTTCCTGTTCGGCTTCGACAGCGGTGTCATCAACGGCACCGTCGATGGCCTGCAGGCCGCGTTCGGTTCCGATAGCGTGGGTACCGGCTTCAACGTTGCCTCGATGCTGCTGGGCTGCGCCGTTGGTGCCTTTTTTGCCGGACGCCTGGCGGATCGCTTCGGCCGTCGCACGCTGCTGATCTTGGCGGCCATCTTCTTCCTGGTCAGCGCCTGGGGCTCTGGCATCGCAGGAAGCTCGCTGGAGTTCGTCATCTATCGGGTGCTGGGCGGTATGGCGGTGGGGGCGGCCAGCGTGATGACGCCGGCCTACATCAGCGAAGTGGCGCCGGCCGCCTACCGCGGCCGACTGGCCACCATCCAGCAGGTGGCGATCATCTCGGGACTTTTCGTGGCATTTCTCAGCAACTATGTGCTGGCGCATGTATCCGGTTCGGCAATGTCAGAGCTGTGGTTCGGGTTCGCCACCTGGCGCTGGATGTTCTGGATCGAATTGTTGCCGGCGGCGATATTCTTGATCGCACTGCTGTTCATTCCCGAGAGCCCACGCTACCTGATCAGCAGCGGCAAGCAGGGCGAGGCGCGGCGGGTGCTGGGCCTGGTGATGCCCGAGGGCGAAGTGAGCGCCAAGCTTGCCGAAATCGACGCGACACTGGCCCGCGACCACGAGCCGCGCCTGCGCGACGTGCTTGACCGTGCCACCGGCAAGGTACACGGCATCGTCTGGGTGGGAATCGGGCTGGCGGTATTCCAGCAGTTGGTGGGTATCAACGTGGTGTTCTACTACGGTGCCGTGCTGTGGCAGTCGGTGGGTTTCTCCGAAGGCGATGCGCTGTTGATCAACGTCATTTCGGGGGCGGTCAGCATCGGGGCCTGCTTGGTCGCCATTGCTCTGATCGATAAGATCGGACGCAAGCCGCTGCTGTGGGCGGGCTCGGTGGGCATGGCAGTGACGCTGGGCTGCATGGCGTTCGCTTTTTCCACGGCGACCTTGGTCGACGGCCGCCTGCGCCTCGGCGACGACATGGGCGTGTTCGCCCTGCTTGCCGCCAACGCCTATGTGTTCTTCTTCAACGTTTCCTGGGGCCCGGTGATGTGGGTGATGCTGGGCGAGATGTTTCCCAACCAGATGCGCGGCTCGGGTCTGGCCATCGCGGGGCTGTTCCAGTGGCTGGCCAACTTCGGCATCACCATGACCTTCCCCATCATGCTGGCCACGATCGGCCTGGCCGGAGCGTACGGCTTCTATGCCTTGTGCGCGGTGGTATCGGTGTTCTTCGTTCTCCGGTTGGTCAAGGAGACACGGGGCAAGGAACTCGAGGAGATGGCTTATGAATGACGCTACCGCGTAGCACGAACACACGAGAAGCAGCAATCAGCCGATATCGCCGACTCTCCCGGGTGGGCGATATCAGCTTAGGCGGTGCCTCGGCATCCTGGCACTTGTGTCTTGGGTTGGTTGCCAGCCTGAACGAATGGTTCAGCATCAGTACTGCCTAAAAAGGGCTGCGATGTCGAGTGTTCAATGATAAATGCAGTGTTTAAGAATGATAAACAGGCATCCTCGACTAACGTCTCATTGCTGATTGTAGGCAGGGTGATCAATCTTCTTAGTAAATAAAAAATACAAAGTGGAGCGGGCATGAATAACGACGCAGCGCGTTACCCCAGCCTCAACAATCGATTGGTCTTCATCACCGGGGGCGGCAGCGGTATCGGCGCCGCGTTGACCCGAGCCTTCCACCTGCAAGACGCCCGAGTCGCTTTCGTCGATATCGATGATGGCGCCAGCCTGGCGCTGGTTGCCGAGCTACAGGCGGCGACTGGCCGGTCGCCCCATTACCAGCGCTGTGATATTCGCGACGTGGCTGCGTTGCAGGAAACGATTGCCAACGTGGGCCGCGAGCAGGGGCCTATCCAGATCTTGATCAACAACGCCGCCAACGATGATCGCCACACCTGGGACCAAGTGGACGTCGCCTACTGGGATGAGCGCATGGCGATCAATTTGCGACCCATGTTCTTCGCCGCCCAAGCGGCAGCGCACCAGATGATCGAGGCCGGCGGCGGAGTGATCATCAACTTCGGCTCCATCAGCGTGAAGACGGCTATACCCGATCTGACGGCCTATATGACAGCCAAAGCGGCGGTGCATGGATTGACCCGCAGTCTGGCTCGCGACCTCGGTGAGAAGAACATTCGTGTCAACACGGTAGTGCCCGGCTGCATCCTGACCCAGCGTCAGCTCGACAAATGGATCAGTCCCGAAGACGAAAAGCGTATTCAGGAGCATCAATGCCTCAAGGTACGGCTGGCGCCGGAGCATGTAGCCCCGATGGTGCTGTTCCTGGCAGCAGACGACAGTGCACAGGTGACTGGCCACGAATTTCCCATTGATGCGGGGTGGGGGTGATGAATGCTGGGGAGGTGCTGCTTTCGGCACGCCATATCTGTCGCAGCTTTGGTCAGAATCAGGTGCTGTTCGATATCGATCTCGATATCAGAGCGGGGGAGGTGCATGCGCTGCTGGGCGAGAACGGTGCCGGTAAATCGACCTTGGTCAAGATCCTCTCCGGCTACCTGAGTCCGACGTCGGGAGAGATCTACCTGGAAGGTGGTGTGCGCCACTATCGTTCGGGCGGCGAAGCGGAGGCCGACGGGGTCGTGATGATCCATCAGGAGCTGGCGCTTGCCGAACAATTGAACGTGGAAGAAAACATTTTTCTAGGGCGCGAGTTGCGTCGCGGCCCTTTTCTCGACCGCAAGGCCATGCGTAAGCGCTGTATAACGGCGTTGGCTGAGCTCGAGACCCGGATCGACCCGCGCGTGAAGATAAAGGACCTCAGCACCTCCGATCAGCAGATGGTGGAGATTGCCAAGGCGATCACTCGCGATGCGCGTGTGCTGATCATGGACGAACCTACGGCGACCCTCACCGAGCATGAAGTCGAGGTGCTGTTCGCGCTGATACAGCGTCTTCGTCAGCGCGGCGTGGCCATTCTTTACATTTCTCACAAGCTGCGCGAGATCGAGCAGATCGCTGACCGAGTGACGGTGCTGCGCGATGGTCGCCTGATCGATAGCGGGCCGATGGCTGGGCGCAGCAAGGAGGAGCTGGCGCGTTTGATGGTCGGGCGGGAAATCAGCGACATGTACCCTGAGCGCACCGCTCTGGCGGGCGATGCGCCTGTGGTGCTGGAAGCGCGCGACATGGTGGTGCCCGGAGCCGTGAAACAGGCAAGCTTTACGCTGCGTCGGGGGGAGGTGCTGGGTTTCGGCGGGGTGGTGGGGGCCGGTCGCACGGCGCTGATCGAAGCGGTGCTGGGGCTGCGCGCGCGCAGCGCAGGCGAGGTGCTGCGCAATGGCCAGCCGGTGGTGCTGCGTCACCTGCGCGATGCGGTTCGTCTGCGTATCGCCTATCTCACCGAAGACCGCAAGGGCAAGGGGCTGGTGCTCAACATGGGCCTGCGCCCCAATCT
>NZ_JAFIFK010000067.1 GCF_020832045.1 Halomonas sp.
AGCGCTTGCCACCCTTACGGCCCGCTTCTGAGGCTTTCTGACGATCATTGGCGAAGTTGCCCCCGCTGTTCTGGCCGCCTTTCTGACCGGCTTGAGACGCTTTTTGCGGATCGTTGGCAAAGTTGCCGCCGCTGCGCCGACCGCCTTTTTGTCCGGCCTCCGAGGCCTTCTTGGGGTCATTGGCAAAATTGCCGCTGCTGCGCTGGCCGCCTTTCTTGCCTGCTTCAGAGGCTTTTTTCGGGTCGTTGGCAAAATTGCCTGGATTCTGATTTTGCTGTGCCATGGTAATCTCCTTGAGGTTCCATACCTGCACGCAATCTTGCGTGCCTTGCGTACTTCCATTTACCGGGTCTTCGGCACTGCTGGCGTTGGCCATCGTCTTGAAGATAGGTGCCGCCTTTCACTACCTACAAGGACGATGCTGTATCCATGTGCAACGGAAGTTGTCCGTTCAGGCTCGGAGGCGGCAGCGTGGGAGTAAGGGAGATCGGGTTAATTGTCGACAACACTGTCCCCGTGCTTGGGAAGCGCTCAAGCATGGGGTAACATGCGGTGAACAATCGAAGTGCCCCATGTGTGGCGGCCGTTGGCGCCGTGCTCGAGGAACCGGAGGAGAATCCATGGCCTTTGCCCAGAAATTCATCGTTGCCGATGACCATCCGCTGTTCCGCGCAGCCCTGACCCAGGCGCTGCGCCAGCTGGCACCTCAGGCCGAAATCGTGGAAGCCGACACCATGGAGGCGACCAGCGAGGTAGTGACTCGCCACCCCGATGCCGACCTGATCCTGCTCGATCTGCACATGCCCGGCGCCCACGGCTTCTCCGGCTTGATTCAGCTGCGTGGACAGACACCGGACATTCCGGTGGCGGTGGTTTCCGGCAGCGATGAGCCTCACGTCGTCCGGCGCGCCATCGACTACGGCGCCTCAGGATTCATCCCCAAGTCCTCTTCACTGCAGTTGATTGCCGAGGCGGTGGGTGAAATTCTCGACGGCGAGGTGTGGCTGCCTAAAGAGCTGGCCGACACGTTGGGCGATGCCAACGAGGAAGAGACCCGCTTCGCCGAGGCCATTGCATCGCTGACGCCGCAGCAGTTTCGCGTGCTAAACATGCTGACCGAAGGCTTGCTCAACAAGCAGATCGCCTACGAGTTGAACGTCTCCGAGGCCACCATCAAGGCTCACGTGACGGCCATTTTGCGGAAACTGGGGGTTCATTCCCGTACCCAGGCGGTCATCGCTGCCCAGAAGCTCGAGGTGGAACCGCCCAAGGTAGAGTCCTGAGCGGCGCACGTCAGGTCTGAGCGAGACATAAAACCGCCGGATGCAGCCATCCGGCGGTTTTTCTTTGCCACCTGCTCACGGCATGCGAGGAGCCTTAGCTTTCCTGCCGTGTGGCGCGGCTGGCCTGCAGAGTGCGGGTCAACAAGGCGCGCAGGGCGGCGGGACGTACCGGCTTCTGTAGCAGGTGATAGCCGCTGCGGCGGATCTCCTCCGCCACCTCCTCGGTGCGGTCGGCGGTGATCACTATGCCCGGTACTGCACTTTCCAGTCTTTCGCTCAGAGCCTCGAGCGCCATGAGTCCGGTTACTTCGTTGTCGAGGTGATAGTCGGCCAGAATGGCATCAGGCTCCCCATCTAGGTTACGCAGAACCGATTTGGCGCCGCCGATGGTGGTGGCGGTGAACACCTCGCAGCCCCAACCCGAAAGCATCGCCTTCATGCCTTCGAGAATGAGCGTCTCGTTATCGATGCAGATGATGCGGGTACCTACCAGCTTGTTACCCACGCGGCGTGGAGAAGCGGCATCCTCGGCGCGCTCGGACTCGCTGCGTGGCGCCACGACCGGCACGCTGACCGAGAACATGGTGCCGATCCCTTCGCGGGAGAATACCTTGATAGGATGATCGAGCACCCGGCTCATGCGGTCGGCTATCGATAGGCCGAGCCCCAGCCCCTTTTCGCTCTCCTTGTGGCGTGAAGCCTGATCCAGGCGGCGGAACTCCTGGAAAATCTCCACCTGCTTGGATTCGGGAATGCCCGGACCCGAGTCCCAGACCTCGATGGTGAGTCGCGAACCCCGGCGTCGACAGCCCAGCAATACCCGACCCTCCTGGGTGTAGCGCAGCGCATTCGAGAGGAAGTTCTGCACGATTCGACGCAGCATCTGGGGGTCGCTGTCCACCCAGGCCTTGGTCGTCACCACCATCAGATCGAGGCCGCGCTCCTCGGCCATGACCTCGAATTCGGCCCGCAGCGGACGGAAGATGTCGGCCAACGCAAAATGCGTACGTCTCGGCGTGAGAGCGCCCGCATCCAGCTTGGAAATGTCCAGCAGGGTGCCAAGCAATTCTTCGGCGGCCTGTAGCGAATTGTCGATGTGGCCGATGGTACGTTTCATGTCCACCGCATCCATCTCGTTGGAGAGGGCAGAAGTGAACAGGCGGGCGGCATTCAGCGGCTGCAGCAGGTCGTGGCTGGCGGCGGCGAGAAACCGCGTCTTGGAAGCGTTGGCATCTTCGGCGACCTGCTTGGCCTGGCGCAGCGCCTGCTCTGCTTCGGCGCGTACCCGGTTCTCCTGGCGCAGTGCGGTGTTGGCTTCCGAGAGTGCCTGGGTACGTTCACGTACGCGCTCTTCCAAGGTCTCGTTGGTCTCCTTGAGCGCAATCTCGGCCAGGCGGCGTTCGGTGATGTCCTGGTAAAGCGAGAAGAAACCGAGGATCGCGCCGCTTTCACCGAAGTGCGGGGTATAGGTCACCAGCATGTAGCGCAGGTCGTTGCCCAAGCGCATCGAAACCTCGAAGCTGACCCGTTCGCCGGCAAGCGTGCGGTGTATCCACGGCTCACGCTCGCGAGCCATCTCATCACTGATGACGGAGTTGACGTGCTTGCCGATCACCTCGTTGCGGTCGATGTGGAAGGCCTGCTCATAGGCACGGTTGGTAAAGAGGTAGCGGCACTCCTTGTCGAAATAGGCGATCAGCGCCGGCACGTTGTCGGTATAGATCCGAATGTTGTTCTCGGAGCGTATCAGCGCTTCCTCGATGCGCTTCTGCTGGGTGATATCCTGGTAAGTGTAGACGAAGCCACCCCCCGGCATGGGGTTGCCCTGCACCTCCAGCACACTGCCGTCCTGGCGGTAGCGTACGTAGCGATGTGGCTGACCGTCGCGAATATTGTCGATCAGTAGCTGCACGTGCTCTTCGGGGTCGCCGGGGCCGTACTCGCCGTTATGGGCGTTGTAGCGGAAGATCTTGTCGATCGGTGCGCCCACCCGGATCAAATGGTCAGGGAAGCGGAACAGCTCGAGGTAGCGCTGGTTCCACACTACCAGACGCATGTTCTGGTCGACCACGCTGATGCCCTGATTGATGTTCTCGATAGTGGCTTGCAGCAGAGCGCGGTTGAACTCGAGCACCTGTGAGGCTTCATCGACGATGGAGATCACGTCGGAAATACCGATGCCACGACCCTGCAGCGCCGAGTTGACCACGATGCGCGCCGAGGAAGCCCCGAGAACGGACGCCAGGAAGCGCTCGGTAAACTGGATCACGTCGATAGAGGCGCGGTTACCGTCTTCGAGCGGTTTGCCGGTGCGCCGGGCGTAGTCGTCGAAGGCACGCGCCACTTGGCCGGCGCCGAGGAAGCGTTCGCACAGTACCTTGAGGTCGCCAACCGTGGTGGCACCGGTCCAGGGGCGGTTGACCGAGGTCTGCCGTGTTTCCACGCTATCGACGAAGAGCGAGGCTTGGATGCGCTCGACGACCCGCTGTGAAGTGATCTGGGAGACGAAGATGTAGCAGAACAGGTTGACCCCGAGCGAGAGCATCACGCCGTGGGTGAAGGCATCGCCAAAGTTGAGTCCGAACAGCGCAGTGGGTGTCAGCCAGGGATGACCCAGTGGGCCGCCGGCGAGCCAGTGCGCCGGCAATACGCCGCCCTGGATCATGGCCGGCATCAGTAGGCTGTAGACCCAGATGGCGAAACCGGCGTTCATACCCACGATGACCCCGAGCCGGTTGCCGCGCTTCCAGTAGAGTCCACCCAGCAGGGCGGGAGCGAACTGGGCCGCCGCGGCGAAGGAGAGCATGCCGATCGAGGCCAGCGAGGTGAATTCACCGATGAGGTGGTAGAAGCCATAGGCCAGGGCGAGAATCACGCAGATGGTGATACGCCGGGTCTGGAGCACCAGACGGCCGTAGTCGCGGGGGCGGGCATCCAGCCAGCGCAGGCGGAACAGTAACGGGATCACGATCTCGTTGGAAATCATGATCGAGACCGCCACGGTGGCCACGATGACCATGCCGGTGGCGGCCGAGAAGCCGCCGATATAGGCCAGCAGGGTCAGCCACTGCTGATTGGCCGCCATGGGAAGTGCCAGCACGAAGGTGTCGGGCTCCACCGAGCCGTCGGGAAACAACGCCAGACCGGCCGCCGCGATGGGCAGAATGAAGAAAGCGAAAGCGACGAGGTAGAGCGGAAACAGCCAGCGTGCCTTGGCGGCATCGTTGGGGTGGGTATTCTCCACCACGGCGACGTGGAATTGACGCGGCAGGCAGAAGATCGCCAGCATGGCCAATAGCGTCTGGGCCCAGAAACCACGACCGAAGTCCTGATCGGCCAGTTGGCGCTGCAGTTCGAGCTGGGTGTCGGCCAGCGCCATCAGTTCACCGAGGCCATCGAACATGCCCCAGGTCACGTAGGCGCCAAGAATCAGGAAGGCCACCAGCTTGACCATCGACTCGAAGGCGACCGCATGGATCAGACCTTCATGGTGCTCGGTGGCGTCCGTGTGGCGGGTACCGAACAGAATGGCGAAGGCGGCCATGACCAGCGCCACGAAGAACGCCGTATCGGCAAATACCGGTGTGTGGGTAATGTCGGCGGCATCGGTCAGCACGGCGAACGACGTTGCCACCGCCTTCAGCTGCAGTGCGATGTAGGGCAGGGTACCAATCAGGGCTACCAGACTGGCAAAGGCCGCCAGCGATTGAGCCTTGCCGTAACGCGAAGCGATGAAATCGGCGATCGAGGTAATGTTCTGGCGCTTCGCCACGCGAATCATCTTGGCCAGTACTGGCCAGAAGAGCAGAAAGGTCAGTATTGGACCCACGTAGATGCTAGCGAAAGACCAGCCGGCGGTAGCCGCCTGGCCCACCGCGCCGTAGAAGCTCCAGGAGGTGCAGTAAATGGCCAGCGCCAGGATGTAGATCATCGGGCGCTTGCGACTGGCGCCATGGCGTCGCGCGTTACGGTCGCCCAGCCAGGCGATGCCGAACAGCACGGCGATATAGAGCAGTGAAACGACGATCAGCAGCCAACCGGCAAACATGCGTTCTCCCCCCGGCAAGTGCCGACCATTCTAAAGCGAGATCGGCCCGAGAACATTCGGGCCGATAGGGCGTCGATATCGGTGCGGTCCCTATGGCAAGGCTACCAGGGAGAGCAGACCGCCTCTAGCAAGCGTGAACCCTCGTTCACCCTGCGCATGCCATCTGTCAGGGGCTGCCGACTCTCTTCGCTGATAGGCACCATTTGGGACGTGGTGCAGTTCATCAGGTACGGCTGGTGATGGAGTCGGTCGATGTACTCCTTCTCGAAGCGATAGAGAATGAACTCTACCAGCTCCTGATCGTCGACTTGGCGCGGCACCATGCTGTTCTGGTCGACCACGCTGAACGCCACCGTAAGCGGCACCACATAGGTCCAGGGGCGCCACAGCATACTGTCCTGCTCGGTATGGACCACCCGGGAGGTGGGCGGCAGCTGTTCCTGCTTGTGCTCGAGCCACGAGTATTCGTAGTGGACCTGATAGCCCAGCATGCCCAGCCCGGCAAATACTGGAATGATCCACGTCGGCAGCCGCTTGCCGCTGGCCAGACGCAGAATCAGGCCTAGCCCGGCAGCCCCCAGGGCGGCGAAGAGTGCTGCAACCAAATGCCATATCATGACGCCACCTATTTATTCAAAGCAATCGGGCTTCCCGGTGGGAAGCCCGATTTGGTTCGGTTTCCCGACCCCTGCCGGGGTCGGGGGCTGATTATGGCTTAGTGGTCTACCGCAAGGCCAGCGCCTTTCGGGTAACGCACGCTCTCGACCAGGTCCTGGATCTCCTGCGGCGGCTCTTCGGTAACGGAAGAGACGGCGAAGGCCACGGCGAAGTTGATCATCGCGCCGATAGCACCGAAGGAGAGCGGGGAGATGCCCAGCAGCCAGTTGGGTTCGGTATTCGGCAGCATGTTGGTGCCGGGAATGAAGAACCAGCCCAGGTAGGTGAAGATGTACAGCAGGGTGCTGATCAGGCCGGCCAACATGCCGCAGATGGCGCCCTTGCTGTTCATGCGGGTGGAGAAGATACCCATCATCAACACCGGGAACAGCGAGGCGGCGGCGAGACCGAAGGCCAGTGCTACTACCTGTGCCGCGAACCCTGGCGGATTGAGCCCCAGATAGGTCGCCAGCAGGATGGCCCCCCCCATGGAGATTCGCGCCGCCAGCATTTCACCTTTCTCGGAGATACCGGGATTGATGGTGTTCTTGATCAAGTCATGACTGATGGCAGAGGAGATCGCCAGCAGCAGCCCCGCGGCGGTAGACAGCGCCGCTGCGATACCGCCCGCCGCGATGAGACCGATGACCCAGCCGGGCAGGTTTGCGATTTCCGGGTTGGCCAGTACCAGGATGTCGTTGTTCACCGTCAGCTCGTTGCCTTCCCAGCCACGTTCAGCGGCAAGGGGCTCGAACGCCGGGTTGGCATCGTTGTACATCTGGATGCGGCCGTCGTTGTTGTGATCGGTGAAGGTGATCAGCCCGGTCTCTTCCCAGGTGCGAATCCAGTCCGGACGCTCTTCATAGAGAATCGGGTTGGCTGCCGCTTCTTCGTAATCCTGAACCTGGCCGGCCATTTCCGGGTAAACGGTGGTCAGCAGGTTGAGGCGTGCCATGGAGGCCACGGCCGGGGCGGTCAGGTAGAGCAGGGCGATGAATACCAGTGCCCAACCGGCAGACCAGCGTGCGTCGGCAACCTTGGGTACGGTGAAGAAGCGAATGATGACGTGGGGCAGACCGGCGGTACCGATCATCAGCGACAGGGTGAACAGCACCATGTTGAGCTTGTTGTCCACGTCGGCGGTGTAGTCACGGAAGCCGAGGGCATGCACCACTTCGTCGAGCTTGGCCAGCAGCGGGACGCCGGATTCGGTATGCGTGCTGAACATGCCGAACATCGGGATCGGATTGCCGGTCAGCTGCAGGGCGATGAACACCGCTGGGATAGTGTAGGCAATGATCAGTACGATGTATTGAGCCACCTGGGTGTAGGTGATGCCCTTCATGCCGCCGAACACGGCGTACAGGAAGACGATGCCAGCAGCGATCCAGATCCCCACGCTGCTGGGGACTTCGAGGAAGCGCGAGAAGGCCACGCCGGCGCCGGTCATCTGGCCGATAACGTAGGTCACCGAGGCAATGATCAGACAGATGACCGCTACCACGCGAGCGGTCTTGCTGTAGAAACGGTCGCCGATGAAGTCAGGCACGGTGAACTTGCCGAACTTGCGCAGATAGGGCGCAAGCAGCATGGCCAGGATGACGTAGCCGCCGGTCCAGCCCATGAGGAAGGTGGAGTTCACGTAGCCGACCGAGATCAGGCCGGCCATGGAGATGAACGAGGCTGCGGACATCCAGTCGGCGGCCGTGGCCATACCGTTGGTGATCGGGTGTACGCCACCGCCGGCAACGTAGAAGTCTTTGGTTGAACCGGCACGTGCCCAGATGGCGATGCCGATGTAGAGAGCGAATGACGCGCCTACGAAGAGTAGGTTGATGGCAAACTGACTCATGCTGGCTTACTCCCCGAGGCCGAACTTCTGGTCAAGCCTGTTCATCTTCCAGGCGTAGAAGAAGATCAGAACGATGAAGGTCAGGATGGAACCCTGTTGAGCGAACCAGAACCCGAGGTCGGTGCCGCCGATCGGAATGCCTGAAAGCAGGGGGCGAAACAGCATGGCGCAGCCATAAGAGACGAATGCCCAGACGATCAGGCACCCGGTTATGAGGCGGACGTTCGCCTTCCAGTACGCAGCAGCATTGGTTTTATCATCTGCCATAGTGATGCTCTCCACTTGTTGTTAAGGTTGGGAAGTCGCACAGAGAGTTGCCAGGTTTCTTCAGGGGGTTGCACTGAGCGAGACGAGTCGGATGGCATGAACGATGATCAGTTCGTGCCTTGAGTTCCCTTGCTCCCTGCGGACAATCCTCACTTCCCACCACGATCACTTGCCCGTTGTCGAGTCGCTTTTCCAGGTGCGATCACCCTGTATGACTCATGAGCCATACTGGTCAATAAATGCGGAAAATAAAATCCCAGACTTTGGTATCATGAGTAAACTGTAATAAAACGATTTTATTATTTATTTTTTATTTTCAAGGGCTTGTATCTGATTGCCGTCCTTTTTACATGACGGCAAGAGTCCCTGATAGGACGATTGTCTATCATTAAACTTTTGTCTATAAGATGTTTTGTTAAGAGCACTCCTCGCGGAAGGGGTCTGGTCATACACAACAACTCGTCCTTGGACGTTGGTCTAGGTTATCTCTTAAATCGCGGGGCTGTTATCCTGCCCGAAGAGTGCTATTCAATGCCTGAGAAGTAACGTCGAAGGAAAGATTAACGTCGTTGCCGTGCCGCTCTAGTACTCGACCTGGTGTCGCTGTCGCTCCGCTCCAGGTCGTTGTGAGGAACCGAGGCAAGGTGGCCATAGCACGGGAGTATAGAGATGGTCGATGTCGATCTTTCCCAACCGCCTTTCTCCTTTTTGGACGAGGAGGGTCGTGAGCGTGTCCGTAACGGCATCGACCTGGCCTATTTCGACCGCGACGAGATCATTCTGGAAACCGGCCAGCCGGGTGAGTACGTATTCCTCATCCACAAGGGCGAGGTGGCCGAGCTGGATACCACCCAACCCGGCGCGCGTGAACGCCTTGGCCACTACACGGCAGGAGATCTCTTCGGCGCCATCAGCATCCTCAACGGCAAGAGCCGCTATCGCTTTCGCGCCGAGCAGGAAAGCCTTTGCTATCTGCTGCCCAAGGCGCTCTTCCTGCAGCTTTGCGACGACTACCCGGCCTTTGCCGAATTCTTCCGGCAAACCCTGGCTCACAAGGCACGTCTGCTGACGGAACAGCGCGCCGAGGGGGGCGTGACCATGGCCGGGTTCATGCTGGCGCGGGTCAGCGAGTGCATGCGTCCCCCACTATGCATGGAAACGGGAGCGACCATTGCCGAAGCGGTGGTCAGGCTGCATGAAAGCCACGCCGACAGCCTGCTGGTGGAAGGTGAGGATGGCGCGGGCATGGTCACCAAGACCGACCTGCTGGAAGCGCTGGTGTTGAAAGGTCAGGATCAGCAGAGCCAGTTGAAGCATATCGCGAACTTCCAGCTGGTGACGGTGCGCCCCGACCAGTACCTGTTCGAGGTGTTGGTCATGATGACCCGCTTCAAGGTGGAGCGGGTCGTGGTAATGGAGGAGTCCCAGCTCATCGGTGTGGTGGAGTTGACCGATGTACTGAGCTATTTCTCCAGTCGCAGCTATGTCGTCAGCCTGCAAGTGGAACAGGCCGACAGCCTCGATGCCCTGTTTCGTGCCAGCCGGCGCACGCCCGAACTGGTCAAGGCGCTGATGGCGCAGGGCGTCAAACTGCGTTTCGCCATGGGCCTGCTGGCGGCGCTCAACGGACGCATCATGTCCAAGGCCTGGAGCTTTCTGATCGAGGAGCGCTATCACCCGGACAGCTGCCTGATGGTGATGGGCAGCGAAGGGCGTGGCGAGCAGATTCTCAAGACCGACCAGGATAACGGTCTGATACTCGCCGACGGTCTGGAGTGGCCGGAAGTGGGCGAGCAGATGCAGCGCCTCACCGAGACGCTGATCGAGCTGGGCTATCCGCCCTGTCCCGGCAATATCATGGTGAACAACCCGCAGTGGGTGGGCTCCGTGTCGCAGTGGTGCGAACGCATCGCCCGTTGGGCAGAGAAGCGCGACGGCGATAGCCTGATGAAACTCGCCATCATGCTCGACTCTCACGCAGTCGCGGGGAATCCGGCGCTGCTCGACCGCGTGCGGAAGGCACTCTTCGAACAGTGCTCGCGTGACGAGATTCTGCTCTCCTACTTCGCCCGTACGGCACTGCGCTTTTCCACACCGCTGACTTTGTTCGGTTCCCTGAAGAAGCCCCAGCACGGTATCGACATCAAGAAAGGCGGCATCTTCCCGATCGTGCATGGCGTTCGCACCATGGCGCTGGAGCGGCGCATCAAGCCGACATCTACCCTGGAGCGGCTCGAGGCGCTGGTAGCTGACGGGCGACTGGAAGAGCGGGTGGCCGAGGATCTGGGCGAGGCGCTCTCGCTGTTCACCGAGCTGCGTTTGAAGCAGCAACTGGAACGTCTCGGTGGAGAGCTCAACGGCAAGAGCCCGGACCGCGTCGTGGTACAGCAGCTCTCCTCGCTGGAGCGTGACCTGCTGCGTGAGGCGTTGCATATCGTCAAGGATTTCAAGCAGAGCCTGTCGCAACGCTATCACCTCGAATATACCTGACAGGCAGTAATTAAAGGAGTAAGGGCATGTTTCGAGTTCTACGCCGTGCCAGCGATCGTCGTCGCCATGCCGATGGCGAATACGGCTGGCTATTTCATCCTTACACAGGGGATGAGCTAGTGGCCATCGACTGCGAAACTACTGGCGTCGATCCACGCACTGCCGAGCCCGTGTCCATCGGTGCGGTCAAGGTGCGTGGCGACAGGGTGCTGACAAGCGAATCGCTTCATCTGCATCTGAAACGCCCGGCCAGCTTGACCGGCGACTCCATCCGGATTCACGGCCTGCGCGGTATTGATCTCGACGACGGCGTGGGCGTCGATGAGGCGCTGGAAACCCTGCTCGATTACATTGGCAACCGCCCGCTGCTGGGCTGGCGCCTGGAGTTCGATCTGGCCATCCTTAACCGCCAGATCAGGCCGCGCTTCGGTTTCGACCTGCCCAACAGCGGTATCGACGTAGCCCAGCTGTATCATCGCCAGCTGCGTCGCAGCGTCATGGAGCCCGAGCCTCGGGCACAGCGCTTCGAGGCGGTGGCGGAGTCGCTGGGAGTGCCTGTCATGGGTCGTCACACCGCGCTTGGCGATGCGGTGACCACGGCGCTGATGTACCTGCGGCTGGAGCGGGCCGGCATGCCGGATCGGCAAGAGGCATGAAGCGCTGAAACCCTTTCATGGCGTCGCCACCGGACAGTGGCGATGGTAGGATGCCACCCATCATTCATCATGCCGTGGCAGCCCGATCATGCAAGACGCCGTGATTTTCGATCCCCCTACCGTCGCTTACCGCAGTGCTCAGAGTGGGCGGGGCGAAGCGAGTAGGGAGCCCTCTCTGCTGGAGTCGCTCGACGCCAAGGGGCGACGCGAGTTCAACAAGCTGCAGAAGCGCCTGCGGCGTCAGGTGGGCCATGCCATCATCGACTACGGCATGATCCACGAAGGCGACCGGGTCATGGTCTGCCTATCGGGCGGCAAGGACAGCTATACCCTGCTTGAGATCCTGCGCAACCTGCAGCGCAACGCGCCGGTAAACTTCTCCCTGGTAGCGGTGAATCTGGACCAGAAGCAGCCGGGTTTCCCCGAGCATATCCTGCCTGAATATCTCGAGGGCGTCGGCGTCGAATACTACATTCTCGAGCGCGACACCTATTCGGTGGTCAAGGAGAAGACGCCGGAAGGCAAGACCACTTGCGCGCTCTGCTCGCGATTGCGGCGCGGCTCACTTTATGGCTTCGCCGAGGAGATCGGTGCGACCAAGGTGGCGCTGGGGCATCACCGCGAGGACATCCTCGAGACGCTGTTTCTCAACATGTTCTACGGTGGCACGCTCAAGGCGATGCCGCCCAAGCTGCTCTCCGATGACGGCAAGAACATCGTCATACGGCCGCTCGCCTACTGCCGTGAGGCGGATATTGCCGAGTTTGCCAGGCTGATGGATTTCCCCATCATTCCCTGCAACCTGTGCGGCTCACAGCCCAACATGCAGCGACAGGTGGTCAAGGAGATGCTGGCCGACTGGGAGCGCAAGCACCCAGGGCGCCTCGAAACGATGTTCAAGGCGGTAACCAACGTGGCGCCGTCTCAGCTGGCCGACCGCGAGCTGTTCGACTTCGAAGGGCTCGAGGCGAAGCAGGCGCACAGGCGCGAACGCCGTATCGACGCTCTTGACCTCTCCCGCGACTGAGTCCCCGATCTGAACGAACGAAAAAACCGCCGGGCTTGTCCAGGCGGTTTTTTTACGACGGATCGAGTCGCCTTACTGGTCGTCCTGGGCCTGGGCCAGCAAGGCCTCGAGGTTGAGTATGTTCACCTCGCGTCCGGAAACCTCCACCAGACCCTGCTGCTGAAAGCGGCCGAGAATCCGACTTACCGTTTCCACTGCCAACCCCAGGTAGTTGCCGATGTCGGCGCGGGACATGGAAAGCCGGAAGCTGTAGGGCGAGTAGCCGCGGCGACGGAAGCGGTCGGACAGGCTGGTGAAGAAGCTGGCCAGACGCTGGTCGGCGGTCTTGCGCGACAGCAGACGCATCATCTTGCGATCGTCGCGCAGCTCCTTGCTCATGCTGCGATAGAGCTGGCCGCGCAGCTCGGGAATCTGTTCGGACAGGGTATCCAGCCGATCGAAGGGGATCTCGCAAATGGTAGTGGTTTCGAGCGCGATCACGCTGCCGGGGTAGATCTGCTCGTCGATGCCGTCAAGACCCACAAGCTCGCTGGGCAAGTAGAAGTTGGTGACCTGATCCTCTCCGGAGCCTTCGGTGGTGGTCTGCTTGAGGCTGCCGGAGCGTACCGCGAAGACGCTGCTGAACGCGCTGCCCTGGCGAAAAAGGGCTTCGCCCTTCTTCAGCGGAGAGCGACGTCGAATGATGGCATCGAACTGCTCCATGTCCTCGAGTTCCAGAGCAAGTGGCAAGCACAGCGAGCTCAGGCTGCAGTTTTGACAGCGGGTCTCATGCAGTAGCGAACGCCGCTTGCCGAGCGCATTGGCTGCGTTAACCGGCATGCTCCATCTCCTTGATCATGGTCATGGAGGCATTATGGAACATTATTGGTGCATGTAACATGCCCCTTGCGACTTTTGGCCGCAACGGTTGGTTACTTTTGTTCTCCCGAACGCTACAAGATGCGTGAGAACTGCGCTTCCGGCTGCGACGGCAGCCTTGCGTCGAAGGCCATGGCCAGATGACGGATCAGCAGTCGGCCGATGGGAGTTGCGATCAGCCGGTTTCCTTCGGATACCACGAGTCCGTCCCGGCGAGGAATCTCCAGGCGCAGCAGGGCATCCGCCAGGTAGCGAGGCGCGTCGATGCTGAAGGTTTCGCTCAGCTCATCCAGATCCAGCTCCATGTCGCACATCAACCGCTCGATGGCGTGCCGCCTGACCCGATCGTCAAAGGACAACCGTATACCGCGAGCAGTGGGAAGGCGGCTCGCATCCAGAGCATTCTCGTAGGCAGCAAGATTGCTGTGATTCTGCACGTAGACATCGTCGATACAGGAGATCGCCGAGACGCCAAGCCCCACGAGGTCGCATTGTGCATGGCTGGAATAGCCCTGGAAGTTGCGCTGTAGGGTGCCCTCGCGCTGGGCGATGGCCAGGCTGTCGTCGGATCGGGCGAAGTGGTCCATGCCTATATGCACGTAACCCGCCTCGGTCAGCATGGCGATGGTAGTTCGCAGGATAGCCAGCTTCTCTTCGGGGCCGGGCAGATCCTCGGTACGGATGTGGTGCTGAGCCGCGAAGCGCTCGGGCATATGGGCGTAGTTGAATACGGAAAGCCGTGCCGGGGCCATGGCGATGACCTGCTCCAGGGTGGCAGCGAAGCTGTCACGGTTCTGGAAGGGCAGCCCGTATATCAAGTCCAGGTTGAGCGAGCGAAAACCCAGCCGATCCGCTTCGTCGATCAATGCCTCGGTCAGAATGCGCGGCTGTAGGCGATTGATGGCACGCTGGACCTTGGGGTCGAGATCCTGTACGCCGAGGCTCAGCCGATTGAAGCCCAGCGCCTGCAGGTGGCGCAGGGTGAAGACATCGGCCTCGCGTGGATCGATCTCGATGGCATAGTCGCGGTCGCGGGCGCTGGAAAGCCCGAAGCGCGCATCCAGCCGATCGATGAGGTCACTCATCTGGTCGAGGCTGAGAAAGGTTGGCGTACCGCCGCCCCAGTGAAGCTGAGCCACCTCCCGGCGTGTGTCCAGATGCGGCTTGACCAGCACCATCTCTCTGTCCAGGCGCGAGATATAGGGCTCAGCCACTTTGCTCGCCTTGGTCGTGATCTTGTGGCAGGCACAGTAGTGGCAGGCCTTGCGACAGAAGGGAATGTGAACATAGAGCGAGAGTGGGCGGCCGTCGGCATTACTGCGAGCCAGGGCTGCCTGATAGTCCGGTTCGCCAAACGCCTCATTGAACGAGTTGGCGGTCGGATACGAGGTATAGCGCGGGCCGCTGGTATCGTAGCGCCGCAGCAGGGCCTCGTCCCAGGCGAAAGGGTCGGCCATCGCTCGATGCAAGGACATCGCGGGGACGGACATGATGGCACTCCGAAAGGCTGACGATTGGCTCAATGCTAGCGGTACACCGGCCAAGCTGGATTGAGCTGTGTCAAACGAAGTGGTAATGCCGTGTCAGCGGTGGCCTTCAATGACCCGAGGCGCCATGAGGCAGTAAAGTGACAAGTTGCCACACGGCGAAAGCGATGATCGTCAGTGCGGCGAAGGTGCGAGTTGCCGGGTGGCGAATCAGAGTGCCCAATTGGCGTGCGGCGAAGCCGGTCACCAGCAGGGAGGGCAGGGTACCAAGCCCGAAGGCGCCCATCAGCGCTGCCCCGGTCAGCGGGTCCGCCGTGGCCAGGCTCCAGGCCAGCATCGAATAGACGAGCCCACAGGGCAACCACCCCCATATTGCCCCGAGCCCTATGGCCTGAGGCAAGCTGACCACCGGCATCAAGCGCTTGCCGATGGGCTCGAGGTGGCGCCACAGATGCCGACCGAGCGCTTCTACCTTGAGCAGGCCCTTCCACCAGTTGGCGATATAAAGCGCCATCAGAATCAGCATGACCGCGGCGAACAATTGCAGAATCACCCGCGTTGTGGGGGTTAGTGCGAAGACAGTGCCCAGCGCAGCCACCAGTGCTCCGGCTATCATGTAGCTGGCGATACGGCCGAGGTTGTAACCCAGCAGCAGCCCGCTAAGTCTGGCGGGGCTACGCATGCTGGGTGGTACGGCAAAGGTCAGGGCGCTCATGATACCGCCGCACATGCCGATGCAGTGAGCGCCACCAAGCAGTCCGAAGACGAAAGCTGCCAGCAGCGGCGGAAGGCCGAGCCCGGTAGGATCCATCAGCGCTGCGCCGGAGTGTCGTCGTCACTGTCGGTCGATCGCCGGTGGGCCAGGCGCCGCCGTTCACGTTCCTCCGGGGTCAGATCGTTATCGTCTTCGTCGAACAGGATGCGATGAGCGGGGCCCTCCAGATCCTCGAACTGATCATTCTTTACCGCCCAGAAAAAGGCCCACACGGCTAAGCCGAGCAGGATCAACGACAGCGGAATGAGAAGATAAAGAATGGTCATGCATTCACCAATCGCATGTCTGATGTCGGCGTCGGAGCGGGGCGCAGGCGAAAGCGGTTGAGTCTCAGCGCATTGCCCACGACCACCAGGGAGCTGCCTGACATGCCCAGCGCAGCGACCCAGGGCGGAACGATGCCGATGGCAGCCAGGGGCAGTGCCGAGAAGTTGTAGCACACCGACCAGATCATGTTCTGGCGCATGATGCGCCTTGTGCCGCGGGCGATCTCGATGGCTTCGACGATACGCATCAGACGCGGGCTCATCAACACGGCATCGGCGCTGGTCCGGGCCAGGTCGGTGGCGCCGTTCATGGCCACCGAGACGTCGGCTCCGGCCAGCACCGGCACGTCGTTAATGCCATCGCCGATCATGGCCACTTTCTCGCCCGTCGCCTGGCGCTCACGGATTCTTGCCAGCTTGTCTTCTGGACTGGCCCCAGCCTGCCAGGTGTCGATACCCAGCTGCTCGGCCATGCCGCGTACGGCCGACACTGTGTCGCCCGACAGTAGCTCCACCTGGATGCCGCGAGCCTTCAGTTCGGTGACGGTTTCATGGGCATCGTCACGCATGCGGTCGCGCAGGCCGAACCAGGCTCGGGGCTGGCCCTCCTCGCCGAGCAGCAACCACTGGCCGTCCCCCGGGGCCTCGAGCGCTTGTTCCGGGGCGGCGAAATCCGGCCGACCCAAGCGCCAGCGCTTGCCATCGATCACGCCCTCGACGCCCTGTCCGGTGCGGCTGACCCTGTCGCCGGCATCCACCGTAGCCAGCCGCCAAGGGCTGAAAGCGCGGGCGATGGGATGTTCGGAGTGGGCTTCCAGTGCCGCGGCGATGACCTTGGCACGCTCAGGCTCGAGATCCCCGAGGGGGCGAGTATCGACGAGCTGCATCTCGCCGCAGGTCAGGGTGCCGGTCTTGTCGAATATCACACGGTCCACCTGTGAAAGCGACTCGATGGCGTCGGCACGGGTAATCAGGATGCCGCGGCGGCGCAGCTGACCGTGACCCGCAGTCAGGGCAGTAGGCGTTGCCAGTGCCAGGGCGCAGGGGCAGGTCACTACCAGTACCGAGAGCATGACCCACAGCATGCGGCTGGGATCGATGAACCACCAGGCGGTCGTCACGCAGACGGTGACTATCAGCAGGCGCAGCACGAACAGATGCGACATGCGGGCCGCGAGCTGGGCTAGGCGCGGGCGGCTGGCGAAGGCGCGGTCGGTCAGATCGACGATGCTTGCCACCCGCGCATCTTTGCCCGCATGGGTGACGCGCACTATCAGCGGGCTCTCGATGTTCTGGCTGGCGCCGGTGACGCTGTCGCCGACGCGCCGGGTCACCGGCAGGTATTCGCCGGTGAGCATCGACTCGTCGAGGCTAGATTCGCCCTCTTCGATGATGCCGTCGGCGGGGACCCCGTGGCCGGGCTTGACGATCACCCGGTCGCCGGCGGCAAGCTCGCTGGCCGGCAGGATGCGCTCCTCGCCGTTGGCCTCCAGGCGCACCGCCGAGAGCGGCAGGGCGCCCGCCATGACGTTACCCGTGTGGCCGCTGCGGCGCCGTGCGCGGGCCTCCACGTAGCGGCCAAACAGCAGGAAGAAGGTAAACATCGCCACCGAGTCGAAGTAGACCTCACCGGTGTCGGCAATCACTGCATAGCCGCTGGCAAGATAGGCCCCGCCGATGGCGATGGAAACGGGCACGTCCATGCCAAGCACACGAGTGCGCAGATCTCGCACTGCGTTACGGAAGAAGGGCATGGCCGAGAAGAACACCACCGGTGTGGCCAGGGCGAAGGACAGCCAGTGGAACAGGGCGTAGAAATCCTCACTGATCTCGCCTGGGGCGGTCATATAGATGGGAATCGAGAACATCATGACCTGAGCCATGCCCACCGCTGCCACGATCAGGCGGCGGATGTTCATGCGCTCCTCGAACTGCAATCGCTGCTGAGCGGCGTCCGGCTCGTAGGGCTGGGCGCTGTAGCCGATGGCAGCCATCTCGGCGAGGATACGCGACAGCTTGAGCTGAGCAGGATCCCATGCCACCCGTACCCGGTGATGACTGAGGTTGACTGCGCTGGCGCTAACGCCCTCGAGAGCGTTGAGCCGATGTTCGATCAGCCAGGCGCAGGCGGCGCAGGTGATGCCGTCCACTGCCAGAGTGGCATAGACCCGATCACTGTCGCCTTCCGCATGCACGAACTGCCGCTGCAGCCCCGGATCGTCGAAAACCGCCCAGGTCTCTGCCTTGACCGCCTGACGTTCGTCCGGCCGCTCGGGCAGCTCGGTGCGAAAGCGGTAATAGCTGGCTAGGCCGCCGTCGACGATGGCATGCGCCACCGCCTCGCAGCCGGGGCAGCAAAGCGAGTGCTTGCGCTCGTCGAGCGTGATCGACCAAGGCGCGCCGGGAGGCACTACGTTGCCGCAGTGGTAGCAGCCGGCAGTCGCGGCTTCGGTGTCGGTGGCGACGTGACTCATGGCGACTCTTGGTCTAACGCCAGGCGGATATCAGCCACGTGCCGGTAGTCCCGGGCTTAGGCTGAAGGCTTCTTCGCTGGGGAAGCTGCCTTCACCGACCAGACGCCATTCGGGCTGTTCCGCGCTGGGATGCAGCTGCAGGTACCATCGATAGCGCAGATTGTCGGGAGCCTGACCCAGATAGCGCCCGTCGCGCACGTGCTCCAGGACGATATCCTGATCGCGGCCGCCCACGGTGGGGAAGATCAGCTTCAGATAGAGACGCTCAGGACGTTCCTCTCCTTCGAGCTGAACGATGATGTCGCTGGTCATGGGGTCGATGCGCAGATCGGCAGCCAGATCGAGTTCCTCGGCTCGTTGCTGCTTGGCCAGCACCATATTGATGGCGCGACCATGCTCGTAATAGTCCTGCTGCACCAGGCCGTCTGCCGTACGCACCGCCATGACGGCCAGGGTCGAGCTGCCGAAGATCGAAGTGAACAGCAAGCCGAGCAGGAACCACGGCCAGAACTGCTTATACCAGGGGGAAGGGGTCGTCATGGTTATCTCCGTGCTTCACCGATGAAGCGGGTATCGCGTTCGAGCACTATGCGCTCGTCGTCCAGGGAACTGAAGGTCATCTGTATGGGGTGGCTGGGCAAGTGCAGCACCTCCGGGTCGGCGGTGACCTGTACGGCGAACAGCCTCGAGGCGCCGGCAGGGACCCGCAGCGTCTCGGTGTCGAGCTCGAGCCCGGATAGGCCGCTGATCTCGAGGCGGTAGGTATGGTCGCGGTCATCGAGGTTGCGTACCGTCAAGGTATAGACATTGCTGATTCGCCCGTCACGGGTCATCTGGTAGAGCTGGCCGCGCTCGCGCTCCACCTCGACGTTGAGTGGCATGCGATCTCCCAGTGCCCAGACAAACAGGCCGATCATAACCACGAGGGCGGCAAAGTAACCCAGCAGGCGCGGGCGTAGAATGTGTGAGCGCTGACCTTCGAGGGCGTTCTCGGTGGTGTAGCGGATCAGGCCGCGCGGGTAGTTCATGCGATCCATCACGCTGTCGCAGGCGTCGATGCAGGCAGCGCAGGTGATGCACTCATACTGCAAACCCTTGCGAATGTCGATGCCGGTGGGGCAGACCTGGACACACAGGTCGCAATCGATGCAATCCCCATGGCCGGCTGCACGGACCTCGGCGTGGCTCAGGCTCTTCTTGCGCGAGCCGCGTGGCTCGCCGCGGCTCGCGTCGTAGGAGACGATGAGGGTGTCGTTGTCGAACATCACCGATTGAAAGCGGGCGTAAGGGCACATGTAGATGCACACCTGTTCGCGCAGCCATCCGGCGTTGAGGTAGGTGAACACCAGAAAGAAGCCCACCCAGAAGTAGGCCCAGCCGTGAGCTTGCAGGGTGGGCAGCTCGACGACCAGGTCGCGGATCGGCGTGAAGTAGCCGACGAAGGCTACGCCGGTGGCCAGCGCAATGGCCAGCCAGACGATATGCTTGGCCCCCTTGCGCCACGCCTTGTCGAGGTTCATCGCTTGGTTGTCGAGCTTGATCCGCCGGTTGCGCGAACCTTCCAGGCGATGCTCCACCCAGATGTAGAGGAAGGTCCATACGCTCTGGGGGCAGGTGTAGCCGCACCAGACGCGGCCGGCAAATACGGTGATGAAGAACAGGCCGAAGGCGCAGATGATCAACAGCCAGGACAGCAGGATGAATTCCTGCGGATAAAACGTGGCGGCGAAAATATGAAATTCGCGCCCCGGCAGGTCGAACCAGATCAGCGGCCGGTCGCCCCAAGTGAGCCAGGGCAGGCCGAAGAAAGCCAGCATCAGTACCCAGTTCGCGACGCGTCGCACCCGCTGAAACAGCCCCTTTATTTCACGCACGTAGATGTGCCGCCGCTTGGCGTACATCTCCTGTTGCACTGGGGCATGGGGGGTATGGTGGCCCACCGGATCCGGGGTCACGTCACGCGTGGGAATCTTATCGCTCATGTCGGACTCGCGGCGGGCAACGACGGCCCGCATGGGAAAGGCAATGAAGTAGTTTCATTGTATCGAGAGCCCGTCGCGAGACGGGGTAGTGCGACCGTGGGTCGCACTACCCGCTCGGGCGGAGACGTCAGTCCCGGAAGCGCAGACTGTAAACGTAGGCAGCGACCAGATGGACGCGCTCTTCACCGATGTAGGCCTCCTGAGCCGGCATATGGCCGTTGCGGCCGTTACGCAGGGTCTGACGCACAGAATCGGCAACGCTCTGACCAGGCGCCTGGTAGAGCCAGGTGTCGTTGGTCAGGTTCGGCGCACCCAGCGCGGTGTTGCCGGTTCCGCTCGGGCCGTGGCAGGCGGCACACACCGAAGCGTAGACCGCGGAACCCTGCTCGGCGCGCTCTTCATCGTGCTCGAGGTCAGAGAGTGCCAGCACGTGCTGGGTCACGTTCTCGATGTTGTTGGCGCCAAGCGTCTGGAAGGAGGGCATCAGGCCGTTACGCCCGCGCACCAGCGAGGTCATGATCTGCTCGGGTTCGCCGCCGTAGAGCCAATCGTCGTTGGTCAGGTTGGGGAAGCCATAGCCGCCGCGGGCGTTGGCGCCGTGACACACCGCACAGTTGTTCTGGTAGATGCGCTCGGCGACCTGCATGGCCTCCGCGTCTCGTGCCAGCTCGGGAATCGGAATCTCCTGATACTGGGCGAAGATCGGCGTGAATCGCTCCTCGGCGCGTGCCACCTCCTGCTCCCACTGGCCCTCCTGGGTCCAGCCCAGCAGGCCGGTGAAGTTACCGAGCCCGGGGTAGAGCAACAGGTAACCCAAGGCGAAGACCACCGTCGCCACATAGAGCTGGAACCACCAGCGCGGCAGAGGGTTGTCGTACTCCTCGATCTCGTCGGCGGCATGACCGGTGGTTTCCACGTTGCCGTCGGCATCCGGCACCTTGTCGGTCTTGCGGTTGGCGTAGAGGATCCAGAAAGCGAAGGCGATGGAGCCCAGCGTTATCACGATGATCCAGGCACTCCAGAACCCGGAAAGGGAGTCATCCCAGAAGTTGCTCATGTGTCTTTGTCTCCCCTGTCTTTACGGGAATCGGCGTCGCTTTCAGGCTCGTGCTTGGAGCGCTGCTGCGAGGCGCTGCTGTCACGGTTGGCTTGCTCGTCGTCCTCGGCGAAAGGCAGATGTGCCGCCTCCTCGAAGTCCGGCTTGCGACGCCGAGAGTAGGCCCACCAGGTGATGCCCAGGAAGGCGATGATCAGCAGGCCGGTAATGATGCCGCGAAAGGTACCGGTATCCATGATCAGCGCGTGCCTTCGAGAACGGTGCCCAGCTGCTGGAGATAGGCCACCAGTGCGGTGATCTCCTGCTGGCCGCGAACGTCACGCGTGGCGTTGGCAATGTCCTCGTCGGTATAGGGCACGCCCAGGCGGCGCAGCGCCTCCATCTTGCGCGGCGTGGCGTTGCCATCGAGGGTGCGCTCGAAAAGCCATGGATAGGCCGGCATGATCGAGCCGGGCACCACATCGCGCGGGTTGTACATGTGGGCACGGTGCCAGTCGTCGCTGTAGCGTCCACCGACGCGGGCCAGGTCGGGCCCGGTACGCTTGGAGCCCCACAGGAAGTTGTGCTCGTAAATGAACTCACCTGCCACGCTGTAGTGACCGTAACGCTCGGTCTCGGCGCGGAAGGGGCGGATCATCTGCGAATGGCAGCCGACGCAGCCTTCGCGGCGATAGATGTCGCGGCCTTCAAGCTCCAGGGCGGAGAGCGGGCGCAGCCCGTCGACCGGCTCTGTGGTCTGCTTCTGGAAGAACAGCGGCACGATCTCGGCCAGACCGCCGAAGCTGATCACCACGAGGATCAGCACCGCGAGCAGGCCAACGTTCTTTTCGACTATCTCGTGTTTCATTGGTGTCGGTTTCCCCGGTTGCTCAAGCGGTCTGCGGCAGCGGCTGTTGAGCGGCATCGCTGCGCTTGACGGTCATGAAGACGTTGTAAGCCATGATCAGCATGCCAACGACCCAGAACAGACCGCCGATGAGGCGCACGATGTAGCCTGGGCCACTGGCCTCGACCGACTCCATGAAGGTGTACATCAGTGTGCCGTCGGGGTTGATGGCGCGCCACATCAGGCCCTGCAGGATGCCGTTGACCCACATGGCGGCGATGTAGAGCACGGTGCCGATGGTCGCCAGCCAGAAGTGCACGGCGATCAGGCCGACGGAGTGCATTTCGGTGCGACCGAACAGGCGCGGAATCAAGTGGTACATGGAGCCGATGGTGATCATCGCCACCCAGCCCAGGGCGCCGGCGTGAACGTGACCGATGGTCCAGTCGGTGTAGTGCGACAGGGCGTTGACCGTCTTGATCGCCATCATCGGGCCTTCGAAGGTGGACATGCCGTAGAAGGCCAGGGCAACGACCAGGAAGCGCAGGGTCGGGTCGGTGCGCAGCTTATGCCAGGCGCCGGAGAGTGTCATCATGCCGTTGATCATGCCGCCCCAGGAGGGGGCCAGCAGGATGATCGACATCACCATGCCCAGCGACTGAGCCCAGTCGGGCAGGGCAGTGTAGTGCAGGTGGTGCGGGCCGGCCCACATGTAGATCATGATCAGCGCCCAGAAGTGGACGATGGAGAGCCGGTAGGAGTAGATCGGGCGTTCGGCCTGCTTGGGCACGAAGTAGTACATCATGCCGAGGAAGCCGGCGGTGAGGAAGAAGCCTACCGCGTTGTGGCCATACCACCACTGGACCATTGCATCGATGGTGCCGGCATAGATCGAGGTCGAGTACATCAGGGTGACCGGAATCGCCGCATTGTTGACGATGTGGAGCACGGCAACCGTGAGGATGAAGGCGGCGAAGAACCAGTTGGCCACGTAGATGTGTGAAGTCCTGCGCTGCTTCACGGTCATCAGGAAGACGATGGCATAGCTGACCCACACCACGGCGATCAGGATGTTGATCGGCCATTCGAGCTCGGCGTATTCCTTGGTGGTGGTGTAGCCCAACGGCAGCGTGATGACCGCCGAGACGATCACCGCCTGCCAACCCCAGAAAGTAAAGGCGGCCAGCTTGTCCGAGAACAGGCGAGCCTGGCAGGTGCGCTGTACCACGTAATACGAGGTCGCCATCAGCGCGGAGCCGCCGAAGGCGAAGATGACGGCGTTGGTGTGCAACGGGCGCAGGCGGCCGAAGCTGGTCCAAGGCAGATCGAGGTTGAGTTGCGGCCATACCAGTTGTGCGGCAAGGATGACACCGAGGAGCATGCCCACGATGCCCCACACCACTGTCATGATCGCAAACTGCCGAACTACCTTGTAGTTGTAGGTCGGATGCTCTAATGCTGTGCTCATGTCAGGTTCCCATCGAACGCGTAACGAGAACTCGCGGTGGCAATGCCACGACGGCGCTCCCGGTTGGGTGATGCAGGTCAGAAAGCAGGCGGATTCTAGCGCAGCCGCCTGACAGACTGAAACAAGGATACAGCTGAAACTGGTATAGGAATTTGACGCGTGTCGAACTTTGCGCAAAAAGATGCGGTAACCATACGGCCTGATCGGCTGGGCGAACAGGGGCTCGACCTAGCCCCGGGGAACTGGTTCGTCGAAGGCTTCGGCCCCCTCGAGGTGAAGGGAGGCGATAGCATCGGACGACTGTTGATTGCCCATGGTGCGGGGGCTGGCCAGCATTCCTGTTATATGCGTCACCTGCGTGATGCGCTAGCCGCCCAGGGCGTCCAGACCCTGGCGATAGAGTTCGCCTACATGCAGCGCATGCAGAGGGAAGCGAAGCGTATTCCCCCACCTCGCATCGACCGCCTGGTAGAAGAATTGTCCCAGTGGTGCGACATTCTGACACGCCCGGAAGGGGGTACTTTGTGGCTGGGAGGCAAGTCCATGGGCGGTCGTGCGGCCAGTCTGCTGGCGGCTCGCGATCGGGTGGCAGGACTGGTCTTGTGCGGTTACCCATTCCACCCGCCCAACCAGCCCGAAAAACTGCGACTGTCTCACTGGCCGCTGATCGACTGCCCTACCGTGGTGGTGCAGGGCAGTCGAGACCCCTTCGGTACCCAGGACGAGGTCTCAGGGTACGGGTTGGCCGAGCGGGCACACGTGCATTGGCTGGCGGACGGCGATCATGACTGGAAACCACGACGCTCGTCGGGTCGAAGCCAGTTGGATCTGATCGAGGAGGGAGCCGCCGTGATTGCCGAGTTCATGCAGGCTCATCGGGCAGAGACGTGAGCGATGCCACGAATGGCGGGGGCTGCGGTGTCTATCACTCACATGGCGGGCCTGGCGTGCGGCACTTCGCGAGCCCAGGGCATTGACAAGGCAACGGAACTCTGTAGAATTCAGCGCCACGTGACCAGGGGTGGTTAGCTCAGCTGGGAGAGCACCAGCCTTACAAGCTGGGGGTCACAGGTTCGAACCCTGTACCACCCACCATCACTCCAAGTGATGGCGAGTGATCACGTAGGAAGCAAACAGCGGACCGGTAGTTCAGTCGGTTAGAATGCCGGCCTGTCACGCCGGAGGTCGCGGGTTCGAGTCCCGTCCGGTCCGCCATCGTTTCCAAGGCAGTGCATCAGCTGTGGACCGGTAGTTCAGTCGGTTAGAATGCCGGCCTGTCACGCCGGAGGTCGCGGGTTCGAGTCCCGTCCGGTCCGCCACGATGCCTGTTCTGCAGTTTTCCGTTAGTTGCGTATGCGTGGGTGATTAGCTCAGTTGGTTAGAGCACCAGCCTCACATGCTGGGGGTCACTGGTTCGAGTCCGGTATCACCCACCACGCGGACCGGTAGTTCAGTCGGTTAGAATGCCGGCCTGTCACGCCGGAGGTCGCGGGTTCGAGTCCCGTCCGGTCCGCCATTCGATTTCAGGCCCCGAGCCCACGGCTCGGGGCCTTTTCGTATCGTCTATACTCCCCTTCGCCTGGCCCCCATTCGGCCCGTATCCGGGGCATGCCGACCGCAGGGTCGACCCCATCGTCTTTCGGCACGACTACGCTTTTCCTTTGCGCCAGTCGTCCAGCTATCATACAGTTGTTTGAAAATAACCGTGACTCGACCCAAGGAGGAGTTCGGCGTGCGCTATCCTCATCTATTTCGTCCGCTCGAGGTGGGCCATCTGACACTGCCCAATCGCGTGCTGATGGGTTCCATGCATACCAACCTGGAAGAGGCGCCGAATGGCTTCGCGCGCTTGGCGGCGTTCTACGCCGAGCGTGCGCGCGAGGGAGTTGGGCTGATCGTCACCGGCGGTATCGCCCCTAATCCGGAGGGCGCTGTCTTTCAGGGCGCCGCTTCCCTGGAGCGGGCCGAGCAGGTGGCTGATCACCGCAGCGTGGTCGAGGCCGTGCACGCCGAGGGGGGACATATCTGCATGCAGATTCTGCATGCAGGCCGCTATGCCTATTCGCCCGAATTGGTAGCACCGTCGCCGATTCAGGCGCCGATCAACCCGTTCGTGCCCCGTGAGCTTGGCGATGACGAGGTGCAGCAGCAGATCGATGCCTACGTGCGCTGTGCGTCCCTGGCCCGTGAGGCTGGTTACGACGGCGTCGAGGTGATGGGCTCGGAAGGCTATCTGATCAATCAGTTCCTGTGTCTGCGCACAAATCATCGCGATGACCGCTGGGGTGGCACGTTCGACAATCGTATGCGCTTCGCAGTCGAGATCGTGTCGCGCATTCGCGAGGCGGTAGGCGACGACTTCCTGATCATCTTCCGTCTGTCGATGATCGACCTGGTAGAGGAGGGGAGCACCTGGGAAGAGGTTGTGACCCTGGGGCGTGCCGTCGAGGCGGCTGGAGCCAGCCTGATCAACACCGGCATCGGTTGGCATGAGGCACGTGTGCCCACCATCGTCACCAGCGTGCCGCGGGCGGCCTTCACCGAGGTGACACGGCGCATGAAGGCCGAGCTCACCATACCGTTGATCACCACCAATCGCATCAACATGCCCGCGGTGGCCGAGCGGGTGCTGGCCGACGGTCATGCCGACATGGTGTCCATGGCACGTCCTTTCCTTGCCGACCCGGCCTGGGTGAGCAAGGCGGCCGCGGGGCGCGACGAGGAGATCAATACCTGTATCGCCTGCAACCAGGCCTGCCTCGATCATACCTTCCAAGGCAAGCTGACGTCCTGTCTGGTCAATCCGCAGGCCTGCCACGAAACCGAGCTGGTCGTCGAGACAGCCGAGACGCCGCGCGACGTCGCCGTGGTTGGCGGTGGGCCGGCGGGGCTGTCGGCAGCGCTCACAGCCGCACGTCGCGGCCATCGTGTGGTGCTGTTCGAGCGTACCGACGAGCTGGGGGGGCAGTTCAATCTGGCGCGCAAGATCCCCGGCAAGGAGGAGTTCGACGAGACGCTGCGTTATTTCGAGGTCATGCTTGCCAAACACGGCGTTTCGATAAGGCTGGGTACGGAGGCCGATGTCCAGACGCTACGCGGTTTCGATGCGGTCATCCTGGCCACCGGCGTGCGCCCGCGACGGCTCGAGCTGCCGGGCATCGATCATCCCAAGGTAATGAGTTATCCCACTGCAATCCGGCATCCCGAGCGAGTGGGGCGGCGGGTGGCGATCATCGGGGCCGGCGGCATCGGTTTCGACGTGGCTGAGCTTCTTACCCACGTGGGTCACCCTTCGCTCGACCGCGACGCCTGGTGCGCCGAATGGGGCGTGGACCTGAATGTGTCGGAGCGTGGCGGTGTACGCCCCCCCGAACGGCCCGATACGCCACGTCAGGTCACTCTACTGCAGCGCAAGCGCTCCAAGCCCGGTAAGGGGTTGGGAAAAACCACCGGTTGGGTTCACCGCATGTCGCTGAACCATCGCGGTGTCGAGTCCCTCGCTGGCTGCGAGTATCTTGGCATTGATGATGAAGGCTTGCATATTCGCGTCAACGAGGAGTCACGCCTGATCGAAGTCGACAGCGTGGTGATCTGTGCCGGTCAGGACCCTGTGCGCGAGCTGCTCGAGCCGCTCCAGCAGGTGGGCGTGGCAGTGCATCTGATCGGTGGTGCTGACGAAGCTGCCGAACTCGACGCCAAGCGGGCCATCGACCAGGGCACCCGAGTAGCAGCGGGGCTGTAGCAAGGGTCCGCAGCGCCACGACTCCCCCGGCCTGCGCGGTGATGATGGCATTGTAAAAGCGGGTTACACTGGTCGAGGCGCGTCTTTGATCCGTGTTTCCCGTCTGGTTCGCTGGCGCATCAGGGTATGGCGGCAATGTTCAACAACCCGGCCATGGTGGCGTCGCAACCCAATCTCGAACGCGTGCGTATGGGCCGCGAGTCGGCCATCGTCAAGTGGGAAGCCGACCGCGGTCGCGTCGAGGCCACGCTGCTGCTCGACAGTCGCATCCTGATGCAAGTCAAGGGCCAGGGCATCGATTCGGCGGATATCGCCGTCGACCTGCTGAAGGAATGGGATCTCAACGAATTGCGCACAGAAGCGGCACGCTGAGGCAATGTCGGCGCCTGGGAGATAGACGACGTATTTTCAGGCGGCAGTTCAGTTCTCGCCTAGCGTTGATTGCACGGCGCTTCGTGACGGCTATGCTGTTGCAATCTCTAGCCTCCCTTTCCCTTTCTCCCTGGCGGCAAGCTTGCCATCCCCCACCTGCTCGATATGCCCACGGGCCGAGCTTCTGCGTTCGTTTCGGCAACTCTTGAATCTGCTTGGTCAACCCGCCGGCACCATATTCCGATACCGTTTAATGCCTAGCGTCGAACCCTTGGCGGGTCCTGCGTTCTCATGATTATCCTTCCCTTGCGTTGATTCTTTGACGGCCACTGCGCCCTGAAGTGACTAGGCTGGTAAGTAACCCGCGGCGGCCATCACGGTTCGATGGTCAGGGGATAAGGCAAACAGGAGGCTTCGATGAGCATCTTCGATCATGTGCAGAACCGCTTCTCTCGTGTCCAGCAGGAAGAACTCACCTTGCAGGAATACTTGGAGCTGTGTCGCGAGGACCCCATGGCCTACGCCAGCGCTGCTGAGCGGATGCTCAAGGCCATCGGTGAGCCCGAGGTGATCGACACCGCCAAGGATCCGCGGCTCTCCCGAATCTTTTCCAACAAGGTCATCCGCCGTTATCCGGCTTTTTCCGAGTTCTACGGCATGGAGGAGGCGATCGAACAGATCGTGGCCTACTTCCGGCATGCCGCACAGGGGTTGGAGGAGCGCAAGCAGATCCTTTATCTGCTCGGCCCGGTGGGTGGCGGCAAATCGTCGTTGGCCGAGCGCCTGAAGCTGTTGATGGAGCACATTCCTTTCTATGCCATCAAGGGGTCGCCGGTGTTCGAGTCTCCGCTGGGCCTGTTCTCACCCGAAGAGGACGGTGAGCTGCTGGAGAAGGAATACGGCATACCCAGCCGCTACGTGAAGAGCGTCATGTCGCCGTGGGCGGCCAAGCGGCTCAAGGAGTATGGCGGCGACATCTCCCAGTTCAAGGTGGTTCGTCTCTATCCGTCGCGGCTCAACCAGATCGCCATCTCCAAGACCGAGCCGGGAGACGAGAACAATCAGGACATCTCCTCGCTGGTGGGCAAGGTCGACATTCGCCAGCTCGAGCTCTACTCCCAGGACGATCCGGACGCTTACAGCTTCTCCGGCGGCCTGTGCAAGGCCAACCAGGGCCTGATGGAGTTCATCGAGATGTTCAAGGCACCTATCAAGGTGCTGCACCCCCTGCTGACCGCCACCCAGGAGGGTAACTACAACCCCACCGAAGGCATGGGGGCGATTCCCTTCGACGGTATCGTGCTGGCCCACTCCAACGAGAGCGAATGGCAGGCGTTTCGCAACAACCGCAACAATGAGGCGTTCCTCGACCGCGTCTACATGGTCAAGGTGCCGTACTGCCTGCGCGTGACTGAAGAGATCAATATCTACAAGAAGCTGCTGGAGCACTCATCGCTTTATGAAGCGCCCTGTGCTCCGGATACCCTGCGTATGCTGGCGCAGTTCTCGGTACTCTCGCGGCTCAAGGAGCCGGAAAACTCCAGCGTCTACTCCAAGATGCGGGTCTACGATGGCGAGAACCTCAAGGATACCGACCCCAAGGCCAAGTCGATTCAGGAGTACCGCGATGCCTCCGGGGTCGACGAGGGCATGGATGGGCTCTCCACCCGCTTCGCCTTCAAGATCCTGTCGAAGGTGTTCAACTTCGACAATCACGAAATCGCCGCCAACCCGGTGCATCTGCTCTACGTGCTGGAGCAGCGTCTCGAGCAGGAGCACCTGCCCAAGGAAACCTTCGAGCGCTATCTGCGCTACATCAAGGAGTTCCTGGCGCCGCGCTATGTCGACTTCATCGGCAAGGAGATCCAGACCGCCTATCTCGAGTCCTACTCGGAGTACGGCCAGAACATCTTCGACCGCTACGTGACCTATGCCGATTTCTGGATCCAGGATCAGGAGTACCGCGATCCCGAAACCGGCGAGCTGTTTAACCGGCAGTCCCTCAACGAGGAACTCGAAAAGATCGAAAAGCCCGCAGGTATTTCCAATCCCAAGGACTTCCGCCACGAAGTCGTCAACTTCGTGCTGCGAGCTCGTGCCCAGAACAACGGCATGAACCCCAGTTGGCAGTCCTACGAGAAGCTGCGCGGTGTGATTGAGCACAAGATGTTCGCCAACACCGAAGAGCTGCTGCCGGTGATCTCTTTCAACGCCAAGGCCTCGACGGCGGACCAGAAGAAGCATGAGGATTTCGTGGCCCGCATGAAAGACCGCGGTTATACCGAGAAGCAAGTCCGGCTGCTCTCGGAGTGGTATCTGCGGGTGCGTAAATCGCAATAAGCGGCGCGAGCCAGGAGGTCAGCATGACCTATTTCATCGATCGACGCGCCAACGCCAAGAACAAGAGCGCCGTGAACCGTCAGCGCTTCCTCGACCGCTACCGGACGCACATCAAGCGTTCGGTGGAGGAAGCCGTCAACCGTCGTTCGATCACCGACATGGAGCGCGGGGAGAAGGTTTCCATCCCCGCCCGCGATATCTCCGAGCCGGTGTTCCAGCACGGTCCGGGAGGCAAGCGCACCATTGTCAGTCCGGGCAACAAGGAGTTTGTCGAAGGGGATCGCCTGCGCCGCCCCGGTGGGGGCGGCAGTGGCGGTGGCGGGGGGGAGGGCAACGCCTCCAACCAAGGTGAGGGCATGGACGAGTTCGCCTTCAGCCTGACGCGTGAGGAGTTCCTCGACTTCGTCTTCGACGGCCTGGAGTTGCCGCATCTGGAGCGTAAGGCGCTAAAGGATCTTGATGAAGTCAAACCGGTGCGCGCGGGGGTCACCCGCGATGGGGTGCCGTCGCGGATCAATATCGTGCGCTCGATGCGTGAGGCGTATGCCCGGCGCATTGCCATGCGCGCGCCTATTCGGCGGGCGTTGCGTGAGGCCCAGCAGGCCCTGGACGAGGAAGAGCGCAAGGACCCGGTGCTGCGCAATCCGTCGCGAATCAGTGAGCTCAAGACGGAGATCGAGCGACTGGAGAAGCGGCTCGAGGCGGTTCCCTTCATCGACACCTATGACCTGCGCTACAACAATCTGGTCAATCAGCCCCAGCCCTCCAGCAAGGCGGTCATGTTCTGCGTGATGGACGTCTCCGGCTCCATGACCCAGGCTCACAAGGACATCGCCAAACGCTTCTTCCTGCTGCTCTATCTGTTTCTGGAGCGCAACTACGAGAAGGTCGAACTGGTCTTCGTGCGCCACCACACTGCGGCCAAGGAGGTCGACGAAGAGGAGTTCTTCTATTCACGTGAGACCGGCGGCACCATCGTCTCCAGTGCCCTGACTCTGGTCGACGAGATCATCACCCGGCGCTATCCCCCCACCCAGTGGAATCTCTATGTGGCGCAGGCTTCGGATGGCGACAATTGGGACGACGACTCGGTGAACTGTCGCGAGCAGTTGGTCAAATCGCTGATGCCGCGCCTTCAGTACTACACCTACGTGGAGATTACCCCCCACGCCCACCAGGCACTGTGGGAGGAGTACGAAAGTGTGGCCGCCGAATACCCCGACCGATTCGCGATGCGTCAAATCGTCGAGGCCGGCGACATCTATCCGGTGTTCCGGGAATTGTTCAAGCGCCGTGCCGCCCATTGACGTGACGAGGAGGCAACATGACCCGACGCAAGCCGATAGCTACCGGTTCCGACTGGAACTTCGAGATCCTCGAAACCTTCGAGCAGGAGCTGGCCAGGCTGGCAGACGAGTATCGGTTGGATACCTACCCCAACCAGATCGAGATCATCACCACCGAACAGATGATGGATGCCTATGCCAGTGTAGGGATGCCGGTGGGCTATCATCATTGGTCCTTCGGCAAGCAGTTCCTAGCGGTCGAGCAGGCCTATCGTCGCGGCCAGATGGGACTCGCCTACGAGCTGGTGATCAACTCCGACCCCTGCATCGCCTACCTGATGGAGGAGAACACCTTGATGATGCAGGTGCTGGTCATGGCCCACGCTTGCTACGGTCACAACTCCTTCTTCAAGGGAAACTATCTGTTTCGCGCCTGGACCGATGCCAGTTCTATCATCGACTACCTGGTGTTCGCTCGTAAGTACGTGGCCGAGTGCGAGCAGCGCCATGGCGTCACCGCCGTCGAGCAGCTGCTCGATGCCTGTCATGCGCTGCAGAACTACGGGGTGGATCGCTATAAGCGGCCTTCACCCATCTCGGCCGAGGAAGAGGTGCGGCGTCAGGCGGAGCGGGAGGCGTACCTACAGACCCAGGTCAACACGCTGTGGCGCACCATACCGGCTCGCCAGCCGGATGACGCCTTGCCAGGCATTCTGGGGGGAGACGAGGACCCGCTGGGGCTCCGAGTGGGAGGGCGCTATCCGCCCGAGCCTCAGGAGAATCTGCTCTACTTCATCGAAAAGAACGCACCGCTACTGGCACCATGGCAGCGTGAGATCGTGCGTATCGTGCGCAAGCTGGCGCAGTACTTCTATCCGCAGCGCCAGACCCAGGTCATGAACGAGGGCTGGGCCTCCTTCTGGCATTACACCCTGATGAACCGGCTCTACGATGATGGGCTGGTCGACGAAGGCCTGATACTCGAGTTCCTGCAGTCACATACCGCGGTGGTCAACCAGCCCGGCTTCGATAGCCCCTACTACAGCGGTATCAACCCCTATGCGCTGGGTTTTGCCATGTTCAGTGACATCAAGCGTATGTGCGAAAATCCCACCGACGAGGATCGTGAATGGTTTCCCGAAACCGCGGGGAGCAACTGGCTCGAGGCGGTGCATTTCGCCATGCGCAATTTCAAGGATGAATCCTTCATTCAGCAGTTCCTCTCGCCCAAGGTGATTCGCGACCTCAGGCTGTTCAGCATCGTCGACGACGATCAGGAGGAGATGCTCGAGGTCACCGCAATCCATGACGAACGAGGATATCGCCGGATACGCGAGGCGCTGGCCGTGCAGTATGCCCTGTCGCTGCGCGAACCCAATATTCAGGTGTACGAAGCCGACATTCGCGGTAACCGTTCATTGACGTTACATCATGTACAAGACAGCCGTCGACCGCTGGGCCGCAGCCTCTATCCCGTGATTCGGCACTTGCACCAGCTGTGGGGCTTCCCGGTACGCCTGGAATCGATCGCTCAGGACGGCACGGTCGCCAGGCGTTATCAGTGGCCACTGCCTGATGAGGACGTCAGGGAGTAAGGGGCGGAAGTACGTTCACGCGGCGGGCCGACGCGGCCCGCTCAATTCATGGTTACCCAGGACTGGCACCAGCCATCCGGCTCGACGCTATTTTGGGGAAACAGCTGACAGCCTTGGCTGCGGCGTTCGAAGAACATGCAATTGCTGCAGGTTTCGCCCTCTTCATAAGCAGGGTGATCGCTGGCTTGTTCGGCAACTTCCACATAGTTCAGTGCCTGGGCCTGCTCATCGCCGGGGTCGAGTCTGGGTAATGTCTCGGCAAAGGCCTGGCGTGAGAGTATGCCGGCTCCCAAGGGCAGGGCGGCGATGCCCAGCAGGCTACTGCGCAAGAAGTCACGTCGGCTCGGTTTGGCCATGGGGCGACTCTTTTTAGCCATGTGAAGGTCTCCTGCTCGGGCACGGTCTAATTAGGGGAAAAGACTCCGGTCTTGGGCCAAGCTGGATGTCACGACTGCTTCGCCATCTGTCAGCATGAGACCTGACATCGGGGGTGGAGTTCTCTAGTTAAGCGGAGGAAACACCTTTTCTCGCGAAGGCGCAATTGCCGAATTTATCCTTGCGTTGCGTTCCGGTGTCGGAAGGTTGCATTAGGGGGCGTTACGTAAGAGTTCGACGCAGAGATGCGAGAACAGGGCTCGCGCGATGCGGTGACTCTGGCACCGGCGCGGGAGATTCGTTAGTGTGGGAGCACACTGCTGCTGCAAGGATGCTGGGATGCCGTGGATCAAGATACTGCACATCGCCACGCTGTTGTGCTGGTGTGCAACGCTTCTTTACCTTCCGGCCATGTTGCTGGCAAGTGCCCGAACCCGGGCGGATAGCTCCTTCGAGTATTCCGCCCCGTCGCTGCTGCGTTTCGTTTTCACTCACATCGCCACCCCATTCGCCCTATTGGCCATCATGAGCGGAACCTTGCTGTTCATCGTGGCACAGCTGATTGGCGGCTGGCTGGTGCTCAAGCTGGCTGCGGTGAGCGGGATGGTGTTGTGTCACGTGCTGTGCGGTGCCCTGATAGCACGGCTGGAACAAGACAAACGTCAGTTTCTGGTACCGGCAAGCGGCCTGATTGCCGCCCTGGCGGCTTCGTTGATGCTGGCCGTGCTGGTGCTAGTGCTCAGCAAGCCATTCGACTGAGGCATGACAAGGAGAGTCACCATGCACCACTCGGCCCGCCCGGTACGGTTTTTGTCACTTGTCGTCGATCTCGACGCCGACCGCCTCGTCGTATACGAGCATGCCGCCGAGAATCCCCGCCAACACGATGAGTCCGGCCGTCATCAGAGTAAGGCCCACTGCCCAGGGCAACAGGTCGGTGGGATGAAGGAAGCGCCACAGCCAGTTGAGCGAAGCCAGCGACAGCATCATCACCGCCAGGATGGCATGGCACCAGCCGACGATCATGTCGCGAATCCGCTTGACCGTTACCAGGTCTGTCAGCCCGGCAATGCTGGCCACCCAGCCGCCCAGGGCACCGATACCGGCCAGCCACAGGCTGGTGCGTGCCCAGAACGTGTCGCCGGTATAGAGAAAGAGCGCGTCGCTTCCTACCACCAACATCAGGCAGGCGATGGGAAAGTGCACCATGGTGGGGTGGAGGGGGTGGCCGGCGATGGCGGCGCGGCTCTTGATCGAGCGTCTCGGTTGGTCAGCCATGTTCGCGTCCTTTGCGATCCATTCAAATGTCTCTTAGGCATTCAACGCGCTGACCGCCAGCGGGTCAACCGCTCGCGGCGACTCGCATGGCGGTCGCTGCCGCTGACGGGGCTGCTGGCCGGCTGTGCCGGCGAGATGTCGATCCTCGATCCTGCCGGGCCGGCGGCAAGTGCTCAGTTCTGGGTGTGGTGGGTCATGCTCGGCGTCAGCGTAGTCGTTTCGCTGGTGCTCTTCGCCCTGTGGCTCTTCACCTTTCGCCGTCGCGAGCAGCCTCAGCGAACCCCGCGCGAGGAGCAGCGCATCATGCTGCGCTGGGTCCTGGGCGGCGGCATTGCCCTGCCTGTAGTCAGTATCGTCGCACTGCTGCTGCTGGGAGCACCCACAGGCCGCAGCATGATCCCGCTGCCACTGCCCGAGGGCGAGGCCGAGCTAATCGAGGTGGCCGGGCACCAGTGGTGGTGGGAGATCCGCTACCCCGGCGACAACGGTGAGCCTGATGTCGTCACGGCCAATCGGCTGGTGATGCCGGCCGGCGAGCCCGTCGATTTTCGCATCACCAGTGCCGACGTGATTCACGCGTTCTGGATACCGCGCCTTGGGGGCAAGCGGGACATGGTGCCGGGAAGGCATACCGTCATTCGGCTCCAAGCCGATTCGCCCGGCGTTTTCGGCGCCCAATGCGCAGAGTTCTGCGGAGCACAGCATACCGCCATGTTGCTCCACGTAGAGGCGTTGGAGCGTGACGACTACGATGCCTGGCTGGCCGAGCGCCGAGCCCCACCCGAGCATAATGATGAGTTCAGTGAGGCGCGAGAAGCTTTCGGTGAGCACTGCGCGGCCTGCCATACGGTCGAGGGCTTCCCCGAAGCGCTCATCGACGATGACGTGGCGCATGACATCGTGGGGCCCGACCTGACCGACATCGGCTCCCGCCCTACTTTAGGAGCCGGGATATTGCCCATGGAGGAGGGGGCCATCGCTTACTGGCTCATGCATCACCAGACGCTCAAACCCGGCAACAGGATGCCGCCCCATAACCATATCGATGCAGAGACACTGCAGGATATTGGAGACTGGCTGGAGACGATGGAACCATGAGCGATACCAAGGACGCGACTCTGACCCCCGAGGTCCGGCAACTGCATAAGGGCTTGGATGAGGTATGGGGTAACCCCAAAGGCCTGCGCGCCTTGACCGTGGTGAACCACACCACCATCGGCCTGCGCTTCATGGTCACCGGGGCGATCTTCTTCCTGATCGGTGGTCTGCTGGCGATGCTGATCCGAACTCAGCTGGCCTTCCCCGACAACGACTTCATGTCGCCCGAGATCTACAACCAGGTCTTCACCATGCACGGCACGGTGATGATGTTCCTGTTTGCCATCCCCATTCTCGAGGGGTTGGCGATTTACATGATTCCCAAGATGATCGGGGCCCGCGACCTGGTGTGTCCCCGCCTCACTGCCTTCGGTTACTTCTGCTATCTGTTCGGCGGGATAATTCTGGCTTCCAGCATGATCCTGGAGATTGCGCCGGCCAGCGGCTGGTTCATGTATACGCCGCTCAGCAGCGGTGAGTACTCGCCTGGCCCCGGTTCCGACTTCTGGTTGTTGGGCATCACTTTTGTCGAAATATCCGCGCTCTCCGCTGGGGTGGAGTTGGTAGTGTCGATCCTGCGTACCCGCACTCAGGGCATGGCACTGCACAAGATGCCGCTGTTTGCCTGGTACATCCTGGCCATGGCATTGATGATCGTGGTCGGTTTCCCGCCGCTGATTCTCGGCAGTATCCTGCTCGAGCTGGAGCGTGCCGCGGGCATGCCTTTCTTCGAGGTGGCCGGCGGCGGCGATCCGGTGCTGTGGGCGCACCTGTTCTGGCTGTTCGGTCATCCCGAGGTCTACATCATCTTCCTCCCCGGGGCGGGTATCGTCTCGACCCTGATACCGGTTTTCGCCGGCCGGCCCATCGTTGGCTACGGCTGGGTGGTGGCGGCCATCATCATCATGGGCTTCGTCAGCTTCGGACTCTGGGTGCACCACATGTTCACCCTCGGTATCCCGCAGCTGGCACTGGCCTTCTTCTCGGCGGCGAGCATGCTGGTAGCGATTCCCACCGCCATACAGATATTCGTCTGGCTCTCCACCCTATGGCTGGGTAGGCCAAGGATGTCGCTGCCCATGCTGTGGATCATCGGCTTCCTGGTGATCTTCGTGCTGGGCGGCCTAACCGGCGTCATGCTCGCCCTTGTACCGTTCAACTGGCAGGTCCACGACACCCACTTCGTGGTCGCGCACATGCACTATGTGCTGGTGGGGGGGATGCTGTTCCCGCTCATGGCAGGCCTCTACTATTGGCTGCCTCAGGTATCGGGCCGCATGCCCTCGGAGCGACTGGGCAAGTGGAGTTTCTGGCTGATCTTCCTTGGCTTCAATGTCACCTTCCTGGTCATGCATTGGACCGGGCTGCTGGGGATGCGTCGGCGGGTTTTCACCTACGATACCGCCATGGGTTGGGACATCTACAACCTGATCTCTTCGGTGGGCGGTTTCATGATGTCGGCCGGCGTGGCGCTGCTGATACTCGACATTGCGCTGCACTTCCGCTTCGGCAGAAAGGCGCCGCAGAACCCGTGGGGCGCCGATACCTTGGAGTGGGCGATGCCCAAGCCACCTACGGCTTACAACTTCGTCAGCCTGCCGAAGGTCGAGACCCGCCATCCGCTATGGGAACAGCCCGAGCTCTCACGCACCATCTACGAGGGACGGCACGGTCTCAACACCATCCACCATGGGCGGAGGGAAACCTGGGGCAGCGACGCCCTGACCGGCAAACTGCGCGAGACCATCCATTTACCTACTAATTCCTGGTGGCCCTTGTTTGCCTCGCTGGCACTGGCGGTGGTGTGCATCAGCCTGCTGGTGCGGGTGTACTGGCTGGCGGCGGTGGTGGCTCTGGTCGCCGTCGTGCTGTTGCTGCGCTGGTCCTGGGAGAACGGTGTGCATCCCAATGTGGATCCTGAAGCCAGTCGGGAGCCCAGCGATCCACCGCTTCACTATCACACCATGAACGGGCCTGGCGTATGGTGCATGTCGGTTTCCCACCTGGCCAACGGCTCGCTTTATCTCTCGCTGCTGTTCGGCTGGTTCTATCTATGGACCGTGGCGCCGCAATGGCAGATGCCGGAGACATCCCCGCTGTCGATGCCGCTACTGGTGGGGGCGGGCGCGGCACTGACCTTGGGCACGCTTCTGCTCCGCAAGCTGGTAAACGGCCTGCGCCGCGGTGAGGGTGCCGGACTCGGCCTGTCGATGTACGGCGCGGGTGGCCTGGGAACGCTGCAAACGCTGCTGATCATTGCCGTGATGTGGCTGGCGGAGCTGTCACCGACCGAGAATGCCCACGATGCCACGCTGTTCGTGGCGCTGTGCTACGTGCTGATTCTCTCCTCCCTGGGGGCCGTCCTTTGCATCCTGCAGGGGCTGCGTGTGGGCTACGGCTATGTCAGCGTCGAGCTGCCCATGGAGCCGGTGGTGGTGGTGCGTCTCTGGTACTATAACCTGGTGGTCTACTGGAGCCTGTTCGTGGCCATCTGGGTCATGCCGACCCTCCTGGGAGGTGGCGCATGAGACAGCTGCTAAGACTGACGCATCCCATTCATCTGGTAGGCGGCTTGACCATCTGGGGAGTCTGGTTCGTAGCAATCTACGCAGGCCTGTCGATCGCCTGCTCGATCGCTCCTCCGGACCCCGAAAGCGATATGTTCACGGGTATCAATCTCGGCGTGGGGCTGGCCACGTTGGTCTTCACGGCTCTGCTGCTGTGGTTGGCCTGGGCCAGCGTCAAGGCAGCACGCAAGGCTGAGGTGCGTCGCGATTGCTACTTTGCCTTCATTTCGGCCGGGGTGTATCTCTTTTCGGCGGGCGGAACGCTGTTCGTGGGTTATCCAGTGGTGGTCTTGCCACCCTGCCTTTAGGAGTGTGGTGGGTTCGACAGCGTGAATCCCGGCATTGCAGGGTGACGCGATTCAGACGTTGCGCCGGGGCTGCTATACTCGCGCCAGCGCGGCGATGCCAGGCCGCAGGATTCATCAACGGGGGAGGGCGACCGATGCAGAATGCCGTGATTCTGATCAATACCGAGAAAGGGCAGGTCAAGGCGGTGGCCGAGCGGCTCGCCGATGTCGAAGGTATCAGCGAAGTCTATTCCACCTGCGGTCGTTATGATCTGGTGGCGATTGCCCGTACTCGCGACTTCGAGAGTCTGGCCGAACTGGTCACCGAGCGCCTCAATGCCGTCGAGGGCATCCGCGATACCGAGACCCTGAACGCCATGCAGGTTCACTCCCGGCACGACCTGGAAACCATGTTCTCGCTCGGTTGGTAGTGAGCTTCCCGGCCGTTGTTGCCAACGCCGGTGCATGAGGCGCCGGCAAAGACCCTTATCGGATAGCCCCATTCGGATAGTCCCCCATGGCCTTAGTTCGTGCACGTGGCAGAAGGCGCCGCTCGGTGCTGCCGCGCTGGCGCTCCCGCGTTCGTCAATTCGGTATCACCCTCGTCTTCGTTCTGGTCGGCAGCGGCCTGTGGTATTCCCAGGAGCAGGAGTACCGCGACCAACTGAGCTGGATGGGTGTGCCAACCTGGGAGAGCCTGACCCCGCTGACCGTGCATCGGGTGCTGCGAAACGACGGCTTCCTGGTAGGCTGGTCGGACGTAAGGGTCAATCCACTGTGGGTCAGCTACCTGCTGCATGAGGTGGAGGATCGCAGGCCGGGGCCCCGGCCCGAGTTCCGTCGCGACTGGCGCACCCTGTGGCCCATTGCCGCCGACAGCTACTTCGGCAGCGGCTACGATCGCGGTCACCTGGCCCCCAATTACGCCATCGCCGTGGTGCACGGGCGCGAGGCTCAGGAACAGTCGTTCCTGATGAGTAATATCTCGCCCCAGCGCCCCGACCTCAATCGACGTCTGTGGCAACGCCTGGAAGAGGTCGTGATTGATCACTTCGTGCCGCGCTTCGGGGTTGTGCAGGTGATTACCGGGCCGGTCTTCCCCGACCGTTTCATGGATAATGTGATGAACCGGGTTGGCCTGGTCGAGATTCCCGAGGCCTTCTACAAGATTCTCGTGGTGCCGGCCGAGGAACCCATGGCGCTGGCCTTCATCATGCCGCAGGAAGTGAGCGGCAATGAGCCGCTGGGCGACTACCTGGTAAGCATCGACGAAGTGGAGGCACGCACCGGGCTCAACTTCTTCCCGCGGCTGCCCGAGGAGGTGGCCGAGGCGCTGGAAGGGGAGGTGGTCGCCGAAGGGTGGGCCCTGGAGGAAGTTTCCCGCTTGCCATCCCGCTTTTAAATTAGCGGCTGCGCGGGCAAATCGCAGGCACAAAAAAACCGCGATAGGTCGCGGCTTCTTGGGTCACCCTTTTGGGGCTCTTGTATATTGTCGCTGCATGATGCGATGTGCTCATGAAGAGCGGTGGTGCCCAGGAGAGGACTTGAACCTCCACATCCGTAAGGATACTAGCACCTGAAGCTAGCGCGTCTACCAATTCCGCCACCTGGGCGTATCATGCTGTCGTCGGTCGTGTTCGCGAGCCTGGGATGGTGCCCAGGAGAGGACTTGAACCTCCACATCCGTAAGGATACTAGCACCTGAAGCTAGCGCGTCTACCAATTCCGCCACCTGGGCGAACACGAGACTTTCAAGCTGACAAAGAGCGAGGGGCCCGACCCTACCATCGATCCCGAAGGGAGCGAATGGTGCCCAGAAGAGGACTTGAACCTCCACATCCGTAAGGATACTAGCACCTGAAGCTAGCGCGTCTACCAATTCCGCCATCTGGGCAGGCGACGCGTATCTTACCCAATTCAGGGCCCAATGCAAGAGCGCCGGGAGAATTTAACCCGGCGCCAGGCGGCGCGGATGGCGCTGGCGGGGGCTTCGCCGAGTGTCCTCGTGCATGCGTTGTCTACGGATCACGCTGCCATGGTTGGGCCGAACCGGCACCGGCGCTATAATGCGGGCATGACAAACGACTCCATTAGAAATACCCAACGTACGCGGCCTCTTGCTCGCGCCCTTCCAGGAACGCTGCTCCCGTTGCCAAGGATGCCCCACGCATGACTCATTGGACGCTCAGCGACGATCCCCACGCTAGCCGAGAGGCACATAAATACGACAATCCGGCTCCCAGCCGAGAATACCTGCTGGCACGTCTCGAGGAGTACGGCAAGCCGGTGACTCACGAGAAGATGAGCCGCATGCTGGGACTCGAAGACGAGGAGCTGCAGGAGGCGGTGCGCCGCCGCCTGGGAGCCATGGAGCGCGACGGCCAGGTGCTTCGCAACCGTGCCGGCGCCTATGCTCTGATCGACAAACTCGACCTGATCAAGGGCAAGGTGCTGGGGCATCGCGATGGTTTTGGCTTCGTGCTGCGTGACGACGGCAAGAAACCTGACCTGGTGCTGCCGCCCCGTCAGATGCGCCGCGTCTTCCACGGCGACCATATCCTGGTACGCGTCAGCGGGCGTGACCGTCGCGGCCGCGACGAAGCCACCATTGCCGAGGTGCTCTCACGCAACACGCAGACCATCGTTGGGGTCTATCGTGAGAACACGTCCGAATTCGGCGTGCTGATTCCCGAAAATCCGCGCATCACCCAAGAGGTGATCATTCCACATAGCGCCTGCGGCGGCGCTCGGGACGGCCAGGTAGTGTCGGCCAAGATCGTGCAGCAGCCCGAAACCCGGGTGCAGCCGGTGGGCGAGGTGGTCGAGGTGCTCGGCGAGCGCATGGACCCCGGCATGGAAATCGACATTGCCATCCGCAGCTATGAAATTCCCGCCGAATTTCCGCCTGAGGTGCATGATCAGATTGCCGAGATGTCGGCCGAGGTGGCCGAGCAGGACAAGCAGCACCGCATCGATCTTCGCGATATTCCGCTGGTCACCATCGATGACGAAACCGCCAAGGATTTCGACGACGCAGTGTGCGCCTGGAAGACCAAGTCAGGCAGCTGGAAGCTGATCGTCGCCATCGCCGACGTGTCTCACTACGTTCGTCCCGGCACCCCCCTCGACGAGGAGGCGATCCGGCGTGGCAACTCGGTCTATTTCCCCGGGCAGGTAGTGCCGATGCTGCCCGAGCTGCTCTCCAACGGGCTCTGCTCGCTCAATCCCGGCGTCGACCGTCTGGCCATGGTCTGCGAGATGAATATCTCAAAGCAGGGAGTGATCAGCCGTTACCGCTTCTACGAGGCGGTGTTCCGCTCCCATGCCCGGCTGACCTACAACAAGGTGGCGGCGATCCTCGACGGCGACGATGCCGAGGCGGATGCCTTGCGTGAGGAATACCGTGAGCTGGTCAAGCCGCTTCAGGGGCTACACGAGCTTTACCGGGTATTGCGTCAGGCTCGCGAGGAGCGTGGCGCCATCGACTTCGAGACCACCGAGACGGCCATCCTCTTCAACGAAGAGCGCAAGATCGAAAAGATCGTGCCGCGCAAGCGCAACGATGCTCACAAGATCATCGAGGAATGCATGTTGGCGGCCAACGTGGCCACGGCACGGTTCCTCGACAAGCACGACTTGCCGGCGCTCTATCGTATCCACGAGCGGCCCTCGCCTGAGCGCCTCGACAAGCTGCGCCTGTTCCTCAACGAGCTGGGTCTTGCGGTCGGCGGCGGCGACGAACCGACGCCGCAGGACTACCAGGCGCTGGCCGAGGCGATTCGCGGGCGTCCGGATGCCGACGTAATCCAGACAGTGATGCTGCGCTCGATGAGCCAGGCGGTGTATTCGCCCCAGAACGAGGGACATTTCGGCTTGGCGTATCCGGCCTATGCCCACTTCACTTCGCCGATTCGCCGCTATCCCGATCTGCTGGTCCACCGTGCCATTCGCTCGGTGGTGCGCGGGCCGCGTCAGACCAACACCGTGCTGCGCGCCGAGGACGCCAAGGTGGAGCCGCCGAGCAAGTGGTGCCCCTATACCTTCGAGCAGATGCTCGAGCTCGGCGAGCACTGCTCGATGACCGAGCGTCGCGCCGATGACGCCACTCGAGACGTGGAGGATTGGCTCAAGTGCGAATTCATGTCCGACAAGCTCGGCGAAGTCTACGAGGGCACCATCGCCTCGGTGACCCAGTTCGGCATCTTCGTACGCCTCGACGAGGTCTACGTCGAGGGGCTGGTGCACGTTACCTCGCTGCCCTCGGACTATTACCATTACGAGCCTGAGAAGCACCGCCTGAAAGGCGAGCGCACCGGCATGAGCTATCGTCTCGGTGACGGGGTCACGGTGCAGGTGGCGCGTGTGGATCTCAACGACCGCAAGATCGACTTTGCCTTGGAAGACGAGAAGCCGCGCCCCAAGCGTCAGCCGCGCAAGCGCCGCGGCGAGGGTGAAACGACCTTCACCCCCAAGCCGGACGCCGGCAAGGTCGAGGAGAAGGGTGAGCGAGGCAAGGGCAAGGGCGGCAGGCGTCGCCGGGGGCCGCGCAAGTCACAGGCGCGTAGCTGATGGTGGCCGGTCGAAAGGGGCCGGGCCGTGATGCCGGCTCCAAGAAGAGGGGGCGGCAGCACAAGCCCGCCGCCTCGGGCATGCCTGGCGGGCTGGATGCCGTTTTCGGGGTGCACGCGGTGCGGGCGCTGCTGGCTCGCGGAGAAGTGCCCAGGCAGCTTTGGGTGCAGGAGGGGGAGGCGCAGCAACGCCTGGCCGATCTCATCGACCAAGCGAGGCGGGGCGGGACGCGTGTTGAGCTTCAGCCGCGCGACGTCCTCGATCGTCTGGCCCAGGAAGCGTCGCACCAAGGCATCGTCGCCTTAGCCGCACCGCTTGCCTTCGAGAGCGAGGCGGCGCTGTGGTTCAAGCTGGAAGCCTGGCCCCACGAGACGCCACCGCTACTGTTGATTCTCGACGGCGTGACCGACGTGCACAACTTCGGTGCTTGCCTGCGCAGCGCCGATGCCGCCGGCGTGCACGGCGTGATCGTGCCCAAGGACAAGGCCGCTCCGCTCAACGCTACGGTGCGCAAGGTGGCCTGCGGCGCCGCCGAGAGCCTGCCGGTCTACCAGGTGACCAACCTGGCCCGCGCCCTGGCCCGGCTCAAGGAGTTCGGCGTATGGATCACCGGCACCGCCGGCGAGGCCGATGCGCTGCTCTACGATGCCGACTTCACAGGGGCCATGGCCCTGGTGATGGGTGCCGAGGGCAAGGGCATGCGACGTCTCACCCGTGAAGGCTGTGACGGGCTGGTCAAGCTGCCCATGGCCGGCAGCGTCTCGAGCCTCAACGTCTCCGTGGCCACCGGTATCTGCCTGTTCGAGGTTGTGCGCCAGCGGGGGCCCCCGCGCGGGGGGGGGGGGGTGGGCGGGGGGGGGGGGGTGGGGGGG
>NZ_JAFIFK010000002.1 GCF_020832045.1 Halomonas sp.
CGATTGAGATGAGCGGAAGTGACCCGCTTGGAGAACAGACGATCCATAAAGGGACGGAACGGCTTGCCGCCCACTTCGGAAAAACGTCCGATAGCCTCGAAACCTTGCTGCTCGGCCGTCTTGCCCTTGGCCTTGGGAGACATGGCGGTCATCAGCTGGCCCTCCCGATCTGGCCTTTACGCAGGGCCTCGACCACTTTGTCGCGCGGACCATCGGCCACTACCTTGCCGGCATCGATGACAATGATACGGTCTACCAAAGAGAGCAAAGAGGTACGGTGAGTGACCACGACGAGGGTCTTTCCTTCTCCGTACTGTTTCAGGCTGGCCTTGAAGGCCTCCTCGCTGGCGTGATCCATGGAACTGGTGGGTTCGTCCAGCAAAAGGATCTGTGGATCGTGCACCAACGCACGGGCGATGGCGACAGCCTGCCGCTGGCCACCAGAGAGCATCTGACCGCGCTCGCCTACCTGTAAATCGACACCGTGGGGGTGCCCGTTGACCAGGCTTTCCAGTCCGCTGAGCTTGATTGCGCGCAGCAACGATTCATCGTCAACGCCGTCGCTACCACCACCGGCCACGATATTGTCGCGCAGTGAACCGAAGAACAGGCTTACGTCCTGAGGCACGTAGCCGATATGACGGCGCAATTGGATGGGATCGAACTGGCGCAGGTCGACGCCGTCGATCAGCACTGCTCCTGCCGTGGGCGCATACAGACCCAGCAGCAGCTTGTTGAGAGACGTCTTGCCGCAACCGACACGCCCCAGCAGCGCCACCTTTTCACCTGGCTCGATCTTGAGCGAGATATCGCGCAGCGCATCGCGCTCTTCTTCCGGGTAGCGCAACGAGGCCTTGTCGAAGCGGATCTCACCGTGAATCACCGGTCGGGTAATGAACGACTTGCCTTCCGGCCTTTCCACCGGACGCTGCATGACGCCATCCAGGGATTGAAGCGCGGTGGACGATTGATGGTACTGCGCCAGCAACGCCGCCGCTTGGCTGACCGGTGCCATGGCTCGCGACGACAGCATGTAGGCGGCAATCAACCCGCCCTGGGTGAGGTTGCCATCGATGATCAGATAGACCCCTACCAAGATGACGCATACCGCCACGGTGTGTTGCGCCCACATGGCAAGGTTGGAAACGGAGGTGCTGACCAGGCGCAGCTGTGCCGAAGTACGTGACAGGAAGGCAGTCGCCTTCTCCCAGCTGCTTTGAATGCGGCTCTCGGCACGCAGTGTCTTGACCGTTTCCAAGCTCGACAGGGATTCCACCAACGTGGCGTTTCGCTGAGCACTGACGCGCCAGGTTGTCTCGGAGAGTTCGTGCAATTTGCCCTGGGCCGCCAGCGCATACAGCAGCACCACGACAATACCGATGATGACCGGCAGCGCCAGCGGCGCTCCAATCAGAGCTATGACACCGACGAAGAGAATCACGAATGGCAGATCGACCAGGGCCACGACGGTTGCCGAGCCGATGAAGGAGCGCACCGATTCGAAGGACTGTAGGGTCGAGGCGAACGAGCCGGTGGATGCCGGTTTGGCTTCCATGCGCAGCCCCAGTACCTGGGCCATGATCCTCGAGGAGAGCTTGACGTCGGCCCGGCTGGCCGCCAGGTCGACGAAAGCGCTGCGCATCAGACGCAGCGCGAGATCGAAACAGAGAACGACGAAGATACCGGCAGCCAAGACCCATAGCGTTTCGGTCGCATGGTTGGGTACGACGCGGTCGTAGACGTTGAGTACGAACAGCGGCATGGCCACTGCAAACAGATTGATGACGACGGAGCCGGCGACCACATCGCGATAGAGTCGACGATTTTCGCGGATGACCCCCCAGAACCAATGGCGCGCACGCTGCTTGCCGACTTCCGGACCCCGCGCATCGAAGCGGAAACGCGGGCGCACGTAGATGGCCTGGCCACTGAAGCTTTCGGTCAACCCATCGAGATCGACCTCGGTGACGGCATCACCCAGCTCGGGAAAGATCACTTGAGCACGACGAGCCTTGATATCCAGTGCCACGAGCACGCAGGCACGTCCCGGCTCGAGCAGCAAAACGGCAGGAAAAAGTGCCGGATTGAGCTGTACCAGGCGACTCTTGACGATACGTGCCGTCATGCTGGCACGCGCGGCCGCCCGCGGGAACACCCCCGGTGTCAGCCGACCTTCTTCCAATGGCAGTCCCGCCGTCAACGAATCGGGCGTGACCGCATGATCATGAGCTAAAGCAATGGTTTGCAGGCACTCGAGCAGTTCATCTCGGACCGTCGAGCGAGGTGCCTCCTGGGGGGAATACAACACTTCTTGCTGCGTCACGTGGACCTCGGGGATGAGGCCCGCCCGGCTAATCCGGGCGGGTAGCACTTGATAACGAGTGCTGCCTGAGCCAACTCAGCTCAGACAGCTGGCACCCCGGGTCATTCAGCCCTGTACGACGTAGCTGTCGGCGTAACCCAGACGCTTCAGCTCGCCACGCAGGGCCGCCAGCTCCGCCGGGTCACCGATCGGACCAAGCTGCACACGGTGCAGATCGGTAGAACTGACAAGCCGCATCGGACTTGCCAGGGTATCGCTGAGCTGGCTGCCAAGCTGGTGCGCACGCTCGACATCCTTGAGCGCCACGACTTGCACATAGGCACCCAGTACGGGCGCATCGGTTGCCTGCGACTCGGGCTGGTGAGTCGCTGCCGTTTCGCCGTAGAGCTCCCCATAAACAGTGGCAACGGGGCGCTGCTCTGCCCACACGGTAGCGATACTCGGCTGAGCCGCCTGACCCAGATCCGTAGTGCCCATGGCTGGCCACTGCTGCGCAGCGCTCATGTCGAGATTCTCGCCCACTCGCTCGAGAGTGACTTCCACACGACGATTCTGGCGACGCCCTTCCACCGTATCGTTGCTCGCCACGGGCTGGCGTGAACCGTAACCGCGGGTTTGAATCAAGCTGCGATCCACACCTTGACCAGCCAGGTATTCCGCCACGCTGTCGGCACGGCGCTGCGACAGAGGGTCGTTAATGGCATCGCTGCCGGTGCTGTCGGCGTGACCGGCAATGAACACCCGCGCCAGATCGTTACGTCCGCGAATCTGACCGGCCAGCTCGGTGAGCTCCTGGCGCGAATCGGGCCCCAGCTCAGCGCTGTTGACGGCGAACAGAGCGTCCGCGGAGAGCGTGACGTCAGGAGCGCGAGTCGGTGCCGGCGCACTGATGCCGCGAGTGAAGTCGGCCAGGGTATAGCCGCCAGGGCCGTCGATGGGGCAAAGCACGCTCGGGTCGAGTGCCACACCGTCGCTTCCCAGTTCTGCCAGCGTCGGCATGTCGTCGCGCATCACGCCCAGCGCCTGCATCAGCTGACCCATGGCAGCCAGGGTACGTGCATCGGCCAGTGCGATGTCGTACTGGGCGTTGGCATAGGCACGGCTGGCCTCGAAGTATTCGTTCTCGCTGTCGAGTACGTCGAGCAGGGTACGCTGGCCGATGTCGAACTGCTGCTGGTAGGCCCCGCGAACA
>NZ_JAFIFK010000004.1 GCF_020832045.1 Halomonas sp.
CCCCCCCGCCCCCCCCCCGGGGGGGCCCCCGCTGCGTTTGCCTCTCTCTCAAGCGCCGATGATGCCGCCGTCCTCACGGGTAATCACCAAGGTTGCGGAGCGGGGAATGGAATTGCCGCCGTCCGGCCAGTGGCTGGCAAGCTCGCCCGCAGCAAACGCCTCGGCGCTGGTGGTGGCGCCGGGATGCTGCACGTTGACGAACATGGTGCGCTGATCCGGGGTGGTGATCACGCCGGTGATCTCCTGACCGACGGGGCCGGTCAGGAAGCGGCGGATCTCACCGGTCTCGGGGTTGGCAACCAGCATCTGATTGTTGCCGAACACTTCGTGGATGCCGGAGTTCATCACCGACTCACTGATATCGGTCTGGATCCACAGACGGCGATCCGGGTCGATCCACAGCCCGTCGGGACTGGAAAAGATTGCCTCCTGGCCCAGTGGCTCGCCGGCCAGATCGCGCCCGCTCTCGCCATCGCCTGCCATCACGAAGATATCCCATTCGAAGCGCTCGGCGGCATGGGTGCCGTCTTCCTGCCAACGAATGATGTGGCCGAAGTGGTTCTCGGCGCGGGGGTTGGCGGCGTCGACCTGCTCTTCGCTACGGCGGGTGTTGTTGGTCAGGGTGAAGTAGACCTGGCCGGTGGCAGGGTCGACAGCGCCCCACTCCGGGCGGTCCATCTTGGTGGCCCCGGCGAAGTCGGCGGCGCTGCGGGTATTGACCAGGATATCCGCCAGGTCGGCAAAGCCGTTCTCCGGCGTCAGGCCGTTCTCGCCTGGCGCCAGGGCGAGCCACTCGCCGCTGCCGTCGTCGTTGAACCTGGCCACGTAGAGTGTGCCTTCGTCGAGCAGCGAGCCGTCGGCGCTTGAGGCCTGGTAGGGCCGGGCCGAGACGAACTTGTAGATGTACTCGAAGCGGGCGTCGTCACCGGAATAGGCCACCACCGGCTGTCCCTCGACGGCCGGGGCGAAGATCACCCCCTCGTGGGCGAAGCGTCCCAGGTGGGTGCGCTTGACCGGCGTGCTCTCGGGATCGAAGGGGTCGAACTCCACCATGTAGCCGAAGGTGTGGGGCTCGTTGCGGTAATCGTCGCGGGCGGAAGCTCCGCGGGGGGTGGCATCGAAGCGTACGTACTCGTCGGCGCCGCCCGCTGCCTTGTGCCACTGATAGCGTCCTTCGCCACGCGTCTCGATGCCATAACGGGTCTGGCGGCGATCGATCTCGGTGTCTTCGTTGGCGAAGTAGCCGGCCCAGTTCTCCTCAGCGGCCAGGTAGGTGTTCCACGGGGTGACGCCGTGAGCGCAATTGTTCAAGGTGCCGCGCGTCATGCGACCATCGGGGCTGTACTTCGTCACCACGTGCTCGGTGCCCGCCACCGGCCCGGCTAGCTGCATCGGGGTCAGGCCGGTGATGCGCCGGTTATGGACGTCCTCCACCACCTGCCACTGGCCGTCGTCGGCTTGGCGTGTCCGCACCACCGACACGCCGTGGGCGTTGAGCTCCTTGAGTACCTGGTCGGCGTCACGGCTACCGTCGGCGTTCTGCGGGAAACCTTCAGACTCCAGGGATAGACCAGCCGCGGCGGCATGCAGGAAGCGCGGCTCGATGTATTCGTGGTTGAGCACCAGCAGCCCATCGCGGGAACTACCGTCGATAGGGAAGAAGTGCATGCCGTCGTGGTGGGCGCCGATCTGGTGAGCCTGGTCTTCTCCACCGGCGTCGAGCGAGAAGGCCGGCATGCTGCCGCTGATCGGCGTGCCCGTGGGAATGAAGACCTGAACGCGGTAGCCCTCCGGCACCACCACGTTGTCACCAGTGCCGACCGGGATGGCCTTGAAGCCGAGGGTAGGTGTCGGGGCGTTGCCGCCGGCCGCCAGAGCACGACCGAAGGGTAGACTGGTGGCCATGGCGCCGGCGATGGCAACAGCCAGGCTGCTGCGCAGCAAGGTGCGTCGGCTCAGGCGTGCTTCAAGGATGTCGCCGAAATAGGCGTTGCCGGACGTGTTGCTGTTCGGCTCGTCGCCGGCGGCCAGAACGGGATCGACCTGGCCGGGCTGCTGTTGCTGGGACATGGTGTGTCTCTCCTGGGGGCATGCGGTATGGCGCTTGCCGAAGGCTAGTGGGTCTTCGCCCGAAGAGAGTGGCGATTGAGCGTTACAGCGGTATGACCGGCTGGTGGCGCTTCGATGACGTAGAGAGGGATAACTGACATGGGTCATCCAAGGGCTGACAAGCGCCCACTGGACTTGAAGGCGGATGCCATTAGGCGACACTGATATCACCACTTTGGCGGGAGAGACGATGCAACGACTGCCGAAACCGGGTGACATTGCCCTGATCGCGGCACTGCTGCTGCCTTTGGCAGTGGCGCTGCCGCGTCTGGGTGGGCTCGGTGGACCGCCCGAGCTGTGGTTGACCTGGGTCGGCCGCGTAACGGGCATCCTGGCGCTGTCCATGATGCTACTGGCCGGGCTGATGAGCTGTCGGGTGCCGGGCTTCGACAGACCTTTTGGCGGGCTGGCCCGGCTCTGGCGCCTGCATCATTGGCTTGGCTTCGCCGCTTTCATCCTGGTGATGGTTCATGTGCTGGCTCTGGGGTTGGCGTCGGTCCCGGCATCCCTGGCCGCGGCGGTGGCCACGCTGTTCCCGTCGCCTGTACAGGGCGCAATATGGCTCGGGTGGCTGGCTTGGCTCGCGATGGTGGTGTTTCTGGCGCCGACCTTCGGCTTCTTCGGCAAGCCCTATTATCAGCGCTGGAAGCGCCTGCATCTGGTCTCGGCGGCGGCGTTGCTGCTGGGCCTGTGGCATGCACTGCTGCTGGCCGGCGAGACCTGGCCGTGGTGGTTGCTCGGCATTGCCGGGCTGGGTGCCATTGCCTGGCGCAAGGGCATGGCGCCGCAGCGGCGCCATGCCTACCGCATCGAGCAGGTGGCGCCTCTTGCTCGGGGCGTGGTGGAACTGGTGCTGCGCCCCGAAGGGAGTGGCATTCGCCATGAGGCCGGACAATTCGTCTACCTGTCACCGCTGGACGAGACCCTGAGCGCCGGCCGCGGCGAGGAGCATCCCTACACCATCGCATCGAGTCCAAGCGATATGCAGTTGCGAATCGGCATCAAGGAGCTGGGTGATGCCAGTCGCGCCCTGCAGTCGGTGACGCCAGGAACTCGGGTGCTCATAGAGGGGCCGTACGGGGAGTTCTTCGGGCGCCGCTTCCCCAAGCGCGATATGCTTTGGCTGGGCGGCGGCATCGGCATCACGCCCTTTGTCGGCGGTGCCCGTGACCTGGCCGCAGGCGGGGGCATTGCAGGACATGCCCACCTGTTCTACCTCGCCAACGGGCCGGATCGTGCCTACTATCAGAAGGAGCTTGAGGGCATTGCCGAAGCTCACCAGTCCTTCAGCTTCACCCAGCATTACTCCAGGGAGCGAGGGCGGCTGGACGAAGCGTTCCTGCGCCACCACTGCCCCGACTACGCGGAGCGAGAGATCTATATCTGCGGCCCTCCGGGAATGAACCAGCACTTGCTGCGACTGCTGGCCGACCAGGGCATACCTGCCGCACGGATCCATAGCGAGGTCTTCGATTTCCTATGAACAAGGTCGCCTACACCGCTTTCATCGCCTTCCTTGCGAGTATTCTTACCCTGCTCTCGGCCCATGTGTTGTCCCAGCCGGGAGAGGAGCGCTCCCACGACGATCTAGATCCGATCACACTTGATGAGCTGGCCGAGCACGGCTCCGCCGAGAGCTGCTGGAAGGCCATTCATGGCCGAGTCTACGACATCACCGATTACGTGCCCAATCATCCCACCGAGGAAGAGGTCCTGCTCGAATGGTGTGGTCGGGAGTCCACCGAGGGCTGGGACAACAAGCGGCCCGGTGTGGCCCACAGCCCAAGGGCCGAAGCGATGCTCGAGCGCTACCTGATCGGTCGACTGGTCGATGACTCGGGCGAGCCGGTCGAGCCCGAGCCAGGTGAACCCGCCGCTGCCATGCCGGAAAGTCAGGCCAAGCAAGCGACGTCGCCGGCCCAGGACGAGCGTCTGGCTCGTGCCTTGCTAGGCTTGCCACTGGATGGCCACTATCGTGGCGTCTTCACCGACCGTGGCAGCATTCAGGTCAACATCACGTTCGACCTGCGTGATGGCCACATCGAATCGCTGTCGTATCGCCACCTGGCCTACCGTGGCGTTGACTACCTGGCCCTGGAAGAGGGCGATGAACTCTATCCAGTCATGCTGCAACACCGGCAGATAATCGAGCGCCTGGAAGGAGCGCCCATCACTCGGATATTTGCCCTCTACGAGCCTGAGTCGATGGTGGATGACATCGATGGTTATAGCGGGGCGACCCTACGCGGTGCCAAGGTCATATCGGCCATTCGAGATGCCCTGAATCGTGGTGTCTATGCCTGGCCATAGGTAGGCGGTTTAAGGGCTCCGTTAGCGCTTTGACAGTGACGGTGGTGGCTTGCGTTGAGGGAGTTATCTCGCCAAACATGGCCGCTTCGAGTCATCATTGAGACGTCAGCTCCACTAGCCACCCGGACCCCTGCATGCCTCTCCCGCTTCAGGATGAGCAACGCGAACAAGATCCCTCGCCGTTAACGGACGTGTCCCACCGCCGTCAATTGGCTCACGAGCAGGTGCACCTTCTCTATGAACGGCTGTGGCAGCCGGTGCTGTCGAGCGTGCTGGCGGCGTGTCTGCTGGTGGCTGCCATGTGGCCGATCATGCCGAGGCCATTGCTGACAGGTTGGCTTGCGTCGCTGGCGTTGGTGTCGGGGGCGCGCCTGTGGCTAGCCTGGTTCTACCACCGCCAGCCAGCGCAGCAGCGTCATCGGCGTCGTTGGCTGTTTCGCTTCGCCTGGGGAGCAGGCACTGCCGGAGCGATCTGGGGTGTGGCGGGGCTGACCATGTTCACCACTGAGCATCAGGGACAGCTGACCGCACTGGCGATCGTGCTGACCGGTATCGCGGCAGGGGGGGTGACTACGCTCTCTTCCGTCGCATGGATGGCGCCGCTATTCGTGCTGCCTGCCATGCTGCCGCTGCTGGGACAGCTACTGCTCCAGGGAACGGCGAACTCTTGGCTACTGGCCGCCATGGTCGTTCTTTTCCTGGGGCTGGTGCTGGTGACCAGCCGGCGTTTGCATCGCAACATCACCGACAACATTGCCCTGCGCTTGATCGTCTCTTCCCGCGAACAGCAGCTGCGCGTCAGTGAAGCGCGTTATCGCGCCATCTTTCGCCATACGCCACTTGGCGTGATGCACTTCGACCGCGAGGGGCGAGTGGTCGACTGCAATGACATGTGTCTCGATATCCTCGGCACCAGCCGTCAGCGGCTGTTGGGCATGAACCTGCTGACCCAGTTGAACGATGAGCGCGTGACGAAAGCGATACGTGACGCCTTGGAAAGCGGTACCGGCTATTTCGAAGGTACCTATCGTACCGTGGTGAGCGGCAAACAGACGCCGCTGCGTGCTTTCTACAATGCCCTGCGCAATGAGTCGGGTGAGGTGGTAGGCGGGGTGGCGATCATAGAGGACTTCACCGAACGCAAGCTGGCGGAGGAGACCATTCACCGGCAGGCCTACTTCGACCCACTGACGGAACTGCCCAATCGACGCCTGCTGATCGAGACGCTGGCCACCACCATCCGTGACAGGCGTGACGACGGTCGCGTCGGGCTGTTGCTGTTCCTCGATCTGGATCGCTTCAAGATCATCAACGATACCCTGGGCCATGCAGTGGGCGACGAGCTGCTGCGTCAGGTCAGCAAGCGGCTGCTATTGAGCCTGGACAGGGACGGGATGGCGGCGCGGCTCAGCGGCGATGAATTCGTCGTGCTGATGCCCGCTCTGAGCACCGATCGCGAGCTGGAGCTCAAGCGGGCCGAACACCGCGCCGAGCGGCTGCTGACCACCCTGCGTCGGGCCTATGACCTGGGAGGACAGCGAATCAGCGTGACGCCCAGCATCGGCTACACCCTTTTTCCCCTGGGCGACGAGGACGTCGGCGATGTGCTGCGTCACGCCGACACCGCCATGTACCAGGCCAAGCTCAAGGGGCGTGCTCAGATCTGCGGCTATGAGCCCTCGATGCAGACTCAGCTCAGCCTGCGACTCGAAATGGAGCAGGCGCTGCGACGCGCCTTGGCGGAAGATCAATTGAGCATCGCCATTCAACCTCAGCTCGACGAGCACGAACGCGTCATCGGCGGCGAGGCGCTGATGCGTTGGCAGCACCCTCGGCACGGCTGGGTTTCCCCCGAGGTTTTCATTGCCATTGCCGAAGAGAGCGACCTGATCGTCGAGCTGGAAACGTGGATGCTGGACCGCTGCTGCGGGCTGCTGGCCCGCTTGCCGGAGGCGGAACTACCGCGGCTGTCGGTCAACATCAGCGTGCGTCATTTCACCCAGCCCGGCTTCGTCGAGGGTCTCACCTGGGTGACCGCTACCCATGGCATCGATTCGGCGCGGCTCGTGGTGGAGCTGACCGAAAGCATAATGATAGACGGGCTGGAGGATGCCGTTGAACGCATGCAGGCGCTGAAGCGGCTGGGGGTCAAATTGGCGCTGGACGATTTTGGTACCGGCTTTTCGTCCCTTTCCTACCTCAAGTCGCTGCCGCTGGATGAACTCAAGATCGACCGCAGCTTCGTCAGCAATCTCGATACCGATGGCAACGACGCCGCCATCGTGGAGACGGTGCTGGCCATGGCCCAGCACCTGGGCATCGACGTGGTAGCGGAAGGTGTGGAAAACCGGGCCCAGCAGGAATACCTGCTGGCACGCGGTTGCCGTCTCTTTCAGGGCTATCATTTCTATCGGCCCATGAGCGTCGGGGCATTCGAAGCGTTGCTGAGCGGCAGTGAAGTCGAGGCCGGCGAGAGCCAGACCTGATTCAGCCGATTCCGCCGCTGGCCCAGAGCCATAGTGCGATCAGTGCGAAGTGGCCCGGGTACCAGGTCAGCCACAGCCGGCGGTGCATGGCGATGGGAACGACGGGCGCCAGCCGGTGGGCGCCGGCCGCCAGCCATAGCACGGCGAGGCAGGTGGCGACGGTAAACGACTTGGCCATGTCGGAGCTGTTCATCAACCCCGCCACGATAAGTACCGGAGCCGCCAGGGCTACCGCCTGCAGGCGTTCGATCAGGCTGTCGCCGGCGCCGTGCAGGTGATGCATGGCAAGCATGAACAGCGGTACCAGCAGCAGGCCGCGGTGGCCATACTCGACCCAGCCGCCGAGCAGATACCAGATCGCCAGTGTGGCAGCCACCGCTGCCGCCAGCCAGGCGCTGCCCAGCCCGCCGCTGCGGTGGCGTTCGAGCAACTGGCGCAGCCAGGCTCCCCAGGCCAACCCCAGCGCCAGGGTGAAGCAGACATTGAGCATGAATGCGTCGGTGGCCCGGGGCATCAGCATGTAGGGGAGCTGCGCGGCGATGCCGATGACTAGGATGCGCCTTGCGTAGCGCAGCGGGTCGCGGGTATTGAACAGACCATGCCAGGCGACCATGGCGGCGAATAGAGGAAAGGCGATACGGCCCAGCGACGAGCCGGCCCAGCCGAGCTCCCACGCACTGGGGAGCACATAGCGGGTCAGGTGGTCGATGGTCATGGTGGCCAGCGCCAGCCACTGGCCCCAGCCCGTCCAGGTGGACAGGGGACGTTCCGGCGCCTCGCGGCTGGCGGTCTGTACGGTCATCATGACCTCCTTGTCTGACAAAATTTCAATTATAACAGTGCCTTTGTGACCGGAGCGTGCCAGGCGAGTTCCGCCGGACCCGGGGCAGGGCAGGAGAATCACGGCAATGCGCAGCGGCTTCGGTTTCGATCTTCGCAGTATGGAGATCTTCGTCGAGACCCTTGAGCAGGGCAGCCAGAGTGCGGCGGCCAGGCGGTTGGGGCTCAAGCAATCATCGGTGTCACAAAGCCTGGCGAACCTTGAGGAGAGCATGGGGGTGTCGCTGTTCAAGCGCCACTCCCGCCCCCTCGAGCCCACCAGCGCAGGGCGTTTTTTCTACGACCGTGCCAGGCGACTTCTCGACGATGCGCGCAACACTCGTCGCGAACTGGTCAGCGGCGGCTTCGGTCAGCTCCATCAGGTGCGGCTGGCACTGGTCGACTCGCTGGCAACGGCTGTCGGCCAGCCGCTGATCGAACTCATTCGACGCTACACCCGCGACTATACCTTGACCACTGGGTTGTCGCACATGCACGGCCACTCTCTGCTCACACGGCATGTGGATATCATTATTTCCGATGACCGGCTGGAAAACTACGATGGCCTGGAGCGCCACGCCCTCCTTCGCGAACCCTTCGTGCTGGTGGTGCCGCTCTCCTGGAACGGACCGCTGGACAACCTGCGCTGGCTGGCGCGACACCTGGATTTCGTGCGCTACACGCCTCAGTCGCTGATCGGTCAGGCCATCGAGCGCCACCTGCGATTGAACCAGCTCGAGCTGCCGGCTCGGCTGCATCTCGACAATACCTTCGCCGTGCTGCGCCTGGTCAGTGCCGGTGCCGGCTGGACCGTCACCACGCCGCTGTGCCTGTATCAGGCCGGCCTGGACAGCCTGCAGGTTGCCGTCGCGCCTCTGCCGCTGGCACCGCTGACCCGAGAGCTTACCCTGGTCGCCCGTCGCGATGAGCTGGGCGAACTTCCCGCACTGCTGGCCCGCGACAGTCGACGCCTGTTGGAACAGCGCTTTCGTACCCAACTGGAGCTTGAGCTGCCCTGGCTCTCAGGTGAGGTCGTCACGCGCTTCTGATCCGGTGCTCGCCGTCGAATTACGGTGCATGGCCGGCCACGATGCACGTTGCAAGGGCACTATCGATTTCATCGATATACCAGCTGTTGCCGTTTCCGATGCTCGTTGCGCGTTGATGGATTTCGTTCGAAGACTTGAGCGGAACAATGCGAAGCCATAGGTCGGTGCCGGACGATGCCAAGAATAATAATGCTCTACGTTCGCTGGGTGGATGCGTTCAATCGGGTGATTGGACGCATCGTCATGTTCATGATCTTCGTCATGATCGGGGTGCTGCTCTACGCCTCGGTAGCGCGTACCGCTTTCAACAGCCCGCTGATCTGGAGCATCGAAGTCTCCCAGTTCCTCATGTCCTCCTATTATCTGCTGGGCGGCGCCTATGCCATGCAGATGGGCTCCCATGTGCGCATGGACCTGTTCTATTCGCGCTGGTCCGATCGCACCCGCGCCTGGGTCGATGCTTTGACCATCCTGCTGCTGATCGTCTTCCTCGGCGCGTTGCTGTTCGGGGGTATTTCCAGCACTGAATACTCCCTGCGCTACGGCGAGAAGAGCTATACCGCCTGGGCGCCGCGACTGGCACCGATCAAGATCATCATGACCTTCGGCGTCTTCCTCATGCTGCTGCAGAGCGTGTCGACCCTGTTCAAGGACATCGCCCGCGCCCGCGGCGTTCGTCTGGAAGGGGAGACCCTCGAATGAGCTACGAGATGATCGCCCTGCTGATGTTTTCCACCATGATGCTGCTGCTGCTGACCGGACAGCGGGTGTTCGGCGTGATCGGCTTCGTCGGTGCCACCGCCTCGCTGTTGATGTGGGGGCAGGGCGGGGTGGAGATGCCCTTCAGCGCCGCCATCCAACTGATGAACTGGTACCCCCTGCTGACGTTGCCGCTCTTCATCTACATGGGCTATATGCTCTCGGAGTCAGGCATAGCCGGGGAACTCTACGAGATGTTCCACGTGTGGATGGGCTCGCTTCGGGGCGGCCTGGCGGTGGGCACCATAGGCCTGATGGTGGTGGTTTCGGCGATGAACGGGCTGAGCGTAGCGGGGATGGCCATTGGTGCCACCATCGCCCTGCCGGAGCTGCTGCGGCGCGGCTACGACAAGGTGATGGTGACCGGCGTGATCCAGGCCGGAAGCTCGCTGGGCATCCTGGTGCCGCCCAGTGTGGTGCTGGTGCTCTACGGCATGATCGCCCGCCAGCCGGTGAGCCAGCTGTGGCTGGCCGGGGCCATTCCGGGGCTGATCCTGGCGGCCATGTTCGTCATCTACATCGTCATCCGCTGTCGCCTGCAGCCGCACCTGGGGCCGGCGCTTCCCGCCGAGGAGCGCCAGATGAGCCTGGGAGCGAAGCTCAAGCTGCTGCGTGCCGGCATCCTGCCACTGCTGATCTTCTTCTTCATGACCGGACTGTTCCTGATGGGTGTGACCAGCCTGGTGGAGAGCTCGGCGGTGGGCGCGGTGTCGGCGACTCTGGCGGCGCTGGTCAAGCGGCGTCTGAGCTGGAAGGTGATCGAGAGCACGGTGCGCAAGACGCTTGGCATCAGTTGCATGTTCATGTGGATCATTCTCGCGGCGCTGTGCTTCGGCGCGGTGTTCGACGGCCTCGGTGCGGTGCGCGCCATCGAGAACGTGTTCCTCGACCGGGTCGGCATGAGCCCGTGGCAGATACTCGTGATGATGCAGCTCTCCTACATCCTGCTCGGCATGTTCCTCGACGACACCGCCATGCTGGTGATCGTGGCGCCGCTCTACGTTCCTCTGGTGATCAGCCTCGGCTTCGATCCGATCTGGTACGGCGTGCTCTATACCATCACCGTGCAGATCGCCTACATGACCCCGCCGTTCGGCTACAACCTGTTCCTTATGCGCGCCATGGCGCCGCCGGAGGTGTCGCTCGGCGACATCTACCGCAGCGTCTGGCCTTTCGTCGGCATCATGCTGATAGGGCTGGCGCTCATCACCATCTTCCCGCAATTGGCGCTGTGGCTGCCGCAGCTCTATCGCGGCTACTGACCCAGGAGGTGAACCGACGCATCACGGGCGTGAAACCGAAGCGATCTTTTCCAGCGTATTTAAACAACAAGACGCAGTGAGGGTGAAGAGCCATGACCAATCGTCGCGATTTTCTCAAGAAGGCGGGACTTGCCACCGCCGCCACCGTGGGGGCCACGACCCTTGCGGCGCCCTATGTACATGCCCAGTCGCGCCGGCCGATTCGCTGGCGCCTGCAGACCTACGCCGGGCCGGCACTGGCCGCCCACGTCATCAAGCCCTCCATCGACGCCTTCAACAAGGCGGCCAACGGCGAGATGGAGATCGAGCTCTACTACGCCGACCAGCTGGTACCCACCGGCGAGCTGTTCCGGGCCATGCAGCGCGGCACCATCGACGCCGTGCAGAGCGATGACGACTCGATCAACGCCCCGGTGGACGTCTCGGTGTTCGGCGGCTATTTCCCCTTCGCCTCGCGCTACAGCCTCGACGTGCCGGCGCTGTTCCACCACTACGGACTCAAGGAGATCTGGGAAGAGGCCTACGGCGAGATCGACGGTGTGACCTGGCTGGGCTCAGGCGCCTGGGACCCCTGCAACTTCGTCACCCGTGACCCGATAAGAAGCCTCGAGGACCTGCGCGGCAAGCGTGTGTTCACCTTTCCTACCGCCGGGCGCTTCCTCAGTCGCTTCGGCGTGGTGCCGGTGACCCTGCCGTGGGAGGACATCGAGGTCGCCATGCAGACCCGGGAGCTCGACGGCATCGCCTGGGCAGGCATCACCGAGGCCTATACCGTGGGCTGGGCGGATGTCAGCAACTACTACCTGACCAACAACATTTCCGGCGCCTGGGCCGGTTCCTACTTTGCCAACACCGACCGCTGGAACGAGGTGCCGGAGCACCTGCAAATGCTGTTCAAGCTGTGCATGGACAGCTCCCACTACTACCGCCAACACTGGTATTGGTGGGGCGAGGCGCATTACCGCACCACCGGCGGCAAGCTCGAACTGACCTCGATCCCCGAGGAGGAGTGGCAGCAGCTGGAGGACGAGGCCTTGGCCTTCTGGGACGAGATCGCTGCCGAGAGCGACCGCAGCGCCCGTGTGGTGCAGATACTCAAGGACTATCGCCAGACCATGCAGCAGGCAGGCCCGCCTTACCGCTATGGTTGAGGGTAGGGGGCGGGCGCCCTGGTACCCGCCCTCTGTAGTGCCTGAACAGCGAACGACAACGACAAGCGGGTCGAGGAAGCCGAGATGAGCCGACTCCAGGCAAGAGACGTAACCAACGCCGACGATGCCCGACGTATCGTCGAACAGCGTGGCCTGAGCCACGTCAAGGTGGGCATGTTCGACATGGATGGCGTTATGGTCGGCAAGTACATGCGCCGCGACAAGTTCTTTCACGCCCTGAGGGAGGGCTTTGCCTTCTGCGACGTGGTGCTGGGCTGGGACAGCAAGGACGAGCTGTATGACAACGTGAAGTACACCGGCTGGCATACCGGCTATCCGGATGCCGCGCTGCGCGTGATACCCGAGAGCTGCCGCGACCTGCCCTGCGAGGGCGACATGCTGCTGTTCCTGGCCGAGTTCACCGGGCCGGCCGGGGAGATCTGCCCACGTGGCCTGCTGCGCCGCGTGCTGGCCAGGGCCGAGGAGATGGGCTTTCACGCCTGCGCGGCGCTGGAGTATGAGTTCTTCCTGTTCCAGGAGACCCCGGAGTCGATCCGTGAGAAGGGCTTTCGCAACCTCAAGCCGCTGACGCCGGACATGATGGGCTACTCCATGCTGCGAAGCTCCGTGCACGGCGAGCTCTATCACGAGCTGCTGGCCATGGCCGAGACGATGGACTTCCCCATCGAGGGGCTTCACACCGAGACCGGGCCCGGCGTGCTGGAAGCGGCCATTTGTGTCGACCGGGCTCTGGCCGCCGGCGACAAGGGGGCGCTGTTCAAGACCTTCACCAAGGTGTGGGCTCAGCGCCGCGGGCTGATGGCCACCTTCATGGCCAAGTGGTCGCCGGACTACCCCGGCCAGAGCGGCCATATCCACCTCTCGCTCAACCATGCCGACGGCGGCGAATCGGCCTTCTTCGACGCCGACAAGCCCCATGGCATGAGCGATATCCAGCGCCACTTCGTGGCCGGCCAGCAGCAGCTGATGCCGGAGTTCCTGGCCATGTTCGCCCCCACGGTAAACAGCTACACCCGTCTGATTCCCGGCTTCTGGGCACCCACCGACGCCACCTGGGGCGTGGAGAATCGCACCACCGCGCTGCGGGTTATCCCCGGTAGCGCCAAGGCGCAGCGGGTTGAATACCGCCTGGGCAGTGCCGACGCCAACCCCTACCTGGCGCTGGCCGCGGCGATCGGCTCGGGCCTGTACGGCATCGAGCACCGGCTCGAGCCGGACGAGGCGGTAACCGGAAATTCCTACGAGCTGAACCATCCCGAGCACCAGGCGCTGGCACACACGCTGTGGGAGGCCGCCCAGCGGTTGAAAGCTTCCGGCGCGGCGCGCAGCCTGTTCGGCGATGCCTTCGTCGAGCATTTCGCGGCCACGCGGGAATGGGAGGAACGCCAGTTCCGACGCCATATCACCGACTGGGAGCTCGATCGCTATTTCGAAATTATCTGAGGCTGGGCCGGCTGCACGACGCCAGCACTGCGTTGGAGCCTCGAAATCTGCTCATTGGCTACAGCCAACTCCGCGATTTCTCGGTGCTCCGCCTTGTTCTGACGCCGTTCGCGCGGCCCCGACAGGGTTGGTGAAAGAAATGGATTTGATAGCAGGAGAACGCCAAGTGGCCATACAGAAAACGATTTCTCCCGTCGACGGGTCGGTCTACGTCGAGCGGGAGCTGGCCGACCCGGCGCAGGTCGAGGCGGCCTTGGAGAGGGCGGTAACGGCGCAGCGCGAATGGCGCGAGACGAGCCTCGTCGAGCGTGCGCGACTGTGTTCGAAGATGGTCGATGCCTTCGTTGCCCGACGCGACGAGTTGGCGCTGGAGCTGACCTGGCAGATGGGCCGGCCGATCGCCGTGGCCGGCGGCGAGATCGGCGGTTTCGAGGACCGGGCGCGCACCATGATCGCCATGGCCGAGGAGGCGCTAGCGCCGATCCGCCTCGCCGAGAAACCGGGCTTCACCCGCTACATCACTCGCGAGCCGCTGGGCGTATCGTTCATCGTGGCGCCATGGAATTTCCCCTTCATGACGGCGGTGAATGCGGTGGTGCCGGCGATCATGGCCGGCAACGCGGTGATCCTCAAGCATTCCGCCCAGACCCCGCTGTGCGCCGAGCGCTTCCAGCAGGCCTTCGATGAGGCCGGACTGCCCGAGGGTATTTTCCAGCACCTGCACCTCTCCCATGACGCCGCCGAGGCGGTGATTCGGGATGCACGCATCGCCCACGTCTCCTTCACCGGCTCGGTAGCAGGCGGGGCCATGATCGAGCGCAATGCTGCCGGGCGCTTCATTGCCACCGGGCTGGAGCTGGGCGGAAAGGATCCGGCCTACATCCGCGCCGACGTCGACCTCGACGAAGCGGTGCCAGGGGTAATGGACGGCGCCTTCTTCAATTCGGGCCAGAGCTGTTGCGGCATCGAGCGCATCTACGTGCACGAGTCGATCTTCGACGACTTCGTCGAGCGTGCGGTGGCCTGGGTACGACAGCTCAAGTTGGGCAATCCTACCGACCCCGCGACCACATTGGGGCCGCTGGTACGTCCCGCGGCGGCGGACTTCGTGCGCGGCCAGGTCGAGGAGGCGGTGGCGGCCGGGGCCAGGGCGTGGATCGACCCCGGTGACTACCCGCTTTCGCGGCCCGGTAGCACCTACCTCGCGCCCCAGGTGCTGACCGGCGTCGACCACTCGATGCGGGTCATGACGGAAGAGAGCTTCGGCCCGGTGGTCGGTATCATGCCGGTGGCGGATGATGACGAGGCCGTGCGGCTAATGAATGACAGCGATTACGGCCTTACCGCAGCGGTGTTCACTCGCGACCTGGCGGTAGGCGAGGCGCTGGCGGCCCGGCTGGAAGCCGGCACCGTATTCACCAACCGCTGTGATTATCTCGATCCGGAGCTGGCCTGGACCGGCGTCAAGCAGTCGGGGCGTGGCTGTTCACTCTCCCGTATCGGCTACGAGTCGCTGACCCGGCCCAAGTCCTTCCACCTCAAACACGCCTGACCCGCCCAGGAGAACGCCATGCGTCATGACATCAGCCACTTCACCATGGGCTGGAACTATCCCTCGAACATTCTCACCGGGGCCGGGCGCATCGGCGAGCTACCAGCGGCCTGCAAGGCGCTGGGCATGGGCGCTCCGCTGCTGGTTACTGACCCCGGCCTGGCGGCGCTGCCGATGGTTGAACAGTGCGTCGAGGCATGCCGGGAGGCCGGCCTGCGTATTGCCGTGTTCAGCCAGGTCAAGGGCAACCCTACCGGGCGCAACGTGCTCGACGGTATCACCGCGTTTCGCGACGGCAGCCATGACGGCGTGATCGCCTTCGGCGGCGGTTCGGGACTCGATGCTGCCAAGGCGGTGGCACTCATGGCCAACCAGCGCGAGGGGCTGTCGCTGTGGTCATTGGAGGATATCGGTGACAATTGGAAGAACGCCGACGCCAAGGCCATCGCCCCCATTGTCGCCGTGCCCACCACCGCCGGCACCGGATCCGAAGTGGGGCGTGCCTCGGTGATCACCGACGAGGCGGAGCACGTCAAGCGCATCATCTTCCACCCGGGTATGGTACCGGCGACGGTGATCCTCGACCCCGAACTCACCGTTGGGCTGCCGCCAGCGGTGACCGCCGCCACCGGCATGGATGCGCTGTCGCACTGCATGGAGGCGTGGTGCTCGCCGCTTTTCCACCCCATGGCCGAGGGCATCGCGGTGGAGGGCATGCGCCGTATCGATCTCTACTTGCAGCGCGCCTACAGCGACGGCAGCGACTTGGAGGCCCGCATGAACATGCTGGTCGCCTCGAGCATGGGCGCCACCGCTTTCCAGCGCGGCCTGGGTGCCATGCACGCCCTGGCGCATCCCCTCGGCGCTCTGTTCGATGCTCACCATGGAACCCTGAACGCGGTGCTGATGCCTTACGTGCTGCGTGCCAACGAGCGCGCCATCGGCGAACCGATGGTTCGCCTGGGGCGCTATCTCAACCTGGACCAGCCGGGCACGGCGGCGGTGATCGACTGGGTGCTGAGCCTGCGTGAGCGCCTTGGCATCCCGCATACGCTGGCAGAGCTCGGCATGGACCTACGCCAGGCCGACAAGGTCGGGCGAATGGCGGTAGTCGACCCGTCATCGGGCACCAATCCGGTCGCTTTCGACGCCGACGAGTACCGCGACATTTTCGTTGCCGCCGTGGAAGGCAGGCTTTGATCGCTTGGGCGTGAGTGTGCGAGGTGGCGAGTCTGGCGAAGCCAGGGAAGGATTACTGAAAGGAGATTCATCGATGCGCATTGGGCTACTGCAGTGCGATGACGTGGCGCCTGAACTGCGCGAGGCCCATGGCAACTATCCGGAAATGTTCGCGGACCTTTTCCATCGGGTCGAGCCAACGCTCGAGTTTCGCGTCTGGCGCTGTCAGGACGGCGAAATTCCCGACGATATAGACGCCGTCGATGCCTGGATGACCACCGGTTCCAAGCACGGCGTCAATGATGGGCTGGCCTGGGTCGACGCGCTGTGCGACTTTGTGCGCGAGCTGTGGCGGGCCGGCAAGCCGCTGGTGGGCATCTGCTTCGGCCACCAGCTGATGGCCAAGGCGCTGGGCGGTGAGGTGGTCAAGAGCGAACGGGGCTGGGGGGTAGGCATGTCGTTCAACCGCGTCACGGCGCGGGCGGCATGGATGGAGCCGTGGCAGCCGGGCATCGACCTGCTGGTCAGCCACCAGGATCAGGTCGAGATGCTGCCCCCCGAGGCCACCATCGTGGGCGGCAGCGACTTCTGCCCTCACTACCTGATGCAGATCGGTGAACACTTCCTCGGCGTGCAGGGCCACCCCGAATTCACCAAGTCCTACTCCCGCGACCTGATGGCGCTGCGCCGTGAGCTAGTGGGAGAAGAGCGGGTGAGCCAGGGCGAAATGTCCCTGGCTGCCTCGGTGGACGATTCGTTGATGGCTCGCTGGATTCTCAATTTTCTGCAGCGGGCGATAGAAGAGCGGGGTTGATGCGCCCGGTTTGATTCAGCGAAAGCGTCCGGCACCGCAGGTGGCCAGCCAGGCGGGGGCGTTGCCTTCGATGCTGGCCGCCAGCAGGCGTCCGGTAGTGGCCGCCAGGGTCAGCCCCAGGTGGCCATGACCGAAGGCGCAGCTCACACCGGGTAGGGAGGTGGCGGGGCCGATCACCGGCAGCGAGTCGGGCAGCGAGGGGCGCAGGCCCAGCCAGGTGTGGCTCGGTTCGCCGAGGGGGCCGAACAGTGCCTCGGCATGACGGCGAATGTAGTCGAGCCGCTTGGGGTTGGCGGGGTCGTCGTTGTGGCCAAGCTCCACGGTGCCGGCGATGCGCAGTCGACCCTGCATCGGCGTGAGATAGAAGGCGTACTCCCCGGGGCTGCAGGGGCGGCTGACCAGCTTCCTGACGGCGGGAAACTCCAGGTGATAGCCGCGCTCGGAGATCAGCGGGATGCGGTCTCCACAGGCCTGCGCCAGGGGTCGCGACCAGGCGCCCGCGGCGATCACCACCTTGTCGGCCTGCCAGGCGCCCTGATCGGTAGCGATGTCGACACGGCCACCTTGGGACTCGAGCCCCACCGCCCGGGCGCGCACCAGGCGTGCGCCACGTTGCTGCAAGCGTTCTGCCAGCCGCTGGGCCAGCGTCAGCGGGTCACTGATGTGACAAGCCTCGGGAAACAGAATGCCGCCCTGGGCGAGGCCTTCCAGTGCCGGCTCCAGCGCCGCCAGGGCCTTGGCGTCGAGGCGCTCCTGCACGACGCCGAAGCGTTCGCGCTCGGCGAGCTCGCTCTGGGCCTCCTGCCAGCCTTTGGCGCTGAGATAGAAGCACAGGCTACCCTCTTGCTGCATAAGGCTGCCGCTCTCCTCCAGGTCGTCGAGGATCTGCCGCCAGTCGTCGATTGCCGGGGCCAGCAGCAGGCTCAGGGTATGGCCCGCCTGGGCGGCACTGCGACGGTTGGCGTGTCGCGTGAAGCGCCACAGCCACGGAATGAGTCCGGGCAGATGCCGCCAGCGCAGGTGGAAGGGCGAGTGCGGCGACAGTAGAAGTGCCGGCGCCTGGCGCCAGATGGCGGGCTGGGCCAGGGGCTCGACGGCATAGTTGGCAAGCACGCCGGCATTGCCCGACGAGGCGGCCGAGCCCGGCGGCTCGGGGTCCATCAATGTGACCTCGTAGCCTTGCCGCTGCAGATGCCAGGCGCAGGCCAGGCCGACGATACCGGCGCCGATGACCAGCACCTCGGCGTGTTGTGGAGAGCCTTTCATGGCAGCCCTTATTGCACCGTGTTTGCCTCGAAACCCTTATCATGCCCGAGATCACGCCGCGGCTTGTCAACGCCTGGGTGCCTGCCATGGCGCAGCAGCCGCAGCCCGTTGGCCACCACGATCAAGCTGGCGCCCATGTCGGCGAACACTGCCATCCACAGCGTGGCGTGACCGCTAAGGGCGAGCGCCATGAATACCGCCTTGAGCCCCAGTGCAATGGCGATGTTCTGAATCAGTACCGTGTGCGTTCGGCGTGAAAGTCGCAAGAAGTCGGCCAGCCGGCGCGGATCGTCGTCCATCAGCGCCACGTCGGCGGTCTCGATGGCGGCGTCGCTGCCGAGCGCGCCCATGGCGAAGCCGATGTCGGCTCGGGCCAGTGCGGGGGCGTCGTTGATACCGTCGCCCACCATGCCCACCGGCCCCCTCTGAGCGCGCGCCTCGATCATCGCCAGCTTGTCCTCCGGCAGCAAGGCACCGTAGGCTTCGTCGATACCGGCCTGGGCCGCCACCGCGGCCACGCTGGCCGGGTTGTCGCCGCTCAGCATCAGCGTGGTCACGCCCAGTCGGTGCAGTGCCTCGATGGCCTCGCGGCTCTCTTCACGCAGTGGATCGCCGACGGCGAACAGAGCCAGCGGGCGCGCCTCTTCCCCCAGAATCACCAGCGTCTCGCCGCGGGCCTCGTGCTCGGCGAGATGGGCGTCGAGGGTATCGTCCGGCGCTGCGAACTGCTGCATCAGGCGGCGGTTGCCAAGCCATAGCGTGCGCCCGTCGTAACTTGCCACCACGCCGCGACCGGGCAGTTCGCGCACGTCGCTCACTTCACACGGGACGATGCCATCGGCCTCGGCAGCGCGGGCCAGGGCCGCCGATACCGGATGCGTGGAGCGGTAGGCAAGCCCTGCCGCTAGGGCCCGCAGGCGTTCACGCCCGAGGGAGTCCAGTGCCGGGTCGAGCGGGTGCCAGGCGTGCTGGGAGGGGCGGCCTCGGGTCAGGGTGCCGGTCTTGTCGAAGGCGATGGTGACGAGGCGATGCCCCTGTTCGAGTACATTGCCGCCCTTGATCAGAATGCCCGCGCGGGCTGCCGCCGCTAGACCGCTGACGATGGTCACCGGGGTCGAGATCACCAGTGCGCAGGGACAGGCGATCACCAGCAGGACCAGTGCGCGGTAGATGCCTTCGAGCCAGCTAACGCCAAACAGCCATGGCCAGGTAAGCGCCACCAGCAGGGCGATGGCGAACACCACCGGGGTATAAACGGCGGCGAAGCGGTCGATGAAGCGCTGAGTCGGAGCGCGGTTGGCCTGGGCCTGCTCTACGGTGTGAATGATACGAGCCAGGGTGGTATCGCTCGCCGCGCGGGTGGTGCGGTAGAGGAATTCGCTGCCCTGATTGACGCTCCCGGCGAATACATCCGCCCCCGGTCTCTTGTCCACCGGCAGGCTCTCGCCGGTGATGGGCGATTCATCCAGTGCCGGGTGGCCCTCGGTGACGCTGCCGTCCAGCGCCAGGCGCTCGCCCGGTCGTACCCGCAGCAGGCTGCCCACTGTGACCTCGCTGGCCGGAACACTGAGAAAGCGGCCGTCGGGCTGGCGCACGCTGGCATTCTCCGGAGCCAGCGAAAGCAGCTCCCGAATGGCGTTACGTGCCCGGCCCAGCGAGCGCGCCTCGATACGCTCGGCCAGGGTGAACAGCACCAGCACCATGGCCGCCTCGGCCCACTGGCCGATTAATAGCGCGCCGGTCACCGCCACGCTCATCAGCGCATTGATGTTGAGCGTACGGTGGCGCAGGGCGATGAAACCCTTCTTCCAGGTTGGCAGACCGACCAGGGCGATGGCTGCAAGCGCCAGCGCGGCAGCGAGCCACGGCTCTGCAAGCTCAAGCCAGTGGCTGGCCTCAGCGGCCAGGGCCAGCAGCGTGGCCACGCCCAGCTTCCACCTGTTCTCCGTGCTGCTCGCCGTAGGTGTGCGCCGGCCTGGGTCGTGGCGTTGTGCCGCCATGCCGGTAGCCGCGATGCGGCGCTCGATTGCCTCCTCGGGGACGTTGCGGTGATGCACGGTGAGCACCCGATTGACCAGATCGAAGTCGAGCCGCTCGATGTTGGGGATATCCGCCAGCGCGCGTCGCAACAGCGCCTCTTCGGTAGGGCAGTCCATCGCTTCGATATGCAGGCGGAGCGCCTGGGTATCCGGGGGCAATTCGCTTCGCTCCCGTGGGGGGCGCGTAGTATCGACTGGTGCGCAGCTCGAACAGCAGGTGCGTTCGCTCATGGTAAGACTCCTTGTCATCGGCTAGAGTCATGACACACCCTGTAGCCACTATAGGGTCAAGCGATTAGCGAGGCGCCCATGAAGATCGGTGAGCTGGCCACCCGCACCGGCTGCGCGGTGGAAACCATACGCTACTACGAGCGTGAGGGGCTGTTGCCCGAGCCCGCCCGTACCAGCGCCAATTACCGGCACTATGCCGAGCCCCACGCCGAGCGGCTGCGTTTTATCCGTCACTGCCGCACGCTGGACATGACCCTGGACGAGATCCGCACTCTGCTGGACTATCACGACCATCCGCGGCAGCCGTGCAATGCGGTGAACGGTTTGATCGACGAGCATCTGGCTCACGTCGAGGCACGTATCGAGCAACTTCAGGCCCTGCGTGAGGCTCTCGCCACCCTGCGCTCGCGCTGTAACGGCGAGACCGATTCCAGCCACTGCGGCATACTTCAGGAACTGGCCCAGCCGGCAAAGGCAAGACACGAGTCGCACGAGTCGAGCCACGTACCGGGGCCGCACAAGAACCATTGATCGAGAGGTGCCGATGCCGGACAAGGAGGTTCCCGCCTACTATTCCCAGTGGGTTTCAAGCGAGTGCATCCCGGCGATCCTGACCGGAGAAATGCATGCCGCCGACGATCCCCGCTGGGCCGAATCCGGTGCGACCAGCGTCGAGGAGTACGCGCGCTGGGCCTCGCATATCTGCGGCATGGCCTGCACCAAGATGCTGATTGAAGAGCTGAGGGGGGAGCGGGCCACTCTGTTCGAGCTCCTCGACAGGAGTCGTGAAGTCGGTGGCTATGTCGTCTCCGAGGCGGGCATCAAGGGCCTCTATTACCGGCCACTGGTTCAGCTGCTGAAAGAGCATCACGCATTGAACGCCGATGTGGTGGAGCACGTCGAGGCCGAGCGTCTCGCCATCTGGCTGGACGAAGGGCACCGCGTGATCGCCTCGGTGCACCCCACGATACGCACTCCCGAGCAGGACCCGCCACAGCGGGGCGGGCATCTGGTCTATCTCTTCGGTCTGGACGAGAGCGGGCGGTTGCGCTACCACAACCCTTCTGGCTTGCCCGGTGCGAGTCAGGCGGACGTTCGCCTTGCGCCTTCGGTCTTTGCGCGCTTCTTTGCCGGGCGGGGCATCCTCATCCGGCGCGGCTAGCCCCGCCGAAATACCCGGCGGCCCAGGGCCCACACTTCGTCGATGGCCCATTCACCATCGCTCAGTACCAGCAGATCGGCGTCACGGCCGGGCTCGAGGCGCCCCTTGGCGGTGAGTTTGAGGGCGTCGACGGCGTGAGTGCTGGCGGCGCCGATGGCATGCTCCAGCGGCACGCCGTGCTTCTCGATGCACTCGCCGACGACCTCGAACAGGCTGGCGAGGCGGCCGGGTTCGAGGCCGATGAAACGGCGCTCGGCATCGAAGCGCGGCAGCGAGGCATTGGCATCGGAGGAGAGGGTAATGCGTGACGGTTCGACACGAGCTTCCAGGGCGCGGGCCACGGCCTCGGCGGCGGGCACTTCGCCACCTGCCAGCAGCTCTGCAGTAGTGCTGGTGGTGAAGTCGATACGGCCACCTTCCCGGGCGAAGCGCAGGCCGTCCTCGAATAGTGCCGGAGTACGGTTGATATGGGTCGGCATGAACTGGGCGACAGGAATGGCGCTGTGGCGGACGGCTTCGCGCAGCGGCTCCAGGTGCGTGGGGGCATCGCCGGTATGGATGAAGACGATCCCCGCCTTGCCCGCCAGCATGCCGGCGGTGCGTGACTCCGAGGCCAGGCGGGCCAGTTCGAAGGGCGAGGGCTGCGAGCCGCGATGGTCGCTGATGGCCACTTCGCCCACGCCGATGTATTCGGGAATGAACAGAATGTCGCTGCCCACCGAGCCGGTCAGCGTCACTGGCGGCAGCTGGTAGGAGCCGGTGTAGCAGTAGGTGGTGAGACCGCCGGCGGCCAGCTCGCGGGCCTTGCCCAGCAGGTTGGCCGGCGTGCGCGTCAGAGCGTCGGTGCCCAGGGCGCCGATCAGGGTGGTGACGCCGGATGCCAGGGCGTCCTCGAGGGTCAGCTCGGCGGTGCGCGTGCCGAAGCCGCCCTCGCCTCCGCCGCCGATGAAGTGCACCAGCGGGTCGACCAGGCCGGGGATGACCCGGCGCCCTTCCAGGTCGATCTCCTTGATGGCGGGGCCGGTGGCAGGCAGTGGCTGGCCGGCAGGTACCACGTCGGCGATGCGTGCGTCGGCGATCAACAGATGACAAAGCCCCATATTGCGAGGCGCATGCAATTGGGCGTTCTTCAGCAGGGTGAGCATCCAGGTTCCTCGTTGAGCTCGAACGCCGGCAGGTGCCGGCGTTCTCAGGCCAGGTTCAGCTCGGGTTACAGCTTGATATCGTAGTTGAAGTAGCGAGCCATGATTTCGTCATAGGTGCCGTTTTCCTTGAGCGCGGCCAGCGCCTCGTTGAAGCGCTCGGCCAAGGCTTCGTCGCGGGGGCGGAACGCCACGCCCACGCCCTTGCCAAAGATGTGCTCCGGCTCCTTGATGAAGTCGCTGATGCGCTGGAACTGACTCTCGTCGGTATCGATGGCCATGCTGGATTCCGCCACCGGGTAGTCCATGAAGGTGAGGTCGAGGCGCCCGGCCCGCATGTCGGTCACCACGTCGTCGGCGCTGGTGTAGCGACGGATCTCTACCAGATCGCCGTAGAGTTCGCTCACGTAGTTGTCCTGCAGCGTGGCACGCTGCACGCCGACCACCAGTCCCTCTAGGCTGCCGCGATCTTCAATGTCGATCTCGCGGTCACGTGTCGTGATCCAGGCGCTCGGGGTGGTGTAGTAGGGCTCGGAGAACAGTACGCGCTGGGCGCGCTCTTCGGTGATCGCCATGGATGACATGATGGCATCGTAATGGCGAGCCATGAGTCCGGGAATGATGCCGTCCCAATCCTGCTCCACCCAGGTGCAGGTGGCTTCCAGGTACTCGCACACCGCATTGCCCAGCTCGATTTCGAAGCCGGTCAGCTCGCCGTCGGGTTGGCGATACATGAAAGGCTCGTAGGGGATGTCGACGCCCAGACGAATCTCGGAATAGTCGCGGGCCTGGGCGGCACCGACGGTCAAGCCGGCCGCCATGGTGGCAGCCAGAATCAGGTTGATAGCACGCATGACTTCCTCCCGGGAAGATGTTGTTTTGCTCAAGACTTGGATTGCCGAACTCGGCAAGGTAGTCGCACTTCAGTTGCGACAAGGCACACGCTCATCGCCGTTCAGGCAAGGAGGTGTCGATGGCACGGATGTGCCGAAGCGACCGAGATGGCCGCGGGAAGGGGCTATTCGTCGAACCACTCGCTGAGGTAGAAGCTGTCGAAGTAACAGCGGTAGACCTCAGTGACGGGCTTAGGGAAGCGTTCGGTCATGGACGGTGTCCGATGAGATGTTCCGTGACTTGCCAGTTAGACTTTCTGAAAAGGCGGTGCGGTTGTCAAGCCCTCCCGGCCTGAGGCCGGGAGGGCCGAATACCGATTTACTCCTCGCCGAAGTAGCGCTGGAAGATCTCGTCGTAGGTGCCGTCTTCCTTGAGGGTGGCGAGTGCCTCGTTGAAGCGCTCGGCGAGAGCTTCGTCACGCGGACGGAAGGCGATGCCGAATCCTTCGCCGAAGTATTCTGCCGGCTCGGTGATGGTCTCGCCGACCACCACGAAGTCGCCGCGCTCGCTTTCCAGCAGGGTGCTCTGGCCGATGGGGTAGTCGAGGAAGACGATGTCCAGGCGCTGGGCCTGCAGGTCCAGCACCATATCGTCGGCGGTGGAGTAGCGGCTGACGCTGGCGACGTCGCCGTACATGTCGGTCACGAAGCTATCCTGCAGGGTGCCGCGCTGTACGCCGATGGTCAGACCGTCGAGGGTTTCCTGATTGGCCTCGTCGATACCCAGATCGGCCGGTCCGAACCAGGCCGAGGGCATGGTGATATACGGGTCGGAGAAGAGCACTGTCTGACGGCGCTCGTCGTTGATGGTCATGGAGGACATGATGGCATCGTAGTTGCGCGACAGCAGACCGGGAATGATGCCGTCCCACTCCTGCTCGATCCATTCGCAGGTAATGCCCATCTCTTCGCATAGGGCGTTGCCGAGATCGATGTCGAAGCCGGTCAGTTCGCCGTCGGGGGTGCGGAACTCCATGGGCTCGTAGGGTACATCGACGCCGAAGCGCACATGATCGTAGTCGCGGGCTTGAGCGGTACCGGCCGCGATAGCCACACCCAGCAGGGATACTGTCAGCAGTTTTTTCATCGTTCGTTTCCCTTTGTTGTCGTTCGGCACCGTTTCGGTGTCGTCGCGCCTGAATTTAGCGCAGCCGCGCCGGGGTCGAAAGTCCCGGCGCGAGGTTTTTCCAACGCCTGTTTGACGTTATTCAGTTTCCACTCTGTGGCTTCAGGTGAGCCAGCAGCTTTTTCTCCAGGTAACGGAAAAAATAGAGAATGGCGAATGTCAGGCAGAGGTAGATCGCCGCGGCGAACAGGAACGCCTCGAAGGGGGCATAGAAGCGCGCATAGACGAAGCGTGCTGCGCCAGTGATGTCCATCAGCGTGACGACGCTGGCGATGGCGCTGGCATGCAGCATGAAGATCACCTCGTTGCCGTAGGCCGGCAGGGCCCGGCGGAAGGCACTGGGCAGCACGATGCGTCGCATCATCAAGCTCTGTGACATGCCGTAGGCCCGCGCCGCCTCGATTTCGCCGCGCGAAGTGGCCTTGATGGCGCCGCGGAAGATCTCGGTGGTATAGGCCGCCGTGTTGAGCGTGAAAGCGATCAAGGCGGGGTAGAAGGCCTCGCGCAGGATCGGCCACAGGAACGTTTGCTGGATGCCGTCGAAGAACACCACGCCGTAGTAGATGATATAGAGCTGGATCAGCAGCGGCGTGCCGCGGAATACGTAGGTGTAAACGTAAATCGGCAGGCTGATCCAGCGATGTTTCGAACTGCGCCCGATAGCCAGCGGTACCGCCAGCACCAGGCCGACCACCAGCGACAGGAATACCAGCTGGGTGGTGGTGACCAGGCCATCCCAATAATAGGCGATGGTCTGGGGTGTGAAGATGCGGTTGTCGGCGAGCAGCTCGTTGAGCCAGGTCAGGTCGGTCATGTCAGTGCCCTCCGAAGCCGACGTTGTAGCGCTTCTGGAGCCGGGCGAACATCCATTCCGACACGCTGGCGATCAACAGATAGACCATGGCCACCGGGATCAGGAAGGTGAACGGTTCATGGGTGGCACGTGACGCCTCGGCGGCGACGCGCACCATGTCGGAGAGGCCGATCACCGACACCAGTGCAGTGGTCTTTAGCAGCACCATCCAGTTGTTGGAGATGCCGGGCAGGGCGTGGCGCATCATCTGCGGAAAGCGGATGCGATAAAATACCAGCAGGGGGCTCATGCCGTAGGCCTTGCCCGCTTCGATCTGACCATGTTCCACGGCCATGAAGGCACCGCGGAAGGTCTCGCCCATGTAGGCGCCGAAGATGAAGCCGATGGTGAGCACGCCGGCGGCGAAGGCATTTAGATTGATGTACCAGTCGAGCCCGGTGCGGTCGTAGATGGCATCGGTGGCGACGTTCAGCGCCATCTGGCCGCCAAAGAACAGCAGCATCATCAGCACCAGATCGGGAACGCCGCGAATCACCGTGGTGTAGAGCGTGGCTACCTTATGCAGCAGCCAGTTGCGCGACATCTTGGCGCTGGCGGTGAGTAGGCCCAGTATCAGAGCGAGAATCAGCGACAGCACGGCAAGCTGCAGCGTGACGCCGGCACCTTCTAGCAACCGCGGGCCGTAACCGTGTAGATCGAGCATGTCGATTTCCCCTCAGTACTTCGGCGCAAGGAACTGCTTGAGCCGCGGCGAGGTGGGGTTGACCAGCACGTCCTGGGGCGAGCCGGCCTCTTCGACAAGGCCTTGGTGCAAGTAGATGACCTGGCTCGAGACATCCCGGGCGAAGCCCATCTCATGAGTGACAACCACCATGGTCCGGCCCTCTTCGGCCAGGTCGCGCATCACCTTGAGCACATCGCCCACCAGCTCCGGATCCAGCGCCGAAGTGGGCTCGTCGAAGAGCATCACTTCCGGGTCCATTGCCAGCGCTCTGGCAATGGCGCCGCGCTGCTGCTGGCCGCCGGACATCTGCGCCGGGTAGGCGTCGGCGCGGGCCGTCAGCCCCACTCGTTCGAGCAGAGCGCGGGCGTGTTCGACGGCCTCTTTCTTGGATTTGCCGAGCACGTGAACCGGAGCTTCGATAATGTTCTCGAGCAGCGTCATGTGCGCCCAAAGATTGAAGCTCTGGAATACCATCGATAGCTTGGCGCGCATACGCACCACCTGTTTCCAGTCGGCGGGCTCGCGACCATGCCGGGTCTGTTTGAAGTGGATCTGCTCGCCGTGCACGATCAGCTCACCTTCATCGGGCTGTTCGAGTAGATTCATGCAGCGCAGGAAGGTGCTCTTGCCGGAGCCGGAGGCTCCGATGAGCGTGATCACGTCACCCTTGCGCGCTTCGAGCGAGAGGCCCTTGAGAACTTCGGTTTCGCCGAAGCGCTTCTTTATGTTGCGCACTTCGAGTGGAATTGGGGTATCGGCCATGGGACGGGCTCCAGGTCAGGACGGGTCGCCGCTAGCGACGGGCCGGTTCTATCGGCAGGCACGAAAAAAGGGGCGATTCTAACAGGCCTGGAGGCTTTGGGCAGAGCGTTCGCGTTGCCGCGACATGGTTCGTGAGTCGATGTGATGGGTGTGACGATGCATGGGAGACTCCTGATTATTGTTGTGAAACAGTCAATCTTGCGGTATTTCGGCTTGTCTCGGGCCGGCACGCCTCAATCGGGCGGCGTAGCCGGCCGGGCCAGCAGCGCGGCGCGGGAGCCGAGCTCCACCGCCGCGTTGGGAAACACCACGCTGAGCGGTTCGTCCCCGACGACGAAGTCCCCCGCCTCGGTATCCTCGGCGAGGCGTGTGCCGGGCGGAAACTCAGTGAAGTTGGGCGTGTCGTCGGCGAAGCACAGGCGAAAGTCGGCGGAATGACGCATCAGCTCATGGGCCACGCGGAAGAACTTCATGCGTGACGGGGCAGCGCCATTCGGTTCGCGGCCCTCCAGCAGGGCAGCGAGCAGCCGGGCCATGGGGGCCAGCGGAGCCAGATCGTTGTGGCCGAAGGGCAGCGCGCGCCCCAGCTCCAGGGTGAAGGCCTGGGCCTGATGGTAATGCTTGGAATAATGGGAAAAGGTCCAGCTGTGCTGATGTTGGTGCAGTACCGCTTGGATGTCCGCCGCGGCGAGCCAGTGCCACTGTTCGTGACGGGTCGTGACGGCGTCGGTATAGGGTTCTACCACGAAGCGTGGGAAGCGGCTGTCACGAATCGCCGTGTGCAGATCGTAATGAAGCCGCTTGAGGTTGGGCTGGCGAGCGAAGAAGCCATCCACGACCGCCATCAGTTCTCGCGCGCGATCCGGCTCCATACCGGTCTCGTTCAGGTCGCGGCGAAACAGACGATTGAGGTTGGTGGTGACGAAACGCTTGGCCAGGCGAATCGCTTCCAGGTTGCCAAGCACGACAAGCACCGGCGCGCCAAGCGTCGACAGCCCCGCTTCGAGACGAGCCAGACACTCGCCCAGCAGCTCGATGGGGGCGGTCTCGTTGCCATGAATGCCTACGGAAAGGACGCAGGCTCGCGCTCCGTCGCGGACGACGTCGGGCGTCAGTTCGACAATACCCGCTGCATGCAAGGTATAGGTGCCGCCGGGAAGTACGCCGCCGCGCGTCTTGGGGGCGGCGTCTTCCAGGCTGAGTTCGATCCATTCCGACAGCATGGTGGGTCCGGGCGGTGGTGAATACGATGACAAATCCTTGGCCACCATCCTGTGACCAAGGTGATATCACAAGCCCCCGGGTCGGGCTGGTGAAAGCTCGGGTGCGATATTGAAACTGGCCTCAACGCCAACGTTCACAGCGCTCGCCCTGCTCGACCCGAAGGAACTCGTTCACTGGAAAGGCCATGCGCTCGGCACGCTCGACCAGGTTGGCGTGGAGGTCGGGGTCGAGCTCAGGTTCGCGAGACAGTATCCATAAATAGTCTCTGCTGGGGCCCGCCACCAGTGCCCAGCCATAGTCGTCATCCAAAGCGAGAACGTTATAGCCGCTATAAAAGGGGCCAAAGAAGCTCACCTTGAGGTGCCCGACGCTCTCGTCTCTGACGAAATAGGCGCGGCCTTCGGCTTCGTCCACTTCGCCCGTCTCCAGATTGACGCCGCGATTGACCACGCGCACTCCGCCATCCTCCCGCATAGTGTACTCGGCGGTGACGCAGTCCAGGCCGCGTTCGAAGGAGTGATCGAAGCGGGCGATCTCGTACCATTGGCCCAGGTAGCGCTCCAGTTCGAAGCCAGACACCGGCTGCGTGCCCTTGGGGGAGCCGGTACAGGCAACCAACAGCAGGCAGCCGATGAGGGGAGCGGTCCTGCCAATAAATTTACTCATGCTGTCTCCGACATGGGTGACGACCTTTGGCCAATGGGGGCGGGCGCGAACGCAGCCTAAGCTGGCATTCTCTCATTTTGACGGCGAGGAGCCCGCCATGCCACCCGCTAACACCGATGACACGCAAGACCATTCCCGGCGACTGACTGAGCATTACGATGCGGCAAGCGCACTTGAGGGGCGCGACCTGATGGCCAGATTGCGCGAAGCGTTTCAGAGCGCCGGATGCGACCCCGAGCATTTGAGTGTCGATGATGTGGCTGGGATCGACCAGCTCCATCTGGGTGGGCGCAGTGCCAGCCGTTGCCTGGCGACCCTGGGAGGACTGCAGGGCGGCGAACGCGTGCTCGATGTCGGCTGTGGCACTGGCGGGGCCAGCCGCCTGCTTGCCGCTGAATACGGCTGTCAGGTGATTGGGGTCGACATCACGGCGGCCTTCGTCGAGGTAGCGACCTGGCTGAGCAGGGCGACCGGCCTGGCCGAGCGCACTCAGTTCATTTGCGCCGACGCCGCCAGCGTTCCGTTGGGCGAGGCTAGCTGCGACGTCGTGTGGTGCCAGCACGCGTTGATGAACATGCCGCATGTGCCGAAAGTATTGGCGGAGTGGCAGCGACTGCTGGCGCCCGGTGGGAGAGTGCTGCTTCACGAGGTCGTGGCAGGCGATAACCCGGAGCCGCTTTCCCTGCCCGTTCCTTGGGCGCGAACGGTCGCCACCAGCCATCTTCGCAGTCGCGAACAGCTCGAACGTGCCATGGCGCTGTGCGGCTTCGAAGCGCGGCGAATCACCGACGTGACCGATACGGCATTGGCCTGGCGGCAGGCTCATGGCCAGCGTGAGAATGCCCCGAACGTAACGCCTGTGGAGACGCCCCAACTGCCCGGCCCGGCACTGATATTCGGCGCGGATTTCGTCCGTATGGGACGCAACCTGCGTGACAATCTCGCGATGGGCAAGGTGCGGGTGCTGCAGGGAGAGTGGCAGAGTCTGCGCGATTAGGAGCGGCTCTCGCGCGCATGAAAAAGGCACGGACAAGCCGTGCCTTTTCGTTGGGCGGTTAGCCGCAAGCTCGAGTTCGATCAGTCCACGCGAATGATTTCGATCTGCTCGTCACCGTCGAGCTCTTCGTAGTCGTCGTCATCGAACTCATCGGTAGAGCGTTCACCGCTCTGCGACTGCAATACGACCTCACCTTCGGAGCGAATCTCCAGATTCTCGATCGGATAGGCCATTTCATCCTCGCCGAAGCCGAGGAAGCCACCTTCCGTCACGATCACGTAGGTATCTTGGCTTTCGATATGACGCACTACGCGATCGATATCGCCGAGCTCTTCGCCATCCTGGTTGACCACATCGCGGTTTTCCAGCTCGCTGACTTCGATGCTTTCGCGATTGGCTTGATCCTGGCCACCTTCATCACGCTGGTCGTCGGCGTCCTCATCGTCCGCTTGACGAATCTCGGCGCTGGCATCCTCGGCCTCTTCGACCTGGACGTCCGCTTCACCTTCCTGCTCGATGGTCACATTGGGCTCGGCCTGATCCACTTGTACATCGGGCTCGGGCTGCTCAATGGTCACATCGGGAGCTTGCTGTTCCACCGTGACTTCGGGCGGTTCCTGCTCGACTTCGATCTCGGCCGGCTCCTGGTCGACCTGAACGTCGGTCTCGCCTGCCTGAACGTTGGCCGTGGCATTGTCGTCGGCATCGTTATCCAAGCCGTCGTCATTGCCGTTGTCGTCGTCACCATAAGGCTGCTGGCCTTGGCCCTGCGGATCGAAGCCGGTTTCGCCGGGTTCGCCCGCTCGTTCTTGCTCTTCGACGCCTTGCTGCTCGCCCAGCTGTGCCTCTTCTTCCTGGGCCATGACGCCGTAGCTGAGACCTGTGCTCAGGGCGCCTACTGCGATAGCGATTGCTGTCCTTTTCATGCCGTTCCTCCTTTAATTACGCGTTGCCCTTACGAGCTTGCACTTTCAGGCTAGACGAAGAATCCGCTTCGTAGGTTGCTGCTTACTCATTGATAACAAAACCCATTCATTTGGTAACGCTGAAGGGCTTTTCGTTTCTTTTTGGAGGGCTCGGGCGCAACGCGAGGGGCAGCCGCTGCGATACAGGCTGTCAGTCGCGGTTGGCGAGCACAAGCCAGCCCACTGTCGGCCGGCTTGTGGTATAGGAGGGCGGATCAGGCGTATCTTGGCGACTTGCCTTGTAGTAGATAGCTGAGCGGATGCAGCAGCAACCAGGTAACTGCCGTCAGCCCGATGAGTGCGCCGACGAGCGCGATCCAGTCGAAAACGCTGGCGACATAAGCCAAGCGTGAATGGGTGAAAAGCGGAATCCACCACAGGCCGGAAAGGCCCACCGCAATTGCGGCCAGGTTGGCCGCCAGGCAGCGGTAGCCGAGGATACGGTAGCCACGCAGGTGGGCCAGCCCTTGCACGGCCACCAGCAATACTACGCCGACTGCTATCGGCCACAGGAAGGGGGCCAGGGCGAACCACAGGACGGTCAGAGCGCCAGTAATGGTCATGTCGATATCTCCTTAGGCCTGGCCTTCCAGCACCGCGTAGTAGGCGGGCTGCAGCATGCGATCCTTCATGACCCACGCGACCCAGGATTCATCCTTGGGATCGATGAAGGAGAAGGAGGGCAGGAAGGCGAAATTGTCGTCGTAACCGAACTCCACCAGCATCGCCTTGCCGATGCCTGTGATCATCGGACAGGAGGTGTAGCCGTTGTGGCGGCGCGGTAGCGCCTGGCCCTGCATCTGCGCCAGCAAGTTGGCCTCGACCACCGGGGCCTGAGCCTTGACGCTGGCCGCCGTCTTGTTGATCGGGGCGCCGATCACGTCGCCGATACCGAACACTTCGGGGTAGCGGTTGTGCTGCATGGTGTGGATGTCCACGTCCAGCCACTCGCCTCTAAAGGGACCGTCCTGGGCGATCAGGTTGCTTGCCTTGATGAAGTCCGGTGCGCTCATAGGCGGTACCACGTGGATGAAGTCGTAGTCGGTCACTACCCGACGCTCGCCCTCACGGGAGAACTCCGATTCGCGCAGCTGATGGTGTGAGGTGAACTCGCTGTCGGGGCCGACGAAGGTGAACTCGACCTCACGCGCCTGAGGATCGATGGCGGAAAGCCGGTATTGGTGGCGGCGGGTCACCCCCTGCGCGTCGAAGCGCTGTTTGACGAAGTCGTTGATGTAGGGCTGGGTGAAGAGACCGAGCCCCGGTGCGATGAATTCCATCTGGAAGGCATCGCGTCGTCCGCTTGCCTCGAGACGGGAGAGGGTGGTGAAGGTCATTTTGAGCGGGGCGCCGGCGCATTTCACCGGGGTCGGGGCTGCCGTGAAGATGCCCTTGCCGCTGCCTTGGGCGATCCAGGCGTCAATGGCATTACGGGTGCGGGCGGCGCCCTCGATGCTGGCATAGACGCTGCCGATGCCGTGGCTGCCGACCAGCTCGGGCGACATGCCGTCGATCAGGTGGTAGTTGAGCTGCAGACCGGTGGCGACGATCAGATAGTCATAATCGAGCAGAGAGCCATCTCCCAGTTCCACCTGGCGATTGGCGGCGTCGATGCCGGCGGCGGGCTGGCGCACCCAGTCGACCCCTTTCGGCACGAAGTGGGCGTTTGGCCGCATGGTCTTTTCTGGGTGCCAGACGCCCGAGGCTACCAGGGTCCAGCCGGGCTGGTAGTGGTGTACCTCGCGGGGCTCGACCAGGCTGATGCGGGCTCCGTCCAGACGGCGCGACAGCCTGTTGGCCATGGCCATGCCACCGGCGCCGCCACCAAGGATGACGACTCGGGCATTGGTGGAGAGTGTGCGGGCCTGGAGGCCCGTTGCATAGAGCAGTCCGGCTGCACTGGCGCCAGCGCCATATTTCAGGAACTGGCGGCGATTCAGCCGGGAAGAGTCGGAATCGTGTCGGGACATGGGAGGCGAGTCTCCTGCGAGATAGGTCTGATATGTTTGTTGTTATAAGCTTATAACCTAACATTTTTTAGCTGTGCTCGCCCCTTCATTGTTGCGACAACTTGACGCAGGTCAATGAAAAATGCCTGTGCTATCCGGCAATACGCTCGGCAATGGCCTTGCCCAGGGTCTCGGTGGTGCCCCGGCCACCGACATCTGCCGTCAGCACGCTCGGGTCGGCTTGTGCCAACACCGCTTCGAAGGCGCTGACGATGGCGTCGGCGCCTTCCTTGTGGCCCAGATGCTCGAGCATCATGGCGCCGGACCAGATCTGACCGATGGGATTGGCGATGCCCTTGCCGGCGATATCCGGTGCGCTGCCGTGAACCGGCTCGAACAGGCTGGGGAACCTGCCCTCCGGATTGATGTTGGCCGAGGGCGCCACACCGATGGTGCCGGTGCAGGCCGGGCCCAGGTCGGAGAGGATGTCGCCGAACAGGTTGCTCGCCACCACTACGTCGAACCAGTCGGGGTGCATGACGAAGTTGGCGGTGAGTATGTCGATGTGGAACTTGTCGACGTTGACGTCGGGATAGTGGTTCGACATCGCCACCACTCGCTCGTCCCACCACGGCATGGTGATGGCGATGCCGTTGGATTTGGTGGCCGAGGTAAGCTTCTTCCGCGGCCGACTCTGGGCCAGCTCGAAGGCGAATTTCAGCACTCGGTCGGTGCCGTAGCGGGTCATCACAGTCTCCTGAATCACCACCTCGCGCTCGGTACCCTCGAACATCTTGCCGCCGACGCTGGAGTACTCCCCCTCGGTATTCTCGCGCACGACATAGAAGTCGATATCGCCGGGCTTGCGGTCGGCCAGTGGGCTCTTGATGCCGGGCAGCAGCTTGCACGGGCGGAGATTGATGTACTGATCGAACTGGCGGCGGAACTGCAGCAGCGAACCCCACAGCGAGATATGGTCCGGCACCGTGTCGGGCCAGCCCACCGCGCCGTAGAAGATGGCGTCGAAATCCTTGAGTTGCTCGAACCAGTCGTCGGGCATCATCTGGCCGTGCTTCTCGTAGTAGTCGCAGCAGGCGAAGTCGAAGTGGGTCAGCTCGAGGTCGATGCCAAAGCGCTGGGCGGCGGCTTCGAGCACGCGCAGGCCTTCCGGCATCACTTCGTTGCCGATGCCGTCGCCGGGAATGACGGCGATGCGATGAGTCATGGTGGCTCCTCCTGGGTTGATAATCAGTCGTGGGTCATGAAACGCGTGAGGCGGTCGAGCAGCGCTACCGGCGCCTCTTCGGGAATGTAGTGGCCGCAGGGCAGGGCCTCGCCCTCCACCCGCTCGGCCACGGCGCGCCACTCCGCCAGTGGCTCGAAGCAGCGCTCGATGATGCCGTGCTGCCCCCACAACACGCTAACGGGACAGGTAATGCGCCGGCCCGCCTCGCGATCGACGCGGTCGTGTTCAAGATCGATGCCGTTGCTGGCGCGGTAGTCCTCACACAGGGCGTGGGCGGCCCCGGGTTGGGCCAGGCAGCGCTGGTACTCGGCGATGGCTGCAGGGTCAAAGGCATCAAGGCTGGCGTGTCGTCCGCCCATGGTGCGGGTGATGTAGTCGCTGGGCGAGGCCTCGATCAGGGTTTCGGGCAGCGGTGAGGGCTGGATCAGAAAGAACCAGTGGAAGTAGGCGGTGGCGAAAGTGCGATCGGTCTGCTCGTACATGGCAAGTGTGGGGGCGATATCGAGCAGCATCAATTTTTCCACCGCTGCGGGGTGGTCCATCGCCAGGCGGTGGGCAACCCGCCCGCCGCGGTCGTGACCGCAGAGGAAGAAGCGCTCGAAGCCCAGTTCGCGCATCACGGCGACCTGATCCTCGGCCATGGCACGCTTGCTGTAAATGGCGTGATCCGGTTTGCCGGGAGGCTTGGAGGAGTCGCCGTAGCCACGCAGGTCGGTTGCGACCACGGTGAAGCGGCGTGCCAGCGGTTCGACCAAGCGGTGCCAGATGACGTGGGTCTGTGGGTGGCCGTGCAGTAACAGCAGCGGCGGACCCGAGCCGCCGATGCGGCCGTGGATGTGTATCTCGTCATGGGCGATGTCGAACGTGCGGAACCCCTCGAACATGGGTGCTTCCTCCGAATCTTTGTCTGCACCTAGTCTAGCCCTTGGCTCGATGGGAATAATCAGGCTGAATGGAAAGGTATTGTTGAACGACAGTGGAGAGTGGTGTGGCACAGCTCGACGATCTCGCCTTCTTTCAGCATTTGGCTCGGGCGGGCAGCCTGACGGGTACGGCACGCGAGCTGGGCCTGTCGCTGTCGGCGGTGAGCAAGCGGCTCAAGCAGCTCGAAGCACGGCTTGGCGTTGAGCTGGCCAGCCGCACCACGCGCCGGCTCAGCCTGACAGCGGAAGGTGAGCGCTACCTGGCGCGGGGCTCCGCCATCCTCGAAGAGCTCGCCGAGCTGGAGGAGGCATTGAGCGAGCAGCGCGCGGCGCTCTCGGGTCCGCTCAAGGTGAATGCTACCTTCGGCTTTGGCCGACGCCACGTGGCGCCGCTGCTGTCTCAGTTTTGTGCGCTTCATCCTGGGGTCGAAGCCTTGCTGGAGCTGTCCAACTTTCCCATGAGCTTGGGGGAGCAGGGGTTCGATATCGGCATTAGGGTGGGCGAGCCACCCGATTCACGGCTGGTGGCGCGACGCCTCCTGGTCAATCGTCGCGTGCTGTGCGCCGCTCCCAATTATGTGGCGCGCATGGCACCGCTGACGGTACCGGCAGATCTCGCCGCGCACCCCTGTCTGATTCTGCGCGAGAACGACAGCGACTATGGGGTATGGCGGTTTCACCATCGGGGAGAGAGGCAACCAGAGCAGACGGTGAAGGTCGGTGGCCTGCTCTCCAGCAACGATGGCGAGGTGATCGTGCAACTGGCTCTGGAGGGGCACGGCGTTGTGCTGCGTTCCTGGTGGGACATTCACCGCTATCTCGCGAGCGGCCGACTGGTCGAACTGCTACCGGATTGGCAAGGCGTGCGTGCCGACTTCCATGTCGTCTATCTTCAGCGGCGCCACGTGCCGGCGCGCATTCGCGCTTTCGTGGCGTTTCTTGAAGCTCACCTGCCGGGCAGGATACCCACCATGCCCGTTTGAACCGTAAGTATCAGGTGCGGCGACGGCGCTGCTGGCGAGTGTCGGCGTAGCGCTTGAGCCCGTAGAGCAGGGCCAGCCCCGCCGCGATGCCACCTGCTGCCCAGGCTATCTCTTGCCGGTCCTGAGCGGTCAGTAAGGTACCCAGATGACTGCTGAGGAGAATGATGCCGGCCAGCCCAGGTGTGGCCCCCACTAGCGTACCTAGCATGTAGTCGCGAAAACGGATGTGGAAGGCGCCGGCCAACAGGTTGGTGAGGGTGAACGGCGCCAGAGGCAAGAGATTGAGAATGGTCATAGTGCGTACCCCGCGCCCGGCCAGGTAGCGCGACATCTTTATTACTGGTGCACCACCGTAACGTACCAGCGCATCGCGCCCGAGCCAGCGCCCGAGCCAGAAGGTGACAATGGAGCCGATGAGCGTGCCGATCAGAGAATAGAGAAAACCCCACCAAGGACCGAACAGCAGGCCCGCCAACACCACCAGTACGCTCAGCGGGAACAGCACTAGTGAGGCCACGAGGAAAGCCGACACCACGACTGCACCGGCCCAAGGCTCGTCGCGCCAGGCGAGAGAACCTTGCAGCATGGCGAAGAGCGTATTGGCGTCGAAGAGATCTCGGGCACTCATCCAGTGCCCCAGCAGCGCAAGCCCGCCCAGCAGGAGTATCACCAGCGCGGTGAAGCCAAGTTTGCGCGACATGAGGGTTCCTGCTGCCATGGTTAGATTCAGCATAGAACAATGCTTAGCGCGGCGAATGCCGACAACGGACCATTGCTCAACGCCCTCGAGAAGGCCAGGCTAGAGGCGCGACTAACTCAAGCTCGGCTGAACACTCATTCGCCTGTGAGGAGAACGCTATGAAAGAGGCACGCAAGGTCGGCCTGATCGGGGTCGGCCTGATGGGGCACGGCATCGCCGCCAACGTGCTGCGCGGCGGTCATTCGCTGTGCTTCCAGGAGCATCAAGGCAACCAGCCGGTCGATGATCTGCTGGCCGCCGGTGCAGTGGCCAAAGGCAGCGGCCGCGAGGTGGCCGCAAGCGCTGAGGTGGTGATTCTCTGCGTGACCGGTTCGCCCCAGGTGGAGGCGGTGCTGTTCGAGCCGGGCGGCGTGCTCGAGGGGCTGGCGCCGGGCACCGTGGTGGTCGACTGCTCCACGGCGCTGCCGAGCTCCACCGAACGGGTCGCCGCGCGGGTCGAAGCCGCCGGCGGTCGCTTCATGGATGCGGCCATGACCCGCACGCCCAAGGAGGCGGAGGCGGGCAAGTTGAACCTGATCGTCGGCGCACCCGAGACGCTGTTCGCCGAGGTGCGACCGCTGCTCGAATGCTTCGCCGAGAACATCGCCCATGCGGGCCCGGTAGGGGCGGGGCACACCCTAAAGCTGCTGCACAACTTCGTCTCGCTGGGCTTCACCGCGGTGCTCGCCGAGGCCGCTGCGGCTTCGCGTCGGGCCGGTATCGACGATGCCGCCTTGCTCGACGTCCTGGGCAAGGGTGGCGGCGGTGGGGTGGTATTGGAACGGCTGCGTCCCTTCATCGAAGCCGACGATGCCTCGGGGTTTCGCTTCAGCGTGGCCAATGCGCTCAAGGACATCGGCTATTACCGTACCATGACCGAGGATCTGGCGGCCGAGCGCGGTGTGGCGGAGGCGGTACTGGCGCTGTATCGGCGGGCCAGCGATGGCGGCCATGCCGACAAGGCGGTGCCCGAACTGGTGCGGCTGCTGGAGCGACGTTGAGCTAAGCCGGTTCCGGATGTGCTGGCGGCAGGCGTTCGAGCGGGGCCTGGCGGAAGTAGTGGGTGAGCAAGGCGTACAGCTCGGGATAGGCTTCACAGAGCACATCCGGAGCGCTGAAGAAGTACTCGCAGCTCACCGCGAAGCACTCGCCGGGATGAGTCGCGGCGTAGTCGTCGATGGGTGGCGTCTCGCCGCGCTCGAGGTGTGCCTGCAGGTCGTCCCATACCGCGGTGAAGACCCGGTGCCACTCCTTGGGATCCATGTCACGGGGTAGAGGCGGGAAGCCGTCGATATCCAGTGAGTTGCCCATGTCGACCTTGTGGGCGAGCTCGTGGATCACCACGTTGAAACCGTTGAAATCACCGCTTTCCATCAGATCGGGAAAGGCCACCACCACCGGCCCCTGAGCCGAGGTTTCGCCGGCGCGCTCGTCCTCGTAGGCGTGCATCACGCCGTACTCGTCCAGCTCCTCGACCTGGCGATGGAAGGCGTCGGGCAGGATCAGGATCTCGTGGAAACCGCTGAAGGCTTCCTCATGATCCTCCTCCGACCAGCCCAGCGTCAGCAGGCAAGCCTGTGCGGCCAAGGCCAGCTGGGCCGGCTCGTCGAAGCGGGTATGGGCAGCCAGATCGGGATGCATGCTAAAGCGTTTGGCGTGCAGGAAGCGCCAGGCACGGCGGCCTAGTCGCGCCGCTTCTTCGTCGTCGAGAAAGGCCAGCAGCGGCAGGCGCGAGCGCGCTTCGTCCCAGGCCTCTTGCGGAAACGGATGGCGGGCCTCGAAGCGTTCGGCCCGCCAGCGGCGCAGGCGGTCGAGCATGGCTCAGCTCTCTTCCTGGCGCGAGCCAGACTTCCACGACCAGTCGCGCCAGCGCAGGTCGAACAGGTCCTTGCGCCGATCCTTGAGGTTGGTCACCGAGCCTTCGGCGCGCACCACGGTAAGCCGGGTCAGGTCGAGGTCGGAGAAAATCACCATCTCGGTGTTGGGCGTGGTCTCGGAGAGCACCGCATCGTGGGGGAAGGCGAAATCCGAGGGCGAGAACACCGCCGACTGGGCGTACTGGATGTCCAGATTGCGGATCGATGGCACGTTGCCCACGCTGCCGCAAAGCACCACGTAGCACTCGTTCTCGATGGCCCGCGCCTGCGAACAGTGGCGCACCCGCAGATAGCCGTTCTTGGTATCGGTCCAGAACGGTACGAAGAGAATATCCATGTCCTGATCGGCCAGCAGCCGGCCAAGCTCGGGGAACTCCACGTCGTAGCAGATCAGGATGCCGACGCGCCCGGCGTCGGTTTCGAACACGCGCAGCTCGTCTCCGCCCTCGATCACCCATTCGCGGCGCTCCTGAGGCGTGATATGCAGCTTGGATTGGTGTTCCACTTCGCCGTCGCGGTGGCAAAGATAGCTGACGTTGTAGAGCCGGCCGTCCTCGCCTATCTCGATCATCGACCCGGCGATGATGTTGATGTTGTAGGAGACCGCCATACGCGAGATCTCGGTCTTGAAATGCTCGGTGAAGCCGGCGAGATAGCGTATGGCGGCGAGCTGGTCATGCAGGCTGGCGCGATCCTGCAGACCCATCAACGGGGCGTTGAACAGCTCCGGAAAGACGGCGAAGTCGCTCTGATAACTGGATATGGCGTCGACGAAGTACTCCACCTGCTGCAGCACCGACTCCATGGAGGCGCATTCGCGCATCTGCCACTGCACTGCACCTACGCGCACCTGGGTAGGGCGATTTTCCAACACCCGCTCGGCAGGCTCGTAGAGAATGTTGTTCCACTCCAGCAAGGTGGCGAAGCCCTGGGATTTTTCGTCCTCAGGTAGGTACTTGCGCAGCAGTCGCTTGACCTGAAAGTCATTGGCCAACTGGAAGGAAAGGATGGGATCGTGGATCTCCTTGCGCGCCACCCGTTCGATGTAGTCGGTGGGGCTGAGATCGGGATGTTCGTGATAGTTGGGGATGCGCCCGCCGGCAAGTATCGCTCGCAGGTTGAGCGAGCGGCACAGTTCCTTGCGCGCCTCGTACAGGCGCCGGCCCAGGCGATAACCGCGATAGTCAGGGTGGATCAACACGTCCAACCCGTACATGGCATCGCCTTCGGGGTCGTTGAGGATGATGTCGCGGTTGCCGACGAGATCGTCGTACTTGTGAGGATTGGAGAACTCGTCGTAATCGACCCGCACGGTAAGCGCCACGCCCACCAGCCGCTCATCATCCTCGATGACGATCTGACCATCGGGGAACTCCTGGATCAGACGATCGATGGAGTGCTGGGGCCAGGCTCCGCCAATGTCGTTGTAGACGGCATCCATCAGCTGCTTGAGCTGAGGGTAATCGTCCTGCGTCAGGTTGCGGAGGTTGAGATGCAGGTCTTCCAGTGACATTGCGCTCGGTTCCTGATCAGGGGAAAGCCCACATTCTAGCATGCCGTGCTCAGCGCCCGATTGTTACCGTTCGGTCGTCATTCCGTCATCGCAGCGTCACCAAAAGTCGCCAGCATTGCCGCACATCCTCGTATTAGCGGCTACGCTGAGTTTCGGGAGAGTCGATGACAGCCATGCAACGCCTTGACGGGCATCGCGGAAGCAGCATGAACCCAGACAACAATAACCAGAACCAGGCACCGCGCGGTCAGCCGCCCCACCGCCTGGTGGGCCCAAGCGACAGCCAGCGCATCCGGCTCGAGGCCGTGAGCAAGCGCTGGGGAGAGTCCGTTGCCGTCGACGGCATCGGTTTCGACGTGGTGCCGGGTGAGTTCGTCATCATGCTCGGCCCCTCGGGCTGCGGCAAGTCGACCACACTGCGCATGATCGCCGGCCTCGAGCAGGCCAGTGCCGGTCGCATTCACATTGGTGAGCGCGACGTCACATACCTGCCGCCGGGCGATAGGGGCATCAGCATGGTGTTCCAGTCCTACGCGCTGTTTCCCCATCTCAGCGTGGCCGACAATATCGTCTTCGGTTTGCGCAGCCGCAAGGTGCCCAAGGCCGAGCGACGCGAGCGGCTGGCACGAGTCGCCGAGCTGGTCGACCTCCAGGTCTATCTCGAGCGCAAGCCGGCGCAGCTCTCCGGCGGCCAGCGTCAGCGGGTCGCACTGGCCCGGGCGATCATCTCCGAACATCCCATCTGCCTGATGGACGAGCCGCTCTCTAATCTCGACGCTCGGCTGCGTGGTGAGATGCGCCGCGAGATCAAGGCGCTGCAACAGCGGTTGGGAATGACGGTGATCTACGTCACACACGACCAGGTCGAGGCGATGAGCATGGGCGATCGCGTGATCCTCATGCAGGGCGGAAAAATCGAACAGGACGGCACGCCGGCCGAGCTCTATGACCGACCGGCCACGGCGTTCGCCGCCAGTTTCATCGGCAGTCCGGCGATGAATCTGGTGAGCCTTGCCGCCGCTGCCGATGGTGCGGTAATCGAGGGTGAGCCCCGCTGCAGCGTCGCCTCTCACGAGGCCAAGGGCCACTGGCTCGGCATTCGCCCGGAGGAGATCTACCTGCTGCCGGCCGATGCGCCCGGTGTGCCCGCTGAGGTGATCGACGCCGAATACCTCGGTGCCGACAGCATCGTGCGTCTGAAGGTGGGCAGCCAGCAGCTGCGCGCCCGGCTCGACGGCAAGCCTGCGCTGACCGCCGGGTCGCCCTGTCGGTTGCAGTGGCGGAGCGAGGCAGCACATTTCTTCGCGGCGGAGGACGGTCAGCGCCTGGCGATCGTCGGGCACGATCTGGCCGCGCCATCCGGGCGCCAACGCTTCCAGCCGGGCCGCGCCGGTGCGGAAGGCAACGTAGTGCAAGAACGCGAGGCACAGGCCTCGTCCCATCACGCAGGGAATGATACTCCAGGAGTGAACCGATGAATGCACGCTTCTTGTTGACCCAGGGCAGCAGAATGGGAGCCACGGCCCTGGCTGGCATGCTCGCCGCCGGCTCGCTGAGCGCCCAGGCTCAGACCGAGCTGACCATGTATTATCCGGTCGCCGTGGGTGGGGCGCTGACCGATGTGATCGACGGCCTGGTGGCCGAGTTCGAGAGCGAGCACTCCGACATCTCTGTGAATGCCATCTACGCCGGCAACTACGACGATACGCGGGTCCGGGCCATGTCGGCCATCGAGGCGGGTAATGCCCCGCAGCTCTCGGTACTGTTCTCCATCGATCTGTTCGATCTGTTGGAGCAGGACGCCATCGTCTCCTTCGACTCGGTGATCGAGACCGACGAGGAGCGTGAGTGGCTCGACAGTTTCTACCCCGGGCTGATGGAGAACGGCCAGATCGATGGTCAGACCTACGGCATACCCTTCCAGCGTTCCACTATCGTGCTTTACTGGAACAAGGACGCCTTCGAGGCGGCCGGGCTCGACCCCGAGACGCCGCCCGAGACCTGGGAGGAGATGGCCGAGATGGCCGCCGCGGTGCGCGAGGCCAGCAACGGGCAGCAGTGGGGCGTGATGGTGCCCTCCACCGGTTACCCCTACTGGATGTTTCAGGCCTTTGCCTTTCAGAACGGTCACCGCCTGATGAACGAAGAGGGCACCGAGATCTATTTCGACGACCCCGCCGCCATCGAGGCGCTGGAATACTGGGTTTCGCTCTCCCGCGATCATCAGGCCATGCCCGACGGCACCATAGAATGGGGCACCCTGCGCCAGAACTTCATCGAGCAGGCCACCGCCATGATGTGGCACACCACCGGCAACCTTACCGCGGTTCGCAACGAGGCTGACTTCGACTTCGGAGTGGCCATGCTGCCCATGAGCACCCAGCGCGGTAGTCCCACCGGCGGTGGCAACTTCTACCTGTTCAAAGACTCCAGCGAGGAGGAGCAGCGCGCGGCGATGACCTTCATCCGCTGGATGACTGACCCTGAGCGCGCCGCGGCCTGGTCGATCGAAACCGGCTACATGGGTGTCAGCCCGGCCTCCTACGAGACCGAGGCGCTGCAGAGCTACGTCGAGGAGTTCGCCCCGGCGGCGGTGGCCCGGGACCAGCTCGAGCACGCCACCGCGGAGCTGGCCACCTACCAGGGCGGACGTGTGCGCCGGGCGCTGGACAACGCCGTGCAGGCGGCGCTGACCGGCCAGATGTCGCCGGAGGAGGCGCTCAAGCAGGCCCAGGCCGAGGCGGATACGGCACTGCGGCGCTACGCGCGTTCCCGTTGAGGAAAGGCCGACTCGACGAGCTTTCGTAGACGAGGCCGCCGGGGACAAAGGTCAATGAGGAGGCGCTGTGAATCCCTCCCTGGACGCTACATTTGCCATCCAGGGCGGGACCTCCTCATTGACCTATCCCCGGCGCCGCGATGGTGCAGGAGTCAAACCTTGGTAATCCAAAACGCCGACCGACGTATGCAGATCTACGGGGCGCTGTTGCTGCTACCGGCGGCGGTGCTGCTCGGCACCTTCGCCTATCTGCCTACCGTGGCAACGCTCATCAACAGTTTCTTCCTGCCCGGATTTCGCGGAGCGCCGCCGGAGTTCGTCGGGCTGGAGAACTACGCCATGCTGGTGGAGGACCGC
>NZ_JAFIFK010000007.1 GCF_020832045.1 Halomonas sp.
GATCAAGCCATCCTGAAGCTGTCCCGCCTGGTCGGCGGCACCACCGTTACGGGAGCTGACATCGAGACCGAGCTTTTCGAACAGCTGGGGATAGTACATATCGGAAGTGCCGCCCGCCGGGCCGACGCCCACGGTCTTGCCATCCAGGTCGGAAACGGAATTGATGCCGGAGCCGGCCAGGGCAATGATCTGCAGGGTGGTCTGGTACATCGGGAACACGGCGCGGATGTCGGTATGCTCGACGCCCGGGGCAAGCTCACTGTTGCCGGTCCATGCTTCGTAGGCCGGACCCATGGTCACCATGCCGAAATCGTGCTCGCCCATCTGTACCAGGGTGGCGTTCTGGACGGGGCCACCGGTTACTTCGGCACCGAAGGAGACGCCGAGGGCATCGCCAACCATATTGGCCCAGCCGGAACCGTAGATGTAGTAGGTGCCGCCCTGGCTGGCAGTTCCCACGGTCAAGCTGCGGGGCCAGTCGCTGCGGTCTTCGGCCTGGGCGCCGGTGGCGATCAGGGCCGCACCGAGAACGGAAGTGGCGATCAGTTTGGAGGCGGTATAGCGCATGGAAGTACTCCGATTTGCCTTTGTCGTTATGGGAGCGCACCTGGTGCGCTCTTATGAAATACGTGTGACACAACGAGTATAGGCAAACACTGCGCCATTCAGCTGAAGGTATTGGAAAAACAACGAATTACTTTTGTTTTGTTCGACGAAAGTCGAAATCGGTTGGAAGCGTGCTGGCTGGAATCTCGCACTTGAGCTGCAAAAAGTGTGTGGTTTTTCGCCCATTAGCCGGCGCTGGCTGTTTCTCCAAGCACAGCCATCATTCGACTGGCCTGATGCAGATCGTTCATCAGTGACGAGGCAAGCCATGGATCGAGACGGTGCTCACGAAGTCGGCGAGCCAGCTCGTTCTGCCAGTGGCGACGCACCTCTTCGATAGGAGTGATGATCGATAGACCGCTCTCTTCTGCGGCCAGTCGGTTGAGCCCGATCGCCACCGCCATGCGCAGATCGTCATGCGCTTCACGCAGGGGGCTAACGCGTGCTCCATGGCGTAACAGGCTACGCTGCAATACCTCGCCGAAGCGAACGGCTTCCACCATGCGCAGAGTATGGGCCTGCAGCAGTGCAAGGCGCGCTTGCTGGGCCTCGGTGAGCGGCACGTCGATACGTGCCTGAAAGGCGAGGATTTCGGTCAGTATGGGTTTGATGCGTTCGTGATAGCGCGCGTTGAGCGGCGGCCATACGTCTGGGTCGATGGCCGCCGATACGCTGTGGCGCTCTGGCGCATGGCCGATGACTTCCGCACTGGGCATGAGTATGGCACTGCACAGCAGATGATACGCCCGACGGTCGAGGCGTCGGCACTCCTGCTCCATGGCGGCAACGGCGGTATCCGCATGATTGAGGGCGGCGCTGTCAAGATAGCGTGCCTGCGAGTGCGGCAGCCGGGCGGGCTCGGTAAAGCGGCGTTCGAGCAGATTGGCCAGTTGCGGAATCCATGGCAGCATCAACACGATGCCCAGCAAGTTGAACAGAGTGTGGAACAGGGCCAGCTTGAGCGGCCAGGCTGTCGCCGTCATTCCCACCACTTCGGCGATGGCATCCACCAGCCAGGCCAGCGGCACCAACAGCGCCAAGGCAACTGCAGCGGTTGCCAGATTGAAGATCACATGTGCCCCGGCCAGGCGGCGCGCCGCAACACCGGAGGAAAGCGCGCCGAGTACGGCGGTGACCGTGGTGCCGACATTGGCGCCGATGGCGATGGCAAGCGCCGGCAGGTAGGGCAGCTGACCCGAGGCGAGAGCGGCCAAGGTGAGCAGTAGGGTGGCGTGGCTCGACTGCATCACCACGGTAGCGACGATGCCAACCAGCACGAACAGTGGCCAGTGCCACAGCCGGTCTCCGGCCAGCCCGTCCAGGGCCAGACCGTCGCGCCAGGTTTCGAAACCCAGCTTCATGAAATCGATACCGAGAAACAGTAGCCCGATACCCAGCAATAGAGCGGCAATGCCTGCTTGTGGCCCACTCAGCCGGTAGCGGCCGAGCAGCCCGAGGGCGAGCAGCGGCATGGCATATTGCGCCAGATCGAAGCGCAGGCCGAATGAGGCGATCAGCCAGGCGCCGGTGGTCGTGCCGAGATTGGCACCGAACAGCAGGGCGATGGCGCCGGGCAAAGCGACCAGGCCAGCGCTGACGAAGGACATCGCCAACAGAGTTATCAGCGAGCTGGACTGCACCACGGCGGTGGCCAGCGCACCGACGCCGATGGCGCGCCAGGGGCTGCGGGTGGCCCCATGCAGCCAGCGATCCAGAGTGCCTCCGGAGAGCCGTTTGATGGCTTCTTCCAGATGACTCATGCCCCACAGGAACAACCCGAGGCCAGTGGCCAGCGTGGCCAGGTCGGGGCGCGAGAACAGCAGGGCGGCAGCCGCTGCCAGGCCAAGTAGCTCGAGGTGGCGTTGCTTTTCCGGTCGCTGAGTGGTGTCGGCGGCCATCGCTCCTGCCACGTTCAGCGGCTCCCGGGGTCGAGAATTCTCACTGTCTGGATGGTGTTGCGGCGCTGCTCCTCGCGCTCGCGATTGACCCGGGTTTCCAACTCGGCTGCCGTCTCCTCTTCTATGGCCGCCTGTTCGAAAAAGTCACAGCTGACGCAATCGCGATAGCGTACGCCATTCTGTTCCCAGGCGCGTATGCGGTCCATTTCGGCACAGCGGGGGCAAACGGCACCGGCAATGAAACGTTTCTGTACGGCCATGATGCCTCCCTTGGTTGGCCGCCGGGTAGCCCCAGCGGCGGTATGGCTACGATAGCGTGCAGCGATGCCGTTGTCAGGCGGCGCGAATTCCACTGTGACGCAGCAGCGGCTCGACGCTTGGATCGCGGCCGCGGAAGGCGCGGAACAGCGCGGCTGCGTCGCGGGCACCGCCCTGCTCAAGAATTTCGCTGCGAAAGCGCCGGCCGGTTTCGGTATCGAAGATACCGGCTTCCTCGAACGCGCTCCAGGCGTCGGCAGAAAGTACCTCGGCCCACTTGTAGCTGTAGTAGCCGGCGGCATAACCGCCGGCGAAGACATGACTGAAGCCGTTCTGGAAACGGTTGAAGTCTGCCTTGGGCACCACGGAGACGGCACTGCGGACTTCGTCGAGCAGCGCCTGTACGGCTGTCGCCGTGGGAGCGCTCAATTCATGATGCAGCCGCAGATCGAACAGTGAGAATTCGAGCTGGCGCACCAGGCCCATGGCCGACTGGAAGTTCTTGGCCGCCTGCAGGCGTTCGAGCAGTTCCGCCGGTAACGGCTCGCCGGTGTCGACATGGCCGGCGATCAAAGCGAGACCCTCGCGTTCCCAGCAGTAGTTCTCCATGAACTGGCTGGGCAGCTCTACGGCATCCCACGCCACGCCGTTGATGCCGGAAACCTCGGCCACCGTCTGGCGGGTCAGCATATGGTGCAGTCCATGGCCGAACTCGTGGAACAGCGTGGTGACTTCGTCGTGGGTCAGCAGGGCGGGTTTATCGCCCACCGGGCGGGTGAAGTTGCAGGTCAGGTAAGCCACCGGTAGCTGGAGCCCGCCGTCCTCGTGGTGGCGACGCACTCGGCACTCGTCCATCCAAGCGCCGCCGCGCTTGCCCTCGCGGGCATAAAGATCGAGATAGAAGCCGGCAATGGGCTCCCCTTGTTCGAGAATTTGAAAGTAGTGCACCTCAGGGTGGTATAGGGGCGCCTCGCTGTCCTCGACAAAGGTGACGTCGTAGAGCCGCTCGACGACTCGAAAAAGACCATCGACCACTCGCGGTGCGGGGAAGTAGGGGCGTAGCTGCTCCTGGGAAATGGCGTGACGGGCTTCGCGCAGCTTTTCACTGACGTAGCCAATGTCCCAGGGGGCGAGTTCGGTCATGGCCAGAGTGTCGCGGGCGTAGGCTTCGAGCTCGGCGAACTCTTCCCGCGCTTGGGGCACTGCGCGACGGGCGAGGTCTTCCAGGAATTCCAGGACTTGGTGCGGCGACTCGGCCATCTTGGTGGCCAACGAGTAGTCGGCATAGCTACCGAAGCCCAGCAGTTCGGCCAGCTCGCGTCGCAGACGCAGGGTCTCCTCGATGACCGGCGCATTGTCGTACTCGCCGGCGTTGGGGCCTTGGTCGGAGGCACGGGTGACGAAGGCGGTATACACCTCGCGCCGCAACTCGCGGTCGTCGGCAAAGGTCAGCACCGGGTAGAAACTGGGGAAGTCGAGGGTAATGCGATACCCGTCCACGCCCTTGGCTTCGGCGTTGGCGGCAAGTGTGGCCAGGGCGCTCTCCGGCAGGCCGGCCAGCCGGGTATCGTCGTCGATGTCCTTGTGCCACGCCTGGGTGGCATCGAGTAGATGATTGGAGAAAGTGTTCGCCAGTTCCGACAGGCGCGACTTGATCTCGCCATAGCGTTTCTTCTGCTCGGTCGGCAAGTCGACACCGGCGAGGCGGAAGTCGCGCAGGGTGTTGTCGACGCTGCGCCGCTGGGCTTCGTCCAGTTCGGCCCAGGCAGGCCCCTCCTTGAGGGCCTGCCAGACGCGAAATAGCCTTTCGTGCTGCCCCAGCCAGGTGGAGTAGTCGGAAAGCTTGCTCAAGCAGGCCTGATAGGCCTCGCGCAGCGCAGGTGAGTTCATGGTGCCATTGAAGTGCGAAACCGGTGACCAGGCGCGCGACAGTCGGTCGTTGAGCGCTTCCAGCGGAGCGGCAAGGCTCGCCCAGGTTGGCGTTTCCTGCTCAGCGCTCTCTACCAGCGACTCGATGGCGAGGCGGTTGTCGGCCAACAGCTTGTCGATGGCCGGCACCACGTGCTCCGGCTTGATCTCGGCGAAAGGGGGCAGCTCATGGGATTCAAGCAGGGGATTGTGGGGCATGCGCACCTCGGGTGGTGTGATCGAAAAAGCGGAATAGCGTTTAGATGCGGCCAGAGCGGCGGGGTTTCAATCCCGCCGGGGATTGGTGCCAGAGTTCCGGCCTGATAGGCTTGCGCCTCCATGAAAGTCGAGGTAACGCATGAACGCAACCCTGGAGCGCTGGACCACGCGGCGAGCCTTCATCCTGGCGGTGACGGGCGCAGCGGTGGGGCTGGGCAATATCTGGCGTTTTCCTTACATCACCGGGGAAAATGGCGGCGCTGCCTTCCTGGTGCTTTATATCGCTTTCGTGTTGCTGCTGGGGCTGCCGGTCATGATGGCCGAAATCCTGGTGGGGCGCGCCGGTCGACGTGCCCCCATGCAGTCGTTGGGGTATCTGGCCGGCCAGGCCGGTGCCAGCCGCCACTGGCGGTGGTTGGGGCTGTTCGGTGCCTTTACCGTTTTTTGCATTCTCTCCTTCTACTCCGTTGTCTCGGGCTGGTCGATCGAGTTCCTGATAACGGCGGTTAACGGCGATTTCGTGGGGCGCAGTGCGGCTGAGATCGGCGCCGGTTTCGATGCCTTCCTCGCCGACCCGCGACGCTTGACCTTCAACCATACCCTTTTCCTGGTCATGACTATGACGGTGGTGGCGGCTGGGGTGGCCAAGGGGTTGGAACGGCTCAACAATCTGCTGATGCCGCTGCTATACCTGCTGCTGGTGCTGCTGGCCATCTACGCGGCCACTACCGACGGCTTCGTTCCCGCGCTGGCCTGGCTGTTCAAGCCGGATCTTTCGGTCATCACCCCGCTGGTGGTCATGCATGCCATGGGACACGCCTTCTTCACCCTGGCGGTGGGGGCCTGTGCGCTGATGGCCTACGGTGCCTACATGCCAGAGCACCAGAGTCTGCCTCGTGCGGCCGGTGCCGTAGCGGTGCTGGATGTGAGCGTGGCGCTGCTGGCCGGGATCGCCATCTTTTCGGTGGTCTTTTCCCAAGGCATGGATCCCGGCGAGGGGCCGGGGCTAATGTTCGTCACACTGCCGGTCGCCTTTGCCGAGCTGCCTTGGGGCGCTCTGTGGCTCAGCATATTCTTTCTGCTGCTGCTGTTGGCGACCTGGACCTCTTCCATCAACCTGGCCGAGCCGATGGTCGCCACACTTCAGGGCTTGGGGCTGGGCCGGGGAAAGGCTTCGGCAGTGGTGGGTATCGCGGTGTGGCTGCTGGGCCTGCTGTCGGTCCTTTCATTTTCGAACCTTGCCGAATGGCGCCCGTTGTTCGGCATGAACGTTTTCGAGCTGGTTACCACCATTCCTACGGAAGTCTTTCTGCCGGTAGGTGGTTTATTGATCGCCTGCTTTGCCGCCTGGGTCATGCCGCAGCAAGAGTCGAGAGCGGCTCTGGGGGTGTCTGAATCGGGCTTTCTGCTATGGCGGACGGTGGTACGCTGGATATCGATTCCTCTGGCAGCCGTGGTGCTGGCGGCCGGGCTACTGTAATCCATCTGATGCGACCGGCAAGATGTCGGCCTGGAGGCTTGTATGAGTTCGAACGACTCCATTCGTGGCTGGCGGGACAAGCGTCCCACCCTGGGGGCGCGGGTCTACGTTGATCCGGCCAGCGTGGTGCTGGGCGACGTAGTGCTGGGCGACGATAGCTCGGTGTGGCCCATGGCGGTGATTCGCGGCGATATGCACCGTATTCGTATCGGAGCACGCACCAGCGTGCAGGATGGCAGCGTGCTGCATATCACCCATGCCAGCGACTTCAACCCCGACGGCTTCCCATTGACCATCGGAGATGATGTCACCATCGGCCATAAGGCGATCTTGCACGGCTGCACCCTGGGAAATCGTATCCTGGTGGGCATGGGAGCCATCGTCATGGACGGTGCCGTGGTCGAGGATGAGGTGATTATTGCTGCCGGCGCCGTGGTTACGCCGGGAAAGCGCCTGGAGAGCGGCTTCGTCTATGCCGGCAACCCGGCCAAGGCCCTGCGTCCGCTGAAGGACAAGGAGCGGGAGTTCTTCCCCTATACGGCCGGGAACTACGTCAAGCTCAAGGATCAGTACCTCGCTGCGCTTGGCGGGTAACACTTGGTTGACAATCTTTCTGAATGACCAGCACCTAAGCCATTGTTTCTCATTGCGGGTACGAGGATAATCTGGATATATATCCAGCTTGTAAGGCTTGTCCCGCATGGCGGACTTTCGCACCCATCTTGGCGTGGCCGCCATCGGCGGTGCCGTGCTGGCCCACGGCGGCTGGCAGGTAGGGCTGTGGGATCCCTGGCAAGGCGCGGCCGTGTTCGCGCTGGTCGCCTTCGGCGGCATATTGCCCGATATCGACGCCGACAGCTCGAAGGCGATCCGGCTTATCTTCAATCTACTGGCGGTACCCAGCGTGGTGGCCGGGGCTCTATTGTTACAGTCGCGCCTGGCGCCGGGTCATCTGCTGGTGGTCTGCGGAGCGCTGTACCTTGTGGTGCGCTACCTCGCTGGCGGTGTGTTCAGCCGCTTCACCGTGCATCGTGGCATTTGGCATTCGCAGCTTGCCGCCGTGCTATGCGGGCTGGCGGCCACCGCGCTGAGCTACCAGCTGCTCGATCAGCCGGCCCGCCTGGCTTGGGTGCATGGCATTGCCGTCAGTCTGGGGTTCGTCATCCATCTGCTGTTGGATGAGATATACAGCGTCGACCTTACCGGTGCACGTATGAAGCGTTCCTTCGGCACGGCGATGAAACCCTTCGTGCTCAAGTCGCCCGGCAATTCGGTGGCCATGCTGACGGCCGGCATCGCACTGCTGCCCTGGTTGCCGCCCTGGCCTCTGTTCGTGGGCCTGCTGACTCAAGGAGTCGCCTTGTGGCGATAATCCTCGGCCTTGAGACCATATTTTCTCAGCTTGTCATAGAGCGTCTTGCGCGGTAGCCCCAGGTGCTGGCAGACGTCGGTAATTCTGCCGCGGTGGCTAGCCAACGACTGACTGATCAGGCTCTTCTCGAATAGCTCCACCTGTTGCGGCAGAGCCAGCTCGGCGACATCGGCTTCGACGCCTTGCAGCAACATGTCGAGTCGGTAGTCGAAGGCCGAACCGAGCAGCACGTAGCGCTCGGCCAGATTTCGCAGCTCGCGGACGTTGCCGGGCCAGTCATGCGCCATCAGGGTCGAGACGCCGCTGGTTCCCAACGGTGGAGCCTCCAGGCCGCTTCGATTGGCGGCGACGACGGCGAAATGCTGGAACAGTAGGGGAATGTCTTCGCGCCGCTCGCGCAATGGGGGAATCGGCAGGGTGACTACGTTCAGCCTGTAGTAGAGATCCTCACGGAACTCGCCAGCCTCGGAAGCGAGCCTGAGATCGACCTTGGTGGCGGCAATCACCCGCATGTCCAGCGGCACTGGCTCGTTGGCGCCCAGGCGCTCGATGCAGCGCTCCTGCAGCACACGCAGCAATTTGACCTGTAGCGCCATGGGCATGGATTCGATCTCATCCAGAAAGACCGTGCCGCCATTGGCATGCTCGAACTTGCCGATGCGTCGTTCCACGGCGCCGGTAAAGGCGCCCTTCTCGTGGCCGAACAGCTCCGACTCGATGATGCTCTCCGGCACCGCACCGCAGTTGATAGCCACGAAAGGATGTCCGCCGCGGGGGCTTCGCTCGTGAATGGCCCGGGCCACCAGGTCCTTGCCGGTGCCTGTCTCGCCGAACAGCAGAACGTCGGTTTCCACCTGGGCGATGCGCTGCACCATTGAGGCGAGCCGCTGGATGGCAGAGGTTCGTCCTACCAGGCGGGGGCCGGGAGCGGCCTGTTGCGCTTCGAGTTCGGCCTTGAGCTGGCGGTTTTCCAAACTCAGATGGCGCTTCTCGATGCCACGGCGGACCATCTCGACCAGCCTTTCTCCGGCGAAGGGCTTTTCCAGAAAATCCCAGGCACCTTCGCGCATGGCCTCCACCGCCGTGGAGATATCGCCGTGCCCGGTAATCAGAATGACCGGGAGGTCCGGGTCGCGCTGGCGGACTTCGCGTAGCAGGTCCATGCCACTCATGCCGGGCATTCGGATATCGCTGACGATTACGCCGGGGAAGTCGGGCTTGAGCGTCTCCAAAGCGCTCTCGGCGCTGGCATGGGGTTCCGGGTGGTAGCCGGCCAGTTCCAGGGTCTGTCCGGCGGTAATGCGCAGGTGGGGTTCGTCATCGATGATCAGTACCGGGATGGCCGCCGGGTCATGCATGGGATCGCTGCTCCTGATTTGGCGATGGCTGAGGTGTATCCGGGCGTTCCATCCGGGGCAGGATAATGGTGAAACGAGCCCCGGCGCCAGCCTGGTTGTCGGCCAGGATATCGCCGCCCAGGTCCTTGATGATGCGTGCCGAAATCGAGAGTCCCAAGCCTAGGCCGCTACCCGGCGACTTGGTCGTGAAGAAGGGCTCGAATACGCGCGAAAGGTGCGGTTCAGGAATTCCGGGGCCGCTATCGCTGACGGCGATACGAGCCAAGCCAGGCTCTGTTTCGATGCTCAGAACGAGCTTGGCCTCTGGGGTTTCCGCCATCGCCTGCAAAGCATTGCCGATAAGATTTACCAGCACCTGCTCGAGGCGTACCAGGTCGGCATGGACCCAGATTTCTTCGTCCCAGACACGGACTACCTCAACGTCGTGGAGTCGGTTCTGGTAGAGCCGCAGTGCGTAATCGATGCACGCCTGGACCGATACCGCCGTCAGTGAGCTGTCGCTCTTGCGTGAGAACTGGCGTAGCTGAGCGCTGATCTCGGCCATGCGTTCGGTCAGCTCGATGACCTGAGCCAGATTGGCATCGGCGGCCTCCATCCGCTGGCGCTCGAGAAAGGTGCGTGCATTCTCGGCGTACGCACGGATGGCGGCCAGCGGCTGATTGAGTTCATGATTGATGCCGGCGGCCAACTGGCCGAGTACGGCGAGCTTCGCGGCCTGAATCAGTTCGTCGCGAGTTTGGCGCAGGTTCTCCTCAGCGCGGCGCCGTTCCTCGATTTCGTCGGAAAGAAGCCTGTTGGTTTCCATCAGATCCCGCGTGCGCAGCTCGACGTTGCGTTCCAGTTCATCGCGTGCGCTGGCCAGTGTTCGCCGCTCGCGTTCGGCGAATAGCTCTCGCTCGCGGCGCAGACGCCAGCGTTGCCAGCCTACCCCACCTGCCAGAATGACGACGCCATACAGACCGCCCGCCAGCGCGGCAGCCAGCCACTGCGCCTGGTATACGCTTCCCAAAGGCTTGAGGATGTACATGTCCCAGCCATAGGTTTCCATGTGGCGAGCCAACCCCAGATAGCTGCCATCTGCCAGTGGACCCTCGTTGAACCTTACCAGGCGGCTTCCGTCCGGCCGATGCTCATAGACGTCGATGCCCGAAGGTGTCAGCGGCTCGTCAGCGTATCGCCGGGTGGCGAGCAAGGCCTGTCGTTCCTCCTCGGAAAGCGGAAATAGGGCTGCCATGCGTAGCTCGGGGCGGCTGGCCATGAAGATGATATTGTCCTCATCGGTGACCAGCAGCTCGGCATCCTGTTCGGCCCAGCTCTCTTCTACCACATCGAGCAAGATCTTGATGACCATGACGCCGTCCGGCCGAGCGTCGGGAGTCGTTTCGTCCAGCCACACCGGGGCCGAAAAGTAGTAGCCTCGCTCCAGTGACTGGGTGCCCAGGCCGAAGAAGCGGCCACGATAGCCGGCGATGGCATCGGTGTAATAGCTGCGAAAGGAGTAGTTGTGCCCGATGAAAGTGTTGTCCATGTGCCAGTTGCTGGCGGCCAATGTAGTGCCATGGCGATCGAGTAGGTAGACATCCGAAACGTTGGCAACGGCGCGAAACTGGTCGAGCAGCAGATTGAGCGGCATGGGATTTTGCGGGCTGCGACCACTCAAGAAGCGCCTCACCATTTCGCGAGACGCCAGCAATTGCGGCAGGTAGTCATGCCGTGTCAGGTGCCCCTCCAGGCCTGCGGCCGAAAGGCGCAACTCGTTCTCGGCTTCTCTCACCAGGGTTTGCAGCGCCTGTTCGCGTGCCACCTGAGACGCTTGCCAGATGACCGCAATGAGCCCAAGCGGTATCAGCAACAGGAGCAGACGGCGAAGTGGAACCGGCAAGCGAGGTGGGCGGTGTGGGCCTTTCACGCACGGATTCCCTAAGGCTGAGTTTCAGGCAGCGCTTGAGCGCGACGCAAGGCCCGCTGGGCGCGGGTCTCGGCGCGCTCCATTTCCAGCAGCTCCTCCTCGACGAACACCAGGTGCTCATGGGCTCGCGCACGTGCATCCTCGGCGCGACCTTCGAGGATGGCGTCGAGCAGTGCCCGGTGTTGCTTCATCAGCAGGGGCCGTGACTGGGGTTTCGCGAACAGGTGGGCGAGGTTGTCGACGATGCTTTTCTCCAACAGATGAAAAATACCGCGAATGGTGTGCAACAACAGAACGTTGTGTGCCGCCTCGGCGATGGCCAGATGAAAGGCGGCATCCGCTTTGGCCTCGAGTTCCGGGTCGCGACCGGCGAAGCAGGCTTCCAGCTCTTCGAAGCGCTTGATCAGCATGGCACGGTCGGCCGGGGTGGAGCGTAGCGCGGCATAGTAGGCCGAGATGCCTTCCATGGCATCGCGGAATTCGAGCAGGTCCAGGTGGAATTCCTGGTGTCTTGCTAGCATGTCCAGTAACGGGTCGCTGTAACCGCTATTGAGTTCGTGCGTCACGAAAGTGCCGCCGCCTTGGCGGCTGGTCAGCAAGCCGCGAGTAGCCAGCTTCTGGATCGCTTCACGTAGCGAAGGTCGTGAAACGCCGAAACGTTCGGCCAGCTCGCGCTCAGGCGGCAGGCGTTGGCCGGGCTTGAGGCTACCTTCGAGGATCATTGCTTCGAGCCGCTCGGTGATAACATCGGCCAGTCGCGGCTGGCGTACGTTCTGGTAGGTCATGCGAGGCTTTCCTGATGCCGTTTGGCTTAATTGGTCTTACCAATATTGGCGCGAAATAAAGCGCCTTGCAATCATGTCATAGGCTTTCGCCGCTTCGGCAGGTGCGGCAGAACAGGTCACACTTCTTCGCCTAGACCAAAGTCTATGAAGTTCCAGGGGGTATGGAGGGGCTTGACGTTTGACACCGTATGCCGTGCCCCCTAAGGTGCAACGATTCTATTTGGGTAAATTGGTTTTACCAATTTACATGGATGAAGAATAACAAGAAGCAAGACCGCCATTGCCCACGGCCGACAGTGAGGGAGTCTCATGACGCCAGTCAAGCTGTACCCACCGAAGCCGGAGAAGGTCTACTTCTTCGGCACCTGCCTTATCGACCTCTTCTATCCAGACGCCGGCCTTGATGGCATTCGTCTGCTGGAACGTGAAGGCATCGAGGTGCTTTATCCGCAGGCGCAGACCTGTTGCGGCCAGCCAGCTTATACCTCCGGGTACCACGACGAGGCGAAGGCTGTGGCCGCTGCGCAGCTCGATCTGTTTCCAGAATCCTGGCCGATCATCGTCCCATCCGGCTCATGTGGTGGGATGATGCGGACCCACTATCCTCAGCTGTTTGCCGGTACCGAGCACGAGGCTCGGGCCAACGCGGTGGCCGGACGTATCTATGAGCTCACCGAGTTCCTGCTGCATGTCTGCCAGCTTCAGCTTGAGGACCGTGGCCAGCCTGAGAAGGTGGCCATGCACACCTCCTGCAGTGCTAGACGTGAAATGGGGCTGGGGGAAACCGGACCGGCACTGCTTGCTCGCATGGGGCAGGTCGAGCTGGTGGAGCAGGCCAGGGCCGCCGAATGCTGCGGCTTCGGCGGCACCTTTGCTGTACGTCATCCGGAAGTTTCCGCCGCCATGGTGGAAGACAAGACTCAGGCCATCGAAGCTACGGGGGCTCGACACTTCGTCACGTCGGACTGCGGCTGCCTGATGAATATAAGCGGGCGCTTCGAACACCAGGGCAAGTCAGTCACCGGCGAGCATATTGCCAGTTATCTATGGCGGAGGACCTCATGAGCGCGCAGCCTCCCACAGTACAAACCTTCAGCCCCCGCGAGTTCCATCGCCAGGCCCACGACGCCTTGGGCAATCCGCAAATCCGCGGCAACTTTCGCAAGGCGATGGATGGCCTGATGGCCAAACGGCGCGACGTGTTCAGCGATTGGGACCTCGAAACCCTGCGCGATCTGGGTGCCAATATTCGTCTGCGGGCGCTGGCCAAGCTGCCCGACCTGCTCGAACAGCTCGAGGCCAACTGTCAGGCCAACGGTATCGAGGTGCACTGGGCAGAAAACGGTGACGAGGCGTGCCGCATCATTCGCGATATCTGCGAGCGCCACGGAGCCAAGGCGGTGATCAAGGGCAAGTCGATGGTCTCTGAGGAGATGCACCTCAATGCCCACCTGGAAGAGGCGGGCATCGAGGCGCTTGAGTCGGATCTCGGCGAGTACCTGGTACAGCTCAACGAGCAGACGCCTTCCCACATCATCATGCCGGCGATCCATCTCAACACCGATGAGATATCCGAGATCATGCACGTCAAGACCGGCACCGAGCGCACCCGCGATGTCGACTACATGACTGCGGCGGCCCGTGCCCAGCTGCGCGAGCGCTTCATGAATGCCGACGTGGGCATTTCGGGGGTCAATTTCGCCGTGGCCGAGACCGGTACCCTGTGCCTGGTGGAAAACGAGGGCAACGGTCGCATGACGACTGCGGTGCCGCCGGTCCATATCGCCGTGACCGGCATCGAAAAGGTGGTCGAGCACTTGCGTGACGTGCCCCCGCTCTATGCGCTGCTGACACGTTCGGCCACCGGCCAACACGTTACTACCTACTTCAACATGATCAGTTCGCCGCGCAAGCCGGGCGAGCATGACGGTCCCAGGGAAGTCCATCTGGTGCTGGTCGACAGCGGTCGCTCCAGCATCTATCAGGACGACGAGCTGCTCGACACCCTGCGCTGCATTCGCTGCGGCGCCTGTATGAACCACTGCCCGGTTTATACCCGCGTGGGCGGCCACACCTACGGCACCACCTATCCCGGCCCCATCGGCAGCATTCTGATGCCGCACATGATGGGGCTGGA
>NZ_JAFIFK010000008.1 GCF_020832045.1 Halomonas sp.
CCGGAGATCTTACCCGCCGCGTTGATGTCGCCGAAGATGTTGTAGACGCTGGGAATGATCACCGCCGGGTTCACGCCCAGCAGCTTCATGGCGGGCACGAAGATCCGCACCAGCGCATCGGTGAAGCCCAGTCGCTCCAGCAACCGTCCGATGATCACGCTGACGATGATGGCCGTGCCGACCACACCGGTGAGAAATACATCCACCACCACGGGCCGCACGGAATCGAGAATCGAGTTGAACAGCCCCGATAGGCTGGTGGGTGAGAGCAGCAGCATCAGCAGGCAAATGCACAGCAGCACGATGCCGACCACTTCGATGCGTTTCCACGCCCGCTTGTTGGCCGGTAGCCCGAGCGCTTTCTTGTCGGGGCTGGAGTCTTCAGGGGTAGTCACGGTGGTTTTCATGACAGTGCCTCTGTTGTTATTGAATGGACTGTTATTGAAAGGGCTGTTATCGAATGGGCGCTTGGGGAGAGCATAACGGCAACTGGCGCCGTCATGTCTCGCTCAGCGCATGCTTGCCCAGCAGGTGGCTCGCCGACATCTCCCGGGCATAGGCCTGCATCGCCTCGTTGCCTACCCGGCGCACCGGCGTCGACGTCACCCGATCGCGGAACAGCACCACTTCCACACCCTCCAGCAGCTCATCCAGGGCATATGCCAGGGGCAAGCCGTTCTCGAGGATCTCCATGACATGGCAGTTGCCGACCAGGAAGTTGAGCCCCAGCTCCCGGGCCGTCTCGATGAGCTCATGACCGGCATAGACGCGGCTGATCGAAGCCAGCACGGTATCTACCCCGGGGTTCTCGGCCACCGCCTGGCGCAGATTCTCCGGAGAGAAACCGGTATGCGGGAAGATGTGCAGAATATGGTCGACCCGGCTGTCCCGCTCGCCCAAATGGATGAAGCCCCGGGTCTCGACGCTGGTCTCGCGAATCTCCTCGATGCCGCGTACCAGACGCTCCTCAGCCAGCAGGGCGCGATCCTGATCCAATGCCATGAAGCCATCCAGTCGGTCGAGAATGTCGCCCAAGGTGGTAATGCCCGGCAGCGCACGTCCCACGAACATGATGTTGCCGTGAACGCCGCCGTAGGAGATGCTGCCTTTCTCCACCTTGTGCCCGTGCAGGAAGGGGATGCCGGGGTGCAGCCCGTGGAACGCCTCGTGGCACTCCAGCCCCGCCACGTCGTAGAGATCGAGATAGTTCTTCAGCGTCACCCCGCCACAGCTGGCGGCGTCGGCGATGGGATGATGCGCCACCACGGCATCCACCCCGGTGGCCCCCGCCAGTTCGATCACCAGCTCCGTCATGGTCATGCACACGGCGATCTTCTTCACCTCCTTGTTGGGGTCGCCATAGATCAGCCCTGGAATCTCCAGCACCTCCTTGCCATAGATACCGGAGGATTTCAGGATCACGAAGGGGTGCTTGCCGCTCTTCACCTCGTCCATGGACGACACCGTCCTTCCGCCCGTGATCACGCTCATCGCATTAACGATATCCGCTACATTGGCCATCATTGTTCTCCTCGCTTCAGCCATAAAAAAAGACCGCCAGCACAGCGAGAGGCGTAATGCCTCAAACTGCGCTGACGGTCTCATGCACTCGCCTAGTGGGGCGAGTTCACATCACCAGTCAGTCTTGCCTGTGGAGTTGCGGACCATGCCCGACGCCTTTAACGTCAGAGGTAGTCGCGCACATCCTTCTTCATTACCACCACTGTGGCGGAAAGCTCGGCCTCGGCGTCGTAGTCCTTGAAGATGGACAGGACATCGAAGCCGTACTTTTTCACCAGCAATTGCTTGAACTCGTGTTTGAAACCCTTGATGAGATAGTGGTCGGCCAGCTCGCTCACGTTACTGTTGAGCCCGTTGAGGTAGCCAAGCGCCGGTACCCGCTTGTGCAGTGCAATGACGAGAATCCTGTCACCCTGGATGTCCACCTTCTGGCGCACCACGCCGAGACCGAAGATGCGATGGTTGACCTCGTTGTAGTCCTTGATCAGTTCCTGCTTGAGCTGGCCCAGCGACCCGATAGCCAAGGCATCGGCAGACGCGGAACCTGTACTCGAGAAATCGCTGTTCAAGGCGCTCATGGGTCGACCTCGTCTCGATCCGGTTGGCTTCCAGTGGACATCTGGTATACCAATCTCATACGTAACTGAGCCTAGCCAAGTGTAAAAATCCTGTCAACAAGAAATAATCGATTATTTTATGGAAGGTAAGCCCATAAACCTACGATAAATTTCACAAACGGGTCTTCTTCGTTGGTGAGCGAGAAAAAGAAGCGAAAGGCCGAAGCGAATTGCCACAAGAATGAGGTATACCAAAATTCTCAAGTCACATTAAGTACTTGGCAGTAATAGCCGCTTCACGCCACAGTATCCTCGTCTGCTCTAGTCGGCCAAGGAACACGCCCAATGAAGATCGTAATTCCCGATGACTACCAGGACTGCGTCCGCACCCTCGAGGCCTATGCCAAGTTGGCGGGTCAGGATGTCACCGTCTACAACGATACCGTGACCGACGAGAGCATCTTGGTGGAGCGCTTCAAAGACGCCGATGCCCTGGTGTTGATTCGCGAGCGCACGCCGATCACACCATCCCTGCTGGCCAGGCTGCCCAATCTGAAAGCGATCAGCCAGACCGGCGGCGGCGCGGCTCACGTCGACATGGCCGCCTGCAAGCGCCACGGTGTCACGGTTATGGCCGGCACCGGCTCACCCTATGCCGCTGCCGAGCTCACTTGGGGGCTGGTCCTGGCCGCCATGCGTCATATTCCCGAAGAGTTCGAGAACCTCAAGGCCGGCCGTTGGCAACGCACCCTGGGCACCGGGCTCAAGGGCCGCACGCTGGGGATCTTCGGCTACGGCAAGATCGGCAAGCTGATGGCCCGCTACGGCCAGGCATTCGAGATGAACGTGCTGGTGTGGGGCCGAGATAGCACCCGTGCTCGCGCCGCTGAGGCCGGTCTCGAGGTGGCGACAAGCCAGGCCGAGCTGTTCGAGCGCAGCGACGTGCTGAGCCTGCACCTAAGGCTCAATGACGAAACTCAGGGAATCGTCAGCGCCGAGGATCTTGCGCGCATGAAGCCCAGCGCCCTGCTGGTCAATACCAGCCGCGCGCCGCTGATCGAACCTGGCGCTCTGGAGGCCGCCCTGCATGCCGGACGCCCAGGCCGTGCCGCGGTGGACGTATTCGAGGAGGAGCCGGTGGCCAGCCACCCGCTGCTGGCGCTGCCCAACTTTCTCGCCACGCCGCACCTAGGTTACGTCGAGAAGGATAGCTTTGAGCTCTACTTCGGTGACGCCTTCGACAACCTGCTGGACTTCGAAGCGGGCCGGCCGGTAAAAAACTTGGCGGAATAAGCAAAGCAAGACGCTTTGTACAAAGCGAACTAGCCTCAGGAAACCGTACGCAACGGACGTGAGGAAGCACCCATGCCCAAGCACATCACCTACTACCTCAGCCTGGTATCGCCCTGGACCTATCTCGGCCACGCCCGGCTCGGAGAAATCGCCGCCCGTCACGGCGCCACCATCGACTACGTGCCGATCACGGTAAGTGCGATTTTCCCCAGGACTGGCGGCTTACCGCTGCCCAAGCGTGCCCCCGAGCGTCAGGCCTACCGCCTGGTGGAGCTGAAACGCTGGAAGCAAGTGCTCGCCGTACCGCTCACCATCGAACCGAAGCACTTCCCCACCGATGACCGTCCGGCGGCGCGACTGGCGCTGACGGCCAAGGCCCAGGGGCACGACATCGCCGAGCTGACGTTGGCCATCCTGCGGGCCTGCTGGGCCGAAGAGCGCGACATCGCCGACCTCGCCACCCTGCGAGGGATTGCCGATGCCTGTGGCCTGGATGGCGGGGCGCTGCTGAAGGAGTCGGAAGCCGATGCGGGTCAGCAGCGTCTCGATGCAGCCTGCGAACAGGCCGTTGCGGCGGGCTGTTTCGGCGTGCCCTGGTACGACGTTGCAGGCGAGCCGTTCTGGGGTCAGGACAGGCTGGAACTGGTGGAGAAGAAATTGGCCGGCGAACTCTGATGGCAAAGCCGGCATGAGGCGTCTATATCAGCGACTCATGTCGGCCGCTCCAACCCGAACAGATCGCTGGTGCGGGCGTAGTCGCTGCCCGCCATGCGCCCGATGGGCTTGAGCGCTTCGACACTCACATGCCGACCGTTCCATATCGCATCGTCGATATGGATCGACACCACCTCCGCCAGCACCAGGCAACCGGACATGGGCTGGTCGCCGAATCGCACTATCTCGCGTAGCCGGCAGCCGAAGGCCACCGGGGCGGCCGCTACTCGTGGCACGGTCAGCCCCGGCATGGTCACCTTCTCCAAGCCCGCCAGGGCGAACTCATCCTCTCCCGCCGGCAAGCTGGCGCTGGTGGCGTTCATCTCATTGACCAGCGCCTCGCCGCTGATGTGCACCACGCACTCCGCTACCTGCTCCAGGTTGCGAATGGTGTCCTTGGGCTGGCCTTCACCGTTGAGTAGCGGCGAGAAGCCCAGCACCGGCGGCGCCACGCTCACCACGTTGAAGAAGGAGAACGGGGCCAGGTTGGTACGCCCTTCGGCATCCTGCGTGGACACCCAGGCGATGGGGCGTGGGCAGATGGTGCCACAGAACAGGCGATAGATGGCCCC
>NZ_JAFIFK010000014.1 GCF_020832045.1 Halomonas sp.
CCACAGCGCCAGCTCGCGGGTCTCGATGATCTGGCCCAACGCCCTGCGCGGCGGCAACGAGAGTCGCATCACCCTGGTGCCGAGCCAGGTCAACCGCTCGCCGCGCAGCCTCAGCCGCGACGGCGCCTGGGCCTGGTTCCGCCTGCTCGACGAGGCGGAGATCACCAGCGCCGGCGAACGCGACCTGGAGGTTCGCTTCCAAGTCGACGGCGGCACTGCGCGTTATAGGCTCTACGCCACCGGCTCGCGCAACCCCTTCACCCGTCCGCTGGTCGCCGGCTTCCAGCTGCCCACCGCGCTGTATGCCGAAGGAGGCTTCGATGTTGGCAGCCTTTAAGCGTCTGTTCGGTAGCGAACGGCAGAAGGTCGCAGCTCCTGCTGCCGCGCTGGATGAGATCAAGGGGCTGGAGGAGGCTTCGATGGAAGACATCGATGGCTTTCTCGAAGCGGCCCGGCGCGCCGATGCCAAAGGGCACTCGCCCTGGGTGCTGCGCGACGAGACCCGCTTGGCCACCCTGCGTCGGGCGCTGGAATTCACCGTACAGCATGGCCAGTGGCTGCAGCGCGACGGTGGCAACATCGCCCGCTGGCAGGGCCGGTTGCTCAAGCTACGTCATCGCGAAGGGCCCACGCTGGGCATGCTTTTGGCGTGCCGGCCCGATGACGAAGCGGCCTGGCAGCTGCGCTTCTTCTTCGTCGAGCCCGAGTGGCAGGGCAGCGGCCACGGTGCCTGCCTGCTGCGGGCGGCGCGCCTCAGCCTGAACGGGGTGCCGCTCAATGCCCGACTGCCGCTGGCCTGCCAGGAGGCGGTGCGCAGTCTGGAGCAGGCCGGCTTCACGCGCATGCATGTCAACGCCTTCGAGGTGGCCAGCTTCGAAGCGCCCGCCGAGTGGGACTAGGCGATTAGCGAGACAGGAGAACGACAGATGGGACGCAAACTCGTACTCGTGGGTGATATCGGCACCGATCACGACGGCTTTCCGCCGACGCCGGTCACTGCCGGCAGCCCGACCGTGATCATCGATGGCAAACCGGCAGCGCGCCTGGGCGACCCCCTGGCCCCGCACGACAAGCCCAAGCACCCCGCGCATCCACGCGCCATCGCCGAGGGCTCCGGCACCATCCTGATCGACGGCAAGCCGGCGGCACTCACCGGCCATGCAGTCGATTGCGGTGGTGTTGTGATCGGTTCCGCCAGCGGGGAGGGCAGCTGACATGGCCAATCAGACCGGACTCCAGTTCACTCTCGAGCTTGCCGGGGCCGACAGCGCCGAGCTGGCGGTGGTCGACTTCACCCTGGAAGAGGCGCTGTCCCAACCCTTCCTGCTCCAGGTGCGCTTCGCCAGCCGCGACGGCAGCCTGTCGGCCACCGAGTTGCTCGACCGCCCCGTGAGCCTGACGATCTGGCAGGACGGCGAGGTGCTGCGCCGGGTGCATGCCGTGGTCACCGAGTTCGGCCGCGGCGACCGCGGTCACCGCCGTACGCTCTACTCCCTGGTGGCCCGCCCGGCGCTGTGGCGCCTGAGCCTGCGCCACAACTCGCGCATCTTCCAGCAGGTCTCGCCGCTCACGGTCATCAACACCCTGTGCGACGAACGCAGCCTCACCGACGTGGCCTTCGCCGCCACCCGCGACCCCGTCGAGCGGGAGTACTGCGTTCAGTACCGCGAAACTGACCTCGCCTTCGTCGAACGCCTGGCGGCCGAAGAGGGGCTGTTCTACTTCCATGAGTTCGAAGATGCCCCCGGTGGTACCCACCGCCTGGTCTTCGCCGACGCCCCCCAGGCGCTGCCCCACCTGGGCGAGCGCACCTACCATGGCCGCGCCGGCGGCACCCCGCCGAGCCGCCACGTGCGCAAGCTCGAACAGCTCGCCCGGGTCGCCCCGGCCTCGGTCACGCTCAAGGACTACTCGTTCAAGAACCCCGCCTATGCGCAGCTGCACGAACACGCCGCAGGCGGTCTGGAAGAACACGCGCAACGGGACGACTACGAACACTACGACTACCCCGGCCGCTACAAGGCCGATGCCTCCGGCGAGGCCTTCACCCGCATCCGCCTGGAGCACCTACGCAACGACGCCCTGACCTGCGGCGCCGAGAGCGACCTGCCCGAACTGGCACCCGGCACCCGCTTCACCCTGACCGATCACGACCTCAGCGAGCTCAACCGCGACTGGCAGGTGGTGAAGGTCACGCACCGCGGCAGCCAGCCCCAGGCGCTGGAAGAGGATGGTGTCACGCAAGGGGATGCGGCGGGTCTCGGCCAGATGACCAAGTTCGACAACGAACTGGTGCTGATGCCCGCCGACCAGGCCTGGCGCCCCGAGCCCAACCCCAAGCCTCGCGTCGACGGCCCCCAGGTCGCCTTCGTCGTCGGTCCCGAGGGCGAGGAGATCCACTGCGACGAGCACGGCCGGGTCAAGGTGCAGTTCCCCTGGGATCGTTATGCCGAACCCAATGAAACCGCCAGCGCCTGGGTGCGCGTCTCCCAGGGCTGGGCCGGCGGCGGCTACGGTAGTATCGCCATCCCGCGGATCGGCCATGAGGTGATCGTCTCGTTCCTCGAGGGCGACCCCGATCAGCCGCTGATCACCGGGCGCACCTACCATGCGGTGAATACGCCGCCCTATGAGCTCCCGGCGCACAAGACCCGCACCGTCATCCGTACCCAGAGCCACAAGGGCGACGGCTTCAACGAGCTTCGCTTTGAAGACCAGGCCGATGAAGAGCAGATCTGGCTGCACGCCCAGAAAGACCTGGAGCTGCTGACTAATAACGACCGCACCGAAGAGATCGGCAACGACAGCTTCCTCACCGTGCACCACGACCGCATCGGTGAGATTCACGCCGACGAGCACCACACCGTGCGCGGCGACCGCCATGAGCAGACCGTCGCCAACCAGCACCTCACGGTGCAGGGCACCCTGCATATCAAGGCCGGCCAGGCCTGGCTCAGTGAGTGCGGCCGCGAACTGCACATCAAGGCCGGCCACAAGGTGGTACTGGAAGCCGGCAGCGAAATGACGCTCAACGCCGGCGGCAGCTTCCTCAAGCTCGACGGGGGCGGCGTGACCCTGGTCGGCCCCAAGGTCAAGATCAACGCCGGAGGCAGCCCCGGCTCGGGCAGCGGTCAGGCCGTCGAGATGCCGCTGTTGCCGGGCAGAGCGGTGGCGGAGGTGCATGAAGACGTAACCCTCAAGCCCAACCGACAGCCCACCGCGTTTGCCGAAACGAAAGGCCAAATACTGGCGCTACAAAGAGCTGCCAGTAGCGGCAAGGCGCTGTGCGAGATCTGCGCCGATACGCTCAAGTCGGGAGGTGGCCAGTGAGTGCACTTCCCACCTGTACGCATATCCTGCTGGACGCCGCGCTTCCGGAGTTGCGTCAGCAGTGGTATCGCCGCTCACCTCACAGCACCAGCAGCGTGCCGCTCTACCTGGGCACGCCCTTTGCCCATCTGCTGGAGGTCTCGCCCATCGTGGCCAGCACCTCGCCCCGCGATCCGTTTCTGCATTGGCTGATGACGGAACGCCCGAGCCTGAACTGGGGGCTGCTGCTGGAAAGCCGGTCGACCGCTGATGAACTGGCGGCCCACTACCGCCATTGGCTGACGATCCTGAACCCGCAAGGCGATGAAGTGCTGTTTCGCTTCTACGACCCAGACGTGCTGCCATACTTCCTCGATGCCTTCGACAGCCTCGAATACCGCCAATGGTTCGGCCCCGCAACGGCCGTTCATTACCGCACGGCTGGCGGCTTCAATGCGCGACATGCTGCTGAGCACCCAGAGGTGGAACGCGCTCAGGCCCCATTATCAGCAGTGCCATGGTGGAAAATCCAAGCACGCCACCAGCAGGCATTGCGGCCGCTTTACCGCCAAGAGCTGATTCACGACACCCAGCAGCGGCTACTGCTCGAAGCCGGTGCCTGGCTGATGCATCTGGACAGCGCCGCTATCGAAGCGCGGGTTGCAAATGCCGTGGATCGCCTGACGGCGCTCAACGACGATGCCCTGCCCAGCCGTGACGAAGCCGCCCATTTCTGCCTGCTGGCAGTCACCAGTTGCTCGCATCCGGAACGGCGCGACGACTTTCAGCAGGACCTGGCTCGGTACGGCCTGACGGCAACCCTCGCCAACTGGCAAGCCCATGCCTACGGCAAGCTGCCCGACCGGCTTCACCATGATGCCGCCTGGCTGCCCGACGGCCCGCATATGACCATCGACACACGAGACGGAACTCACGCATGAACGACATCAGCCCCCAGCAGTGCCCGCTGGACAACGATATCGAAAGCCGCCTGGGCATCGTCTGCAGTTTCGTCTGTACCTGCAACGTGGTGCCCAACAAGGGTCAGGGTGGAATCAACCTCAAGCAGAGCTGTGTCGATCTAGGCCTCATGAGCCTCAACGAGACCTGCGACACCGGCCTGCGCGTGCAGGTACCCTACTACATGGGGAGTTCGCCGCCCTCGCCGCCGCTGCTGAAGGATGCCGAGGGCCTGGAGACGATAGAGCCGATCCGCAACTTCGGCCATGCCATCAACCGCGTGAAAGGCTTGAATATCGCCGCGGGAGTCGCGGCTGGAATGGTGAAAGAGGAAGTCGAAAGCTACACCCGCGGCGATATGCGCATACCCGATGCCGTAGCGCTGCGCGACCCCAACGGCAAGCCCACCCAGGACAATCTGCTGGGGGTCATCGAGGTCAAGTTTCCGCCGGATGATTGGGGCGAGGGGCAAGAGAGGGCTTATGAAAGAATTGCGGGAGATCCTGATGATTTACATCTTCTCACCCCTGAACGATGCGAATGCGACGGCCCGCGACAGAAGAAATATGCCCCAGAGACCCAGCCTGCCACTGAGATTTATCGGGACCGACTGGAACAGAAAGGTGTTTCCTGGGGCAGGATTGCCGCGGGCGTCGGACTGATCGCCGTGGGGGCCGCTGCAGCTTATTTTACTGGCGGATTGGGGGCTGCCGCCGGGGGCCAGGCTGCGCGACAGGGTGCTCGCATGGTATTGGGCGGTGTAGGGGTAGGTGCCGCGACAGCTTGGTAAAAGTTATGGAGATCAGTGAATGGATATACAGCAGGACTTGGATCAACTGCTAACGGTGGAAACCGATAACGGCGTGCTGTTCAAGATATGTCTCGGCGTGGCCCTGTTCTTCAAAGGGGACCAGCAGGAAGAGAAACGACAGGCGGTGCTGGATATTCTTGCCGACTATCGTGACTTGGTTGGCGACCAGCTCACCTGGACCACCAACCCCGCTACCGGCAAGTGGAAAAAGCTCAAGGGCTTCGACAGCTATATCACCCCCTTCGACTGGCTGCCTACCTATGGGCGCGGCGAATGGGAGTTCGTCTACCATGGCGGCAAGCGGCGTAGTGATGCGGATAACCATAGCTTCGTTGTGCTGGGGACAGGTCATAACGACAACATCAGCTACGTATACTGCCAGTTCCCTATCGATTTCTTTATCGAGCGCGAACAGAAGCTACCCGCTTTGGTCCAGCAGTGGTGCGAAAAACTCAAGCCTGAGCACGGCTACGCCGGATTTTGGCTAGGCCGCTCTTTTGGCTATGAAAAAAACGATGAGGCAGTGATTCTCGAATACAGGTTCGGCCAGCGTTTTCCTGGATTACAAATCAATAAATTCACCACACACTCGTTAAACCTACATCGCGGCCCCAAAGGCGTCGACTGGCTGACCATTCTCTCCGACTCATGGCTGGAGCGGCTGGGTGGCGTGGAACGCATCAAGGAGGCGATGGGCGAACTACCGGTGCTGGAATATGACGGCGGCGCCATTCTGCGTGCCGGCCCCATGCCGCAGCTCGGCGATAACGAAAACCCTGACCTCGATGCCGCCCTGGCCGACTACCGCCGTGTCGCCGCCATTATCGAGCCCATTCGTATCAAGGATCATCCGAGCATTCATCCGCGTTTGTTCGGCGATGCTCGCCACGAAAAACGCTTCGATGCCCAGGAGTACCAGGCCTGGCTGGCTCGCTTTAGCCCCCAGGGAGACGAGCCATGAGCGAATCGCAAACCCAAGGCGAAGCCTTTCCCATGGAGTGGTTTCCCGGCCAGCTCTTCCCCGACATCGAGCTGGAGCGGGTGGAGATCACGGACGCCGCCATACGGGTGATCTGCCGCGATGGCGACTGGTCGCTGCAATCGGACATCACCCCCTTCTGGGGGCCGGGCACCATGGTGTTTCATACCCAGGGCGAGGTGGAAATACGCATCCAGGAGGGTGAGAGCTGGCCCTTGGTGGAACGCGAGTTGGCCGCGGAAAAACTGCTGCCCCACTTCCACACCCTGGAACTGATCGAGCGCGGCGCCCCCTGGCGCCTGCGTGGCCGGGCCGGTGAGCGCAATACCCCCGTGGAGCTGCGTGCCGATATCACCGCCATTACCTGGCATGCCGCCGACGCCTGAAACGGAGAGAAGCATGGCTGGGACGCCTACGCTTGACGCACCTATCGACCAGTTGCTGACCGTTGAGACCGACAACGGTGTACTGTGCAAGATATACTTGGGTGTAGCACTTTTCTTTACCGGCTCCCAGCAGGAAGAGAAACGCCAAGCGGTGCTGGATATTCTTGCCGAATACCGCGACCTGGTCGGCGACCAGCTCACCTGGACCACCAACCCCACTACCGGCAAGTGGAAGAAGCTCAAAGGCTTCGATAGCTATATCACCCCCTTTGATTGGCTACCTAACTATGGGCGCGGCGAATGGGAGTTCGTCTACCATGGCGGCAAGCGGCGTAGCGACGCCGACGTTCACGGTATCGTGGTGCTTGGAAAGCGACCAAGCGCCGATGAAAGAGGCCAGCTCAGTCGTTTATATTGTCAGTTTCCTATCGACTTCTTTATTGAGCGTGAGCAGAAACTGCCTGCGTTAGTCCAGCGCTGGTGCGACAAACTCAAACCTGAACATGGCTATTCCGGCTTTTGGTTGGGCCAATCGTACGGTTATGAAGACACCGATGAAGCCAAGATTCTTGAATATAAATTCGGGCAACGCTTCCCTGGCATTCAGATCAACCGATTCTCAACCCATAATTTACATGGACATCGCGGCCCCAAAGGCGTCGACTGGCTAACCATTCTCTCCGACTCATGGCTAGAACGCCTTGGTGGCGTGGAGAGCGTCAAGGAGGCGATGGGCGAGCTGCCAGTACTGGAATATGACGGCGGCGCCATTCTTCGTGCCGGCCCCATGCCACAACTCGGCGATAGCGAAGACCCCGAGGTCAATGCAACCCTGATCGATTACCGCCGCGTCGCCGCCATTATCGAACCGATCCGTATCAAGGATCATCCAGGTATACATGCGCCACTTTCACCGAATTATCGGCATGAGAGGTGGTTCGATGATGCCGAGTATCAGGCTTGGCTGGCCCGCTTTAGCCCCCAGGGAGGTCAGCCATGAGCGAGTCAACAGCGAGCGGCGAAACGTTTGCCCTGGAGTGGGTTCCCAAGCAGCTGTTCCCCGATATCGAGCTGGAGCGGGTGGAGATCGCGGACGCGGCCATTCGGGTCATCTGCCGCGACGGCGACTGGTCGCTGCAATCGGACATCACCCCCCCCTTCTGGGGGCCGGGCACCATGGTGTTTCATACCCAGGGCGAGCTGGATATTCCAGCCGTCTATCATGCCCTGCCCTCAGCCGGCTTGACCCCACACCCCTTGAGAATCACCTGGGTGAGGAACTGGGTGATCCGCTCCACATCGGCGTCCGATATCTCGTCCTTGCCAGTGATACCCAGCACCTGCGCCTCGAAGTCGGCGTAGTGCTGGGTCGCCGACCAGATCAGGAAGATCAACCACACCGGGTCGACCGGGTCCATCAGCCCGCGCTCGGCCCACTGCTCGAAGATCTGCGAGCGGGTCTTTACCCAGTCACGCAACTCCCCACGCAGGTAGCCCTGCAAGAATGGCGCCCCGCCGAGTATCTCCGCGGCGAACAGACGCGACCCTTCCGGGTGCTGACGGGAGAGCTGCATCTTGCTGCGGATGAATGCCTCCAGCACGTCGGCTGGGTCGTCCTCCACACTGATATCGTCGAGCAATGCGTTCCAGCGCGCCATCATTCGCTCGAGCAGGCGAACGTAGAGGCCGCGCTTGTTGCCCATGTAGTAGAGCACGTTGGACTTGGGCAGCCCGGCTTCCTCGGCGATGGCTTGAACGCTGGCGCCGCGATAGCCGAACTGGGCAAAGATCCGTTCGGCGGCTTCGAGGATTTCGCGCTCGTTGCGTTCGCGTGTGGCGCCATTGCTTTCACCACCCTGCCGCACGGGCTGCAAGGTCTCGGTTTCGGTCACGTCGGTCATCGACAGGCCCCTGCCCTGTGAATGTGGTGAGAAGCAAGAGAGTGCCCCACGGCGACGGTTCCTGCAAATGAGACCATCGACGGCACTGCACACGCCATACTGATATCAGACTCTGCAAAGCACGAATTGATCGCCATACAGCTCTTGCAAAGTGCGACATTCTGGCCCAAGCTGAGGACATCCTGACCATTTGGTCAAGCAAGACCGTTCAGCTGCACACAATGACAAAGAGACAAGCAACAAAAGACAATCAACAAGAGACAAGGCGATGATCGACTTCATGCTCAACGGGCGGCCGTGCCGAAGCGAAGCCACCCCGGAAACCAGCGTACTGGAGCTGCTGCGCGAAACGCTCGGCGCTACCGGCACCAAGGAGGGCTGCGCCTCGGGTGACTGCGGCGCCTGCACGGTGGCCATCGGCGAGCCCGGCCCCAATGGCGAGCTGCGCTATCACAGTGCCAATGCCTGCATCACGCCCGCGCATCAGCTCAATGGCCGCTATCTGGTCACCGTGGAAGGTCTGGCCCAGGGCGAAAGCCTGCATCCCGCCCAGGCCGCCATGGTCGAATGCCACGGCAGCCAGTGCGGCTTCTGCACGCCGGGCATCGTGATGTCGCTGTTTACCCTGCACGAACAGCAACGCCATGCCCCGGCGCCGCTGACACCTCAGCGCCTTGAGGCTGCGCTGGGTGGCAACCTGTGTCGCTGTACGGGCTACCGCCCGATTCGCGATGCCGCCCTGAGCATGAACCAGCACCCCGACAACCGCCCGCAGTGGCTGGATGCCGCCGCAGCGACCAAGACTACAGAGATGGCATCCGGTGACGAGGCCGCTTTCCTGCAGCCCACCACCCTCGCCGCGCTCGTCGATTGTCTGAAGCGCCACCCCAAGGCACGCCTGGTCGCCGGTGCCACCGACCTGTGGCTGGAAGCTACCCAGCGCCTGGCGCACTTCGAGCATGTCATCGACGTGACCCGGGTCGCCGAACTCAACGACATCGACGAGACCACGCTGGAAGACGGCCGCAGCGGCTGGTGGCTTGGCGCCGCCGTCACCTATTCCCGCCTCGAGCCGCTGTTCGAGGAGCACTACGACGCCTTCGCCCACCTGCTGCACCGCCTCGGCTCCCAGCAGGTGCGCAACCGCGGCACCCTGGGCGGCAACGTCGCCAACGCCTCGCCCATCGGCGACACCCCACCGGTGCTGCTGGCGCTAGGTTCGCGTCTGCGCCTGGTCGGCCCAGATGACGGTCATGGAGTGCGCGAGCGCGAGCTGCCTCTCGAGGACTTCTTTCTCGACTACAAGCGCACCGCGCTGCGCGAAGGCGAGGCCATTCGCGCGATCTTCCTGCCGCGCCCTGTGGCGGGCCAAACTCTCAAGGTATGGAAGCTGTCCAAACGTCGTGAGGACGATATCTCCGCCGTGCTGGGCGCTTTCGCCTGGCGCATGGAGAACGGCGTGATGCGCGACGTGCGCCTCGCCTTCGGCGGAATGGCGGCCATTCCCAAGCGAGCCGCTCACGCCGAGGCGGCACTCGAAGGAAAGGCGCCCGATGCGGCGGCCTTCCAGGCAGCCCGCCAGGCCCTGGGGAAAGACTTCCAGCCCATGAGCGACGTACGCGGCAGCGCTCACTACCGCCAGCTCTCCGCCGCCAACCTGCTCGAGCGTCTGCGCCTTTCCATTGCGCAGGCCGAGACCGACAGCTCCCGGGAGGTGATGCTCCATGCGTACGCTCACTAAGCTGAACAAGTCGACAGAGATAGCCGATGACGCCACCGCCGACATGAGCGCGGACTCCGCCGTGGCGCGCGAGGAGCTCGAAGGCCGCATCAAAGGTGCTGCCCCGCTGGCGCGGGATACCGTACATCCCGGCTCGCATCCGCACTCACGTGCCCATGAGAGCGCGGTGAAGCACGTCACCGGCCGCGCCGCCTATATCGACGACCTAAAGGCACCGGCCGATGCCCTTCACGTGGCGCTGGCGCTCTCACCGGTCGCCCATGGCCGCCTTACCCGGCTCGATCTGGACAAGGTTCGTGACATGCCAGGCGTGGTCGATGTGGTCGGCTTCCACGACGTGCCGGGCCATACCGATATCGGCCCCGTGTTCCCCGGCGACCCGATCTTCGTCGAGGAAGAGATCAGCTACGTCGGCCAGGTGATGTTCGCCGTGGCCGCCGAGAGCTATCGCGCCGCCCGCGAAGCGGTCAATGCCGCCCTGGCCAAGGGTATCGCCGAGATCGACGAGCAGCCGGCCTGCCTCGACCCGGTGGCCACCGCCGAGCGCGGCGAGTTCGTGCGCCCCACCCACGTACAGCAGAGCGGCGACTGGGAGCAGGCCCTGGCCAATGCCGCCCACGTGGTCGAGGCCGAACAGTTCGTCGGTGGACAGGAGCACTTCTATCTCGAAGGCCAGGCGTGCCTGGTGCAGCCCACCGAAGACGAGGGCGTGATCGTCCACACCTCCAACCAGCACCCCAGCGAGACCCAGAAGCTGGTGGCCGAGGTGCTGGGCATCCCGTTCCATGCCGTGACCGTGGAAGTACGTCGCATGGGTGGCGGCTTCGGCGGCAAGGAGACCCAGGCTTCCCCCTGGGCCTGCATCGCCGCGCTGATCGCCCGGCGCACCGGTCGCACTACCCGCGTGCGCCTGCCCCGCGCCGATGATATGCGCGCCACCGGCAAGCGCCACCCGTTCCACAATCGCTACCGGCTGGGCATCGACGAGCAAGGCGTGATCCAGGGCGGCGAGATTACCGTGATCGGCGACTGCGGCTACTCACCCGACCTCTCGGATGCCATCGTCGACCGCGCCATGTTCCACAGCGACAACGCCTACTCGCTGGGCGAGGCCCGGGTGATCGGCCATCGCGCCCGCACCCACACCGCCTCCAACACCGCCTTCCGCGGCTTCGGCGGCCCCCAGGGCATGATGGTGATCGAGGCGGCAATGGACGACATCGCCCGACGCATCGGCGAAGACCCGCTGACGGTGCGCAAGCGCAACTTCTACCGCCCCGGCCGTCAGACCACCCATTACGGCCAGCAGGTGGACCAGATCAAGCTGCTGCGCGAGCTTGTCGAGCAGCTCGAAACCAGCAGCGAGTACTGGGCGCGGCGCCGTGCCATTACCGAGTTCAACGCCGAGAGCCCGATCGTCAAGCGCGGCCTGGCGTTGACCCCGGTGAAGTTCGGCATCTCCTTCACCGCCAAGCACCTCAACCAGGCCGGCGCCCTGCTGCACGTCTATACCGACGGCAGCGTGATGATCAATCACGGCGGCACCGAGATGGGCCAGGGCCTGCACACCAAGATCTGCCAGGTGGTGGCTCGCGAACTGGGGCTCGACGTGGATGAGGTGCGCATCACCGCCACCCGCACCGACAAGGTGCCCAACACCTCGCCCACCGCGGCCTCCAGCGGCGCCGACCTCAACGGCCAGGCCGCCCGCGACGCCTGCGTGAAGCTCAAGCAGCGCTTGTTCGACTTCGCCCATGAGCATCTCTACAAGGACCAAGGCCTCGACCGCGATGACATGCGCTTGGAAGCTGGTCACCTCGTCGCCGGCTACGGCGAGAGCGAGCGGCGCATTCCTTGGGGCGAGCTGGTGCAGACCGCCTATCTCAACCGTATCTTGCTCTCCGAGAAGGGCTTCTACGCCACGCCGCTGATCCACTACGACCGCAACGTCGGCCAGGGCCGCCCCTTCTACTATTACGCCTTCGGCGCCGCCGTGGCGGAAGTCAGCGTGGATACCCTGACCGGCGAATACCAGGTCGACCGGGTCGACATTTTGCACGACGTCGGCGACTCGCTGAACCCGGCCATCGACATCGGCCAGGTGGAGGGCGGCTTCATCCAGGGCATGGGCTGGCTGACCAGCGAAGAGCTGAAGTGGAACGAGGCCGGCCGGCTGATCTCCGACGGCCCGGCGACCTACAAGATCCCCACCTACGGCGACCTGCCGCCGGTATTCAACGTCAAGCTGATGGAGGGTCACCCCAACTCCATGGCCAGCATCTACCGCTCCAAGGCGGTGGGTGAACCGCCCTTCATGCTCGGCATGGCGGTATGGTCGGCGCTGCGCGATGCCCTGGCGAGCCTGGCGGACTATGCCGAGGCACCTCGCCTCGACACCCCGGCCACTCCGGAGCGGGTGCTGCTGGCCGCCGAGGAGCTGCGTAGCCGCTACGACAGTGCGCGGCTGGAACGAGGCGCGCCGTAATGAACGCGCCACGGCCCACCCCCTGGCACGAAGCGCTGCATGCCCTGCAGCGCGAGGGGCTGCCCCACGCGCTGGCCACCGTGGTGACCAGCGCCGGCTCCACACCCCGCGAGCCCGGCGCGCGCATGGTGATCACCGAGGATGCCGTTCACGACACCCTGGGCGGCGGCACCTTCGAGTTCCAGGTGATCGACGCCGCCCGCGAGAAGCTAGCGCGGGGCGAGAGCGGGATGAGCATGGAGGCCTTCGCCCTGGGCGGGCGCAGCGGCCAATGCTGCGGCGGCTTCGTCAACGTGCTGCTGGAGGTGTTCCCCGGCAGCGCGGCCACCCTTGCCCTCTTCGGTGCCGGCCATGTCGGCACCGAGCTGGTGCGCCTGGCCGACCCGCTGCCCTGGCGGGTGCTGTGGCACGACAGTCGCGACGGCGCCTTCCCCGACTGGGCCGAGGACCAGCCGCGCCTCGCCTGCCGCCACGCGCCGGACCCGCAGGCCGCCGTGGCGGCACTGCCGGCGGGTAGCCACGCGCTGGTGCTGACCCACGACCACGCCGAGGACTGCGCTCTGGTCGACGCCCTGCTCAAACGCGACGATATCGCCTCCATCGGCTTGATCGGCTCCAAGAGCAAGTGGGCCAGCTTCCGCTCACGGCTCACCGATGCCGGCCATGACCACACGGCACTGGCGCGAGTGCGCTGCCCCATCGGCATGGCGAAGGGCGGCACCGGCGGCGACAAGACCCCTTACGCCATCGCCATTGCCGCCTTGGCCGAGCTGCTGCCCATGGTCGGCTCTGCCGAACGCGCCGATCAGCGCGGCCTGGAACCGGCAAAGCTGCGCGCTCTTTTTAGTTAACAATCGCGATGATGAAAGTGCGCCAAGAAACAGGGGCGCCGGGGACAGGCCAAAGGGGAGGTCCTTCGCCATGGATGGCGAAGGTAGCGCCCAGGGACGGGTTCACAGCGCCTCCCCGATGGCCTGTCGCCGGAACAGCCCCGGCCATCGTATCCATTAAGGCCCTGACAAGATGAACCAGAACGAATCCCGCGTCATACGCGCCGAACTACTGAGTTTCGATGCCGACCCCGGCGAGGGCGACAAACCCGCCGAAGGCAGCGTGCGTCACTTCGAAGATGGCGCCCTGTGGCTGGAGAACGGCCGCATCAAAGCCATCGACGACTACGCCGCCTTGGCACCACGGCTGCCCGAGGGCATCGAGACGGTGGACCATCGCGGCAAGCTGGTGATGCCCGGCTTCATCGACAGCCACGTGCACTACGTGCAGCTGGAGATCATGGCCTCCTACGGCCGCCAGCTGCTCGACTGGCTGAACGAGTACACCTTCCCCGAGGAGTGCGGCTTCGCCCAGCGCGAGCGTGCCGATGTCATCTCGAACGCCTTCCTCGACGAGATGCTGCGGGTCGGCACCACCACCGCTCAGGTGTTCTGCTCGAGCCACCCCACCTCGGTGGAAGCCTTCTTCTCGGCCTGCCGCGAGCGCGACCTGCGCATGCTGGCAGGAAAGGTGCTGATGGACCGCAACGCCCCCGAGGTGCTGTGCGACGACACCTATGGCGGAATCCGCGACACCGAACGCCTGATCGGCGACTGGCACGGCAAGGCGCGCCTCGGCTACAGCCTCACCCCGCGCTTCGCCCCGACCTCCACCCGCGAGCAGCTCGACGCCACCGGCGGCCTGCTGCGCAACGACCCCAGCCTGTGGCTGCAGACCCACCTCTCCGAGAACCCCGGCGAGCTCGACTGGGTTGCCGAGCTGTTCCCCGAGAGCCGGGACTATCTCGAAGTCTACGAGCAGTCCGGATTGGTCGGCCCGCGCAGCACCTTCGCCCACGGCATCCATCTCGATCAGGAGATGCGTTGCAGACTGGCCGAGCGCGGCGCCAACATCGCCTTCTGCCCCAGCTCCAACATGTTCCTCGGCAGCGGCCTGTTCGACCGCCTGGCGGCACGCGAGGTCGGCCTCAACATCACCTACGCCAGCGACATCGGCGGCGGCACCGACCTCTCCGGCCTCGCCACCCTCAAGGCCGGCTACCAGGTCGGCCAACTGCGCGGCCAACCGCTGACCGCCTGGCAAGGCCTCTACGGCCTCACCCTGGGCAACGCCAAGGCGCTCTCGCTGGACGGCAAGATCGGCCGCCTGGCGCCAGGCATGGAGGCCGACTTCGTCGTGATCGACCCCGACGGCTCGCCGCTGCTCGGGCGCCGTTACGCCCGCTGCAAAACCCTCGGCGAGCGGCTGTTCGCCCTGATGATGCTCGGCGACGACCGCAGCATCCTGGAAACCTGGGCCGGGGGGCGGTGCCAGCACCAGCGCGAGCAAGCCTGAAACGAAAATGGCGAGTGGTTGGAAGACCACTCGCCATTTGTAAATCCCAGATGTAAAACTCACTGCTTCGAGGGCCGCACCTCCCCGCTATCCGGATCAAAGACCCAGCGCTCTTCGCCCACCCGGAAAAGCAGCTCACCGTTCTCCCACGCCAGCGCCTCGTAGTTCCACTCCTCGGGTTCTAGCCCGTCATGTTCGGGGC
>NZ_JAFIFK010000102.1 GCF_020832045.1 Halomonas sp.
CAGGTAGTGTTCATCGGCGTGCACCTGCCCGGCTACCTGTTCGATAACGGTCTGGCGCTGCACGTCGGCAGCACGGTGCTGGCGCTGGTGGGGCTGTTCAACATCTTCGGTACCTACGCCGCCGGATGGCTCGGGGGGATCTATTCCAAACCGCGGCTACTCAGCTGGCTCTACCTGACCCGCGGTGCAGTCATAGCCGCCTTCGTGTTCATGCCGCTGAGCCCGGCCAGTGCCTATCTGTTCGGTATCGCGATGGGACTGCTGTGGCTCTCTACCGTTCCGCTGACCAACGGCATCGTCGCCTCGGTGTTCGGCGTAAGGCATCTCTCCATGCTCGGCGGTATCGTCTTTCTCTTCCATCAGGTCGGCTCGTTCACCGGCGTTTGGCTGGGCGGCATGCTGTACGACCTGCATGGCGACTATGATGTGGTATGGAAGCTCGCGATTCTGCTCTCGGTAGTCGCCGCGCTGCTGCACTGGTTCATCAGTGAAGCGCCGGTGGAGCGCACCGTCACCCAGGAGGCCAAGGCATGACCCACCGCCTGTCGCTCTTTCGTCTCGCCCTGCTGGGCGTCATGACCGGCGTACTGGCCCTGACATGGTGGGGCTGGCAAAACGCCGATGCTTCCTTACTGCTGCTTGGCATGAGGCTGTGCTGAGTTCGGTGCAACTATCGCGTACCGAAAGGAAATGTAGACGGCCCCATCAGAACGCTCAAAAACCTGAATGACGCCCTAAGCTATCTTCTACCACATGACAAAGCCCCGTCAGGGTCAGTAGCGTTACTTGGCGACCTTTGAGCATAATCAGCTCTTGCTTTTGAAAACGCCCCAATACTCGGCTGACAGTTTCGATGGCAAGGCCCAGATAGCTGCCTATATCAGCACGCGACATGGAAAGATTGAAGCATGTTGGTGAGTATCCACGAAGCTTGAAGCGCTCTGAAAATTCCAACAGGAAGCTCGCTAGACGTTGATCGGCGGTATGGCCTGAAAGAAGGCACATCATACGCCGGTCGTTTCTCAGCTCCGTCCCCATGCTATGGAAGAGACGACTGCGAAGTGCGCAGGAATTTTGCAGCAGTGATTCGAGCTTCGAAAAAGGCAATTCGCAGACAAACGTCGACTCCAGCGCGATTATTTTGCCGCCGCATCGACCATCCCCAATGCCATCCAGGCCCACCAGATCGCCCGGCAAGTAAAAGTGCGTGACCTGATCTCGTGCTCCCACCTGAGACACCACCTGCTTCAGGCTCCCCGTCTGCACTACATAGAGACTGGTAAAACGACCCTCCTCATACGCCAGATCCTCACCGCGCTTAAGCTGACGTGATCGTTCAAGCATGGAATCAAATGCGTACTTGGCTTCCCCCTCCAAACCTAAAGACAAGCAGCGCGAATGGTGGCTGCATTTATCACAGCGACTTTCGCCATCAGGCAGGAGTCGTCCTGAAACGAAGCTCATGGCCACTTCCCTCTCTTTTTCTTATACATCCCCCGAGAGCCGTACAAGCCCAATAGACTAATACAACTATCGAATACTGATTCAAAGTGGTCCAGTAACCGCCAAGAATCAAGGTTAAGAAAAAGCAATGTCAATCGCGCAACTCAACTGAACACACAAACAAGAAAACGCCCATGCCGACCGGCATGGGCGTTATTTAATCCTTTCTACTTATATCTGAAGCGCATAAAAAAACGCCCTCAGATGTAAAACTTGCTCAACTTGCGCGGCGCACGCTTGCTCTTCGGCTTCTTGGCACGCAGCGGGACATCCCAAATGGTCAGGAAGCGCTCGGTGACCGGGGCTTTCACGGTCTCGTCGACGCTCAGGCCGCGACGGCTTGGCAGCGGCAAATCCCAAATGGTAGGGAAACGCAATGTGGTCATGGCTCGTTGCGATCCCTTCGGGATCGCCTCCTCTGATGTTTGTGGAATATTTTTCCATATTATCACTTTCCTTCGACTTTAGTCCAATAACTCATTCAGATTCCTTTTCAATACAGGAGGCAAGCGTTCAATGAACCGCTATACTGCAACGCAGCATCAAAGACATAGGAGCTAACATGGCCAAGGAAGAACGCAAGCATATCGATCTCGCCCTGCAGGGCGGCGGTTCACACGGCGCACTGACCTGGGGCGTACTCGACCGACTGCTGGAAGAGGAGCGCCTGGAGATCGACGGCGTCAGCGGCACCAGCGCCGGCGCCATGAACGCTGTCGTCTTGGCAGATGGACTACACCGCGGCGGTCGCGAAGGCGCCCGTGAGGCACTGCACAATTTCTGGCGCGGGGTCAGCGATGCAGCGCGTTTCTCGCCTATCCAGCCGACGCCCTGGGACCAGCTGATGGGCAACAGCAGCCTGGACAACTCGCCCACCTATCTGATGTTCGAAAGTCTTACTCAGCTCATCGCCCCGGCGAAGCTGAATCCCATGAAGCTCAATCCCCTGCGTGACCTGGTAGGCAAGCTGGTGGATTTCGAGCGGGTCAACGCCTGCCGCAAGGCCAAGGTGTACGTCACCGCCACCAACGTTCGCACCGGACGCGCCAAGGTCTTCACCCAGCCTGATATCACGGTGGATACCGTCATGGCCTCGGCCTGCCTGCCGTTCATGTTCCCGGCCGTGGAGATCGACGGCGAGGCCTATTGGGACGGCGGCTACAGTGGCAACCCGGCGCTGTTTCCGCTGGTGGATGACATGGATTGTCAGGACCTGGTCGTGATTCAGGTAAACCCGCTGATACGCCAGACACTGCCGGACAGCGCCCGTGACATCATCAATCGCATCAACGAGATCACCTTCAATACCAGCTTGATCAAGGAGCTGCGCAGCATCCAGCTGCTACAGCAACTAATCGATGCCGAAGGATTGGAAGTCGAACGCTACCGTTCCATGCGCTTGCATCTGATTCACGCCGAGAAGGAAGTGGAACAGCTGAATGCGTCGAGCAAACTCAACGCTCAATGGGACTTCGTCTCCAAGCTTTACCGCCAGGGCCGAGGCTGGGCCGATCTGTGGTTGAAGGAAAATTTCGACTCGCTGGGCAAATGCTCTACCTTCGACCTCAACGCGGTATTCAGCGACACGTTCCGTCCACTTGCACGCCCCACTGACACCGCCGAGGCCGCCGCTCCGGTACAAGCCAAGCCCCAGGCTGACAAGACCGCCGCTCCGGCACAAGCCAAGCCCCAGGCTGACAAGACCGCCACTTCAGCGAAAGCCAAGCCCCAGGCTGACAAGACCGCCGCTCCGGCGAAAGCCAAGCCGCCGGTCGAGAAGACCGCCGCTCCGGCGAAAGCCAAGCCCCCGGCCGACAAGACCGCCGCTCCGGCACAAGCAAAGCCCCAGGCTGACAAGACCGCCACTTCGGCGAAAGCCAAGCCCCCGGCCGACAAGACCACCGCTCCGGCGAAAGCCAAGCCCCAGGCCGACAAGACCGCCGCTCCGGCGAAAGACGATACCCAGGCCGACAAGACCGCCGCTCCGGCGAAAGCCGAGACTCCGGCCGCCAA
>NZ_JAFIFK010000032.1 GCF_020832045.1 Halomonas sp.
TGCATGTGCATCTGGTCGCGCATACGCTCACGGGGAGCCTTTTCCAGCCGGATCAGCGCCGCCTCCATGTAGCGCGGATACTCCTCCAGCCACCTATCAGCTTCGCTCACGAAGCCCGGGTGCACCAGCCGCTGCATCTGCGTCTTGAGATCGCCGTAAACCAGGGTCAGGGCGAGATTCAGATTGCCCTTGAGTGCCTTGGCTACCGCCAGGTGACCTTCCAGCGCGCGCTTGAGAGTCGCAACCACCTCCTCCGCAGCGGGTACCAGCTCGCCGCGGGTAGCGTCGAGCCGGGCATCGAGCTCGGCGGTACTTCGAGGTAGCGGGGCCATTCCCAGGGTTCGAGCAAATACCGCTTCGACCACATCGTCGACCAGCGCTCGCTTGCTACCGACCTTGGTGAACAGCAAGGCACAAGCATCGAGCCCCTTGAGCTGCTGGATCACGCGTACCTGCTCCGGCAGGCGCGTCATGGCCAGCCGCACCACACCCCGACGGTGGGCCTGCTCGGCCTTGCCTGGATGATCGAACAGCTCGATGCGGAAGGCCTCACCTTCGGGCACCAGTGCCGGGTACGCCTCGACGCGGATACCCGCCTGTGTGGTTACCCGCGACTCCGGTAGGGGCGATTGCGGCAGTCCGATGACATTGGGCGCCTCGCTGACCTCGGCGGCAAGCGCCCTGGCGCCTTCTCCCGCAGCGGCTTCGAAGCGACGCTCCAGCTCACGCACATTGCGCCCCTGCCCCAGCTCCTTGCCCTCATGGTCGATCACGCGGACATTCATCACCAGGTGAGACTCGAGCTGATCGTAGCGCCAGTCGTCCGGGTGAACACGCACGCCAGTTCGGCGGCGAAGAAATTCGCCCAGCGCCTCGCTGAGCGGCACGTCATCGGGAGTGAGCGTCTCGAGCGCAGCATCGACCCAGTCGGGGATCGGTACCACCTGTCGCCGAATCGCCTTGGGCAGTGACTTGAGCAGGGCAATACATTTCTCGCGCAGCAGCCCCGGCACCAGCCACTCGAGGCGTGCCCGGGGCAGTTGGGGAAGCATGGCTGCCGGCACCGTCAGGGTCACGCCATCGTCCGCTGCCCCTGGTTCGAAGCGATAGCCAAGCGGATAACGCACCCCGCCAAGCAACAGTTCGTCGGGGTACTGGAGCGCAGTGACTTCCTGCGCCTCGCGTGCCAACAGCGCATCGCGATCGAACTTGAGTACGGCGGGATTCTCAGCTTCGGCCTTACGACGCCACGCCTCGAAGCCCTTGCCGTTGACGACATGCCCGGGAATGCGCTCATCGTAGAAGGCAAACAACGTCTCTTCGTCGACCAGAATGTCGCGCTTGCGGGCCCTGTCCTCGAGATCCTCGACCTCTTCGACCAGAGCACGATTGTAGTCGAAGAACTCGCCCCGGGTGCGAAAATCGCCCTCCACCAGCGCGCGACGGATGAACAGCTCGCGCGATTCTTCAGGAGCAATCGTTCCATAGTGAACGCTGCGCCCGGTAACGATGGGCAAACCGAATAGCGTAACCTGCTCCTTGGCGACCACCTGGGCACGCTTCATCTCCCAATGTGGCTCGCTATAGCTACGCTTGACCAGGTGTCCGGCCACCGGCTCGATCCACTGAGGTTCTATCTTGGCCACGATACGGGCAAAAAGCCGGGTCGTTTCCACCAGTTCGAAAGCCATCAGCCATTTAGGGGCCTTCTTGGCCAGCCCCGAGCCGGGATGGATGACGAACTTGCGGTTGCGCGCCCCCAGATATTCCCGATTTTCGGTGAGCGTGCCCAAGTGCGACAGCAAACCCGTGAGCAACGCTTTATGCAGCTGCGCAGCGCTCTGTCGGCGAGCCTGCTGACGCGCTTGGGCGTCCTCTTCTTGTGCCGACGGCTGGGTCGAAACCACTGGCGGTGGCACTTCTATTTCCATCTCGCGCAGCAGCTGGCGCAGCTGACGGAACGTATCGTGCCATTCACGCAGTCTCAGGTAGTTGAGATAGTGATCCTTGCACCAGCGCCGCAAGCGATTGCCCGAGAGTTCGTCGCGTGCCGCCTCGAAACCCTGCCAAAGATTGAGCAGCGCAACGAAGTCGGAGTCGGGGTCTTGCCAGCGTCGGTGGGCCTGATCGGCAGCTTCGCGCTTCTCCGCCGGACGGTCACGCGGGTCCTGCACCGCTAGCGCCGACACCACGATCAGCACGTCACGCAAGCCGCCCTGCTCGGCACCCGCCAGCACCATGCGCGCCAGGCGCGGGTCGATGGGCAGACGAGCCAGCTTGCGTCCCACTGGGGTCAGCCGGTCGCCTTCGTCTACCGCTCCCAGCTCGAACAGCAGACGAAAGCCATCCTTGATGAAACGCGCATCGGGGGGATCGACAAAGGGGAAGCGTTCGATGTCACCGAGCTTGAGTGACAGCATCGACAGGATCACCGAAGCCAGGTTGGTGCGGCGGATCTCGGGATCGGTAAATGCAGCGCGGGAGAGGAAATCCTCCTCGTCATAGAGACGAATGCATACACCCTCGGCCACGCGCCCACAGCGGCCCTTGCGCTGGTCGGCACTGGCCTGGCTCACCGCTTCCACCGGCAGGCGCTGAATCTTGGATCGGTAGCTGTAGCGGCTGATGCGCACCAGCCCCGGGTCGATCACGTAGCGTATACCGGGCACGGTAAGCGAGGTTTCGGCAACGTTGGTCGCCAGCACGATGCGCCTGCCGGCATGGGGGGCGAAGACACGGTTCTGCTCGGCGTTGGAGAGGCGCGCGTAGAGCGGCAGGATCTCGGTGCCCTTGAGATCGGCACGCCGCAGCGTATCGGCTGTCTCGCGGATTTCCCGCTCGCCGGGCAGGAACACCAGAATGTCGCGCGGACCATGGAACCAGCGCTTCTCGCGCTCGACCTGCTCGATCTCCTCCACGGCGTGAAGAATGCCTTCTTGCAGGGTGCGGTCGGCTTCGTCGTCCGCCTCGCGTACCAGCGGGCGGTAGCGCACCTCCACCGGGTAGGTACGCCCGGAAACCTCCACTACCGGAGCGGGCACTAGCTCGCCATCGTCGCCTGGCAGGGCGAAGTGCTCGGCGAAGCGTTCCACGTCGATGGTCGCCGACGTGATGATCAACTTGAGTTCGGGTCGGCGCGCCAGCAGGCGCTTGAGGTAGCCGAGCAGAAAATCGATGTTGAGGCTGCGCTCGTGGGCCTCGTCGATGATGATCGCCTCGTAGCGCGTCAAATCGGGATCGTGTCGCGTCTCGGCCAGCAGGATGCCGTCGGTCATCAGCTTGACCAAGGTGTCGTCACCGGTCTGGTCGGTGAAGCGAACCTGATAGCCAACCTGGTCGCCCAGCGGCACCTCGAGCTCCTCGGCCAAGCGAGTGGCAACGGAACGTGCCGCCAACCGACGCGGCTGGGTGTGGCCAATCAGTCCACGGCGGCCCAGACCCAGCTCCAGACATAGCTTGGGTAGCTGAGTGGTCTTGCCGGAGCCGGTTTCGCCTGCCACGACCACCACCTGATGCTGCCGCAGGGCTGCGAGAATGTCGTCGCGGCGCTCGGCCACCGGCAGCTCGGGCGGATAGTTCAAAGTCACCGGACGGGCCATGCGTCTGTTGGCAAGCGCCACGGAGCGCTCCATGTCGCGTGCCACCTCGGCCAGCCCTCGATCCACCGGCTTGCCGTCCCGCAAACGCCGTTCAATGCCCTTCAGTCTGCGGGACAACCCCTGCCGGTCGCGCAGCATGGCCTCATCGAGAGCACGCCCGAGGCGCTCGAGCTCTGAGCTGTCGGCAGCGTTGGCGGAACCAGTACGGATTGCGGTGCTCACAGCCATCCTCTTGCCATGGAAAAAACCAGCCCGCTCCGGAAAACCGGAGCGGGCTGATCATTGTAACGCCGGGAAGCGGAGTTCGGCCAATGGAAGCCGGACTACTCCTTGCTGTCGCTCTCTTCATCACGCAGCTGGCGACGCAACACCTTGCCTACGTTGGTCTTGGGCAGCTCATCGCGAAACTCGACGAATTTGGGAACCTTGTAGCCGGCCAGTTCCTTCTTGCACCACTCTCGCAGTGTCTTCGCGTCGAGGTTCTCGTCCTTCTTGACGACGAACAGCTTCACCGCCTCACCGCTGTCTTCGTCCTTGACACCGACTGCCGCCGTTTCGACCACGCCGGGATGGCTCGACACCACGTCTTCTATCTCGTTGGGATAGACGTTGAAGCCGGACACCAGAATCATGTCTTTTTTGCGGTCGACGATCTTGATGAAGCCATCTTCCTGCAGCACGGCGATATCACCGGTAGAGAACCAACCATCGTCGCTCAGTACTTTGGCGGTCTCGTCGTCGAGGTTCCAGTAGCCCTTCATCACCTGAGGCCCCTTGACGCACAGCTCACCCGGCTCCCCCAGCGGCAAGGTATTGCCATCGGTGTCCACCACCTTGACCGAAGTCCCCGCCACCGGCTTGCCGATGGTACCGAGCTGAATGTCGTCAACGGGGTTGAAGCTGACCACCGGCGATGTCTCGGTAAGCCCGTAGCCTTCGGCGATGGAGCAGCCGGTCACTTCCTTCCAGCGCTCTGCCGACGCCTTGGTCAGCGCCATCCCGCCGGAAATGGTCAGACGCAGCTTGGAAAAGTCGAGTTTGCGGAAGTCGTCGCGATTGCACAGTGCGTTGAACAGGGTGTTAAGGCCGATGAAGGCGGTAAACTCGATCTTTTGCAGTTCCTTGACGAAGTTGTCCAGGTCGCGAGGATTGGTGATCAGGATGGAGTGGTTGCCGGTTTTCATCAAGAACAGGCAGTTCACGGTAAAAGTATAGATGTGATACACCGGCAGCGGTGCGATCACCACCTCCTTGCCTTCTCCCAGGCCCGGCCCGATGGCCGCATCCGCCTGCAGCATGTTGGCCACCAGGTTGCAGTGGGTCAGCATGGTGCCCTTGGGCAGGCCGGTGGTTCCACCGGTGTACTGCAGCGCGGCGATGTCATCCATCTCGCGCTCGACCTCACGGTGCTGACGCGAAGCACCGTCCTTCAGCGCCTTGCGGAAGGACACCGCCATCGGCAGTGAGTAGGAAGGCACCATCTTCTTGACATACTTCACCACGGCATTGATCAAAAAACGCTTGGGGAAGCCGTGCAGGTCGCCAAGCTCAGTCACCAGAACGTGCTCGATGTCGGTACGATCGAGCACCTTCTCAAGCTTGCTGGCCATATTGGCCAGGATCAAGATGGCACGCGCACCTGAATCCTTGAACTGGTGTGCCATCTCCCGCTCGGTGTAGAGAGGGTTGGTGTTTACCACCACTAGGCCCGCGCGCATTGCGCCGAAGACGGCTACCGGAAACTGCAGCACGTTGGGCAGCTGAATGGCGATGCGATCGCCAGGCTTGAGATCCGTTTCGTGCTGCAGCCAGGCAGCGAAATCTGCCGACAGCCGGTCGAGCTCGGCAAAAGACAGCGTCTGGCCCATGCAGGTGAAAGCTGGTTTGTCGGCAAACCGTTTCACTGCCTCATGGAAGACGTCCATCAGCGATCGGTACTGCTCCATGCCCTTCAACTCAGGTCCATTGAGAATACCGGCGTTGGCTTGCTCATTCATAGGCGCTATCTCCACAGCTTTGTCGACGCGGCGATCACCTCGACCCCGCCAGTTCTTGTTGTGACTAAAACCGTAACGTTATACCAGGCATCGCATGTCTGTAAAACGTATGATTCAAACGTCCGTTCACACAGGAACAGGCAAAGTCGGGCTGATGCATTGATTACAAAGCTGGGCAAGATTCCGCAGAAAGGCAAGCCGATGGTAGGAGAACTCTCAGCTTTGCACGGCTGAGCTTTCGGCAACGAACCGGGCCACGACGTGCCCATGTCGCCACACGAGAAGCTCTCCAGGCTGCATGCGAACCCACGCCTCATTGCTGGTCAACGGCTCGGTCGCAATCACGGAAACGATGTCGTTACAGGTGGTGTGCTCGGCGAAGTTGACCGTTAGCTCGGCGTCGGAAAGCTCCGCCTCACCGAATGGCGCTCGTCGAGTGATATGAGCCAGCTTGGTCGAGCAAAAGGTGTAGAGAAACTCGCCATCGGCAAGTAGCAGGTTGAACACGCCCTTTGCTCGCAAGGCCTCGCATAGTTGGTGGAGCAGCCGCCAGAACGCCACGTGCCGTTTTTTCAGTTCAGCATCGCAATCGTCCAGCGCGGGTGGTTCCTCGAACTGCTCACGCAACTCGGCAAGGAGCCAGCAGAAGGCATGCTCGCTATCGGTATCGCCCACCGGACGATAGAAGCTCAAAGGCAACTCCTGCCACTGCTCCAGCTGGCCATTATGAGCATAGCACCAGGTTCTGCCCCACATTTCACGGGTGAAGGGGTGAGTATTGGCCAGCCGCACCTGGCCCACATTGGCCTGACGAATATGACTGATGACGATATGCGACTTGATGGGGTAATCGGTGATCAATCTAGCAATGGGCGAGCGAACCGACGGGTGAGGGTCACGGAAATCCCGATAGCCGCCTGCCTCGTAGAAAGCGATGCCCCAACCATCGCGATGCGGGCCAGTGCCGCCACCACGATGCAGGAACCCGGTGAAGCTGAAGCAGATATCGGTGGGCACGTTGGCACTCATGCCCAGCAGCTCACACATGCGGCTCCTCCCGTGGCCCGGCACGATGTCGTCGCAGCACGATTCGCCACGCCAACAGCAATAACAGCAGCAGCAGCCCGCCTACTATCAGCAACCCGGTCCACCTGGAACCACCCATGGCGTCCTCGAGCGGCCCGATCAGTGCCGGGCGCCACTCCCTCCAGCGCTCCTGGGCAGCCCGCGGCAGTTCCTGGATCTGACGCACGACTTGTTCGACCGCCACAGGCAGCGGCGATGACGCCGTGTCGCGAGGCTCGCGGACAGGCATCAGCTCTTCATGGAAACGCACCACCTCAAGTGCCGGGCTGGCGTCGACCTGGTCGATTGCGGTATCCACCGATGGGAACAGCATCAGGCGCGGCAGCTGCAGTTCGCGTGCCTCCCCATTCAAAGTAGCCTCGCCACGCAGCACCAGCGGTACGCTGAGCACCTGATCCAGCTCCGGCAGCGCTATGTACCAGCGGCGTTCAGTCACAGGTTCGGCGGCCATGTGCACGCCCTGAAGCTGGCCACTCAGCCGTGTATTGTGGCGATCGAGCAACGGATGCTCGGCGCTCAACACGACTCGCTGGTTGGCTTCATCGTGACGTGCCGCCACCGCCGGCAGGACGTTGACGGGCTGGACACGCTGCCGACGGAAGCCCTGCCCTTCGGCACGGATGATGAGCTGAGCGGACCCCGCCCGGGGCGGAGCCGGCAGTGTACCGACGAAGCGCTCCTCCTGCTGGCCGAGCACCGTCGCCGACTGGACCGAACCGGAGTCGTCCCGCAGTTCCGCGGTCAGCCGCAAATGTCCGGGGAGTCCTTCGGCATCCACGGCTTCGCCATCGCGTGCCAGCCACGCCTCTAACGGCACGTCGAATCCGAGATACAAAGTGTCCGGCACGCCATCCATCTTCAGACTGAGCGACGATGCCACGGTAACGCGGCTATCTTTACCTAGCTCGCCTTCCAGGCGCCACTGGCCCGCCTGAGGATTCGGAACTTTGATGAGATCGTAGCGAGACTCGCCTCGCCAGTCCGCCCCTTGCGGTGGTTCCTCGGCAGTATAGCGGCGGCCATCCGGCGCGATGAGCGTAATCGGCTCCTCGCCATGGAACAGCAGCGCGGTGAAGCCGCTTAGTCCCGGCTCGATGAGAAAACGCTGATCAGTAACCGGCACGCGGTCGCTGGGAAAGACCCGATCGACAATGTCGAGGAAGGCACCCAGAAGATCACCCGGCGCGATGACGAGCGCGGAAAACCCGCCGGTCATCTGTGCAAGTCGCTCCACCAGATCGAAGTCGGCCTCTGCCGAGAAGGCAATGGCATGGACCACGACGCCTTCGTCGGCCAGGCGAGGCCCAAGCTCTTCGAGCAGACCCGCACGGGATGCCTCGTCAATGGCTGGCTTGCTGCCTCGCCAGGCGGGCAAGTCGATCTTGCCGTCGGTGAGCAACACCAGATGCAGCCGCGCCTCTGCGGGCACAGCGGCTCGGTACCTGGCTGCCTCGTAGACGGCAGATTCGATATCGGTGAACTGCTCATAGTCGACCAGCCGCGGGGCCAAGGCCCTGGCGCGATCGCGCCATTCAATGTTGACCGGCATAGGCGGCAACGGATTGGCCACCCGTTCGCCGAAGGTCCAGACCCCTGCCCTAGCATTGTTGGGGACCATGGCCGCGAGTAGCTCCAACGCCTCGGCAGAAAGCTGATCGGGGTCGTTGTAACGCATGCTGCCGGATACATCGAAGATGACCCGGACTTCAGGCCGTTCATCTATCGGTGCGGCAATGAGATGACTCGACACAACGAGACACCCGGCCAATCCAAGCAGCCAGTGCCATATCTTGATGCGCTCCCTCCCCATCGGGGCTCCCTAGCCGAGCTTCGGCTCCCGGCGCTTGCGCTGCGCATGCGGTTGTGCACCGGCATGGCCGTCACGCCTTCTGTTATCGTCCTGCTTCCTGCCCTTTCCTGCGTCCTGTTGTCTTTCCCTTGTACCCTTCGCGAGCGCATCGTCCGCCCGGAACCGCCATACCTGCAAGATGCCGATGGCCAAGCCCAGCAGGGCACCGGCAGTCACCAGCAGAGCTGCAGACATCATTACCGAAGCGTTGCGCTCGAGAAAAGCCACGGCTGCCACCACTACTGCCGGCGCCATGCCGGTATAGTACTCCCCTTCCACCAGGGGCAGACGAAAACGCGTCGGCATCAATAGAACGCCAGCCACCGCCCAGGTAATGGGAAGTCGCAGCACACGTGGAAGGAAAGCCAGCCCCAGATAGCCTGCGATCAGCACGACCAGCGACAAACCCAGATAGGTCAGCCATAGTAGGGACATCGAATCGGATGTCAGCATCGATACCTCGTGGTTGCATTAACGCCCCGCCGCATGACGGATCGTACGAATTGAAAGTCATCTCGAGTATGGTACACCCGACCCAATGAAAGCACAGCCGCCTCATCGTTCTTCTTCTGTTCCAGCTCATGGTTCCCAGCCCCCCGCCGCCCCTTCACCGGTCGAGCGGTTTCGGCGTACCGAGGACCCGGAATGGCACTGGCTGGAAGATCGCGACGATCTGCAGGTCAGCGCCTTTCTGGAAGCGGCCAATGCGGAATTCAAGCACTGGATGGCCCCGCTGGAGAGCCTGACCGAGCGGCTCTATCACAGCCATCTTGCACGGCGCGAACTGGCAGTCAAAGGTCTGCCCACCGCGCTGGACCACTTCACCTACTGGAGCGAGACGGCAGCCCATGCCGACTATCCCATCTGGTGGCGACACCGCAATGGCGAAAACACACAGGTCACCCCGTTTCTCGATCTTCAGGCACGCGCAGGGGAAGAGCACTACCTGGAAATGGGTGACATGGCGCTTTCGCCGGACGAAAACTGGCTGGCCTGGACCGAGGACACCAGCGGGGACGAGCGCTTCTCGCTCTACCTCAAGGCCCTGCCCGACGGTGAACCTCATTTGCTGCTGGAAGAGATCGGCCCGGAGCTGACCTGGGCCGAGGACAACATCACGCTGCTGTTCACGCGCTACGATGCCACGCAGCGGCCGGACAGCATCTGGCGACTGCCGCTCAGCCAAGGCAAGGCCGGAGAAGCGGCACTGGTGTTGCGCGAAGACGACCCCGAGTTCTGGCTCGGGCTCGGCAAGACGCGATCACGCCAGTGGTTGGTACTTGAGAGCGCTTCAAAGGATACCAGCGAGTGCTATCTGCTGCCGGCTCTGGCGCCGGAACAGGCCCCACGTTGCTTCCGCCCGCGAGAGAAAGGGGTGGAGTATGGATTGGAGCATCGTCCCGGCCACTTCTACGTGCTGCACAACCGCAACGCAGCGCACTTTCGGCTGGATAGAGTGAACGAGGACGATCTCGAGTCGCCCTGGCAACCGCTCATCGGGCACCGCGAAGACACCACGCTCGAGGACGTGGAGGCTTTCGCCTGGGGCCTGGCCATTTCCGAGCGTGACCACCACGAAGCCCAGGTGAGAGTGCGTATCGTCGAACTCGATGACGACCACGCCATCCCTCGCGACGAGCGCCTGCCGCTCCCCGAATCGCCTTGCAGCCTGATGTTGGGTGACATGCCCCACTTCGACAGCCGTCAACTGCGCCTGCGCGAAGAGTCCTTCGTGATGCCGGTCCGCTGGCTAGCGCACGATCTCGATAGCGGAGAGCGTCAGGTGCTCAAGTCTCAGCCCATTCACGGCAGTCTCCAGCCTGAGGATCTTTACTGCGAGAGGATCTGGGCGCGCGCTCATGATGGCGAACGGATCCCGGTTTCGGTAGTGATGCGCGCCGATCTGGTCGGACGCCCTTTGCCCACTCTGCTCTATGGCTATGGGGCCTATGGGGAAGTGCTGGATCCCTGGTTTTCGGTAGCCAGGCTTGAACTGCTCGAGCGCGGTATCGCCTTTGCCGTCGCCCATGTTCGGGGAGGTGGCGACCGTGGGGAGCCCTGGTACCTGGCGGGCAAGCTCGAACACAAGGAAAACAGCTTTCGCGACTTCCTGGCCGCGCGCAATGCCCTGGTGGAAAAGGGCCTCAGCGACGGCGAACGGATTGCCGCCTATGGCGCCAGTGCAGGGGGGCTGCTTGTCGGCGCCAGCCTCAACCTGGCTCCGGAAGCCTTCTGTGCCGCGGTGCTCGATGTACCTTTCGTCGACGTGCTGCGTACCATGGAGAATCCCGACCTGCCGCTGACCACCGCGGAGTACACCGAGTGGGGCAATCCCGACGAAGCCGATGCGCGCAAGCGTATCCGCGCCTACTCACCGCTGGACAATCTTTCGCCTCAACCCTACCCCACGCTGTTCCTGCAAGGGAGCTGGCACGACTCTCGGGTGCCTTACTGGGAACCGGCCAAGCTCTACGCCCGGCTCACGGAGATGGGGACCGCACGCGGCCCGGTGCTGCTGCGGACCGACATGGCTGCCGGTCATGGTGGTGCATCGGGCCGTTTCAAGGCCTGGCACGACAATGCGCGTCAGGATGCCTTCATACTATGGGCGTTGGGACGTATCGAAAGAGAGGCATGAGGCCCACAAAGCAACGACCCGGCGCCGACCGGGTCTCGTCGTTCAGCGTAGCTTCAACCGTCAATCGGCAGAATGGCGATGATGTGGTCTTCGAGCTCATCCTCGGTGACGTCTCGCTGGGAAATGGCGAAGCTGCGTACGCTGATCCCCTTGCGATGTACACGCTCCGGGTCACCGGAAATCAGCGGGTGCCAGCCGGCCAGCCGGCGCCCCTCTGCAACACGACGATAGGCGCAGGATTTGGGAAGCCAGCGAAACTCATCGACTCGCTGAGGCGTCAGGCGCGCACAGTCCGGCACCAGAGCCTGGCGGTTGGGGTAGTCGCTACAGCGGCAGCTATGGATATCCAGTAGCTCGCAGGCGACACCCAGCACGGCAAGATCACCGCTCTCGTCATCCTGAAACTTGAGCAGGCAGCACTGACCGCAGCCGTCGCACAGCGCTTCCCACTCTTCGGCGGTGAGCTCTTCGAGGTCGAAGCGCTCCCAGAACAGTTCACGCATTCAATAGCGTGCCTCGGTTGGCGTTCGATATAAATCCAGCAAATACTCATCCTTGGCCGGCGGCATCTGCAGATAGAATCCCTTTTCGCGAATCGCAGCCATCACATTGACGACGTTGACGCGCGCCAGGGCCTTTTCCGGTGTCAGGATCAGAGTCATGGTCGGCACCGGTTTGCCGAATCGCTCGAGCAGCGCCTCTGGCACCTTGGCGAGACCTTGTCGCTTGTCGACATAGATATACATTTCGTACTTTCGCGGACTCTTGTATATCTGGCACAGCAGTTTGTTGCCTTGCATGCGATCGTCAGTCATGACGCCTGCACCTCTTCCAGAGCTTGCTTCAGGGGGGCCGCGAGTCTCTCTCCGCGCCAACCCTGCGGCAGGGGTAACGGATCGGCAACCAGATCGGCGGCGATCAGCGCCTCGAGATCGCGCCGGCGCATCAACACCTCGGGCGCCACGCCCAGCTGCTCGGCGCACCGATTGACGACTTGCTTGAGGGCCTTCATGCGTCGCTTGTAGTCAGGCGCCAGCGGCGAAGGCTGGGGCGGCGGCAATTTCTCCGCTTCGCACTGCCGCGACTGCTTGACCAGCGCCAGCAGAGTGTCGCCGTCGCGCTTGATCAGGCTTGGCTTTATCTCTTCGATCTCGGCGAGCTGGTGGCGTTTCTCGGGCATCCGCTCTGCCATGCTGTAGAGCACCCGGTCATTGACCAGCCATCCACGCGGCAAATTGCGCCGCCGTGCCTCGCCCTCGCGCCAGGTGGTCAACAGCCGATAGGCCTCGATCTGGCGGGGAGTAAGCCGCCACAATTGGCGTTGCCGGCGATACCACTCTCCGTCTGCCTGGTCGCTGCGCAGCGCCTGAGCCATCAGTTCGCAGCAGTCGGCATCGAGCCATTCACGCCGCCCAAGCCGCTCCAGCGCCTCGCGCTGGTGCTCCCATACCTTGAGCAGGAAAACCACATCGAGCGCTGCATACAAGCACTGGGAATCGCTCAACGGACGCTTCAGCCAGTCGGAGCGGGTCTCGTCCTTGGGCAGGGTCTCCCCGGTCCAGTGCTGCACCAGGCGTTGATAGCCCATGGCGGGGTCTTCGCCCAACAGCGCCTGGGCGATCTGCGTATCCACCAACGGGGCGACCGGCGCGTCTGCCCAGTGTGCCAGCACCTCGAGATCCTCGCTGCTGGCATGCAGTAGCTTCAGTGGCCCTTCCCCCAACAGCCGGCGAAAAGCATCCGTACAGTCGACCTGGAGAGGATCGATCAGCCAGGCAACCCCCCCGGCGGAGAACTGGATCAGGGCAGGAATCGGGTGAAAGGTTTTCTCGCGGAAAAACTCGGTATCCAGCGCGATCACTTCAGCCTGGGCCACCTCGGCGCAGGCGGCATCCAGCGCCTCGGGGTTATCGATCCAGCGTATCTCGGGGGTCAGGGTCATGCAGTCATCCAGCAACAGAAAAAGCGGCGGCTTCATTCACCGCGAAAAGGCAGGCGGCCGTTGAAGGCGCGGCTGAGGGTACCACCATCCACATATTCGAGCTCACCGCCCATGGGCACGCCATAGGCCAGTCGCGACAGCGTCACCCCATGGGGCGAAAGCTGGGCAGCGATATAGTGCGCCGTGGCCTCACCCTCCACGGTAGGGTTGGTGGCCAGAATCACCTCGCTGATACCGCCTTCGGCAATCCGCGCCTCGAGCTGATCGAGGCCAAGATCCTCGGGGCCGATGCCATCCAAGGGCGAAAGATGACCGTGGAGCACGAAATAGCGGCCGCGGTACCCCCCCGCTTCCTCGATGGCAAGCTGATCGGCCGGCGACTCTACCACGCACAGCAGGGCGTCGTCGCGTCGGCTGCTGGTGCACAAGCCACAGAGCTCTTCTTCGGTGAGCGTACGGCAACGCCGGCAGTAGCCGACGTGCTCGATGGCCTGTTCGAGCACGCCTGCCAGGCGGCGCCCGCCATCCCGGTCGCGCTCGAGCAGATGCATCGCCATGCGCTGGGCGGTCTTGGGGCCCACACCCGGCAGGACACGCAGCGACTCCATCAACCTGTCGACGAGGGGAGAAAAGCTCATCAGAAGGGCATCTTGAAACCCGGCGGAAGATTGAGCCCCGCCGTTGCTTCCTCCATTTTCTCTCGGGAGCTGGCCTCTACCTTACGCACGGCATCATTGACCGCTGCAGCCAGCAGATCCTCGAGCAGTTCCTTGTCCTCTTCCATGACGCTGGGGTCGATGTCGACCTTGCTCACGTCGTGTCGTCCGTTCATGGTCACCTTGATCATGCCGGCACCGGCTTCACCGGTAACCTCGGACTTGGCGATCTCTTCCTGGATACGCTGCATCTTCTGCTGCATTTCCTGGGCCTGCTTCATCAGGTTGCCCATTCCACCTTTCATCATGGTCGTTCCTCTCGATTGGCAATGTGAAACTGTCGACTCAGGCCCTTGGCGCCGCTTCGGCCGGTTTGACACTCGACTCGATCAAGCGCGCGCCAAAAGTCTCCTGCAGCTGTTTGACATGGGGATCGCGATGCAGTGCTGCCACCGCCTCAGCATGGCGCTCGGCAGCAATCCGGTCGGCGCGCTGCCGCGGTGTCTCGATATCGGTAGGCAGCGCCCCAGGTTCGATGGCAAGCTGACGCACGATGCCGATACCAGCCAGCGCCTCCTGCACACGGCGTACGTGAATCTCGGCATTCATGGCCTGCTGCGACGGGTCCAGGCGCAGCGTCAACCGCTTGCCATCATCCCTTTCGACAACGCAGTGGGCCGCGAGGTTGCGAGTCAGCCCGCCCAGGCCGAGGGAGTCGAAACCGTGCAGCCAGCGGTCATGGTTGATCGGTTCATCGCTCCCGGCGTTGACTGCCTCCGCCTGCCATCCAGGCACTTCGGCGACAGACCCATCGGTGGCGGGCTCTTCAGCCGCCAATACAGGGGCGTCCACGACAGCAGCCTCAGCCTCTTCCACCTCTAGTGCCCTGTTCACGCCGGCAGTGTCGGGCGGCATCGCCACGGCTGCCGTCATCACGGGCTCTTGCGAAAGAGTCGCCGCGAGATCACTTGGTGAGGCTTGCTCCATCTCCTGAGCCGAAGCGTAAGCCGCGTCATCCTGTGGCGGTGCCGTTTCCTCGTCGACCAGCGCTTCCCAAGGCGGGGGCGGCTCTGGCACTCGCTGAGCTAGGGCCTTCCCCTCCGCGGGAGCCGGCTCAACCGGCGGCGCTTCGTCAGGCTTGGACGATAGCGGCTGCGGTTCGGATGAGAGCGGCTGACTCGACGTCGGAGATGCCGTGTTTCCTTCGCGCTGAGCAGTGGTAGCCGGCGGCTCTCCTGAACCGCTCGCAGGAGCGGAGCCGCTACCTACGGCTCGCAGCGGCAGCGACGTTTTCGCCGGCTGGGGCACGCCTTGGGGGCGGAATGCCAGCATGCGCAGCAGCGTCATCTCCAGCGCCGTGCGCAAGTCGGGGGCGTGGGCCATGTCACCGCGCCCCTGTATGCCGATCTGATAGTAGAGCTGTACGTCCTCGGCGGTGAAGCGCGAGGCTAGGGCAAGCACCGTATCGCGATCGCCATGCGTATTGTCCACCGCGTCCGGCACCATTTGAGCCACGGCGAGACGATGCAAAATGGCCGCCAGATCATCGAGTACCGCGGCGAAATCGGGCCCCTGCTCAGCCAGCTGAGCGATCTCCGCCAGCAGCCTCGGCGCATCCACGTCCGCCAATGCCTCTACCAGAGCAAGCACGTGGCGGTGATCGAGCGTACCCAGCATGGCGGCCACGTCGGCATGACGCACCTGGCCCTGACCGAAGGCGATGCCCTGGTCGGTCAGGCTCATGGCGTCTCGCATCGAACCGTCGGCTGCACGCCCAAGCAGCCACAGTGCGCTCTCCTCGAAGCCGATACCCTCGGCCTCGAGCACCTTGGCAAGGTGGGTGACGATGCGCTCCGGTGGCATGTTCTTGAGCGTGAACTGCAGGCAGCGCGACAGCACCGTGGCGGGCAGCTTCTGCGGATCGGTGGTGGCGAGCAGAAACTTGACGTGGGGCGGGGGCTCTTCCAGGGTCTTGAGCAGCGCATTGAAGCTGCTGGTGGAAAGCATGTGCACCTCGTCGATGAGGTACACCTTGTAGCGTCCCTGGGTCGGGGCGTACTGCACGTTGTCGAGCAGCTCGCGGGTGTCTTCCACCTTGGTGCGCGAGGCGGCATCGACTTCGATCAGGTCGACGAAGCGCCCCTCGTCGATGGCGCGACAACTGTCGCACTCCCCGCAAGGCGTAGAAGTGACGCCCTCGTCACCGTATCCCTTGGACGTGCAGTTGAGGCATTTGGCAAGTATTCTTGCCAGTGTCGTCTTGCCCACCCCTCGCGTACCTGTAAACAGATAGGCATGGTGCAGACGCCCCTGGTCGAGCGCATTGACCAGTGCACGCTGGACGTGCTCCTGGCCTACCAGTTCATGGAACGTACGCGGCCGCCACTTGCGGGCCAGAACCTGATAGCTCATTGCTGTACGGATTCCTTGCAACAGGGCTGGCGGGCAGCCTATCGGAGCAGGGCCTACTTCACCCCGACGAGTCGTTCGGTGACGAGCCGAACACGAAAACCTCCATTCTACCGGCTGATGCCAAGTGCGCAAAGTTCACCCTGCCGTTCGGCAGCGTAGCGTGCTGCGCGCGTAGCGCGGAGCACTGGCTCAGCCCTCAGACTGTGCTAGCATCCGTTGAGTATTTTCTACACCCAAGGACCTCTCCATGAGTGAGCCTCGCTGCGCCTCATATTATACCGCCTCGATCCACCAGGAGTCGGACTACCCCCGGCTCGAGGGCGAGATCCGGGTCGATGTCGCCATCGTCGGTGGTGGTTTCACCGGCGTGGCAACGGCGGTGGAGCTGGCCGAGCGTGGTTACCGGGTCGCCATTGTCGAGGCCAACAGGATCGGCTGGGGCGCCAGCGGTCGTAACGGCGGCCAGGTGACCGGCAGCCTCTCCGGCGAGGCGGCCATGCGCAAGCAGATGCGCCGCACCCTTGGCGAGGCCGCCGACGACTTCGTCTGGGACCTGCGCTGGCGCGGGCAACGCATCATCCAAGAAAGAGTCAATCAGTATGGCATCGCCTGCGACCTGAAGCACGGTCACCTTCAGGCGGCCTGGAAGCCCTCGCACATGCCAGCCCTCGAGGCCGACTTCGAGGCATGCCAGGCACACGGCATGGGGGAATACGTAGAGCTCCTCGATGCACGCCAGGTGCGCGACGTGGTGCGAACCGAACTCTACCGAGGCGGGCTGCTCAATCATTACAACCTGCACCTGCACCCGCTCAACCTGTGCCTGGGCGAGGCGCGTGTCGCCGAATCGCTGGGCGCACGGATATTCGAGCACTCGCCGGTAGTGCGCATCGACCACGGCCCCATCCCCGGCGTGATCACTGCAAAAGGCAGCGTCCTCGCCGACCGCGTACTGCTAGCGGGCAACGCCTATCACCGGCTGGAACGGCGCCACTTGGGCGGCAAGCTGTTTCCGGCGTCGCTCGGCATCGTCACCACCGCGCCTCTGGGCGGGCTTGCCGAGGCCATCAACCCGCTGGACCTGGCGGTGTACGACTGCCGCTTCGTTCTCGACTATTACCGACTCACTGCCGATGGCCGCCTGCTGTTCGGCGGCGGAGCCAACTATTCGGGCAAGGACTCACCCGACATCTCTGCCGAGCTGCGCCCGCGCCTGGAAGCTACCTTCCCCCAGCTCAAAGGAACGCCGATCGACTACGCCTGGCAGGGCATGGCAGGCATCGTGGTCAATCGCATTCCCATGCTAGGGCGAATTTCCGACACCGTTTACTACGCCCAAGGCTACTCGGGCCATGGCGTAGCGACCTCGCACATCGTCGGTGAAATCATGGCCAAGGCGATTTCCGGCCACCTGGAGGAGTTCGACACCTTCGCCGCCTGTCGCCACCCCAAAGTGCCGTTCGGCGATGCGCTGGGCAACCCGCTGCTGGCCGTGGGGATGTGGTATTACCAGTTGCTCGAGCGCTGGCGCTGAGCTATGCCTGAAACCCAACTATTAGAACAGTGAGCCGGCCATGACAGCTTCCTTTCCCGAGCGTATCGACGCCTTCCGTATCGCCCGCCTGCCCGATATCCGATTCGGTAACGGCAGTATTCAACTGTTGCCGGCGCTGATCGCCGGCTTCGGCTCACACGTGCTGGTGGTCACCGGCAAGCGCTCCTTCGTCGAATCGCCTCACTGGCAGTCGCTGGTCGAGGCACTGGAGGCGCAAGGCACCGTCTGGCAGCACGTCACGATCGATGGGGAGCCCTCACCGCAGCGAGTGAATGCCATCGTCGCTGAGAATCAGCAGCATGCCATTGATGTCGTGGTCGCCATCGGCGGTGGAAGCGTGCTGGATGCGGCCAAGGCGGTTGCCGGCCTGCTGCGCCCCGGCAACTCCGTGATGGATCATCTCGAGGGGGTAGGACGCGGCCTGCCCTACCATGGCCCCGCGGTACCGCTGATCGCTGTACCCACTACTGCCGGCACCGGCAGCGAAGCCACCAAGAATGCCGTGCTCAGCGTTCAGGGGCCCGAAGGCTACAAGAAGTCGTTCCGCGATGAGCGACTGGTCGCCGCCGTTGCTCTGGTCGACCCCGAACTACTGACCGGTTGCCCCAAGATGCAGATCGCCGCCAACGCCATGGACGCCTTCACCCAGCTTTTGGAATCCTACGTCTCGCTCAATGCCAGCCCCGCCACTGACGCACTCGCCTGGTCCGGCATGCAGGCCTTCTGCCATGGTTTCTGGCCGGCCTGGCAGACGAATCACCCCGAGGCTGAGCGAGGCTACGGCCAAATTGCCTACGCCTCGTTGATGTCGGGGATCACCCTGGCGCAGGCAGGCCTGGGCTCGGTTCATGGGCTGGCTTCCCCGCTGGGGGCCTTCTTCCCGATTCCTCACGGCACGGTGTGCGGCACACTGGTCGCCGAGGCCACGGCGGTCAACATCTCAGCGCTGCGCCAGCGTGAGCCGAGTCATCCAGCTCTGCTCAAGTACGCCGAAGCCGGCCGGCTGGTCGCCGGCAAACGCGAACTGGGCGAAGAGGACGCCTGCGATGCTCTGGTCGCGACGCTGCGCACCTGGACTCACAGGATCGACATGCCGAGACTCGGCGCCTACGGCATGCGCCATGACGACATCGAACGCGTGGTCGCCAACGCCCGGGGCGGCAGCATGAAGACCAACCCGCTGGTACTGACCGATGCCGAGCTGAGCGACTTGCTGGAGAGACGGCTCTAGCCGGTGCTGGCTGGATAGTCGTCGCTCCTCAGCTTGAAGCTGCTGATCGGCTCCCGCTCGAAAGTAGCCACTCCGAGCGACACCAGCAGCAGTTCGGCACCGGCCTGGCGAATGCGCGCCAGGCCCTCGTCGAGAGCGGCCGACCAGTGCGCGTAGTGGAACGTGAGCATGAGGACACCTCTGCGGGATGGTTCGCTTGACCTTGCCATGCCCTGGACCAGGACCCGCCAGCTCCCGTCAACGCCCCTGGTATTCGGCACCGTAGCCTCCGACCAGCGCCCTACCCCGCTCGCGCAGGAAATCGAGCACCCTCGCCTGCTTCCAGTTGTCACGATAGACAAGGCCAAAGCTGAAGGTCATGGACGGCGAGAAAGGACGGATGACGACGCCGTCGCTGGGGGCAAGCTGATCCTGGGCGGTGATCGGGTTGATTACCGTGATGCCGACATGATTGGCCACCAGCGCCGTGATGGTGCCGATATTGGCCTCCGTCTTGCCGGCGATCTGCACGCGATGCTGGCTGGTCAGCTCGAGCAACGGGTTGGTGCTGATGCTCGGCTGGTTGCTGATGACCAAGTGCTGGTCGCGAAGATCCTCCACGTCGACACGCTCGCGTGCCGCCAACGCATGGCCGTGCGGCACCAAGCAGACTGCCTCGGTGGTGAACCAGGGCTCGACGCGCAGTACACGGGAGGTGATGGGCAGCGTCACGAAGCCGATATCGGCATGACTCGACTCCACAGCGAGCTGCACCTCGTGGCTCGACATCATGTCGAGGCTGACGCTGAACTGGCGGTTCTCCTTCAGCAGTGCCGCCACCAGCCTGGGCACGAAGCCGAACGACAGCCCCGGCACCGCCGCGATGCGCAGCCGCGAGGTACCGAACTCCTTGAGCGCCAGCACGCTATGGCGCAGCTCCTCGATGTTGCCCATCAGGCGCAAAATCTCGTCGTAGAGTTCACGCGCTTCCGGCGTGGCCACCAGGCGGTTCTTCTCGCGCAGGAACAGTTGAATCCCCAGGTTCTCCTCAAGCTGCGCAAGGGAGCGGCTGACACCCGACTGGGTGATGCCCAGGGTGCGCGCCGCCTGGGAGGCGGTACCCGCCTCGAACAGCGTCTTGAAGATCGCCAGCGCCTTGAGCGAATGAATATTGACGTCTGCCATGACTAATACTCATCGAATTGAATAAAAATATCATATATTGAAATACTTCATGTTCGCTACATACACTGCAGAGAACCGTTTACAAACACATAACGACAACGGACGCAGCTATGGACCCATCCCCCCTTTTCTACCAGGCCGGACCGGCCTTGCCAGAAGTCAGCCACGCCCGGGGCGTCTACCTGTGGGACGAGAACGGCAGGCAGTACCTGGACGGCTGCTCCGGTGCCATATCTTGCAACCTTGGTCATGGCCGCGATGACATTCGTGACGCCATGCTCGCCCAGCTCGACAGGGTCGCCTTCACCTATCGCACGCAGTTCGAGAACGCCCCCGCAGTCGCCCTGGCGAAGGCGCTGGTGGCCCTCACCCACCACCAGCTCGAGAAGGTCTTCTTCGTTTCCAGCGGTTCGGAGGCGGTGGAGTCGGCGCTCAAGCTCGCACGCCAGTACTTCGTTGCCAGGGGCGAGCCGCAGCGTCGCCGCTTTGTTTCCCTTCGCCCTTCCTATCATGGCAGCACCCTGGGGGCGTTAGGAGTCACCGGCTACCAGCCGCTGGAAGCACCCTTCAGCGATATCACCATCGGCTCGCTCAAGGTGCCCGGCCCCGACTTCTACCGCCATACCGACGCCGACGATACCCAGCATGTCATTCGCGTACTGGAACAGACACGTGCCGCTATCGAGGCGACCGACCCCGACACCATCGCGGCCTTCGTACTCGAGCCGGTAGGGGGAGCCAGCACCGGCGCGCGAATGCTCGACCAAACCTACCTCGCCGGCATTCGCGCCTTGTGCGATGAATATGGCTGTCTGCTGGTCCTGGATGAGGTGCTGACAGGCATCGGCCGGACCGGCGCATGGTTCGCCTATCAGCACTACGCCGTCACACCCGACTTGCTCGCCACCGCCAAGGGGCTCGGCGCCGGCTACTACCCGGTGGGTGCCGTGCTCTCCCGTGCCGACATCGTCGAGACGGTCATGGCCTCGGGCGGCTTCCAGCACGGCCATACCTATGCCGGCAATCCGCTGGCCTGCGCCACCGGCCTGGCGGTGGTCGAGGCCATGCAGCGCGAGCGCGTGCTCGACAACGTGGTGGTTCGCGGCCGCGAGCTCAAGGAAGGGCTGCTGGCACTCAAGGCCCGTTTTCCCTGGGTAGGCGACGTTCGTGGACTGGGCCTGCTGTGGGGGGTTGAGCTGGTAGCCGATGCCGATAGCAAGGCCCCCTTCCCCGCCGAGCACAACCGCTTCGCCCGGATCACGGCGCTGGCAAAGGAGGAGGGCCTGCTGATCTATCCGCGCCGCACCCTGGATGGGGTCGCCGGCGACCACTTCCTGGTCACCCCGCCGCTGACCATCGACACCGGCGATACCGTCGAGCTCCTCGCCCGGCTCGAACGCGCCATGGTGCGCTTCGACCATGAGTTGAGCGCAGCGGCGCCGGCAAACGCACTGACTCCCTGACCGCCAGATGGAATAGGCACTGACATGACGCTCCTAACTCAGAAATTTCGCCTTATCGAGGAGGCCATCGCCGCCATCCCCCATGGGGCCTCAATCATGGTCGGCGGCTTCGGCTCACCGGGCACGCCCTTCGCCCTGATCGACGAATTGCTGGCCCAGGGCCAGCGCGACCTTACCCTGATCAAGAATGACGCCAACGAGCCGGGCATCGGGATCGGCAAGCTGATCGAGGCCGGTCGGGTGCGTCGCCTGGTTACCTCGCATATCGGCCTCAACCGCGACGCCATTGCCGCCATGAATCGCGGCGAACTGGAAGTGGAGCTGTTTCCACAAGGCCTGCTGGCCGAGAAGATTCGCAGCGCCGGCGCCGGACATCACGCCTTCATCACCGATATCGGCCAGGGCACCGAGATCGCCGAGAAACGCCGCGAAATCGAGCTGGACGGGCGCACCTGGGGCATCGAGCCGTCGCTTTATGCCGATTTCGCCCTGGTCCACGCCGAACGCGCCGATCGCTACGGCAACCTGATCTATCGCGGCACCGCCAGCAACTTCAATCCGCTGATGGCCATGGCCGCCGAGACCGTCATCGCCCAGGCCTACCGGGTCGAGGAACCCGGCAGTCTGCCGCTCGAGGCGATCCACACCCCCTGCGCCTTCGTCAGCCAGGTGGTCGAGGTCACTCCTGCCACCAGCGAACAGGGGAGGCGTGTCCATGTCAGCTGATCAGCAACGCATCCTCGTCCGCGCTGCCCGCGAAGTGATCCCGGGCCAGATCGTCAATCTGGGCATCGGCCTGCCCACCCAGCTCTTCCACCACCTGCCGGAGGAGATGGAGGTACTGGTGCACTCTGAGAACGGCGTGCTGGGCTGCCGCCCACGTCGCGAGGGCGAAGCACCGGATTGGGACATGATTGACTCCGGTGGCGCCTACATCGCCACTCGTCCCGGCGCCAGCGTGTTCGACAGCGCCATGTCCTTCGCCATGATCCGCCGCAGCCGCGTGGACGTGACCTTCATGGGCGCCTTCGAGGTGGATGAGATAGGCAACCTGGCTAACTGGAAGATTCCCGGCAAGTTCTCGCCCGGTATTGGCGGCGCCATGGAGCTGGCCCAGAAGGTCAAGCGCCTGGTGATCCTCTGCTCGCACAACGACAAACACGGCAACCCCAAGATCCTGCATCGCTGCCGCCTGCCGCTCACCGCCGAGCGCTGCGTGTCGCGCATCATCACCGACAAGGCGGTGATGGACGTGACCCCTGCGGGGCTCACCGTAGTAGATATCGCCGAAGGATTGAGCGTTGTCGAGCTGCGTGAGGCCACTGAAGCCACGCTGAACATCGACGAACGGCAACTGGGGAGGTTCTGATGCTGAGTGATATCGAGAAGCGCATCGTCGAGCAATGCGATGCGCTGATGGACGACACCCTGGCGCTGACCCGCGATCTGGTGCGCGGCTACAGCGTACTGGGCGAGGAGCATGGCGCGCTCGCGACCATGGAGCAGTGGTTCGAACGTCTTGCGCTGCCCGCCACCCGGGTACCGCTGGACGCCCCCGGCTTCGCCGAGCACCCCCACCGCGCCCCCGTCGAATGGTCGTGCGACGGTCGCTATAACCTGGTGGCCCGGCTCAACGCCGACGCCAAGGGGCCACACCTCGTCTTCAATGGTCATCTCGACGTGGTACCCGCCGAGCCCACCGATATGTGGACTCGACCGCCCTGGGAGCCGTGGGAGAAGGATGGCTGGCTCTACGGTCGCGGCGCGGGCGACATGAAGGCCGGCATCGCCGCCATGGTCATGGCCGTGCAGGCGGTACGCGAGGCCGGCGTGGCCATCGACTTCCCGCTCACCCTGCAGACGGTGATCGAGGAAGAGTGCACCGGCAACGGTGCGCTGGCCTGCCTGCACCAGGGCTACAGCGGAGACTTCGTGCTGATTCCGGAGCCCTTCGGCAGTCAGATCTATGCCGGCCAGGTGGGCGTATTATGGTTCCGCATGCGCATCGACGGCGTACCGGCCCATGTGCTCGACACCCGCGCCGGCAGCAATGCCATCGAGGCCCTGGTCGAGTACCTGCCCGCGTTCAAGGCGCTGGAGGCCGAGATCAACGCGCTGCCGCGCCAGGCTCCCTACGACACGCTGGAGAGTCCCTTCAATCTCAGCATCGGCAAGATCGAGGGCGGCAACTGGGCCTCCAGCGTGCCGGCCCATGGCGTGCTCGAGGGTCGTGTCGGCTTTCCCCCCGACATGACGCCCCTAGAGGCCATGAACCGCGTGCGCCGGTGCATCGAGTCCCGTCACGCCGAGCTCGGCGATGGCAGCCCCGCCCCCCGGGTGGAATTCCACGGTTTCCGCTCCGAGGGCTTTCTGGTCGACCTCGAAACGCCGGGTATCGAGCTGCTCTCACGCTGCCACCAGGACCTGCTCGGCGAGTCGCCGAAGACCTACCTCTCCACCTGCACCACCGACCTGCGCGCCTTCCACGTCAGCGGCGAAATCAACGGCACCTGCTACGGCCCGGTGGCCCAGCGCATCCACGGTGTCGACGAGTGCGTGGAGATCGACTCGATCCGCCACGTGCTCACTACGTACGCCCTGTTTATTCACCGCTGGGCACAGCTGGCCGAAAAAGGAGGAAAGGCATCATGACGGTGGCCTACCTGGTCGACTACGGCCGCAGCGCCTTCACCCGCGCTCACCCACGCAAACCCGAAGTGGACGGTTGGGCCGAGACCCGCAGCGATGCCCTGCTCGCCCGGGTGATAGACGGCCTGCTCGACCGCAGCGGTCTCGACCCCCAGGTGGTAAAGGATCTCAGCGTCGGCTGTGCGCTGCCTGTCAAGGAGCAGTGGAGCTTCGGCGGCCGCTATCCGCTATGGCTTTCTCGGCACCTGGGGCCGCATGGCCGCGTATGCGCCAGCCGCCAGATCGACCAGCAGTGCGGCTCGGGGCTGGCTGCCATGCGTAGCGCGACCCGTGAAATCCAGGCCGGCGCCGTGAGCGTGGCCATCGCCGGCGGCATGGAGAACATGACGCGCGTGCCGATGGGTCCCGCCCTGTTCAAGGAGGGGGTACTGACCTCGCCCGGCGTCCTGGGCGACGCCACCTGGCTCGACATCGACGTGGCACTGAACATGGGCATCACCGCCGAGCGCCTGGCTCAGGCAGCAGGCATCGAACGCCACGAGATGGACGCATTCGCGCTGGAGTCCCACCACCGCGCTGCTCGGGCAGAGGCCGACAATCACTTCGATGGCGAGCGGCTGGCGCTGGCCAATCCCGCCGGAGAGGTCATCGAGCGCGACGCCAACATCCGCCCCGAAACCAGCCTGGAAAGGCTCGCCGGACTCGACCCGATCTTCCTCGAAGGTGGCCGGATCACCGCCGGCAACAGCTCGCCGCTGACGTCCGGTGCCGCAGCCGCGGTGTTGATGTCGCAAGATGCCGTCTCACGCCATGGTGCCACGCTGATGGCGCGCATCGTCGCTTTCGCCGATGTAGGTGTAGCGCCCGAGCACATGGGCGCCGGGGCGGCCGCGGCCGCCGAACAGGCTCTTGCGCGTGCCGGCCTGGTCGCTTCCCAAATCGATTTCTGGGAAATCAACGAAGCCTTCGCCGCCGTGCCACTGCATGCCATCCATACCCTCGGACTCGACCCGGACCGGGTCAATGTCTGGGGTGGCGCCCTGGCGCTGGGTCATCCGCTGGGGGCCACCGGCGTGCGCCTGGCCGGCACCCTGGCGCGTATTCTCACCCAACGCGGCGGCCGCTACGGCTGTGCCACGGCCTGCATCGGCGGCGGACAGGGCATCGCCATGGTTCTGGAGAAAACCTGAACAGCAGGCTGTGAGCCTGTACGGATCCACATCGCTGCAATGGCAGCAAGCATGTCGCGACTCAGCTAGCGTCGCAAACCCGTAGTACCACTCCAACAATGAGAAGGAATCGACATGACAAAGCACAAGAACCCATTCCATCGTCCCCTCGTCGCAGCCGTGACGGTTGTCGGCGCCCTTGCCCTGGCCAGCGTCTCGGCCCAAGCCCGAGACTTGCCCGCCATTCAGGACGATGTCTTCCAGGTGGCCAATTCCGGCGCCTACCCTCCCTTCAGCTATGTCGATACGGCTGGCAACCTGGTCGGCTTCGACGTGGACATCGCCGAAGCCCTGGCAGACAGGATGGGAGTCGACGTCAACATCCAGACCTCTCCGTGGAACGGCATCGTCGCCGCCCTGGCAGGCGGCCGCTTTGACGCCTGCATCTGCAGCATGAGCGTCACCGAAGAGCGCGAGCGGGCCGTCGACTTCACCGATAGCTACTACAGCTCAGGGCTTTCCGTATGGGTCCAGGAAGGCAACGATGAGGTGAACAGCATCGATGACTTCGCCGGCAAGCGAGTGGGGTCCACCCTGGGGGAGACGGGCAACCAGTGGGCTACCGAGAACAGCAACGGGCAATGGCGCAACCAGACCTTCCAGGGCCTGCCCGACATGCTCAACGCACTCACAACGGGCCGTATCGACGTCATGATCGCCGATGACATTCCCGTTTACGTGGCACTCAACGAGCAGGACCTCGCCATCAAGCAGGTCGATGTCGGCGAGCTCCCCAGCTGGCCCGCCGCCATTGCCATCCAGAAAAACAAGCCGGAGCTTAAAGAGGCCCTCAATACGGCCCTGGCGGAGATCCGGGAAGATGGCACCTACCAGGAGATCGTCGACCGGTGGATCGGCGAAGGGGTCCAGTTCGACTGACAGTCGTGAACGGCAGGGCGCAAGCCCTGCCGATCTCACTCCCGTTTTTATTACAACGATAGAGTCCAGGAGATCATGGATATCAATCTGATGATCGAAATAGCGCCGTTGCTGGTGAAAGCGGCGTGGGTAACCGTCGATATCTCGGCTCGCGCTCTGTTCTTCGGTTTCTTCATCGCCTCCGCGCTGGTGGCGTTGCGTACGTCTCGCTTCCTCCCGGTTCGCTGGTCGGCCCGCGCCTACATCAGCGTCGTTCGCGGCACCCCCTATTTCGTGCAGCTGCTGCTGGTCTTCTACGGCGGGCCAGCCATCGGCCTGCGCCTGGACCCCTTCACCTGCGGCGTGGTGGTTGGCGCGTTCAATATCGGCGCCTACATGAGCGAGGCCATGCGCGGCGCCATCGAATCGGTCGAAAGCGGGCAGAGCGAAGCATCGCGCTCGCTGGGATTCGGCCGCTTCGCCACGCTGCAGTACATCGTGCTCCCCCAGGCAGCTGGCTTGATGATTCGCTCGGTCGGCGTTCTGGCCATCATCCTGGTCAAGAACTCGTCGCTGGTCTCCATCATTTCGGTGGTCGAACTCACCTACCAGGCCCAGCGGCTGACCGGCTCCACCTATAAGCCTCTGGAAGTCTTCTCGCTGAGCGCCCTGATGTACATCGTGATCATCTATGCGGTCATGGGTATCGTCGAGCTGCTGTACCGCCGCGCCACGCGTTACACCTATTTATAGAAACGCCAGGCAATCGAAGCGTCAGCAATACAACAACCAGGGTAAGCCACCATGGAATTCGACTTCAGCCCCGTCATTACCTACTTCCCCACGCTTATAAAGGGTATAGGGGCCACCCTTCTGATTGGCCTGGTAGTTGCGATCATGTCGATCATTGGCGGTCAGATCGTCGCCGTCATCTCACTCTATACCAGGAAGGTCGTGAACTGGCCGTTGCGCTTCTTCATCTGGTTGTTCATGACCACGCCGCTGCTGCTTCAGCTTTATTTCCTCTATTTCGGACTTGGGCAGTGGATACTGATCCCGGCCATCGTAGTAGGCGTTCTCGGCCTCGGCTTCCATTATATGGCTTATAACGCCGATATCTTCATCGCCACCATCAAGTCGGTATCGAGCGGACAGTACGAAGCCTCTCGCTCGCTGGGGTTCGGTCATTACGCGACCATCTTCTACATCATTATTCCACAGGCCTTCTATCGGGCCATCCCCCAGCTCGGCAACAACATGATCATCATGGTCAAGGACATCTCGGTGCTTTCCGCCATCGGCATCGCCGAACTGGTCTACCTCTCGCAATATGCCATCAGCGTGACCTTTCGGCCCTTCGAGTTCTATATCACGATCGCCGTCGTCTACTACCTGATCAACGTCCTCATGGAAGCCGGCCAGTCGTGGGTGGAGCGCCGTGCCGCCATTCGCAAGTAACAAGGAAATCACATGACACAAACAGCAGAAACACCCATGGTCGAACTCAAGGGCGTCAAGAAACGGTTCGGCAACCTCGAGGTGCTCAAGGGTATCGACCTCAAGGTCGACCGAGGCAAGATCATCTCCATCATCGGCCCTTCAGGTTCGGGCAAGAGCACGCTGCTGCGATCCGTCAACAACCTGGAAGTAATCGATGAGGGCACCATCATGCTGGATGGCGTCCAGGTCAATCGTCCGGACCTGAAGGGTCTTGCCTTCGAACGACATATCAACCATATCCGGCAGAACATGGGCATGGTATTCCAGCACTTCAACCTGTTCCCCCACCTGTCGACGCTGGAAAACGTGACGCTGGCGCCAAGAAAGCTGAAGGGTGTGGATGCCAGGAGCGCGCGGGAACTGGGCATGGAGCTGCTGCATAGGGTGGGTCTCGCTGACAAGGCCTCGGCCTACCCCAGCTCCCTCTCGGGAGGACAGAAGCAGCGCGTCGCCATTGCACGTGCTCTGGCCATGCGTCCCAAGGTGATGTTGTTCGATGAAGCGACCTCGGCGCTGGACCCCGAGCTGGTGGAAGAAGTGAACCAAGTCATGAAAAGTCTCGCCGAGGAGCACATGACCATGCTCATCGTTACCCACGAAATGGCCTTCGCGCGCGACGTCTCTGACTGGGCCATGTTCATGGACGGCGGGGTAGTGGTCGAGGAAAACACGCCCGAGCGTCTGTTCACGAATCCGGACCAGGAGCGTACCTGCCATTTCCTGCGCAAACACCTGGCAAGTCAGGCCTAGTCGATCGAACCCCTCGCCACGATACGGGGCGGCCAATAGTCTCCCCGTTGCAATGGTACAACCGCCGATTGCAGGATGCCGACTATCTCAGGCGCAGTCTGCAGCACCTTGACCGAACATGTCGAACAGGAGCTCACGCCCCATAGCGCTCAATACGAACCGACCGTGCTCGTTGGAAACGGCAGCCTCGCTGTTCTCCAAGACTCGCTGGCAGGCGGGCCACTCGTGGGCGGCCTCTCGCAGCTGCAGCAGAGCGCGACTGTCGAGTCCCCGGAAGGGAATGGTGATCGTCTCCAGCACGTGGCCGTGCTGGTAAAGCAGGAACGCAGCGTTCGACAAGCACTGGCGCAGGCTGCGCTGGATACCGGCGTTGGGCGTAGCGTCGATCTGCATTGGTACTCATCCTCTCGCAAGCATTTGCTGCAGTGCATACTAACACCTAAGTCGATATATACCAAGGTCTAACAGCGAAGCGGCGGCACCATCGCACTGCTCAACTTTTGGCGAGTTGCGAGAAAGAAAAATGCGTGGACTTTCCACGGCTACACTGACAAAGGCAGGTAGGGAGGCAGGGAACAGGAAGCGGAGAACGACGTGCATATGAAGCGGGATGGAAGGCAGCGAGGCCCGAATGGAGGCAGCCCCGACAGCCACATCCCGGCACACGCGACCACCACTACCGTTGCTCCCTTCCGGGCCTGGCGGGGTTTGCGGTTTAGCGTTGCGGGAGGACCGACGGGGCCACCACGACACGATGCCGTACAGGGCACCGAACCCGACTTGCATCAATGGCTTGCCGAGTGCGCGTGCACTATACCAGTGGCCGTGCAGACCAGCAAGGGCGCTAGGTCACCATGGGCCACAACCATGTGTAACGTTGAAATTTCGTGTAGGGTAAGTGTACGGAGCACATGCACTCAAACGCTCAGGAGGGGCACCCATGAACAAAGATCCCAATAAGGGTTATATTGCGTTGCTTGGCTGGAGTCTCAATGCCATTGAGGCTGCTGAGAATTTCGACCGCCGCTATATCGTTGTGGCTCCCGAATGGGCAGAGGAATACTGCCAGAAACACGATATTCCCCACATCGCCTGGAATTTCGAGCGGCTCAACGACCGCTCCATGGAAATTGCCGAGACGCTGAAAGAGATGGGGGTCGATGTGGCAATTCCTCTGTTCGAGGAAACCGTCGAGTGGGCGGGAGCCATCAACTCGCTTCTGCTCGACAACCCGCGGCTATACGGGCAGTCGCTGCTGCTAAGGGATAAGGCGCTGATGAAACGCCGCGCCCAGCTAGGCGGCATTCGGGTAGGGATTTTCGAGGAAGCTCACGACAAGGCCGACGTGGTTCGCTTTCTCAAACGGGTCAACCAAACCCTGCTCAAGCTCGACGGCGACCCCAACGACCCCATTCACTTGAAGGCCTTCGACAAGGCCGGCTGCCTGGGGCATCGCGTGATTCGTACTCCGGACGAGGTCGATACCATTCCTGACGAGGAGTTTCCGGTATTGATGGAGTCGCACCTGGACGGCTGGGAGTTTGCCGTGGAGGCGTGGATTCACGACGGCAAGATCGCCTTCCTGAACATTTCAGAATACGTCACCCTTGGCTACTCCGTGTTCGTACCCGCCTCTCCGGAACTCGAACAGTATCGCCCCCAGATCGAGACCCAGATCAAGAAGCTGATCAAGACATTCGACATCGATTTCGGCCTGATCCACCCCGAGTATTTCGTCACCAGTGATGGTGAGATGTACTTCGGCGAAGTGGCGTACCGTCCTCCGGGCTTCAAGGTATTCGAACTGCTCGAGCGGGTCTACGGCTTCAACGCCTATCAGGCCAGCATGCTGGTGTTCGATCCCAAGACTACCGCCGATGAGGTCAAGGCCTACTTCCCCAGAGAGGTCGAGGATGCCAAGTGTTACGCCGGATGTTTCGGCGTCTACCCGCGCCGGCGCGTGGTGAGCCGCCTGGAGATACCCGAAGAGGTCGAGGACGACCCCTACTTCGAATCTCACGAGCTTACTCCGCCCATGGAGGAAACCGTGACCAAGCGCACCGCCTTCGGCACCCACTGGGGGCTGATCTACTTCAAGGGCGAAGATCCGCATCGCTTGCGAGACCTGCTCAAGCACCAGGAAGAGCTTGATTTCTACATCTGATCAAGGCGTCATGGCAGCACAGCCTAGCCCGATCGCAAGGAGTCGGCGTGACCACGAACCGGCACACGCATGAGCCCAGCCAGCCCGCGGTGGATGACAAACTCCGCGGGCTGCTGGTGTATTTGGATGAAGCCATCGCCATGCTCGGCGATGCACGCGAATTCGCCAAGCCAGGCAAACTGCCAAGGGTGCTGGATACGGCTCGCCGCGTGCTGTTCCAACCCGGTGGAACCGCGGCGCTCGAGTCACGTGCCAGGGCGCTGGAGGAAGCCGGCGTTTTCCTTGGCTCCGACTGGGCGATGCCGCAATACCTGCTTCCTTCCCTGACCACCTATGCGCTAAAGAGCCCGGATGCCAACACGGTGGTGATCGAGGCATTGAGCGAGCTGCGATTACTAGCCGTGGCCAAGGGGGACTATCCCCATGCTCTCGTGTCCGCCGAACAGGCGCACCATTACCTGACACAGGTGATGGCACTCAATCTTTGGCTGCTATTCAGCACTCCCAGCGAGGCGGAACGAGAAACCCAGGGGCGGTTGGCAAAAATCCCACGCCAGCTGTTTCATCACTTGGCCGAGCGTATCGGCTATGAACACATCATCGACAAGCTGATCGAAGAGATCTGGCGCATCCTTCAGCAGCGACCGATCCAGGTGGATTCGGTCAAGCAGATGATCACTCAGATCGCCCTCTGCCAGGCCAACCCGGCTATCGATCTGGGTATCAGCGGCCAGGGCGCCGATCGCCTGGTCAGCTCGCTGTTCGGCCCCACCTGGGCCTGCCGCGAGGACCCCGGCGTAGAGATTTATCGTGACCGCCTGATGAGCATGGACAACAGCGCGTTGCAGGGAGAAGCCACCGGCTTTGCACGCGCCATGCACGACACCGGACTGGTTTCCGCTTATCACCCGGTGCTGTTGCGCCATTTGCTGGAGCACAACGATCACTTATTGGCCGAAGCGCTAGGATTATCCTCCACGGGACGCGACTGCCTGCTGTGCTATCGAGAGTTGGCCCACGCCCTGATTCGTAGCGCCGTACACCCGGCCACTCCTCAGGCGGTATACGGCTTGTCCTTGATGCTGGAGCGCGGGATTCTTTACCAGCCCCCCGTGGCCCCTGCGATGTGGCGCCAACTGGGTCTGCCGCTTTCGGAGTGGTCCCAGGAACGCCTCAAGCTCGCTTTCGGTGACGCGGTTTCGCCGCGTGCTCGCCTGCTCGAAGGCGTGCTGTGCATGCTGGGTCAGCCCCTTGGCGTAGGCCAGGGCAACAATCCGACCTGCCAGTCGGCACGGGCGCTGTCCATGTGGGCCTACAACGACCCCGACTATCTCCTGCAAATGGTGGCCTGGGCCGCCCGCGACGACGATATCATCATGCATTTCGAGGGGATGCCGCTCTCCTCCATGGCAAGCGTTTCCGGGGTTGCCACTTCGCTACCGACCGATCTCGATCCGGTATCGCTGATAGTCGTGCCGCATCTGGACCGCATCTATGCGGAGATGGGCCGACGCTGCATGGATCGTGAGGGCGATCCGCACCGCTGGGTCAACCCGGAATTCCACGGCTGGTGGGCTGGCCGAGGGTTTCGTATCAATGTAGACGTCGCCACCGGGCAGCTGCATGACCTGGACGCGTTCCTGCGCCACTTCTACGCCAGCTATCATCCCTACTACAACGGCAACCAACCGCTCATTCACCCACAGCCGGCCGGCATCGCCGTGACCGATAGCGCAGCGCGCTTCATTGGCTGGCACGCCATCTCCATCCTGCGTGTCTCCCTCGACCCGTCGGAGGTCATGCGAATCTACTTTTTCAATCCCAATAACGACAGCGGCCAGGATTGGGGCGACGGCGTTCAGGTCAGCACCGCCGGCAACGGCGAACGTTTCGGCGAAGCCTCTCTGCCCTTCGAGCAGTTCGCTTCACGCCTGTACATCTTTCACTACGATCCGCTAGAGCGTGGCGAGCTGGCCTACGTCGCCCAGGAAGAGCTTGATCGAGTCACCGGCTATATTCACCGCAGTTGGGGTGCCGACCGGGTACCGGCGGTGGAGCTACAGGCCGACAGCGGGCATCTTAAGCCGGAAGCTTGATCTGCATCGGGACATCGGAGCACCGGTCTGACAGAATGAGCGTATCAACTAAGAGGAAAGGGCCGAGGTTAGCTCAAATGGATTTCAAGTTATTGATGGTGTTCGTCGATCAGGACATGACCGAGGCCGTGCTCGACGCCTCACGAGAAGCGGGCGCGACTGGCGCCACCATCATCAACAACGCTCAGGGCCAAGGGCTCAAGCCGCACCTGACTTTCTTCGGTCTCGAGTTCATGGCATCGCGCAGCGTTATTCTGATCTTGGTCGAAGCCCGCCGCTCAGACACCGTTCTGCAAGCCGTGACTACGGCGGGCAAACTCGATGAGAGCCTCAATACTGGTATTGCACTTGAACTGGAAGTAACCCAGGCGCTTGGTCTATCGGAACACATCAAGACCCTGAGCAAGGAGCACCCTGTCGACTGAACGGCCTATTCAGACGGTTGACCAGAACCGGTAAGCCGCCTTTCCACCCGTTCGAGATTGTCCTGGGAGCCCAATAACACCAGAACATCGTTGACCTGCACCTCCGTGGCACCAGCGGGATAACGCTGGCGCTCGTCGTTGCGTACCAGCGCAGTGATCGACACATGGTCCTGTTCGGCATCGAGTTCCGCCAGGCTCTGCCCTATCGCTGGCGAGCCCTCGGACATGAGCACGGAATGCAGTCGCTCCTGTTCCGACGCTTCTGGCTTGATGCTGTCCAAAGTGCCACGGAACAGCTCCCTGAGCATCCGGTAGTGACTACTGCGCTGCTCCTGCAGGTGTTGAGCAACCCGGTAGAGCGGTACGCCTAGCGATTGCAACGCATGAGATGTCAGCAGCATGCTGGCCTCCAGCGTTTCGGGAATGACCTCGGTGGCACCTGCGTTGCGCAGTTCATCGACATGCTGCTGGTCGCGAGTCCGCACGACGGCCGAAAGGCCCGGATTGAGACGTTTGGCATTACGCAGCGTCGTTAACGCCGCCGGTCGGTCATCGTGGCTGATAATCAGCAGCGAGGCCCGCTGCACACCAACGTTCTCCAGCATGGTTATATCCGAAGAGTCGCCATAGAAAACCGGCTGCCCTGCTAGCCGCGCCTCTCTCACAATGGCCGGATCCATATCCAGCGCTATGAAGTCGAACCCCTCATTCTCCAGAAAACGGCTGACGGTCTGACCGGTACGCCCAAAGCCGCAAATCACGACATGTTCATGGATCGTGGTGGGCTCGGTCGGCGACGGCGCATCACTACTCACCTTGGTTCGCTTCCGGGATCGTCCAAATAGCCACAGTGCCAGCGGTTGGTTGAAGCGGATCAAAACCGGCGCCAGTATCATCGAGAACAGGACGGCGTTGAGCACGATCTGTGCCGGTTGGCTGGCGATGACATTACCTTCCAGGCCAATGGCCAACAGCGCAAAGCCAAATTCACCGCCAACGGCCAGGACCAGTCCAGTACGAAAAGCCGTCTGTGGGTCGACCCCCGAAAAGCGCACGATCAACGTTACCAGGACCAGCTTGACGGCAAGCAGCCCCACCGCGCCAATCAGGGCTTCGAGCCAAATATCGGGAAGCAGCGCAGGTTCCACCAGCATGCCGATACTGACGAAGAAAAGCCCCAGCAGGACATCGCGAAACGGGCGGATCGTCGATTCCACCTGATGGCGGAATTCCGTGTCGCCGAGCACCATGCCGGCCAGAAAGGCACCAAACGCCATGGATAGACCGAGAGTCTTGGTGGTCCATGCGGACACCAACGAGACGAAAAGTACCGTCAAGGTAAATAGCTCTGCCGAGCGTCGCTCCGCCACCAGATGAAACAGGGGGCGTAATAGATACCTTCCCGAGAGCAGAACGATGACGAAGGCGAGGAAAGCTTTCGCCAAGGCCAGCCCCAGCGCACCCGCCACCTCGTGTACGGCAGCCACGCCCAGCACGGGAATGATGACCACGAAAGGCACCGCCGTGATGTCCTGGAAAACCGACATGGTCGTGCCAAGCCGCCCATGTCGCGCCTGACTCTCACCCTGCTCCAGCAGCTGTTTGGTAATGATGGAGGTAGAGGACTGTGCGAATACGGCGCCGACCACAAACGCCGCCGGCCCGGGCAGCCCTAGCCACCAGGCCATTACCGCCACCACCAAGGTGGTAAGCGCCACTTGCGCCGTGCCCAAGCCGAGTATGGTATGGCGTAAGGCATAGATTTGCGGCAATGAAAAACTCAAGCCGATAGTGAAAAGCAGAAAGACGATGCCGAATTCGGCTATGACGGTAATGTACTCATTATCGATTACCGGGCCCGCCGTATGGGACCCTAACATCACACCAACCAGCAGATAACCGAGACTCGGTGGGATTCTCAGGCGCTGAAAGACCAGCACCACCAGTACCGTTGCACCCAGCAACAGCAGCATCTGCACCAGCGCCTGCTCAAGCATTCATTCGTTCCAGTCCATATGATCAGTCGTCCAAGCTGCGCTTCCCATCAGTGGGGATGATACCAGGCGAATTCAACTTGGACGTGCTAGCCAGCGCGCCCAGAACGGTGCGAAGAGCATCAGCGCCACCATGCGCAACAGGTGGTGGAAGGCGACGAAGACGGGGTCGAGGTCCAGCGCCACGGCAAGTATCGCCATTTCGCCGATACCTCCAGGCGCCAAGGCCAGCAGGGCGACGTCGCGGGGTACATCGAGCAGGCGATGAATCAACTCTGCAAAGCCTGCCAGCACCGCCAGCGCCAGCAGCGTGGCAATGAAGGCTTCAAACAGGTAGCGTCCAAGTCGGGCCGAGGAGAGCCCGCGAAAGCGCGAGCCGATAGCGCAGCCGAGCACCCATAGCATCACGTTCATGCCCCACTCCGGCAGGCGCAGGCTGGCAATATCGAAGCCGGATAGCAGAGCGGCGAACAGCAGCGGTGCCAGCAGCGTATGGCTGGGCAGGCGCAGCCAGCGCCCCAAGGGAAACAGCAGCGGCAAGGCCAGCAGCATCCAGGCGGCGGCGAAACCGTTCTCGCCATCCCCAGCCTGGGGCGACGCGCCACCCTCGTAGGCCCAGAATAGCGGCGGCAGGATCATGATCACCAGCACGATGCGCAGCGACTGGGCGATGGCGATACGCCGTGGGTCCCCGCCGCACTTCTCCCCCATCAGAATCATCGCCGTCATGGCTCCGGGGGCGGAGGCAAACCAGGCACTCACGGAATCGAAGCCGCAGCGCCGGTACCAGGCGGCGGCCGCCGCCGTGGAAGCCGCCACCCCGAGCAGCAGCAGAGCCGCGGAAACCGGCCAGTCGAGCACCCGCTCGGCCAATTGTGGGGTCACCTGGCTACCCAGCACCAGGCCGAGCACGCCGAGAAAGGTTTCGCGCAGCGGCTCGGGTACGCGTACGTCGCCCCCCTTCGCCGACACGATCAGGTTGGCGGCCAATGGCCCCAGCATCCACGCCAGTGGCATGCCAATCATGTGAAAAATCAGCCCACCTAGCGCTCCGACAGCCAGCGATCTGGCCAGGGCCCTTCCCTCGCTTCGCTCCACGCTCCGCCCTTCTGTTAACTGGCTAACTAAATGATTATGCCATAATGCCAGCTTCGCTTCTGGCTGCCGGAGTCCTTCGCATGCCCCGCCTCGATCAGCTTCTCGTTTCCAAGGGCCTGGCCCGCTCACGTACCCGCGCCCAGCGGCTGATTCGCCACGGCCGGGTCAGCCTGGTCGCAAGCGGTCGAATACTGAACAAGCCGGGCGAAAAACTGCCCGAAGAGGTGCGGATTGCAGTATCGGAAGACCCTGAAGAGCGCTACGTTTCGAGGGCGGGACTGAAACTGGAAGCCCTGATCGAAGCGCTGGGGCTAGAGCTGAATGGAAAGCTCGTGCTCGATGTGGGCCAATCCACGGGTGGCTTCACCGACTGTGCCCTGGCCTTCGGCGCTAGCCATGTAATCGGTGTCGAAGTCGGTCATGGACAGCTCGACCCCGAGTTGCGCGGCGAGCCCCGGGTCACCTGCCTGGAAGGGCTCAACGCACGCGCCATGACCGGCGAGCCCCGCCTGCTTCAGGCCCTGGGCGCTCAGGGCGCAGAAGCGCCCGAGGTGGTGGTGATGGACGTTTCGTTCATCTCGCAGACGCTGATCCTGCCGCAAATCGCCGAGCTGCTCCCGCCCGGCGGCGAGCTTCTGAGCCTGGTAAAGCCGCAGTTCGAGGTAGGGCCGGCTGGGGTCAATGCACGAGGCATCGTAACCGAGCCGGCCCGCTACGCCGACGTGGAAGCCAAGGTTCGAGCCTGCTGCGACGAGCACGGGCTAGATATTCGCCACTGGCAGGAGAGCCCGCTCACCGGTGGCGACGGCAATCGCGAGTTTTTGCTCCATGCCGTGAGACGCTGAGCCCGCTCAGCGCCCTCCATCCCCACCGTCGCCCTCGCCGATCTCGATGTCCCCTGGGTCGCCCCCTGCCCCGGGGGGCGGGTGGTGCGAGGTGATACGCTGAGCTGGCAGCTGACTCTGTACCTTTTTTGCCGCGCCGTCCGCCCGGTGCAGCCATACATCGAGCTGGTTGAAGGCGATATCGATGCCGTGCTCGGCAAACAGCTCACCCACCCGACAGTTGACTTCATCGGTGGCATAGAGCCGATCGCCAAGGGCATTGACGAAGATACGCAGCTCGAAGTTGAGCGTACTCTCGCCATAGTTCATGAAAAAGACCTGCGGTTCGGGATCGCCCAGCACCCGAGGATTTTCATCGGCCGCCTGCCGCAGCAGACGATGCACCAGACGCTGGTCTGAGCCGTAGGAGACGCCGAAGGTCAGCACGACTCGCGTGATCGTATCCGACAACGACCAGTTGATCAGTTGGTCGGTGACGAAGGTCTTGTTGGGGATGATGATCTCCTTGCGATCGAAATCGGTCACCGTGGTGGCGCGGATACGAATCTTGCTGACCGTACCGGTGAGATTGCCCAGAGTGATGGTATCGCCGATACGCATGGGCCGTTCGAACAGGATGATCAGCCCTGAAACGAAATTGGCGAATATCTCCTGTAAACCGAACCCTAGACCTACGCCCAGCGCGGCCACCAGCCACTGCAGCTGGCTCCAGGCCACACCCAGGGTAGCCAGCGCGACGACCAGCCCAGTGCCAACAATGGTGTAGGAAAGCAGCGCCGAGATGGCGTAGGCACTACCCTGCTTGAGCTCGAGCCGTGACAGCACCACCACCTCGAGCAGACCCGGCAGGTTGCGTGCCATGACGAGGGTCAGCACGAAAATCAACGCGGCGGTAAAAAAGTCCGCTACCGAAAGGGAACTGGTAACGAGCTCGGCGCCCACCCCTTCGCTCGCTTCCCAGATCGCCACCTGGTTGAGGTAGCCCAGCACCGTCAGCAGGTCGGACCAGACCAGATAGAGCAGCACGGCGAAACCCAGCAGCAGAATCAGCTTGGATAGACGTAGCGACTGCTGGTTGATCTGCTCCATGTCCAGCGGTGGCTCCTCGACCACCTCCAGCCCACCCTCTGCCCCTTCCTGGGCCTGGGTACGCCGGCGCATCAGCGCCCGCTTGAAAGCCAACCGACGTGCTGCAACCGCCAGCCCTCGCACCACCGTCGCCTCGACCAGAATCCACATCGCCAACAAGTAAAGAGTGATGACGAAGCGCCCTATGAGGCTGAGCGCCGTGTACTCGTAACCGGAAACGATCAGCCCAACGAGGATCAACGGCACCCCGGCCATGGCCAGCCCGAGCATCAGACGGAACAGTTTGACGCCGAAAAAAGGCGTGTGGGCCAGGATTAATCGCGACAGGAGCCCACTCATGGCCAGCAGGCCCACGAGCAGAAGCGACAGCGCGATGGGTCTAGCGGTGAGATTGATCTCGTGGTCCAGCGCCAATGTGGACACCAGCAGGATCGGGATCAGCGCCAAACCGAGCCAGCCAAGCAACCAACGCAGCCGTGCCACATAGCCGGCAGGCCAGTAGAAGTGCTTGGTGGCCACGCCGTCTCGTACCAGCAGGCGGCGTGACCAAGCAATGAACCCCCAGGCCAGCGCCAGGTGCAGGAAGGCCAGACCAAGACCCGACGCGATTCCCTGGCCGATAGTGGCCAGCGATATACCGGCCCCTGCCAGGGCCAGCGGGCCGGGGGCCGCCAGCAGCGCATTGAGGCCGACGGCTTGAGGAGTATGGAGCTGGGAGTCGCTGCGCAAACGGCCTATCTGGTCATGCAGCATGCTCAGGCGACGCTGAATACGGCGGCGAAGCCCGAGCAACAGGACCGAGACGAAGACCAGCGGCGCTCCACGCAAGGCCTCGACACCAGGCGTTTGCCAATGTACCGGCAATACCTCGCGCCATTCCCCTTGCCGCAACTCCTCCGCCAGGCTGGCAGGCAGTTGCCGAAACCATGCCAAGTCCAGCGGACGGGTATTGGCGATCCAGAACAGCTGCTCGTCGATGGTGGTGCGAAGTTCACGGGTGGTGTCATGCAACTGTTGTTGATTGAGCTGCAGTTCGATGGCTGCGCTCAGCAGGCTGCCGTAGGTCTGCTCGAGCTGATCGACGAGCTGGCGGCGCGAGTGGTACAGGCCCTGCAGGGAATCGACCAGCGCTTGAGTGACCTCGACCCCGGCCTCCTCGAGGCGCAGATTGGCCAAGCGTTCGCCCTGGCGCAAAGTATCGCGTTGGCGAACCAGATCGAACTGACGTAGGCGCAGGTCGGCGATTTCATCCTGCAGCGTGCGCCCCAGATCGACCTGGGGCAGCGAGCGGCGCTGTTCGCTCAGAATACGCGATAGCAGCAGGCTGCCACGAATGGCTTCTATCTGCTCGTTGAGGCTGCGTTGCAGTTGGCGTACGTGATCGAGCTGGCTACGTATTCCCAGGCTTTCGCGAACCAGACCGTTGTGGCGATCGTTGGCTCGCAACAATTCGAGACTGAGTTCACGGTTCACCTGCTGGGCGCGTTCGAGCACCGGATGACCGGCTTCAAGCAGCGGGTCGTCACGGGCGGCGTCGGCGATCGCTTGCTCGGAGGCCATGCGCCGCTGTCGATCGATAACTCCTTGCAACAGCGTCAGCTCGGTCTCCTTGCGTGCAATCTGCTGGGTAATCAGATCGCGGCGCTGCTGCGCCAATTCGCGCAGCCGGGTATTGCTGCCCAGCTCTCGCTGGCGCAAGCGTAGCGTACGCTCGGCCAGGCGACGCTCCACTTGCATTTGCCAAAGCCGGGGAGACGCCTCGCTGACGCCCTGGCCTTCCATGACATCCAAAGCGCGGCGTGTACGTTCGGCGATCTGCATCGCCTCGGCAATGGCCTGCTGAGCCCGCTCAGGCAATGTCTGTGCGGCGAGCAGCTGTGAATTGACATCGGCTAGCCGATCCTGCAATTGCTGCAGCTCGAACACAGCCTCCTGTTGGCGATACTCCAATTCATCCAGGGGGGTATCGTCGAGTTCGGCGATGGAACGATCGAGTTCCGCCTCCTCTTCCTGGTGAAGTTCTCGCTCCAGGCGCAGCAACTCGGCTGGAGCACTCTCCAGGCGTTGTTCCAAGGCCTCGAGCCGCTCCTCTACACCCTTGAGCTGCTCCAGGGCCTGCAGGGTCGATTCCAGCGCATCGATATCGCGCTGCTCGGCTTCGCTGACACTCTCGCCCTCTTCCGGGAGCAACTCGGCTAAACGCTCTTCCACCGCCTGGCGGTCGGGCAACGGGTCGTCTGCCAGCACCGGCATCACCAGCGCAGTCCAGCAGCAGAGCATCAGGCAGAGCGCCTGCCAGGCGCGCCGGGATGGGCCGGCGATAGTGTGAAACGTAACGTTCACGAAATTCCTCGTTTCTACTGGCCTGCGCCTGGGCGAGACACGGCCACGTACAATATGATGACAATCGGCATGCCAGCAGTTGACTTGCCTAGGCGACGTGGTAGAAACGGTAGCTCACACGCTCCGCTTCGAGTTCCTCCATGACCATCCGTTCACTTCTGTTCACCAGTGCCGCCGTGTTCGGCCTGCTGCCTTTGTCAGCCTTTGGCCAGGCCGATACCCAGCGAGAAGCCATAGAAGCTCGTATCGAAGCATTGACCGGCGAGGTGGAAGCACTGCGCCTTCAGCTCGAGGCCATGCCGCAGGACGACGACTCCCTCCACGTCGAGGTCGATGACCCCGTCATCGAAGAGGTCATCCAGCGCCGCCAGCTCGAGCGCGAATCCACTCGCAACCCTCTGGCCATTACCACGCACCGGCGAAATTACCTGTTCCCAGTGAGCTATACCACTCATCCCAATGCCGTTGCCTTTCGTGACGTCTACGCCGATGTGGGCCCCAATGATCTGGAAGTGAAATTCCAGTTCAGCGCCAAGGTCAACCTGCTCGAGGATGTGTTCGGCACCACGGGGGATCTCTACTTTGCCTACACCCAGCGCAGCTGGTGGCAGGCCTACAACACCGATGCCTCATCGCCATTCCGGGAGACCAATTACGAACCCGAGGTCTTTCTCGAGTTCGACAATACCACCCGACTATTGGGCTGGACCAACACGCGCAACCGTATCGCCTTCAACCATCTCTCCAATGGGCGCTCCATGCCGCTGTCCCGCAGCTGGAATCGCATCTACCTGGAAAGCATGTTCCAGCGAGGCGACTGGGCGGTTGCCGTGGCACCGCACTGGCGCATCCCCGAGTCCGACGGCGATGACGACAATCCCAATATCGACCGCTACTGGGGCTATGGCGACGTGACCGTTGCGCGCCGTTTCAACGGCGACCAGGAGGCCAGCGTCATGGTGCGCGGCAATCCCAGCCCCGGGAACTACGGGACCCAGGTCGATTATTCCTGGCCCTTGTTCGGCAACATTCGCGGTCATGTCCAATACTTCTATGGCTATGGCGAAAGCATGATCGATTACGATCATCGCAACCATCGCATGAGTATTGGGTTCAGCGTCAACCCATTGATTTCCGGCTCAGGCGGGGTGCGCTGATCTGGGGTTTTGCGTTGAACTCACATCAGCGAGTGCTATGCTGAGGCTGTCATTCATCGTCAAAGGAAGACTACATGGCAACCCGTAAACCGAATACCGACGACACCTCTCGTCAGCTGAGGGAAGACCTGCATCAGCTCACTCGCACCATCGAAGAGCTTGTCAGCGCCACGGCCGACGACTCGCGCAGCAATATCAAGGAACTGCGCGAGCGCGCCGAGAAGCGGCTCAAGGATACCCGCGACCGGCTGGAAGCCCGCGGTGAGCGCCTCTACGATGAAGCCCGCGACACCATGCACGAACAGGCCGACGCCGTTGACCGTTACGTACACGACAATACCTGGACAAGTATCGGCATTGGCGCCGCGGTAGGTGTCGTTATCGGCGTGCTTCTCGGGCGACGTTGATGGCCGAGAACGACGGACCGACACAGCGTCTGTTCACGGTATGCAAGCGACTTTTGGCAAGTCTGGTGGCAACCGGCGAGACGCGTCTGCGTCTCGCCGTACTCGAGCTTGAGGAAGAACGGGCTCGCGTCGTGACGCTGTTGCTGCTGATGGGGCTGAGCCTGGTATTGATGCTGCTGGGCTTGACCATGCTGGCGCTGCTTGTGGTCGTGCTGTTCTGGGACACCCACCGCCTGGCCGGCATCGGCATCAGCGCCCTGGTGCTACTGGGCGGGGGTATCGGCACCGCACTGCTTGGCATCCGCTTGGCCCGGCGCCATACACTGCTCAAGGAAACGCTGGCCCAGTTGGCGCTGGACCGCCACCTGCTGGAGGAACGGCGTGACTCGCCACGACCCTAACAATACTCCACATCCTGCACCCACGCGCGACCAGCGCAAGGCCGAGCTGCTGGTTAAAATCGAACAGCAGCGTGTCGATATCCTGGTCGAAGCAGAACGCTGTAGGCACGGCTCCCTGACACTCGATACTGGCTTTGAGCATCTCGAGCGATATCGAGGCTTGGTTTATGTCGCCTGCGGCGTATTGCTGGTGGTAGGTATTCGACACCCTCATAAGCTGGCGACACTGGCAAGACGAGTCGCTGCCGGCACCTTACTGCTCAACCGGGCACGCCGCCTGTTCGGACAGGTGCGCTGAAGTCAGGTGCGCTGAACATCCCCTGCCTTCTCCTGGGAAAAGCGCTAAAGCTGCGCCTCGGCGACATGCCGCCGCCGCGATGAGGCACCCGGCACCCACTTCATCCAACTCTCGCCCCGCTTGAGACGCTTATCGATGAAGCGGCGTGTCCGGCGTTGGCCTTCACTGGTATCGGCTGCCCAGACAGCCAGCGCCGCCAGGAACAGACTGGTCAGCGCAATCTCCTCCACCTGTGCTCGGCGGGTACCATAGCGAGCTTCGAGACGTGCCGCTTCACGCAACCACTGAACGGTACGCGAAAGATCGAATACCATCGGCACCCAGGTATGCGGATGGGGCAAATGCGCCTTGGTCTTGAGCATCTGTACGGTAACCCGATGATGGGCAGAAAAGGTATCGAACCAGGCTTGCAGGCAGTGCTCGATGCGCACCCGCTCGGGCCAGTCTTCGAAGGTGTCAGGCTTCTCCGCCAACATCCCGCGCCAGCCGCGCTCAAACCAGGCATTGGCCACGTCATCCATGTCGCGAAAGCGTTCCAGCACCACGGACATCGGCAGCCCGAGGCTGCGCGCCACCTCGGAGAGGCGTACCGCCTGCCAGCCCTGCTCCTCGGCCTGGCGAACGGCCTCGTCAACGACTAAGTCGGCAAATGAGGAGGCCTCGGTTCGTGAGGAGTCCTGAATCGCTATCATGGTCATGATGGTCCCTCGATATTCCCGCATGGCTCTGTCATGCAGCATAGTCCGGTTTACGGCCGATGCCATCAGGGGGCCCGCTCCAGATAATGGATACAGAATAGCGAGTCGCAATCCGTCCAGTATGCACGGGGTTCGAATCCGGCGCGTTCGGCCAGATCTTGAAACCCAGACACGCTGTACTTGTACGAGCTTTCGGTATGCAGGCTCTCGCCTTCATCGAAGAAAATGCATTCGTTGGCTAGCCTAAGGCTTTGATCGCACTGGCTGACCAGGTGCATCTCGATGCGATGATCGACCTCATTGTAAAAAGCGCGGTGACGGAAGCGGGATGGCTCCACCTCGGCCTCGAAATCGTGGCGCAGCCGCTCCAGTAAGTTGAGATTGAACGCAGCGGTAATGCCGGCGGCATCGTTGTAGGCGGCATCGAGTATCGCGCGATCCTTGATCAGATCGACACCGATGAGTAGCCCGCCCCCGGGCGGCAGCAGCTGCGTCAACCCACCGAGGAAGTTCTCGGCCTCCTCGGGAGTGAAATTACCGATGCTCGAACCGGGAAAGAATGCTACTGGGCGCTCCCCCGTCAGCCCATCCGGCCAGGACATCGGGCGCGAGAAGTCGGCCCAGGCCGCGTGGACTTCCAGCCAGGGGTAATCCACTGCCAAACGATGGGTGCAGTCCAGAAGAAAATCCCGCGAGATATCTACCCCGAGATAACAGAGTGGGTGAAGCGCCTCGAGCAGCAGCCTCACCTTGCGGCTGGCCCCGCTGCCAAGTTCGATCAGAGTGGCATCGCGCCCTACCACTTCGGCTATCTCAGCGGCGGCAGCGCGCAGAATGCTCTCCTCGGTGCGGGTCGGATAGTACTCGGGCTGCTCGCAGATCGCGTCGAAAAGCTCCGAGCCGCGCCGATCGTAGAAGAACTTGGGCGAAGTGTATTTCGGAGTTGAGGTAAGTCCCTCCAGCAATTCAGCATGCAGTGAGCCTGCCGATACTGGATGCTGGTCATGAAAGCGTACGAGCGGGCTCATGTCATGCCTCCCTGGCCAGTCGGAAACCGGAAAAGGCCCAGCGGGCATGCGGCGGGAAGAAGTTACGGTAGCTGCGTCGTATATGCTCGGCAGGCGTTGCGCAGCAGCCGCCACGTAGCACCATTTGTCCCGACATGAACTTACCGTTGTACTCGCCCAGTGTGCCCGGCAAGGTGCGAAAGCCAGGGTAAGGACGGTAAGCGCTGCCGGTCCACTCCCACACATCGCCGAACATCTGGCTCGCAGCGCAAGACTGGGACGGCGACGCCACCGGCTGCAGGTGGTCGTCCTCGACGAAATTTCCTACCAGTGAAGCCTCGTGAGCGGCCACCTCCCACTCCGCTTCGCTTGGCAGCCTCGCATTGGCCCAGCGCGCATAGGCATCGGCTTCGTAAAAGCTTACGTGAGCCACTGGTGCGTGGATATCGACCGGACGCATCCCCCCCAGGGTGAAGTGATGCCAGCCGTCGTCTCGTTTCACCCAGTACAAAGGCGCCTGCCAACCTGCCTGCCCGATCAGCTGCCAGCCTTCGGCAAGCCACAGCTCGGCACGCGTATAACCGCCATCCTCGATGAAAGCCAGGAACTCGCCGTTGGTAACGGGACGCTTGGCCAGCTGAAAGGTTTCGAGGAACTGGCGGTGCACCGGCCCTTCGTTGTCGTAGGCAAACCCGGTCTGGAAGTCATGGCCAACGGTGCGCACGCCTGCGTCGTGAACCAGCCAGCCAAGCTCACCTGGCGGTTCGCATCCGGGTACGGAGAGATCCTCGCGATAGGCGGGAAGCAAGGGGTTCTGAGCCAGGATGTGCTTGATATCCATGAGCAACAGCTCCTGATGCTGCTGCTCATGGTGAAGTCCCAGCTCGAGGCGGCGAAATATCTCCCCGAGGTATTCACGTGGGGGCGCTTCGAGAAGCTCCGCCATGGCGTCGTCTACATGGGCACGGAAGCGGTAGACATCGGCCACGGTAGGTCGTGACAAGGTCCCGCGACTTGGCCGCGGAAAGGGCACGCCGTGCGTCTCGTAATAGGAGTTGAACAGAAAATCGTAAACGGGATCGAGCGGTCGGTAACGGGGCTGAAAGGGAACCAGGATGAAGGCTTCGAAGAACCACGTAACGTGGGCAAGGTGCCATTTCGGTGGGCTCACGTCATCCATGCTCTGGATCACGTAATCCTCAGTGCACAGCGGCTGGCACAGCCGCTCGGATGCCTGGCGAACGCGCTGATAACGTCTCAACCACTCCTTGAGATGCTGGGTGTCGGGCGTATGCAGCTGCCGGGTTCTGTCCAACTGGTAGGCGAGAGGGGGCATGGCGCACTCCTGTGACGAGCTACATCCGTGACGAACCGATCCCTCAAGCGTAGCAAGCCTCCCGAGAACCGGAGGTTACCGAACGTAACGCCGAGGTTGAGCAGCCTAAGCATATTTGATCAAACGAAACATAACGCGTAACGTAATGTGAGCATGAGATAGGGGGTGCACAGGGACAAACGCAATCAAGGAATGATTCGCAGCATGTCCAGAAACGTAACGATGGTCGTGGGTACGCGCCCGGAAGCCATCAAGATGGCACCGCTGGCACACCGACTCGCCAAGCGAAGCGATATCGATCTACAGCTCTGCATCACCGGCCAGCATCAGGAAATGCTCGAGCAGGTGATCGACATTTTCGAGCTACCCGTTACAGCACGGCTAAACGTGCCGCAAGGCGGCGCGCTCAATCGCCTCACCGGCGAGATGATGCGGGAACTCGACAGCTACCTGGCCGCTACCGACCCCGCACTGGTGGTTGTCCATGGCGATACCTGCACCTGCTTTGCCGCCTCGCTCGCGGCCTTTCACTTGCAGTTGCCGGTCGCGCACATAGAGGCCGGCCTGAGGTCAGGCGACCGTCACTCCCCCTGGCCGGAAGAAAACTATCGGCGCATGGCCGATTCGTTGGCGGAACTGCATCTGGCACCCACCCTGGCGGCTCGGGACAACCTCATCGCCGAGGGCCTGCCGCAAGCTCGCATCAAGGTCACCGGCAATACCGTAGTCGATGCCCTGCTGTGGATGAAACAGCGTATCGACAGCCAGCAGTGGCAGCCTGATGGTGCCTCGCCGCTGTCTCGCCTTGATTCCGAACGCAAAATCGTGCTGATCACCAGTCACCGCCGTGAGAACCATGGCGATGGCCTGGTGAACGTCTGCCGCGCCGTCGCCAGACTCGCGGCACGGCATGCGGATGTCGACTTCGTATTCCCGGTACATCTCAATCCGATCGTAAAGCAAGCGGTTCACGGCGAGCTGGGACAGTACGCCAACGTGCTGCTGACAGCACCGCTGGATTATCGCCATCTGGTCTGGCTGATGATGCATTCCAGCATGATCCTGACGGATTCAGGCGGTATCCAGGAAGAGGCGGTGACGCTCGGCAAGCCTCTGTTGATCATGCGCGATACCACCGAGCGCCCGGAGGCACTGGAAAACCAAGGAGCCATGCTGGTCGGCACCGATCCCGAGGCCATATACGCCAGCGCCCACGCCATACTCCAGTCGCCTCATGCGCTTGGGCCGGCTGCCCTTGGGCCCTCGCCCTACGGAGATGGCCAGGCCGCCAGGCGAATCGAAGAATTCATCGTCGAGTGGCTGGTTACCCGCGAAGGAAGTCCAGCGTCATGACTTATTGGCTCGTCGATTCATTAGTCTATCTGCTGTATGGCCTCAAGTGGCTGGCCATCGTGTTGGCGGTGATCATGCTGGTGCTCGGCATCGATGATCTTTTCATCGATCTCGTCTACTGGACGCGGCGTCTCAAGCGCCGCCTGGGTGTCTACCGGCACCAGCCACGGGCCGACGAAGCGCGACTTTATAAAGCCAAGGAACAGCCACTCGCGGTGATGATCCCGGCATGGCAGGAAAAAGGGGTCATAGGTGAAATGGCACGCCTGGCGGCGCATCATCTCGACTACGAGAATTACCAGATATTCGTCGGCACCTACCCCAACGATCCCGATACCCAACAAGAAGTCGACGTCGTCTGCCAGCAGTTCAACAATGTGCACAAGGTAGTCTGTGCACGCCCCGGCCCCACCAGCAAGGCAGACTGCCTCAACAACGTCATCGATGCCATTCTGCGCTTCGAGCAGGCGGCGGGCATCTCGTTTGCCGGCTTCGTGCTGCACGATGCCGAGGATGTCATCTCGCCGCTCGAACTCCGCTTGTTCAATTATCTGCTGCCCGCCAAGGATCTGGTTCAGGTACCGGTGTTCCCCTTCGTACCGCGCGCCCGCAACTTCAACGGTAGCCACTACATCGATGAGTTCGCCGAGTATCACGGTAAGGACGTGACGGTACGCGAGGCACTGGCCGGGCAGGTCCCAAGCGCCGGTGTCGGCACCTGCTTCAGCCGTAAAGCCATACTTACCCTGCTCGAAGAGGGCGACGGCATCGCCTTCGATACCTGGAGCCTGACTGAAGACTACGATATCGGTTTTCGCCTCAAGCAGAAGGGGCTGACGGGCATCCTCGCCCACTATTCGGTTAGCGATTCCACACTCTCGCCCTTTCGCGAGCAACGCTGGGGCGCCAGCGAGTTCACCAGCAACCTCATCTGCGTACGAGAGCATTTCCCAAAGCGCCTGAGTGCCATCATTCGGCAGAAATCGCGCTGGATCACCGGCATCGTCTTTCAGGGCACCAGGAGCCTCGGCTGGCGCGGAAATCTGGCCACGCTCTACTTTCTGTGGCGCGACCGCCGTGGACTGATCGCCTATCCGGTCGGGCTGCTGGTCAATCTGTTGTTCCTGCTCCTACTGGCGCTCTGGATCAGCAGCTGGCTGTTGCCCGATACCTGGCGCTTCCCGCCGATATTGGTAGGCGATCTGCTGTTCTGGCTACTGGTGATAAACGGTGTCCTGCTGCTCAATCGTCTGTTGCAACGCGGCTATTTCGTCACCGTCTACTACGGCTTCGTTCAGGGCCTGCTCTCGATGCCACGCATGATGTGGAGCAACCTGATCAACTTCCTGGCCAACCTGCGCGCCTTTCGCATCTACTTCGCCTCCGGCAAAGAACGACGCCTGGCCTGGGACAAGACCACGCATGAGTTTCCCGTTTTGAGTGAGGCTCGGCGCAACCCCGTCGGGGGCATTCTGATCGCGAAGGGCTTTATCGACCAAGCGACGCTGAATGACGTACTGGCCAGCCCGCGCCAGCGGCGCCTGGGTCGCGAGTTGCTGCGGCGTGGTCATGTCACCAGCCGACAGCTGGCGGAAGCGCTCGCTGAGCAATCGGGTCAGCGCTGGCAGGAGATAGATCCGTTCACGCTGAAGCGCGAAGTGGTCGAACTGCTGCCCGCCAAACTCGCACTGCGCTATGCGGTACTGCCTATCGCGGAAGAGAACGGCGTGCTGATACTCGCCAGTGAGGACCCACTCAGTCCGGTGGTGGTAGGTGCGCTGCGTCGCCAGACCCAACGCGACATCGGCTTTCGCATCGTGCCCCAGGGTCGCGTGACGGTAGGGCTGCGCTACTGGTACCTGAAGGAAGAGATACCGCCGGCTTTGAGCTCACGGGCTACGAACCCGATCCCGCAGGACGAGGATGATGCCCTGATGGAGGCTTATTGCCGTCATCAGCTGCTGCTCGGTGAGTTGATCCAGGAGCGAGGCCATCTCCCCGTTCAAATGATGAATCAGGCGCTGATCGACTTCGACCCCGAAGCCAGCTCGCTCGGCCAGCATCTGCTGCAGAGAGGACTCATCAGCGAAGCCACGCTGAAGCAGGCCATCGAAGAGCAGGCTAAAGAACAGGCTGCCGCCATGAACGTGCTGCGCCAGCAAGGTGAAAAATGAAATATCCGCTGATGTTAGGGCTGCTGGTGCTACCCAGCCTGTCCGCTGTAAACGCCGATGATCTCGGCGATTTCGACGCCTTTCGTAGCTACCCATATCTCGACCGTGGCTATCGCGAGGCCGAGCGCAACGACTGGCGCGAGGTGGAACGTACCATGCGCCACCTGCTGGAACGTGTGCCGCAGCACCAGGAGGCCCAGCGACTGCTGGTCCAGGCACTGGCGCAGCAGCACCGTTTTGAAGCCGCCGAACAGGCGGCGCTTAGGCTGGGCGAGGCCGAAGGAGCGACACTACTGGAGCTGCGCTTGGCCTGGATCGAGCAGGACCCGCCCAACCGCGAGCGCGTCCAGGCATGGTTGGAAGAAGCCCACGACGAAACACGCGAACGGTTGTGGCTGGCCTACGCTCAGTCGCTGGAACAGCGCGCAGGTACCTCTGAGGCGCTGACCTGGCTCGGTGGGCTCGAACCGAACGGGGACGAAACGCCATTGCGACGCTGGCGCGCCGGTTTGGCCGAACAGCTTCAGGACTGGCCCCGGGTGGAACGGGAACTGGCCTCCCTGGCCGACCGAAACCAACTGAGCGACGACGACTGGCAGCGCTTGATGATCGCCCATCTGCAGGCCAGCAACCTGGACGCCGCCGACGCCCTGTTGGCTCAAGCACCGGACCCCGAGCGCGGCCGCAAGATGCTCATAGTTGCCAGCCAACGTGCCGTTGCCAGCCAGGACCATGAGCAGGCCAAGCAGTGGCTGCTGGAGCTCGCCACCATGCAGAGCCTGACACGAGAGCAGCAGATGAGCCTGATCGAGCTGGCCCGCGAGACCCGCGATCTCGAACTCTTTACCGCCTTGGGCCGCGACTCCGGGGTGAGCTGTCTCGACCGCACCCAGTGGCTAGCCGATCATGCCGAGTCTCGGGCTCGCCAGGAACTCGCCACCTGTCTCCCCGGCGAGGATCCAGGGCAGTGGCTGGTACTCGCGCAGCAGTTGGAAGCCTTCGATGTGCTCGAGCAGCATACGCTCGAAGGGTCTCAGGAAAGCCAACGTCAGGCACTGTTGCTAGAGCTTTGGCAAGGGAGTGGCGATACCCGTCGTGCACGCGATTGGCTGGCCGCGCAGCCTGAGTCGCCCTTCACTCTCCGGCAGCGCGCCGAACTGTACCAACAGGCGGGCGAGACGGCGCAGGCCGCCAACATGTGGGAGCGTTTGCACCGCCTCGATGACGACCCGGCAGCGCTCGATCAAGCCAGTTATCTGTATCTCGAACTTGACCAGCCCGAACGCGCCCTGGCACTGCTTGAGCCGGCCTTCGACCGCTACGGTAGCAACCTGCCCCGGCGTATCCTGACGCGCCTAGCATCGCTCTATGCCAACCCCGATCACCCGATGCCGCCCCAACGCGCCGCGGCCCTGCTGCCGGTGCTCGCAGAAGAACCGCGTCGTCTACTGCTAGTACGGCTGGCAAGCGAGGACATGTGTGATGTCGTTTCACGCAGCATCGGTGAAACACCTACCCAAGCCGGCGAGTGGCATGCCCTGGGCACCTGCGCTATGCCAGAAAGACCCGGAGAAGCGGTGGTGCACTACCGCCAGGCGCTCGCCATGGGCGATTCGCAGAGCCAACTGCCGCTTGCCTACGCCCTGCAGGCTGCCGGCGACGCCCCGGCGGCCTATTCGCTGTGGCAAACACTTGCACCCGAGACACTCGACTCCGCCGCCGCCATGGCCGCCGCACGCAGTGCCGTGGCTGTAGGCGAAACAGCTCAGGCAGAGCACTTTTGGACACATGGCGAACCGCAGCATGGCGATGATTGGCAGACAGGCGCCGACATTGCGCTCGCCCTCGGCAACACCGAAGCTGCACGGCAACGTCAACGTCAAGCCCTGGAGCACGAGCCTCAAGCGGAACGCTACTACTCCGCTGCGGCCACCGCTCGCACCTTGGGCGACGAAGCGCAGGCCAATGCCTGGCTGGCAGAGGCAGCCGAGCTGGCGCCCGACAACCCGATCTATCGACTCGACCACGCATTGCGCCTGGCCACTAGCGATGACGAGGTACAGCGCCAAGACGCCCTTCCCTTGCTGGAGCGCAGCCTGGCGGCCTACCCCGAAAACCATCAGCTGCGCGAGACACTGGCGGCGCGCCATATCGAAGCGGGAGACAATCCGGCTGCGCGACAGCGGCTGCGTGAAGGCATCGACCTGGTGCGCCGGCCCCTCCACGTGGGTGACGAGACGCCTGCCGAACTGATCCAGAGACACTACCAGATGCGGCGTCAACACGAGACCCTGTCAAGGCGCAACCGCGTGTCGCTGACAGCCACGTCGTCCCCTGCCGCGGTTACGGCAACCGAGCGAAACCAGCGTCGACAGAGCACCTCCACTCTCACCTGGGATCACGCCCTGGGCGATGAACCGATTCGCAACGGACGCCAGCTCGCCCTGTTCGGACGCGTGCAGCATAGCGGCTCGCTGGGAAGCAACGACCGTTTGGGCACCGGTGTCGGTCTGCGAGCCAAGCCGTTTGCTGCCCAGAACGTGAACTTCATTACTGAGCTCTACCACGAGCAAGATATTAACGGTGACGATACGGACGATACGGACGATACGCGTACCGAACCGCTGCTGCGCATGATGGCCAGCTTTCTCGATCAGGGGGAATTCCGTAACGATTGGCGTACCGACGAGACCCACTGGCAGGAACGCTCCCTCTATACTGACTTGGCATGGTGGACGCGCTCAGGCAACAAGAGCGCTCTAGCGCGCTATCGCTATGGCCAGGCTTACACGCTGCCAGTGGAAAGCCCACAGACGCTGATGCCTTACGTCATGGCCCAGGCCAGCGCCAGCGAGGAGGAGCGCTGGGAGCACGATACGCGGGTCGGTGTCGGGCTGCGTTGGCAGCGCTGGTTCGACGAGGATAGCTACAACGCCTACCGCGGTAACGTCGCCCTGCGCGTGGAGTACCAACATTCCCTGGGCGGCGAGTTGCACGATAACGAAGGCGGCTTCATGGCCGGCCTGGAGGTCAATTTTTGATGCGAATCTTGACGATGACGCTGGCATTCCTGTTGGCGCTGTCGGCACATGCCGACGAGCACCTGTTCTATCAGCCGCATAACAGTGATGCCGCTCTCAGTGACAGCGAGTGGCAAACTCTCTGGCGCAGTACGGTGGAGCACGGTGTGGAAACGCTGATCGTGCAGTGGACGCGCCATGGCGACGACGACTTCGGCGGTAGCGATGGGTGGCTAGCGGTTACCCTGCGTGCCGCCCAGCGGGAAGGTCTGGGCTTGATTCTCGGGCTGCGCCACGATCCGGAGTATTACAACATACTCCCTGACGACCAGCGCTTCGCCAGCTACTGGTATCAGCAGTCGAGCCACGGCCTGGCCCAGCATGAAGCGCTGGGGGAATGGGGTCTCGATGTCGAGGGTTGGTACATGCCGCTCGAACTCGACGACTACCTGTTCGAAAATCCGGCTACCCGAAGAGAGCTCGAAACCCAGTTGAGGTCGCTGGCCTCGCGTCTCGATCGGCCGCTGCATATCAGCGCTTTCACGGGGGGAATTCTCTCTCCCGATGTGTATGCCCGCTGGCTGGGCGAGCTCGCGGATGCCGGCATACAGGTGTGGTGGCAGGACGGCCACGGCACCCAGGCACTGCCCCTCCCGGTCAGAGAGGCCTACGCCGAAGCGCTGGACTGCCGTATCGGCATCGTACGAGAGGCGTTCGTTCAGATCAGCGAGCCTGACGCCCCCTTCCAGGCCATTCCTGGCGAGCCGGCCCAGGTCCCCGCCTGCCATCCAAGCGCCGTGTTCTCGCTGCGCTATCGCCCTTGGGCCGATATGTTGCGGTCAAACTCGAGCGACAGCGCCCTTAGTGCCGCAGCCCCGGCCAGGCAGGCAGCGAAGCTAAAGTGATTGGCCGCAGGCCACACCCGATGCCCAGGCCCACTGGAAGTTGTAGCCGCCGAGTTCACCGGTCACGTCGAGAACTTCACCGATGAAGCGCAGCTGAGGCAGGCCCTCGACGCTGAAGTCCTTCGACGAGATCGCAGCGGTATCGACGCCACCCAGCGTCACCTCGGCGGTACGCCAGCCCTCGGTGCCGGCGGGCTTGAGCCGCCAGGCCCCCAAGCGGGCCTGCCAGGTTTCGATTCGCGTATTGGAAAGCTCGGCCAACGGCGGGTCCTCGTCGTGCCACTCGACCAGCGCCTGGGCCAAACGTCGGGGCAGCCGCTCACCAAGCCAGGTGGAAAGCTGACGGCGCGGCGTGGTAGCGCGAGCCTGCGCCAGGGCGCCGGCAATCTCGCACGCGGGCAATAGATCGATCTCGAGTTCGTCGCCGGGCTGCCAGTAGCTGGATATCTGCAACATGCCCGGACCGGAAAGGCCGCGGTGGGTGAACAGCATCGGCTCGCGATAGCGACGCTCGCGCCCCGGGCCCAATCGCTGATCGTCACGCACGACGCCGACCGCCACCTCACAGCTCACTCCGGCTAGCTCGGCCGCCCGTGCTTTCCACTGCGAGGTCAAGGTGAACGGCACCAGCGCCGGGCGCGTCTGCGTGACTGCCAGACCGAACTGGCGAGCGACGTCATAGCCGAAACCGGTGGCTCCCATGGTAGGAATGGAAAGCCCGCCGGTAGCAATCACCACTGCGCCGGTATCGAAACTCCCACCAGAAGTGGTGAGCCGCATGCCCTCGCCTCTCCGCTCGATCCGCTCCACCGAGGTATTGAGGCACAGCTCGACACCGGCCCACTCGCACTCGGTCAGCAGTACGTCGAGCATGTCCTTGGCGGAGTGAGCGCAGAAAAGCTGCCCTGGCGCCTTTTCCACATAATCCATGCCGTGGCGTTCCACCAGCTCGACGAAGTGCTCGGGGCGATAACGCTTCAAGGCTGAAATACAGAAGTGGGGATTGGCAGAGAAGAAGTTGGCCGGCCCGGTGGCCAGGTTGGTGAAGTTGCAGCGCCCGCCGCCGGACATCAGGATCTTGCGGCCCGGCTTTTTGGCGTGATCGAGCACCAGCACGCGCCGCCCCGCATAGCCGGCGGTGAGGGCGCACATCAGCCCGGCCGCACCCGCGCCTATCACTACCACATCCGGTTGCATGCTCCACCTACGCCGCTTGGGTTGCCACTCCTCAGGGCTGCGCATTCTAGCAGCAGAAATGAAACAAGCCCATGGCGGTCAAGCATCTCCTTACCATCACAGAGCCTAATCCTGCCTACCCGCTGAGAGCCCCGCCTCCGACATCATCCCGCTTGTGTACAATCATTGTATAATTATATACGCTAGGCGTTTTCGCATTGTTGTCACACTTGCAGCACCAAGAATAAGTAGCCTGATAAAGGATGCCAGGATGGCACCCTCTCATGCCGCCAAAATGACAAGAGCCACCCATGACCATATCGCGCAATTCTTTTCCGGGGGCCTGGCGCTGGCTTGCGCCGCTCTGCGTTCTGCTGATCGTGTCGCTACCGCTAGCCGCCCAGGACCGCACCTCCGTCATCGGCGCCCGAGCCGAAGTCCAGCCTTGGTCCGACCCGCTTGAAGCACTGGGCACCCTGCGTGCCGACGAGAGCGTGACGCTATCGGCCACGGTAACGGAGATTGTCGCCGAGCTGAACTTTCGAGATGGCGAAGCGGTAGAAGCCGGCCAACTGCTGATCCGCTTGGAAGACGGTGAAGTACAGGCCCAGCTGCGCGCCGCCCAGGCCCTGCGCGATGAGCGCCGCAGCGCCGTCGACCGCCTGAGCCAACTGCAGAACCGTAACATGGCGCCTCGCGCCGACGTGGAAGACAGCCAAGCCCGGCTGCGCCAGGTTGAAGCGGACATACAGGGGCTGGAAGCGCGGCTAACCAATTACCGACTACGCGCTCCCTTCGAGGGCGTGGTCGGGTTTCGCAACATCAGTGTCGGCAGCCTGGTCACCCCTGGCACCGAACTGGTCACCCTCGACAAGCTTGACGTCATGAAGCTCGACTTCAGCGTGCCGGAGCTTCACCTGGCGATACTCGAGCCAGGCCTGGCGCTCTCGGCGCGCAGCGTGGCCTTCCCCGATGAGATATTCGAGGGCGAGGTGAGCAGCATCGGCTCGCGGGTCGACCCGGTCAGCCGCAGCGTGACGATTCGTGCCGAAATCGACAATCCTGAGCTGCGCCTTCGCCCAGGCATGCTGATGGAAGTGGTCCTGCAACGCAGCCCGCGGCAGGCCGTTGTCATCCCCGAATCGGCATTGATCCCCAGTGGAGACCGACAATACGTGCTGGTGATCGACGAGGCCGACGAGAACCGCGTGGAGCGTCGCGAAGTGCGCGTCGGTGAGCGGCGCATCGGCCAGGCCGAGGTGCGCGAAGGGCTGGAGCCCGATGAACTGGTGGTCTCCCATGGCGTTCAGCGTGCCAGAGAAGGCGATCGCGTGAAGCTACTGGGTGTTGCCAGCGATGAAACGTCGATTCGCGAAATTCTCGAAGCGCATCGCGACGAGGGTGACACCTGATGCGCCTGTCCGACATTGCCGTCCAGCGACCGGTACTGGCTACGGTACTCGCCTTGCTGATCGTCGCCTTCGGCCTGCTCTCGCTGGAACGGCTCTCACTACAGGAGTACCCCGCCATCGACCCGCCGGTGGTGAGTATCGATACCCGCTATCCCGGCGCGGCGGCCAACGTGGTCGAATCGCGCATCACCCAGGTATTGGAGGATCGCATCGCCGGTATCGAAGGTATCGAAGTCGTAACCTCCTCCAGCGAAGATGGTCGTTCGCGGATCAACATCGAATTCAATCTCGGCATGGACATCGACGCTGCCGCCAACGATGTGCGTGACCGCATCGGCGGTGCCCAGCGCAACCTGCCCGACGACGCCGACCCACCGGAAGTGCAGAAGGCCGACTCCAGCGAAGAAATCGTGGTGTGGCTGAGCCTCTCCGGCGAAGGCTACTCCATGCCGGAACTGACCGACTACGCCAACCGCTACCTCGTTGACCGTCTATCGGTACAGCCCGGCGTGGCTCGGGTACGCCTGGGCGGCGGGCGCGACTATGCGATGCGCGTGTGGCTCGACCGCAACGCCCTGGCCGCGCGCAACTTGACGGTGAGCGACGTGGAGAACGCCCTGCGCGCCGAGAACGTGGAGCTTCCCGCCGGCTCCATCGAATCCCGCGAGCGCCAATTCATCGTTCGTCTGCCGCGCAGTTTCGCCGTGGCGGAGGACTTCCAGCGGCTGGCCATCGACCAGGGAAGCGACGGTTATTTGATCCGACTGGGTGATGTCGCCCGAGTGGAAGTGGGTTCGGTGGACGACCGCTCCGTGTTCCGCGCCAACGGCGTACCGATGGTGGGACTGGGAATCATGATGCAGTCCACCGCCAACGTACTGGAGCTATCCCAAGGGGTTCAGGAGGAGATGGATCGGTTACAGGCCACCCTGCCCGAGGGCATGGAACTGAGCCTCAATTTTGACGCCTCGGTGTTCGTGGCCGGCGCCATCGAGCAGGTGGTGCTGACGCTGTTCATCGCCATGGGGCTGGTGGTGGTGGTGATCTTCATGTTCCTTGGCAACGTGCGCACTACCCTGGTGCCGGCGGTGACGGTCCCCATTGCCATCATCGGCTCGTTCATCGCGCTCGCCGCCATGGGGTTCTCGATCAATCTGCTCACCCTGCTGGCCTTGGTATTGGCCATCGGCCTGATCGTCGACGATGCCATCGTTGTGCTCGAGAACATCAACCGGCGCATGCACGACTACGGCGAAACGCCGCTAGTGGCGGCGTTTCGCGGAACTCGACAGATCGCCTTCGCCGTTATCGCCACCACTCTGGTGCTGATCGCGGTCTTCGTGCCGCTGAGCTTCCTGCAGGGTAACGTGGGCCGTCTGTTCTCCGAGTTCGCCTTGACCATGGCGGCGGCAGTGGCCATCTCCAGCCTGCTGGCACTCACTCTGACACCGATGATGGCCTCGAAGATTCTCAAGCCCAACATGGGAGACAGCTGGACGGCCCGCGGCGTGCAGTGGTTGCTCGAATTGTCGCAGCGTATCTATCGTATGCTGCTCGAGGTAGTGCTCAAGGCACGCCTGGCGGTGCTGGCCGTCTTTGCCGTGCTGATAGCGGCAACCCTCTGGATGGCGGAGCAGTTGCCCAATGAATACACCCCCCAGGAGGATCGGGGTAATTTCATCATCCTGGTCAACGGCCCCGAAGGCGCTACGTTCGACTACATCATGGATTACATGGACGAGATCGAGCTGCGCCTGCAGCCGCTGCTGGACTCGGGCGAACTCGAGCGCGTGGTGATCCGCGCACCGCGGGGGTTCGGCAATATCGAGAACTACAACAGCGGCTTCGCCATCATCAACATGGCCGACTGGGGAAACCGCCGCAGCGCCTGGGAGATAATGGACGAGGTACGCGGAGTTCTGGCCGACCTTCCCGGGATACAGGCCAGCCCGGTAATGCGCCAGGGATTCGGCCAGCGCGTGCAGAAGCCGGTGCAGTTCGTGCTGGGCGGCGGAACCTACGAGCAGCTCGCCGAGTGGCGCGATCTGATGTTCGATCACATTCGTGAGCACAACCCGCGCCTGGCGGGCCTGGAGAGCGACTACCGCGAAACGCAGCCACAGCTGCGCGTCGACATCGACTACGAGCGGGCAGCGTCACTCGGAGTCACGGTGACCGAGATAGGCCGCACCCTGGAGGTGCTGCTGGGCGGGCGCAACGTGACGCGCTACGTGGACGACGGTGAGGAGTACGACGTCATTCTCGAAGGCGACCGTGCCAGGCAGAACAGCCCCCGCGCCCTGGACAATATACAAGTACGCTCGGCGCGCTCGGGCGAGCTGATCCCCATGGCCAGCCTGGTGACACTGACCGACTTTGCCGGTGCCAGTACGCTGAACCGCTTCAACCGCATTCGCTCCATCACCATCGAAGCCAATCTGGTGGATGGCTATCCGTTAGGTGAAGCACTGGAGTATCTGGAGCAGACGGCCAACGAAATTCTTCCGCCCGAGGCACAAACCAACGTGGCCGGTCCTTCCCGCGACTATCGCGAGGCCAGCGGTGCCACCACCTTCCTGCTGGTGCTGGGTGCGCTGGTGGTATTCCTGGTGCTGGCAGCTCAGTTCGAGAGCTTCGTACACCCTTTCGTGATCATGCTCACCGTGCCCTTGGCCATGAGCGGCGCACTACTCGGCCTGTTGCTCACCGGCCAGTCGCTCAACATCTACAGCCAGGTGGGCCTCGTCATGCTGATCGGCCTGGCCGCCAAGAACGGTATTCTCATCGTGGAATTCGCCAATCAGCTGCGCGACCAGGGCCTGGACTTCCGCGATGCTCTGCTCGAGGCCGCCGTGACGCGCCTGCGCCCGATCCTGATGACGGCGGTCACGACCATGGCCGGCGCCATTCCGCTGATTCTCTCCACCGGCGCCGGTGCCGAATCACGCATGGTGATCGGCACGGTAATCATGGCAGGCGTGGCCGCGGCCACCTTCTTCACACTCTTCGTGGTGCCGGTGGCCTACGATCTGCTGGCGCGCCATACCGGCTCCCCAGGCGACGTGAAGCGGCGCCTTGAAACCGAAATGGACGAGGGTCCCGTCGAGACTCGCTGAGCTGCACATAAAAAGCATGAGGGCCACCCTGGGGTGGCCCTCATTATGTACAGGGAGACAGGCTCAGCAGTCGCCGAGTCGCTCACCCTCGATGGTAGTCTCCAGGCGCATCTGGCCCATCGGAGAATCGGTATCGATGTTCACGCTGCCTTCGACCCGCTCACCCAGAAAGTCCATGCGGCCGTCGATGTTGGCCTCGCCACCTTCGGCATGGCAGACCATGCGGTAGTCGACCCCGTCGGCAGAAACATTGTGCTCCAGCAGTTCACATCCTTCCTCGACTTCCAGGAACTGGAAATCGGCATCGTCGAGATCGCCCTGTACGATGCACTCCTGATGACTTTCCGTCTGGTCGGGAATCGGCACGTCGCCCTTGACGGAAGTGGTGCTGGTGAATTGCCACTGGCCCGGCACGATGTTGGGTGCATCCGACAGCGCTGTCAGCGGAAACATCAGCACGGCAGCGGCTAGCAAAGGGCGTAAGGACATGAAACTCTCCGTTGTGGAATGGCAAGGTTGAGGAAGCGAATCTTCCGGAAACATGTACGAGCCAGCTTAACCCAGCGGCGACAGGAAATGGAGGGAGCATAGTGACCAGGCTCCGTGATCACATAGGGAGATAGCTGCGCCCTTCCAGCTTCAGGTCCTGCATCGCCTGAGGGCGGCCGAAGAGATACCCTTGGAACACCTTGCAGCCATGTTCGAGCAACCAGCGATGCTGGGCCTCGTTCTCGACACCCTCTGCGGTGATTTTCAGGCCGAGACTCTGCGCCAGGGTAATTGTCGTGTTCACGATTGCCGCATCGACGGGATCCTCGAGCACTCCGTGGATAAACGACTTGTCTATCTTCAGCCCATGCAAGGGCAACCTCTTGAGATAATTGAGCGAAGAGAAGCCCGTACCGAAATCGTCCAGGGCAAAACGAATACCGACCTTGCTGAGACGCAACATGATGTCACGCACTCGCTGCGGGTCTTCCATCAGCAGGCTTTCGGTGACTTCCAGAATCAAACGCGCCGGGTTGGCGCCGGTCATCTCCAGAGTGTGCTGCACTCGTGCAATGAAATCCGTTTGATGAAACTGAACCGAGCTGACGTTGACCGCAATGGATAGCCACTCCTTGTCACACTCCTCGGACCAAACCGCCAACTGTTGGCAAGCCGTTTCGAGTACCCAATAGCCGATGGGCAGGATCAAGCGGTTCTTCTCCGCCAAGGGTATGAAAAGTGCAGGCGGTACCAGGCCGCGCCCGGGATGGTTCCAACGGATCAAGGCCTCGACGCCGGTAACCCTTGAGTGATCGTCCACTTGCACCTGATAGTGAAGGCACAGCTCGTTGCGCGCCAGCGCCTGGTGCAGATCGGATTCGAGAAAGACTCGTTCCATCACGTCGGCTTGCATCTCGGCATTGAAGAAGCGCAGCGTGTTTCCCCCAGCCGCCTTGGCCTGTTGCAGGGCAATGTCCGCCTGACGCATGGCGGTATCGACGTTGGCTGTGCCATCGGCGAAAAGCGCGATGCCGATGCTGGCCGTGACGGGTAGTGTCATCAGCCGATCGTCCTCGGCCTGTGCACTCATTATCTGTCCCAGCAGCTTCTCGCCCACTCGCTCGGTGGCATGGGCCGCCTGCTCCACATCCAATCCCAGGTCGTGTATGAGCAATACGAATTCATCGGCCCCCAGCCGCGCCAGGGTATCACTCTCTCGCACGACATCTTCGAGGCGCTGAGCCACCCTTTGCAGCAACCTGTCGCCGCTGTAGAGCCCCTGTGTCTCGTTGATGACCTTGAAGTCATCGAGGTCAATGAACAGCAACGCAGCGTAGCGCTCGCTACGCCGAGTCCCCTTGACGACCATTTCGAGACGATCCAGCAACAAACGGCGGTTGGGCAGCCCGGTCAACGGATCGTAGAACGTAAGGCGATACTTGCTTTCCTGGATATCACGATACTCGGTCACATCGGTGGCAATCCCGCACAGTGCACGCACCGAGCCATCGCCTGCATATAAAGGAAGCTTGATCGACAGATAGGTGTTGATGGCATCGCCTTCACCGAAAAGATGCCCCTCCTCCGCCACGACCTTTTCACCCTGCTCCAGTACGCGGCGATCATTGAAGCGAAGATCCGTTGCCATGTTGGAGTCAAAGAAGTCGCTATCGGTTTTGCCAAGAATCGAGTCGGTCGGCAAGCCGATGACCTCGGCCGCCTTGCGGTTGACATATTGGTAACGAAAATCGGTAGACTTGACGAAAATGCAGGCGTCGACGCTATCGAGAATGGTAGCCAGCTCTTCCCGACTGGCACGCAAACGATGGGTTTCATTTGTCAGCCGGCGGCGGTAAGCCAAGCCGACCATCACCAGTACGAGAGCGAGTACTACAGCCAAGGCAACACCACCCCAGCCGGGAACCGGAGGCATCGTGCCGTTCGCGGCAGCAGCAAAAGTGGTCGAAGGCAAGGCAGTCGCCAAACCGGCAATAGCTGCAAGGCACACGATGGCTAGCCAGTTAGAGTTTGGCATGCCGTCACCTATTGGAAGGATACGTCAAGTTATAGCAGATAAACCTAAAGTTTCCGAAAAATACATACTTAAACGTAAGCGCAGGCACAATGAAAGAGCCCGGCCTTGCGGCCGGGCTGATCTTTGCTTCCATGCAACTCTCACGACCATCCTGGTCGAGCTTCCTTGGATCTTGCATCATCCTGATGCGGCCATCCCTGACGAGAGCCTCCTGCTCATGGGATCAGCATGGCAGCTTTGTAAGAAAACGCAGTTAACCTGGGATATGCCCTGTTGTAGGAAATTGCCGACAAAGCTTGTAGTGTTTTCACTTACTGTAAACGGCTTACCATTTCCCCTTCTCTGCCTAACCCGCTGAAACAATTATTCTTACTCAGCCGCTTGAAGCATATGCCAACCTTGCTCGAGAAGATGACACGTTTCATCCACTCAGCAGCCAGATGAAAAAAAGAAAGCCCGGCCTTTCGGCCGGGCTGAATCTTCGCTTCCCTACATCCTCCTCGAGCGTCCGTTGCTCAAGCATCCCTGGATCTGAGTCATCCTGACTCGTTCTTCCCTGATGAGCCTCCCTGGCTCATGTGCATAGTCTGGCAGCCATGGACCCTTGCATATCTAACCTGGGATATGAGTCGATGTAAGAGATAACCGACAAGGCTGCTTGGATATAGGAGCGTTGTTGCCTGAATACAAAAAAGCCGGCTCATTGCCCGGGTTTCCTACGTGACTGCTCGCCAAGCCTCCGCAACTGGGACACTCCTGCCTAGTTGCTCTTGCTCACCAACTGGGATAGCTGTCGCTATCGAAGGGCATTTGCCAGCCGCATTAGCATGGTTACAACAATCTCAGGAGCAAGCGGCGCTGCGGCATCGACAAGGCGCTTTTCGACATCGGCGACGATTGCAGAGGCTGCCCCCAGGGCCCGATCGCCCGCGGGCGTCAATTCGGTCTTCTGAACGCGCCTGTGCTCCGGATGAGGAGTACGTTTGATGAAGCCCGCCTTCTCGAGCGTGACGAGAATCGCCTGCATTGTCTGCGGCGTGATGAAGGCTTGGCGCGCCAGTGCAGCGTTTGATGCTCCTGGTTCGACCTTCAAGTAAGCAAGCACCGCATATTGAGGCGTGGTCAGACCGATCTGACGCAATTCAGCATCCATGCGCGCCCGAAGCGCCTGTTGGGCCTGCTTCAACGCGAAACCGATCGTCGCATAGGGGTCGTCCATCAGCAAACTCGTGTTGACATATCAGGGCCCTTATATAATATAAGCGTCCTGATACTATCAAATCCGACAACACAAGGAAACCCCGTCATGCCGCATCTGATCGGACCAGATTTCATTGGCATTCAAGTCAAGGACATTGAAGCAGCCCGCGTCTTTTACACTGACGTCGTCGGGCTTCGCCCCGCGCCCATGAGCCCGCCGGGAGCCGTCGTGTTCGATACCAAGCCGGTGCCGTTTGCTGTCCGCACGCCTGTCATCGACCTGGAGGCGACCGATAAGCTGGGCTGGGGCATTGCCATCTGGTTCGGCTGTGATGACGCTGATGCACTGCACGACCATCTCATTGGTCAAGGCGTCGAAGTCGAGTTTGCTCCGAAGGGCGGGCCGTTCGGCCGCTATTTCGCGTTCCGCGATCCGTTCGGCTACTCCATCACGGCCCACACGGTCGTGAAGTCCTGATTCAGCGACCAAGGAAACGGTACATGGAGAACCACATGGCGTTGGTGCCCCCGGCGCTTCATCACGGGGCGGTGATCGGGAGTGCGGGCGAAGGACGGTTCTCGACCGCCACCCGCGCTGACTTCGCCGAATCCGCAGCCGTAGTACTCTCGACTGAAAGTCACGCGGAACGCACCTACGAGTTGGCGGGCGACTAAAGCTACAGTTTGGCCGATCTTGCCGACGCAATCGCCGCGGCCGCCGGTAAGCCCATCGCGTATGAGGATATGCCCGGCGCTATCTTCAAGAATGCGCTTATCGGTATGGGTGTCCCCGAGAGCGTGGCCGAACTTATCGCGGATGCCGACGTTGCGGCTTCCAAGGGAGCATTAGAAGACAATAGCCGCCAACTCAGCGCACTGATCGGCCGCCCGACGGCTGACTATCGACAGGTGGTTGAACAGACGATCCGAGGCCTCACGCAGCTTCACACAACCGGCATTTGAGGGATTGGATCATGACGTTCTGGTCTTTAAACGGAATTCGAGGCTCGCCGAGGCTGACATCCCACATTGACGACTCTTCGCTGCTCCGAGTGGAACCGCGATAGCAAGCCCCGCGCGCCAGCCGGGGGGCTATTGGCCGCATTATAGTGGGATGACGGATAACGCAAAAAACCAGCCGTAAGCGACTGGTTTCTCGGAATCTGTGGCGGAGAGGGAGGGATTCGAAACCACCATCTCGGGTCTTTTTCACAATAAGCTATTGATTTTATTGATTCGACAGGAAGCCATTAGGCCCTATTTTGTTCCCATTACGTTCCCAGCCGCAATAGAGGGGATGGCATAACGCGTGCGCATGCGTGACATACGCGAGGGGTACTCTAAAATCCCTGGGGGGCTGGGAAAAAGGTAACAAAGGTAACGGGAAGCCGAAAAGTGTCGCAAGCCAATGAATTATAAAGCGTTCAAACGGGTGTCCAAAAGGTAACAAAAAGGTGATGGAAAGGTAATGCGTTACCTTTTTGAAGAGTGATTTCTCTATTTTCTAGAATCCTTTATAAACAGCAACTTATGGCGGCATTACCTTTTGCAGTACCTTTTGTTACCTTTTAAAGGTAACGCCTGACTCATTTATAATCAGTTACTTACAAGAGAAAAAAGGCTGAATTACCTCCGTTACCTTTTTCCCAGCACCCCCACCTTCTGAGAACCGCTCTCGCCCGCCTACTGCCTCTCCCAGAACGTCGGTTCGCACAAAATCGCAAGGAAACACATACGCTTACGCCCCCTACAGCTCCCTTGCCTCTGGCCTCGACTGCCCTGAGCTGCACGCACGAAAAAACAGCCAGGAAGAAAGCGCGCAGGCGGGGGGGAGGCGGCGCGGCGCTGGTGCTGATGTGGTTAGGTCTGGTGGCCGGCTGGGTCGGTAGCGCAGGCAGAAAAAAGCCGCCCACGTTGGGCGGCTGGTGAATCCGGCGAGTGAACCTTCAGCAATTCGTGATAATAAGCTCACCTCGGTAACCGGTCGGTGCCAGGCCGACGGTATAGCGAATGCTGGTGGTGTGGATCGTCAGCCCTTCGAAGGCCTCACGCATCTCAGGTATGTCGTTCACGCTGATGACGACCTGTCCCTTGGCTTTGCGAGCCAGGTCGGCCATCTCGTGATACTGCTCGAGGCCGAAGCCCGCGCCATATCCAGTTGTCCCCCAGTAGGGCGGATCCAGGTAGAAGAGCGTGCCCGGCCGGTCATAACGCCGCATGCACTCGGCCCAGTCCAGGTGCTCCACTACCGTGCGGGCCAGGCGCAGGTGCGCCGTGCTGAGATCTTCCTCGATCCTCATCAGGTTCAAGCGCGGTGGGCTGGTGGCGGAAGTGCCGAAGGTCTGCCCTGCTACCTTGCCACCGAAAGCCAGCTTCTGCAGGTAGAAGAACCGGGCCGCGCGCTGGATGTCTGTCAGGTGTCGAGGGTCGATCTCGCGCTGGGTCAGGTACTCCTCCCGGCTTACCAGCCCCCAGCGAAACTGCCGGACAAGCTCGTCTGGGTGATGCTTGACCACGCGGTACAGGTTGACTAGTTCACCGTGAATGTCATTGATCACCTCGACCTGGCTTGGGGACTTCATGAAGAACACTGCAGCGCCACCGCAGAAGGGCTCGACGTAGGCGGTGTGCTCCTGGAACAGCGGAATGATCTGCTTGGCCAGGCGTCGCTTGCCTCCCATCCATGGGAGAATCGGCTTATTCGTCATCCTTGACTCCTGTTCATTTATACAGTTTTTGGTTACTATACTCCTGTCGCTTGGGGGCCGGGACGCTCCCTGATATCAAGGAAGATACGAGTGACACACGCCCGGGCTACACCCGGGCGATTTCTATGCAGCTGCGTCGTTCGGCTCAGCATCCAATGTGTACGACCGGAACCTCACGATCTCCTCGCCGACGATCTCATTGATCTCCTTCAGGCTCTCCTGGAGGGGCTCGAGCTCATTGGCTACGAAGACGCGGGCGGCCTTCTCCACATCACCGAAGCCTGCCGAGTTGGTGGGCACGATTCCCATCAGCTGCGGTGGGATGCGGTGCCCAGCTAGCTGGTCATCCCGAGTCAGGTTCTTGATGTTCCAGAAATCGTCCTTGGCGGCCACCTCACTGACCGGGATCACCTGTACCCCATCCTTCTTACCCTTGGGGGAGTAGAGGAATAGGTTGCGGAAATTGCCCGGGCCCTTCGAATCTTTCAGGGCCTGGCGCATGGCATCGATGTCTTTCTGGTCCTGGGCGGGGTCGTTCACGTACAGGATGAAGCCCGCGTGAGAGCCGTTCAGGTAGTAGCGCCTCCGGAACAGCGTGGCCGACTCATTGAGCCATGCACTTTGCAAGCTGCCGATGTAGTCAGGCACTCCATAGATCGACTGATCAATATCGGGCTCGAGCAAGTGCAGTACCCTGCCCCGTGGCAGCTCGGTGCGCTCGATGTAGTTGGGTACCCACCAGTAGCGATCGGCTGCGACTCCACCGCGACGCATGTACTTGGCACGCAGATGACGAAACGGCAGCCGGCGGCCCAGGCGTCCACGCACTTCCTCAAGGTAGCCATTGCCGAACACAAGGTAGTCGAGTGCCAGACCGCTGAGCACTTGCCTGCTCAAGAGGGGGTGGGGTTCGAACGCTCTGAGCAGAATGTTGCGCTTCACCTGCATCGCCGAGCCGTGGTGCGCCGTGGCCCGGTAGCTCTTCGCCAGGATCGAGAGAGGGATCGGCGGCTCGTACCATTCGTCCGGCGTAAGCCAGACCCCCTCGTACCAGATGTCACGCATCGACGTGACCGGCTCCGGATCGCCGAAGCTGAAGGCCTCCATCCGGCTCGCGCCGCCCTCGCTGGTATAGGCCGGCACGCGAATGCGCGGCTTGCTTGCCTTGGTCTCGCTCATTCGTAGATCTCCATCATGGAGCCCGCGCCCTCTTCGGTCGGGCCGTCGATCGGTTCATTGTGCAGTGCGTGCATGGTGGCCCAGGCCAGGTCGGCATGACCGGTCGCCTTGCTACGCCCGCTGTTGTAGGTGTATTGACGCCCGCTGGCGGTGAGTTCGCGCTTGATTGCCATGAACGACTGAGCGAGGTCCGACCAGCCTGCATCGAACTCGAGTCGTCCCTTGCGCATGATTTGCTGGGCCTGCATGACCAGCATGCCCTTTACCGCTGGGTCGTAGCGGAAGCGCACCAGTGTGGGGAACCATTTCTCCACGTGCTCGGCCACCGCCTCGCCCAGCCCGGTGACATCAATGCCGATATGCTCAATGCGGTACTTCTCCTGGAACGACTTGATGAATGCCGCCTGGGCCTCGTAGTCCTCGCCCTTCAAGCGGTGGCGCTCGAGCAGCCGGTGCTTCTCGTCCTTGGTGCGTGCCGGCAGCACCACGACAAGGCCGGCGCCGTCGCCATCCTCCCCGGTACCGGTGGGGTCGTAGCCGATCCACACGCCGCGGTCGCCCACCGGGCGGGGTGCAAATGGACGGTAGTCGTCCCACTCTTCCCAGCTGTCGACCATGCAGGGGTGTACGAGCGCGAGCGGGAAAGCGCTCTGGCTGTCGTCGACAAACTGGCACATCAGCAGATTGTTGAACTCGTCGACGCTGTACTCGAGGCGCAGCTGCTCCAGGTCGAACAGGTCACAGCCGCCCGCAATCGCGTCCTCGACGGTGACGATTTGCCGCCACTGGCCGTCTGGGCAGAGCCGTCCAGCGGACAGCGCCGCATGGCTCACATCGAACTCGACACGTTCGGCTTTCGGCCTGCGGGCGTTAAACAGCTCGCCGGACCAGAACGGGTAGGCCTCGTGGCACAAGGAGCTCGGTGTGCTGAAATACGTCTGGCGCCATTTCTTGTGCATGGCCATGCCCGACGTGACCTTGCGGAATTCCTGGAAGCGGTGAATCCAGAAGAACTCGTCCAAGTACACATCGCCGTGGTAGCCCTGGGCTGTCTTCGAATTGGTGCCCAGAAAGTGCAGCTCGGCGCCGTTGTCGAGGATGATCGGGTCGCCTTTCAGGTCGACGTCGCAGATCTCCTTGACGAACTGGACGATGTAGCTGCGGAAGATGTGGGCCTGCGCCTTACTCGCCGACAGGAATATCTTGTTGCGGCCGTGCTCGAAGGCATCGACGATCGCCTCACGCGCGAAGAAGAACGTCGCGCCGATCTGTCGGCTCTTGAGAATGTTGCGGATGCGGTGCTTCTGCCCCGCCTCGTACCAACCCAATTGATACTGGAAGCTGGTCTCAAGGAATGCGGCCTTGAGCAGCTCGACTTGCTCCTCGTCCAGGGCGTTGCGTCGCTGCTTGCGCCTCGGCGCTTCGTTCCGCGCGTGGATGTTCGGGTTCAGATCCGACTCGCGTCCCGTCTCCTGGTACCGGTGCACCCGGGCCAGCCGTTCGATCTGCCGTCCTAGTAAGTCAATCTCCTTGAAATCCCGCCCTTCCTTCTCCGGTTTGGCGATCAGCTGGACCAGGCGCGCCTCCAACGCACCCTCCACCCGTTCGAGCGGCGTGGCCTCCTCCCACTTGTCGCGACGCTTCCAGCTGTGGAGCGTATCTGCCTTTTCTCCCAGGAACTCGGCAATACGCGCAACGCGCCACCCCTGCCAGTAGAGATGGCGGGCAGTGATGCGCGGCGAATCGAGAGTATCGGGGGGCAGTGTCGTCATGCGGCCAGCGTACCCGCGCGCGTGAGCGCCTTATCGGCATGGACCATGTACCGGGGGAGCCGTACACGCCCGGCGGATTGAGCCCAACGCAGCGCACGCGGAACCTGACCGCACATGACCGTAAAACACTACTGCCGACCGAAAACAGCCGAGGGCACCCCATGAAATGGTTCCGCGTTGCGACCCAGGGCGCTACGACAGATGGCCGCGAGATCTCACGCGAGTGGATCCAGCAGATGGCCGCCAACTACGACCCGAAAAAGTACGGCGCACGCGTGTGGATGGAACACATCCGCGGTATCCGTGCCGATAGCGATTTCGGCGCCTTGGGCGACGTCGTCGCCGCCAAGGCCGAGGAAGTCGAGGACGGCAAGCTTGCGTTGTTCGTGCAGCTCGACCCGACCTCTCGCCTCAAGGAAATCAACGGCCAGCGGCAGAAGGTTTACACCTCCATTGAGGTCAACCCCAAGTTCGCCGACACCGGCGAGGCCTACCTCGAAGGCTTGGCAGTTACCGACTCCCCCGCCTCGCTCGGTACCGAGATGCTCAAGTTCTCTGCGCAGCAGGGCGACAAGAGCCCGCTCGCCGCTCGCAAGCGCAACCCCGGAAACCTGTTCTCCGAGGCCGTCGAGGTTGATCTCGATTTCTCTGACGAGAACCCCGCCAACGATGGCCCAAGCCTGGCCGAGCGGGTGAAAGCGCTATTCAAACGTCATGACGCCAAGACCAAGGAGGGCTTCGCCGCTTTCCGCACCGAACTGGAAGAGACACTCGGCGTCTTCGTGCAGCGCTACACCGCTCTTTCAGACGATCTCGCCGGCCGACCGACGGCCGTGGCTTTCAGCGAGCTGCAGGTTGCGCACGACGAGCTGAAGCGACGCTTCGACGAGCTCTACAACCAGCTCGACCGCACACCCGACACCCCGCCCCGCACGCCGGCCACCGGTGGCGACAGCGCACAACTGACTGACTGCTGAGGAACCCCGATGCGCAACGATACCCGTAAGGCCTTCAACCAACTGCGAGACCGCATCGCTCAGCTCTCAGGTGTCGAGAGCGCGGTTGAGCAGTTCAACGTCTCGCCGAGCGTGCAGCAGACCCTGGAATCGAAGATTCAAGAATCCAGCGAGTTCCTGGGCCGGATCAACATCGTCGGCGTCGACGAGCTCAAGGGCCAGAAGATCGGCCTTGGCGTCACCGGCCCCATCGCCGGTCGCACCGACGTGACTCAGAAGGACCGCACGCCGCGCGACGTAACCGACCTCACCGACACCACCTACGAGTGCGTGTCGACCGAGTTCGACACCTACATCACCTGGGCGCAGCTCGACGCCTGGAGCCGCTTTTCGGATTTCCAGCAGCGCGTGCGCAACGCTATCGTTCGCCAGCAGGCGCTCGATCGCATCATGGTGGGCTTCAATGGCACCTCGGCCGCCACCGAGACCAACCGTGTCGCTAACCCGATGCTCCAGGACGTCAACAAGGGCTGGCTGCAGCACTATCGTGACAACGCCCCCGCGCGGGTGCTCAGTGAGGGTGCCAACACCGGAGAGGTACGGGTCGGCCCTGGTGGCGATTACGAAAACCTCGACGCCCTGGTCTACGACGCCGTCAACGAAATGATCGACCCCTGGCACCGCGAGTCCACCGAGCTGGCGTCGATCCTTGGCAGGAAGCTGCTGGCGGATAAGTACTTCCCGCTGATCAACCAGAACCATGCGCCCACCGAACAGCGCGCGCTGGACATGATCGTCAGCCAAAAGCGGGTTGGCGGACAGCAGGCGGTCCGCGTGCCCTTCGTACCCGATGGCAGCCTGTTCATCACCAGCCCGCAGAACCTGTCGCTTTACTGGCAGCTTGGCTCTCGTCGCCGTCACATCCTAGACAACCCCAAGCGCAACCGGGTCGAGAACTACGAGAGTTCGAACGACGCCTACGTTGTCGAGGATTACGGCTTCGGCTGCCTGGTCGAGAACATCGTCTTCGGTGACTGGACCGGCGGCGGCGAATAAGGAGGGAGACCATGACCAGCCCCGCCCGCAAGCACTTCCAGCGAGTCTCCGCCGCGAAAGCGGCGGGTACCGCCGAACCCGCCCGCCCCCAGACCGGCGACCAGTACGAGCTGCACGCCGCCGCGCTGTGGGAAGCCCGCCGCACGCTCAAGGACATCAAGTCCGTCCAGGCCAAGATCGCGAAGAAGCGCGAGCTGCTGCCCGAGTTCGACGACTACGTCGCCGGCGTACTCGAAAGCGGCAACGGCGCCCAGGACGACGTGCTGATGACCGTTCTGGTGTGGTGCATCGACATCGGCGACCTCAATGGCGCCTTGGACATTGCCGAGTACGCCATGCGCCACAACCTGAAGACGCCCGATCGCTACGAGCGCGACACCCCCAGCTTGATCGCCGAGGAGATCGCCGAGCAGGCCCTGCGCATGCTCACCGAGGAGAACGCCGACACGCATGCAATTGCGAGCATCCTCGGGCGCACAGCAGAGATCGTCGCCGACCACGACATGCACGATGAGATCCGCGCCAAGCTGCACAAGGCGCTGGGTTATGCCCTCCGCCAGGATGGCAGCCCGGATATGGCTCTCGAACATCTCCAGCACGCCCTCTCACTCAATGACCGCGTGGGCGTGAAGAAGGACATCGAAAAGCTTGAACGCGAGCTGAAGAACGCGGCCCCGGGCGACACCGCCCAGGGCTGACCCCGAGTCGCCCGCCGACGCCAAGGGGGCGCCGGAGGAGAGCGGGCTGCGGCCCCATCTCGTTGATTCCGGCCCACCCCCTTCTTACATGAGTCGCCGCCATGTCGCTGATCGCCGCCGGTACCGGCAACACTGAAACGCCCCTCGAGGAGCTGGCCAACAACGGCTTCTGGCCAGCGGTATCGCCGTCCGATTTCCGCGACGTGCAGCGCCTCGATGGCACCGTGACAGCCCCGCGGCTGACCCACGCCCTGCGCACCGCCATGGCCGACGTCAACCGCCTGCTCGCCGACTACCAGGCCGAGCAGCAGGCCGCCGGCATCGCCAGCGCCGAGGAGATTCCTCTCGAGCCCTGGCAGATCGAAGGCCACCACGTCCAGCTCTACCGCCGCGCCGTCTACAGCCAGGCCCACGCCGAGCTGCTCGAGCGCTACCGCGACCACTCCGCCACCGGGGACGGCGACGAGCGCGGAGAGGCCAAGGCGACTGCCGCCGACGATGTGCGTGCCGACGCCCGCTGGGCCATCGCCGAACTCACCGGCCGCACACACAGCACGGTGGAGCTGATCTGATGCAGACGGTTCGCGCCCACCAGGGCGAGACACTGGACGCCCTCTGCCACCGCGTGCTGGGCGCCACGGCCGCCGTCACCGAACAAGTACTGCAGCTCAACCCAGGCCTTGCCGAACTCGGCCCGGTCCTGCCCGAGGGCACCCCGGTCAAGCTGCCCGAGGCCCCGCCACAGCCAGAGCGGCGCGACGTCATCCAGCTCTGGACATAACGACACGACGCAATACGCAGAGGACCTCATGGCCGAACCCAGCACTACCACCGCCGCCGGTACCGCCACGCTCACCGCCGTGGTGATCGGCATGCTGCCGGGCATAGACGCCAATGCCGTCATTGGCGCGTTCTGCGGCGCGAGCCTGTTCGTGATCAGCGCAAAGGATCTCGGGCTGTTCGAGCGTCTCGCCTACCTCGCCATCTCGTTCTGGATCGGCTACCTGGGCGGCCCGACGATGCTCGGCAGCCTCATCGACCACAGCGCCGTGGCGGCATTCGTCGCTGCCGCGGTGACCATCACCGCCGGGCTGAGAGTCATCGAGGGCGTCAAGACCCTCGACCTCAAAGCGTGGCTAGGAGGCAAGAAGTGAGCATCGCCGAGCTGGTGACCGTGATAGCTGCCCTGGTGATCATCGCCCGCATCCTCACCTTCCGGCGCAACGGCAGCCGTTACCGACCAGGCGTTTCCCTGATCGCCTGGCTCGCCGTGGCCGCCTGCACCTGGATTGCCGTCAGGATCATCGCCGCCGGCGAACCGGAGGCCTGGTGGCTCGCCCTGCTGCTGGCCGGCACCGCCGCCCTGGTGCTACGCGCCGGAGGCAACCTCGCCCATCTGTTCAGCACCCGCCGGAGGCAATGATCATGACCCACCCGCTCAAACCCGCAGCCACCCAGGTCAAGTCGCTGTTCATCTCCGCCGGCCACAGCGACAGCGACCCTGGAGCCGTCGGTCACGGCCACACCGAGGCCGACATCGTGCTCGAGTTCCGCGACCTGCTCGCCGCCTACCTGCGCGGCAACGTGCTGTTCGACAAAGATGGTCAGCCCGGGCAGAACCTGCCGCTGCGCGAAGCGATCGGCGCTGCCAAGTCTCACGACGTCGCCGTCGAGTTCCATTGCAACGCTTTTTCCAACCCGACGGCTACCGGTGTCGAAACCCTCAGCGCCCGCGAGCACTACCCTCTCGGCAACGCCATCTGTCAGGCCGTGAGCGATACCCTCGGCATCGCCAACCGCGGCGCCAAGGGCGAGGCAAGCGGGCAGCACAGCCGCCTTGGTTTCATTGCCACCGGCGGCGGCATCATCGTCGAGCTGTTCTTCATCACAAACAAGAGTGACCTGGCCAAGTACATCGCCAACCGCCGCCGCCTGGTCGAAGCCATCGGCAACGTGCTGATCGAAGCCGTCTGCATCGACAGTTACGACACAGGCCAAGCCGCATGACCAAGGCCCGCTTGGTCGCCCTCGCCCTGCTGCTGGTGGCTACCGCCGCCGGCAGTTGGCAGGCCCGGGGCTGGCTAGAAGACAGCCATCGGCTCACTGCCGAGCGCGCTACCCAGCAGGCCATCAACGTGGCCATGACTCGGGAGTCCACCATTGCCGCCAGCGTCGAGGCCCGCCTCGCCGAGCTCGAGGCCAGCGAGCGCATCATCGACAGAGGAATCATTCGTGAGATCGAGCGCCCGATATATCGCCGCGTCTGCCTTGAGCCTGACGCTGTCCGCCTGCTCAACGACTCCGCCGCTGGCCGCGCCCCCGATCCAGCAGAGCCTGCTGCAGCGCTGCCCGGCCGAGCTGCCACCGCTGACTGACGGTACCGGCGGCGATGTCGCCCTCACCATGAGCAGCTGGGCCAGCCAGTACCACCGCTGCGCCACCCGCCACTACGGCCTGGTCGAAGCCCTTGAAACCCGCCGGGAGTTACACGAATGATCAAGCTACAAGCCCTGCGTCAGCACCTGATCGACGCCGTGCCCGATCTCAAGCGCGGCCCCGAGAAGCTACTCACCTTCGTGCAGGACGGCGGTATCGCCTTCGCTCGTGGGCAGCATCTCACCCATGAATACCGCGTCGATGCCCAGATCATCATCACCGACTACTCGGGCTCACTCGACACCCTGATGATCCCGCTGCTTCAGTGGCTGTCCCGCTACCAGCCCGATCTCGACCCCGACGAGGCCATCCGCCTCGAGGCGGAGATCCTCAGTAACAACGCCTGGGATCTCGCCCTTACCGTGCGCCTCACCGAGAGAGTCATCGCCCTGGTCGACTGCGAGGCCGGCAAAATCAACGCCGAGCACCGTATGCCCGCCTACCCCATCGAGGCCTGCCCGGCGCTTTCTTGGGAGCTCCACACCAAGGCACCAGGGGAAGAGGGCTACCACCTGGCCAGCAGTTGGGAAAGCCCAAGCGATGAGTGATCGCGACCTCGAATCGCTCGAAGGCTGGCTCGCCCCGCTGATCGAGAAGCTCAGCCCCGGCGAACGTCGCCAGCTGGCCCGCCAGATCGCCCGCGAAACCCGCATCAGCCAACGCGAGCGCATCAAGGCCCAGCAGAACCCCGACGGCAGCCGCTACGAGCCCCGCAGCGCCCTGCGCGGCCAGGCCGGCGGCATTCGTCGCCAGGCCATGTTCACCAAGCTGCGCACCGCCCGCTTTCTCAAGATGAAAGCCGGCCCCAACGCCGCCGTGGTCAACTTCATCGGCCGTGTGGCCCGCATCGCCCGCGTCCACCAGCTCGGCCTGCGCGACCGTGTCGCCCCAGGAGGCCCCACACACAACTACCCTCGCCGCGAGCTGCTTGGCTTCACTCGCGCCGACCGTGAGCGCATCCGCGACCGCCTCATCGACCACCTCACCTGAGCGGGCGTGTACCGCTCGCCCGGTACATTCCCTACCGCTACCGCCCCCTACCCGCGCGCGACAGCATGGCCCCATGAACAACGTCGCCGAACTCCTACGCCTCATCAACAACCTGGTCCGCCTCGGCACCATCGCCGAGGTGGATCACGCATCCGCGCGCGTACGCGTCAAGATCGGCGAGTTGCTCACCGCATGGCTGCCCTGGCTCGCCGCCCGCGCTGGCACCACCCGCGATTGGTCGCCGCCCACCGTGGGCGAACAGGTCGTCGTGCTCTCTCCCGGCGGGGATCTCGCCGCCGCCGTGGTGCTCACCGGCCTTTACCAGCAGGCCCACCCCGCGCCCAGCAGCAGTGCAGCCGTCATCGGCCGCTGGCTGCCCGATGGCACCCGCATCGAGTACGACCACGAAGCCAACACCCTGACGCTCGACTGCGTCGGGGCCGTCCACGTCAAGGCCGCCGGCGTCGTCACCATCGATGCCGAGAGCATCCACCACAACCAGGGCAACCCCGTCGTTACCACCGCCCACATCTGTCACTTCACCGGCAACCCGCACGGCGACGGGTCCAGCACGGTAACCGCGGGGGAATAGCTATGGCACTCAGCAAGGGGCAGCTCAAGACCCGCATCGTCACCGAGATGGCCGCCCAGGGCGCCACAGCCACCGGCGAACACTCCTGGGTCAATCGCATGGCCGAAGCCATCGCCAACGCCGTGGTTGACGAGATCCAGCAGAACGCCGAAGTGCCCGTATCAGGCGGCAGCTCCGCCGGCACCTACGGAGTCGAATGATGACCGGTATGAATGCCAGCACAGGACGCGCCCTCACCGACCTGGCCCACATCCGCCAAAGCGTGCGCGACATCCTCACCACGCCCATCGGCAGCCGCGTCATGCGCCGCGACTACGGCAGCCTGCTGCCCGAGCTGATCGACGCTCCCCTGAATGACGCCACCCTGCTGCAAGCCTATGCCGCCAGCATCATGGCCATTATCCGTTGGGAACCGCGCATCCGCGTGACCGCCATCCGCCGCAGCGTCAGCACCACCCAGCCCGGCGCCGCCGTGCTCGAGATCGACGCCCAGACACGCGAAGGCCAAGGCCTGCAGCTCGAGGTACCCATCGCATGAGCGGTCCTATCGACCTGTCCCAGCTTCCACCGCCCACCGTCGTTGAAGAACTCGACTACGAAGCGATCTATGCCGAACGCAAGGCGGCGCTGCTGGAACTGGTGCCGGCCGAGCGCCGCGAAGAGGTCGAGGCCACCCTCGAGCTGGAAAGCGAGCCGCTCACAAAGCTGCTGCAGGAGAACGCCTACCGCGAACTGCACTGGCGGCAGCACGTCAACGAAGCCGCCCGCGCCGTCATGCTGGCGTTTTCCAACGACGAGGATCTCGACAACCTGGTCGCCAACTTCAACGTCCAGCGGCTCATGGTCGACCCCGGCGACCCCACCGCAACGCCACCGGTAGCGCCCACCTACGAAGGCAACACCGAGCTGCGACTGCGCGGACAGGAAGCATGGGAAGGACTGAGCGTCGCCGGCCCCCGAGCCGCCTACGAGTTTCACGCCCGCAGCGCCGACGGCCGCGTTGCCGACGCCCGGGCCATCTCGCCCGAGCCCTGTGATGCCCTGATTATCGTCCTCTCCCGCGATGGCGATGGAACCGCTGGCCAAGACCTACTCAACATCGTCTACGCCGCGGTCACCCCCGAGCACATCCGCCCGGTGGCCGACCGTGTAACCGTGCAATCGGCCGAGATCATCGACTATGAGATCGACGCCGAGCTGCAACTCTATGAAGATGCCGGAGCCGCCCAAGAGCTGATTCTCGATGCCGCCAACGCCAGGCTGCAACGCTTCATCGAAGCCCAGCACCGCCAGCGGCGGCGCATCGGCGTCAGCGTGTACCTCGACGCCATAAAGGCCGCCCTGCACGTCGAAGGCGTCGAGCATGTAAAGCTGAACAGCCCAGTCGAACACATCATCATCGACCGCACCCAGGCCGCCCGCTGCACCGCCAAAGCCGTGGCCATCGCGGGCGAAGGGGGCGGCGATGACTGAACACCGCCACCTACTACCCCCCAACGCCACCCCCCTCGAGCGAGCTGCCGCCACTGCCCTGGCCGAGATCCAGCGTGTACCGGTACCGCTTCGGCAACTTTGGAACCCCGATACCTGCCCCACCCACCTGCTGCCCTACCTGGCGTGGGCATTTTCGGTTGATCGCTGGGACCCAAAATGGTCCACCGCTGCCAAGCGCGGCGTTATCCGTTCGTCTTGGGAGGTGCACAAGCGTAAGGGCACTATTTCGGCCCTTCGCCGCGTCGTCGAGCCGCTGGGGTATTTGCTCGAAGTCATCGAGTGGTGGCAGCAGGAGCCACCCGGCCCCCGCGGTACCTTCACGCTCAGAATCGGTGTGCTCGATACCGGCATCACCGAGCCAATGTTTGCCGAGTTGGAACGGCTGATCGACGACGCCAAGCCGCTCACCCGCCACATCACCGGGCTCGACATCACACTGAGCACCCACTTGATCACCCACACAGGAGTTGCCGTATACGACGGCGACGAGCTCGACGTGCTGCCCTGGGAAACCCCAGACATCAACGTCGCATGCCACATCAGTTACGCACTCGCTGTTACCACCACCGACACACTGGACGTTCACCTCTATGATTGACGAAAACTCCACCTTCGGCGGGTTCCTCACCCAGATCGGCGAGGCCAAACAGAGCAACGCCAACGCGCTCGAGCAGCCTTGGCGGATCACTCACATGCTCCTGGGCGATGCCAACGGCACCGACCCGGTCCCACAGCACGACCAGACCCAACTAATCAACCAGCGGCACCGCGCCGCGATCAATCAACTCTCCGTCGATCCTAACAACACGGCAATCCTAATCGCCGAACTAGTTTTACCTCCTAACGTTGGGGGCTGGTGGATCCGCGAGCTCGGCCTCGAAGACGAAGACGGCGACTTTGTCGCGGTGGCCAACTGCGCTCCCAGCTATAAGCCACTACTCGCCCAAGGCAGTGGCCGTAACCAGGTGGTGCGAATGCACCTCATCCTCAGCAACACGGCCAACGTGCAGCTGAAGATCGATCCTTCGGTTGTGCTCGCGACGCGCAAGTATGTCGACGAGGGTGATCGTGCGGTAAGAGCGGAGACGCAATTTTCCACTTACGATGCTGATCGCACCTATACCACTGGCGAAATCGTGCGCGGTAGTGATGGGATGTTCTACGAGTTCTACGATCGCGATCAAGCTGGACAGGTGAAGGGAGTCAGCCCAACCACTGCCGCCAACCGCCCCCACATCTGGATGCAGTGGGATGGCGTTAAGCCTGGCACTACTATTGAATGGCGCAGCGAGACACTGCCCGAGGGTTACGTCGAAAACGACGGAAGCACGATCAGCCGCATCGACTACCGCCGCATTTTTGCGGCATTAGGTACCACCTACGGGGCGGGTAACGGCTCAACCACTTTTCGTATGCCTGACGATCGAGGCGAGTTCAAGCGGGGGCTGGACCATGGGCGGGGCGTTGACCCAGGGCGGTCAATCAGCACGAGTCAGTTAGATCAAATGCAGATGATTCAAGGTACGGTGGTTGCTGATACGGGTTCTAGTACGCATAGATTTTTTGATCAATCGAGCGGAGCACTAACTATTAGTGGCCCCGGGCATACCCTTTCATCGACGGTGGCAACTAGTAGCGCAGAAAGAAACCGGATTCTAAATTTCAATTCTTCAAATTCACCAAACGCTCGAACATCAGCAACAACCAGTGGTGAAACTCGCTCACGCAACAACGCCGTTATCTACCTGACTAAGGCCTGAAGGAGAAGACAATGCGCATCTGGGATATTCACCCCACCGACGGCACAGTTATTGCCCCTGCTGGCCGCGAAGCGCCCCTCGAGCCAATGCGGCGTGAACCGCGCATTCCGGCCGGAGCGATTAACATAGAGCCGCCCTCAGTCGGCGACCACCAGGCCGCCCTCTGGAATGGCGAGGACTGGAAAGTCGTGCCAGACTACCGCGGCCATGTCTTCTGGACCGAGGATGGTAAGCGGCACGAGATCACCGAGCTGGGCGTCGAGTTGCCCGAGGACGCTCTGGACGAAGCACCACCCGAACCTCTCGCCGACCTAGCCGGCCGCATGCGCGCCGCCATCGATACCGCTCGCGACCAGGCCTTCGCCGCTGGCTTCAAGTACCACATTGCTGGCGAAGAAGACGTCGTTCAGACCCGTGGCCAGGATCAAACCAACCTGCTCGGCATCGCCATCGAAGCGCGGGAATTGCACGCCGCCGGCGTCAACGATGCAGTCATCGAATTCCGTGGCCTGAGCAACATCAACCGTGCGCTAACGCCTAAGCAGGCCATCGATCTCACCAACGCCGCCTCAGAGTATATTAAGGAAATTTATCAGCGCAGCTGGAACCGCAAGGATGCTATCGACGCGGCACTTGCTAACGAGGATCGAGCAGAGATTGAGGCTGTAACCTGGTGAGTTTATTACGTAAAACACTATTAACAAAAAGAAGCCAATCAAGAAATTCTTGACTGGCTTCTTTTATAACAAAATTATTACTCTTGTGCTTTTCTTAGAAATGTAAACACATTGGAAATGGAGCCTTCCTTGACAGCTTTTTCACCCAAAGCCTCGGAGCCGAGCAAGCTCAAATGGCCCGAATTATAGTAAACAGGGACGCTATTCAAGTATGCATAGCAGGAAACACCATCACATATTTTATCGCGAATTGTGAAAGTGGCGACATTACTATATTCGCTTACGATTTCTTCAATCAGATCGTTGACACGATGATCACCTTCATCATCTATTCTGCTTCTTTCGAAACAGTTCATTAAGGGTATAGTGATCGCTTTTTGAGCACATTGTCTATCGTATTCATGGAAAATGGGAATCTTTTTGGCCACTAGAACGTTACCAACCCCCTTGCTCAAGTAGTCAATAGTATTTCGGAACTCATTCTCGAATTCATCACTGCGAGAAAAATAAGCGGTCCAACTCGCACCGACAATAACCGTATCGTATTTCCCCAGCTCACTCTTGATTACTTGGTTAAACTTATCGCAAGACTCATGATCTCTTGTCACAAAGTCCGAAGAATTGTCAAAAAACGGGACACACGCGGGATGACTCAAGTTTCTCATTGAAACCCTAGAGTGCTCAGCCACTGCCTTTAAATATCCGACATAATGAGCCGCGTTCGAGTCACCCCAAATTAAAACAGAGGGCGCTTGATCACTAGGCCCAATAATGCAACGATCATGATTTAAGAGACTTTCGAGCCTTTCATGATTACTTGACTGACAAACGTAGCGAAAGCTATAAGCAGCCTTGGTCAACTCCTCCATCGAGCTCACCCTTTCGGCATACCCTTTATTCACATAGCCATTACTACTGTAAACAAGACCTGAAAAAGAAATCACAACCGCAACTAACACAGCTGCACCTACGGAAAATTTGACACGTCTAACCGAAGGCTTTCTAAAAGGAGTCTCTATATAGCGATAAGAAAAAACTGTGAAACCGACTATTAAAAAAAGGCAAAGCATCCCACCAATAAAAGTCGGTTCACCATATGCATACCGGTAAAATGCCAAGATGGGCCAATGCCAAAGGTAAAGCGAGAACGACAGCAGGCCAATTATTACGAAAGGCCTAAACGAAAGCAACCTACCTACTGAACTATTACCCACGCTCCCGGAAGCAATCAGCAATGCCCCACCAATTGATGGAATCAGCGAAATGAAGCCAGGGAAAGACGCTTTATCTATGCTAAAAAAAGACCAAACTATCAGACCGAGGCCTACTACTGAGAAAATTTCGCTCACAGCTTTATTAGAGAATGTGGCGTACTTGTAGGTAAGCATAAATGTCATACAACCTATTAGCAGCCCTCCAGCTCTAGTAGGAAGCATATAATATGCAAAAGCCGGATCCTTACTTACATAAAACTCACTTAACAAGAATGACGATGCTGCCAAAGCCACACTTACCCAGAAAAGTAACCTCATGCCCCCTAACTTGTAAGATAGCAGTAATATAACTGGCCAAATTAGGTAAAACTGCTCTTCTACGCCAAGAGACCACATGTGCAGCAGCGGTACAGTATCAGTAGAAGCCGCAAAGTATCCAGCATCAAGAAATAGCCAGAAATAGACATTTGCCAATGAAAAAACTGAGGCGATGGCTGATTCCGAAAGAGCCTTTGAGTCGGCAGGCAACATAAAAACCATTCCGACCAACAATGTCACCAGCGTTACAAACATTGCTGCAGGCACAATCCTTCTCACACGCCTAACAAAAAACTCTTTAAAAGAGAAACCACCCTGCTCCACTTGTCGATACACAATACCTGTTATCAGAAAGCCCGAGATAACAAAGAATATATCCACCCCGATAAAACCGCCAGGCAGCCATTCATTGTTAAAATGAAAGACAACAACTGAAATAACAGCAAGAGTTCTCAGGCCATCAATGTCTGGCCTGTATTGACTATTATGCATCCCTCGTTCCCCATGCGTTTTGGCGCCAGCATTCTGCCATGCTTAAGAAGAAATTGCTCATGGAGAACAGATGCGAAAGCACTCCAATTCAAACGTTAGCTCGACGCCTACACAACGCTCGAAGGCTCACTTAGCCTCCCATGTACCACCCCAACCGTACACGCCCCCATGATGGCCCCCTGCGCACGCGCGCGGCACGGTGACGGCATCACGCCCGTTCTGTCGCCACCCGCCACCGCGCAGGAGCTCCCATGCCCGATCAATACCACCACGGCGTACGCGTCCACGAAAGAAACGAGGGCACACGCCCGATCCGAACCATCGCCACGGCCGTGGTTGGCCTGGTGGTCACCGGTCCCGAGGCCGACGCCGAGGCCTTCCCGCTGGATACCCCGGTGCTGCTCACCGATCTCTACGCCGCCATCGGCAAGGCCGGTACCGGCGGCACCCTGGCCCGTTCGCTGCGCGCCATCGTCACCGAGGCCCGCACCCTAGTGGTCGTGGTGCGCGTCGAGGAAGGCGCCGACGAGGGCGAAACCACCGCCAACCTCATCGGCGGCGTGACCGAATCGGGCCAGAAGACCGGCATGCAGGCCCTGCTGGCCGCTGAGCAGCGCTTCGGCGTCAAGCCTCGCATTCTCGGCGTGCCTGAGCTGGACGACGAAAGCGTCGCCGCCGAGCTCATCAGCCTCGCCAAACAGCTACGCGCCTTTGCCTATATCAGTGCCCACGGCTGCGAGACGAAGGAAGAGGCCGCCATGTACCGCGAGGCATTCGGCGCCCGTGAGGCCATGGTGATCTGGCCCAATTGGCAGGCCTTCGACGTCGATGCCGAGGAAACCCGCCCGCTCTCCGCCGTGGCCAAGGCCCTCGGCCACCGCGCCCGCCTCGACCAGCAGGTGGGCTGGCACAAGACCCTCTCCAACGTGCCGGTCAATAGCGTCACCGGCATCACCAAGGACGTGTTCTGGGATCTCCAGGACCCGAATACCGATGCCGGCTATCTCAATGCCGCAGAGGTCACCACCCTGATTAACCGCAATGGATTCCGCTATTGGGGCTCGCGCACCACGTCGGATGACCCGCTGTTCGCGTTCGAGAACTACACCCGCACCGCCCAGGTGATCGCCGACACCCTCGCCGAGGCCCACCTTTGGGCCGTGGACAAGCCGATGCACCCTTCGCTCGTGCGCGACATCGTCGAGGGCATCAACGCCAAGTTCCGCGAGTGGGTGCGACTGGGCTACCTCATGGGCGGCGAGGCCTGGTTCGACGAGACGGCCAACCCGCCCGAGTCGCTCAAGGACGGCAAGCTGTTTATCGATTACGACTACACCCCGGTGCCTCCGCTCGAGAACCTCAACCTGATGCAGCGTATTACCGATCGCTATTTGGTCGATTTTGCCGACCGCGTCGCCGCCGCCTGAGCCGCTTCGGCCTCAGTAACCAGAATTAGGAGAAGCTGAGCATGGCACTTCCCAAAATCCTCAAGGACTTCAACCTGTTCGGGGACGGCAACAACTGGCAGGGCATGATCCCCGAGCTAACCCTGCCCGAGATGGCGCGCCGCATGGTCGAGTACGAAGGCGGCGGCATGGACGGCCCCATCGAAGTCGACCAGGGCGCCGAGCTGCAGGTGTTCGAGTGGACAGCCGGCGGCATGATCGTCGACATCTTCGACACCTGGGGCTCACCGATCCACGACGCCGCCCTGCTGCGCCTCACTGGCTCGTATGAATCCGACGAGACCGGCGAAACCGTGCCAGTCGAGATTGTCATGCGCGGCCGTCACAAGACCATCGCCCTGGGCGACGCCAGCAAGGGCGACAACAACCAGATCAGCGTCACCACCACCCTCTCGTATTTCAAGCTGAGCGTGGACGGCGAAGTCATCATCGAGCGCGACGTGCCCGGCATGGTGTTCCGCGTACGCGGGGAAGACCGCTACGCCCAGCGCCGCCGCAACCTCGGCATCTAACGCAATCACTCCCGGCCGCCCCCCGGCGGCCTGATCCGCTCCAGGAGAGACCATGGACGAGCAAGCCAAAGACACCGCCCCCGCCACCGCGCCGGGCATCCCCACCGAAACCGTCACGCTGGACACACCCATCGAGCGCGGCGGCAAGACCGTCACCGAGATCACCGTGCGCAAGCCGCTTTCCGGCGCCCTGCGCGGCGTGGCTCTGGTCGACCTGCTGAACATGGACACCCACAGCCTGACCCGCGTGCTGCCGCGCATCACCGAGCCCGCCCTCACCGAGGCCGAGCTGCGCAAGATGGATCCGGCCGACATGGTGCAGCTGGGCAGCAAGGTGAGCCGTTTTTTGCTGGGCAAGCGGGCGGAGGGCGAGGAGCAGTAACCCTGCCCGCCTGCGTCGACGACGCCATGGCCGACATCGCCATGGTGTTCCACTGGGGGCCGGCCGAGATGGCCCCCATGCCCCTCGAGGAACTGATGGATTGGCGGGAGCGCGCCCGCCAGCGCTTTGAAGCCAAGCCACCGCCCAAACGATAGGAGCCCGCATGGCCCGCGATCTCAACCTGAGCGTGACGCTCAGTGCCATCAACAGGGCCACCGGGCCATTGCGTCAGATCATGCAGGGCAGCCAGGGGGCTGGCCGAGCCATCCGCGATACCCGCGACCAGCTGCGCAATCTGCAGGACCAGCAGAAACAGCTCACCGCCTTCCGCGATATGAGCCGTCAGAGCCACGCCACCCGGCGGGCGCTGATGGACAAACGCGAAGAGCTGCGCCAGATCTCCCAGCAGCTGCAGAGTACCGAAGGCCCCACCCGGCGCATGACCCAGCAGCAGGAGCGCGCCCAGCGCGAAGTCGACAAGCTCACCCGTGAGTACCGCGGCCAGCGCGACCAGGTGCGTGAGCTCGCCCGGCAGCTGCCGCCGGGCATCGAGGGTACCCGCGGGCTGGCCCAGCAGAACGAAGCCCTCGCCCGCCAGATCGAAGAGACCAACCGCCGCCTCGAACGTCAGCAGAACGCTCTGAAGCGACTGGGCGATGCCGATGTTAGCGGCCGTTTCCGCAGCATGACCGGCGAGGCACGACGCTTCACGCGCAACCTCACCATCGGCGCCACCCTCGCCGCCGGCTCTATCTTCGGCCTGGCCAACAGCACCGCCACGCTGGGCGACGACGTCGCTAAGACCGCCGACGCCATCGGTATCGGCATCACCGAGCTGCAGGAGCTGCGCTACGCCGCTGAGCGCTCTGGTGTGGCCACCGGTACCCTCGACGGCAGCATGCAGCGCTTTGTTCGCCGTATCGGGCTTGCCGCCCAGGGATCCGGTGCAGCCAAGAAAGCCTACGAAGAGCTCGGCCTCTCCGCCCAGGAGCTCGCCCGCATGTCGCCCGACAGGGCGCTCGGCATCGTCGCCGACCGGCTCAACGAGCTGGAAGACCACACCACGCGCGCCGCCTTTGCCAGCCAGCTGCTGGGTAACTCCGGCGCGGACCTTCTCAATATGCTCAAGGACGGCAGCGACGGCCTTACGGACTACGCCCGCCAGGCTCGCCTGACCGGCAGCGTGCTATCGGAAGAGGCCGCCCGAGGCGCCGAAGACTTCAAAGACGCCATGCTCGACGCCCAGCTCGGCATGAACGGCATGCGTCACACCATCGGCGCCGAGCTGATGCCCGCCGTCACCCAGCTCATGCGTGAGCTCTCCGGCTGGATGCAGGAAAACAGTGACAAGGTTCGCGCCTTCGCTCGGGAGTTCGGTGAGCGCCTCAAGGCCGCGGTGCCCATCATTATCGAGCTGGCCAGCGGTGCCGCCCGCCTGGCCGGCACCCTGGCTGATGTCGTTACCCGCGCAGCCGACCTGGTCGGCGGCTTCGACAACCTCGCCATGGTGGTCGGCGGCTTGTTTGCCAGCAAACTGATCCTCAGCGTCATCATGTTCGGCATCAGCCTGGTCAAGGCCGGTGCCGCGCTGGGCAGCCTGGCCGCCACTCTGCCGGGGCTGGTTGGCGGCATCAAGGCGCTGGGCCTGGCCTTCGCCGCTACGCCGATCGGCTGGGTCATCGCCGGCATTACCGCCATCGCCGCCGGGGCCATCTATCTGTGGCGCAACTGGGAGACGATCGGACCCAAGTTCAGCGCTCTCTGGGACACACTCCGCGAGCTGCCCGGCCGCGGCTGGGCAGGCATCCGTCAAGCCTTCGAGGACGGCATCGGCGGCGTGACGCGCCTGCTGCTGGACTGGTCGCCGTTCGGCCTCCTGTGGCGTGGGATCCGCACCGGCCTGGCCGCCCTGGGCATGGAGCTGCCCGCCTCGCTCAGCGAGCTGGGCGGCATGATCATTGACGGCCTGCTCGGCGGCCTGAGGGCAAAAGCCGGCGAGGTACGCGACGCAGTCACCGGCATCGGTGGCAACATCGTCGGCTGGTTCAAGGACCGCCTGGGTATCAACTCGCCCTCGAGGGTGTTCGCCGGCTTCGGCGGCGACCTGCTGGACGGCCTGATCAACGGCATCGACGACAAATGGAGCGTGTTGCGCGACACCATCGGCAACACCGCCGGCGCCGTGGTCGGCTGGTTCAAGGATCGGCTGGGTATCCGCTCGCCCTCGCGGGTATTCGCTCAGTTGGGTGACGACACCCTCGCTGGCTACCGCCAGGGCCTCGAGCGCTCAGAAGACGGCGCGCTGCGCGAGATCAAGCACTTCGGCGACCGCGTGCGCCGTGCCGGTGCCGGCCTCGCCCTCGGCACCATCGCCACGGCGGCAGTCGCCGGCGGCAGCGTGGAGAGCGGTGGCCATGGCGGCGGCATCGCCTTCGACAACCGCCCGCCCCTCTCGGCCTCGGCCAGTGGCGGGCTGCAGGTGAGCATCGGCGATATTAACGTGCACGCCGCCCCTGGGATGGACGAACAAGCCCTCGCCCGGCTGGTAGCCGCCGAGGTACAGCGAGCCCTGCAGCAGGCCGAGCAGCGCCTGCGCGCCCGCCAGCGCTCGGCCCTGTACGACACCGATTAACTAGTCCTATGTCGACGAGTCCGGGTTATCACTCGGAATCCGCTTCCTTAGAGCTCGCAATAGGAATACGACGGTTCCAAGCATGGCAGAGAAGAACAACGCCGTTAGCAAGAAGCCAAATATGGCTGAGCCCGGGTTAGTGATATCCAGACCACCTACCAGAAGGCCTAGAACAGCCATGCCGATTGCACAGATCAACGCACTAATAGAGTCCTCGTCAATGCTGGCTCGCATGGTGAACCCCAGCACTAGGCCGAGGAGGATAAATAAGGGCTCATGCCTACCGCTTTGCACCATGCGCACGGCATATAGCCAGTCACCCATCACCGCGCTGATGAACGTCACCAACAACACGAACCCCAGCACTAGCAGGTTGTACTTCATTTCATTGCTCATAAGGTGCTCACACTCATGATGATGGCTTACGGATTGTTCGTGTTCAGCTTATCTACCACAGCCTACCAGGAGCTGCAGCGGCAGACCGATTGGCGCCACCCCAGCCAGAGCCGCGTAGGCGCTCGCCCGGCCCGCCAATTTCTCGGCCAGGGCGACGACACCATCACGCTCACCGGTACCCTGCTGCCCGAGTTTACCGGTGGCCAACGTCACCTGGACGAGTTGCGCCGCATGGCCAACGAAGGCAAGGCCTGGCCGCTGATCGAAGGCACTGGCAGGAACTACGGGCTGTTCGTGATCGAGCGCCTAAGCGAGCGCAAGGCCAAGTTCTTCCGCGATGGCGCCGCCGCCCAGATCGATTTCGACCTGACCCTTCAACGCGTCGATGACGACGATCGCGAGCGTCTGGCCGTGCTCGATGCCGCCACCCTGCGCCTGGTACGGGGAATGTTCCCATGAGCCGCCGGCCTGACTCCCGCATCCGGCTTCAGGGCCAAACCTTGAGCCCTGAGCTGCGCGCCCGCCTGATCAGCCTACGCCTGACTGATCGGCGCGGCATGGAGGCCGACCAGCTCGACCTTACCCTCTCCGACCACGACGGCCGCCTCGCCCTGCCGCCCCGCGGGGCCGAGCTGCAGCTGGCCATCGGCTGGCATGGCGAAGGACTGATCGAGAAAGGAACCTTCATTGTCGACGAAGTAGAGCACAGCGGCAGCCCAGACCAGGTGAGCATTCGCGCCCGCAGTGCCGACATGCGCGGCGACCTACCCGGCAAACGCAGCCGCAGTTGGGACGAGCTCACCCTCGAACAGATCATCGAAACCATCGCCGGCCAGCACGAGTTAGAGCCCATCATCGGCCAGAGTTATCGCGGCGCGCTGATCGAGCATATCGACCAGACCGAGGAGTCGGATCTCCATTTCCTGACCCGCCTCGCCGAGCGGTTCGACGCCGTGGCCACCGTGAAGGCTAAGCGGCTTTTGTTCGTGGCTGCCGGCCAGGCACTCACCGCCAGCGGCCTTGAGATCCCCACGCTCACCCTCACCCGCCGCGACGGCGACCAGCACCGTTATGTCACCTCCGACCGCGACAGCTACAGCGGCGTGATAGCCAAATGGCACGACCCGAGCGACGCCTCGATTCACGACGTCATCGCCGGTACCGAGGAGAACCCCAAGCGCCTTAGACCCGCCTACGCCAGCCAGGCCGACGCCCTGGCCGCCGCCACCAGCGAGTGGCAGCGCATCCAGCGTGGCCATGCCGAATTCACCTTGGTGCTGGCCGAAAGCGACCCACGCCTGATGCCGGAAACCCCGGTACGCTTACGGGGCTGGAAGAAAGAAATCGATAGCACACCCTGGATAGTGACCGTAGTGACACACGAATTAAGCAATAGCGGATTCACTAGCAGCATCGAGCTTGAAACAAAGGCACCCTATATTTCAAGCAGTGGGAAATAATAGTTCCTGATACCAAATATCATAAGGTCTGCAAACGATCACCTTCTCTCCTATCCCTGCCAACAGGTCTTGATAGCGCTGGCATTCAGGTAGGGAGAAAAACGGCCCTACCCGCCTTTCGCTTGTATCTTCTAGAAGAGAAAAATGGTAAAGCTCATCTGCGCGAGAAATATATCCATTAACCAATTGGCTCGCATTGATGTTTGCTTGATTTTCTATCTTATCGAAAACGTTGCATAAATTCTCATAACGAGCCATGACAACATCATAGGCGAAAGATGTTGAATCCCGCTCAGACATCGAATCTTTAACGAGACAGCTAACTTGTTTTTTATTAGCAATACGGGAATATTCCCTGTATATAAAACCATAGCTTTCTCTTAGAGCCCTAATTTCCTCAGAAACCCATTCCGCTTCAGAAATACTAGGCGAGTTATCGCCACTCTTGTCTAATCTGACTTCTCTAGGCATTAACTCCCAGATAAGGAGAGCGGCGAAAGCAGCAATGCCTATTTCAAAGCTCTTATCATCCACAAATTGCTTTATTCTCTGCCAAAGCTTGCTGGCCACCATCTGTCCTCGACTCCAAGGAAAAAGCGCGGCCGCAGTATACTTCGGGACCTCTTCTCGCCACACTTGATTTTTCATGTGGAAAAGCAGCTTCATAGCCCCTCATCGCCAAAACGCTCCTACCGTCTGCTCATGAAAAAAGCCCCTGCTCTTCCTGAGCGGGGGCTTTTGGTTTGGCGCCTCTTGTCTTCCCTGGCGGCCGGGGCGAACCGGCCACTTAGCGAAGCGTCACTGAAAGCTTATCGACCGCTCAGCCATGCCGGAATGAGAGATAGCTGGCTTTCGTGTAGGAAATCTGCCATTCACATCGCATACCGTCGCGCCTGGCTCACCACCACCCCGCGTAGATCGCTCACCCGAGCGATGACCGAATGCCGCGGCCCAGCCGTTGGCAACAGGCGGTAGGCGCCGCCAATCCGGTGCGTTTGGAACAGCCGCTGCTCACCGCCGATCTCGGCCACGACCAGGTCGGCGTGGCCGACTGACTTGGCTTCGTCGACCACCAGCACGTCGCCCTCCATGATCGGCCCGTTCACGCCCGCCTCCTCGCTGACTTCCACCAGGTAGCAGCTGGGCGGAAACTGCCCCAGGTTGTACCCCTCCAACGCTCGATGCATTCCCGCACACAGCGGGCCTAAGTAATTCACTCGCATTCCCCTGCCCCGTCTCGCATTTTTTCTCGTGAGCCGCCCACCGCTAACTTTCATTAGCGTTTGCCTGTTGCCTGCGACCGGCTCTGTCGAGAATACTGTATAAAACGACAGCCGTACAAAGGGACTCACTATGACACTGGCAAACCTCATCCCGGCTCACCCCGAGCCGCCTTCCCTTGCGCTTCCCTATCCCCTGGCATTGGGCCGCGCCGGGCTTTCCGGCTTTCCCAGCCCGGCCCAGGACTACGAAGGCCGCACGCTCGATCTCAACCAGCATCTAGTCAAACGACCCTCGGCCACATTCTTCATGCGCGTCACCGGCGATAGCATGGTGCTGTTAGGCATCCGGGATGGCGATCTGTTGTTGGTCGATCGCTCCCTCGAGCCACGCCCAGGTCACATCATCGTCGCCATGGTCGATGGCGAAATAACCGTGAAGCGCTATGAGCTGAGGGGCAACGTGCCCTGCCTCTGCTCGGGCAACCCGCGCTACGCCCCCATCCCGCTCGTCGATATCGAGTGCCAAGTCTGGGGCGTGGTGCGTTCGGTCATCCACGAGTACACGGTATGACCATGATTGGCCTTGTTGACTGCAACAGCTTCTACGTCAGCTGCGAGCGAGTGTTTCAGCCTCGGCTTCGGGGCCTCCCGGTAGGCGTGATGTCGAACAACGACGGCTGCGTGATCGCCCTATCCAACGAGCTGAAAGCGCTCGGCATCACCATGGGCACCCCGGCATTCGAGCTTCAGCATCTGGTACGTCAGAAGCGAATTCACCTTCTCTCGAGCAACTACGAGCTCTACGGTGACATGAGCCAGCGGGTGCAGTCAGTGCTCGAGGAGTTCGCCCCGGCCGTCGAGCCCTACTCCATCGATGAAATGTTCGTGAGGTTCGACGGCTTCACCCATGAGCAACTGCTCGAGCATGCCAGGCAGCTGCACCACAACGTACGTCAGTTCACCGGCATACCGGTCTGCGTCGGCGTCGCTCCCACGCGCACCCTAGCGAAGCTGGCGAACCGTGCGGCAAAGAAGATCCCGGCTTATGAGGGTGTCTGCGTGCTCCAGCCAGACAGCCGGGAAACCCAAGTCCTGCTTCAGAAGATCGAGCTGGGAGATGTCTGGGGTGTCGGCCGGCGACTCGTCGAGCGGCTGGCCACCATGGGCATCAAGAGCGCCTGGGACCTCGCGAAGGCCAACCCAAAAGAGATCCGGCGGCGCTTCTCGGTCACCCTGGAGCGCACCGCCCTTGAGCTGCGCGGTGTGCCCTGTATCGAGATGAATGATTTTGACGAAGCCCGCAAGCGCATCATGACCAGCCGCAGCTTCGGCAAACTCACCGACGATATCGGCGAGATCCGCGAGGCGATCCGACAGCATGGGCAGCGCGGCGCGGAGAAGTTGCGCAGCCAGAATGGCCTCGCAAAAGCTGTAATGGTGTTCCTGAAAACGAACCCGTTCAGGCAGGATCTGCACCAATACTCACCGAGCCTGGTGGTTGAGCTACCGCGCCCAACGTCAGACAGCCGCGAGATACTCAACGCCGCCGGCCACGCCTTAGAACGAATCTATCGTAAGGGCTACCTGTACCAAAAAGGCGGCGTGATGCTGCTGGACCTGATAGACGCCGATCGGCAACAGCTCTCGCTGCTTGATACCCCTCAAAGCGACGCCGACAGGCAGCGCAGCAAGAAGCTGATGGCAGCCATGGATGAGCTCAACAAGAAGATGGGGCGCGATACGGTCAAGCTCGGCAAACCCAGCGCTGGAGCTGCGTGGCACTTACGCTGTGCGCATCGCTCGGCACGTTGCACGACGCGATGGGACGAGCTGCCGCCGGTGAAGGCGCTATAACGCGAAAGCCCGACCGTGAGGCCGGGCTGAATCTTCGCTTCCTTACTACCATCTCAAGCATCCTGCTCGAGCATCCTTGGTACTGAACGATCCTTCGTTCGGTCTTCCCTGAAGGGCTCTCCGTTGCCCGTTACATATCAAGGTAGTCGCTTAGGGTGAAAACCGTGCTAACACAGGTTATGAAACTGTGTAAGAAGCCGCTTCGTTTTGTAGGCGGCTATTACAAAGCCGCTAGGCGGGATTGATCAGCCCTGCATCCTCATCGTTGCCGGGCCGGTTAACATCCCGGCTCACCGGCCAGTGCTCGATCAATCCCGCTTCCAAGTGGCGAACGACGCTGCGCATCGTCTCCCGATCCGTTAGGTCAGGATCGAGCCAGGGCTCAAGGCTTGCATCGTCCAGGATCAACGGCATCCGGTCGTGCACCTCGGCGGCGCGGCCTCTCGCCGGCTCGGTCAGGATCGCGCAGCCCAGGCTGCCATCTTCTCGCTCAGCGTAGATGCCGGCGAACGCCAGCGGCTCCCGGTCTAGTCGGGTGAGATAGTGAGGTTGCTTGCCGGTCTCGGTGGCCAGCCACTCATACCAGCCATCAGCAGGCACGATGCAGCGCTGTCGCGCGAAGGCATGCTTGAAGTAGCCGCTTGTAGCCACCGTCTCGACGCGGGCATTGATCGGCTGCGCCGACCGGCCCTTTGCCCACTTCGGGCGATAGCCCCACCACAGCTCGAGCTGTTCAGGTGCTGAGTCATGGGCAACTTGCCGAATCCCGCTGATCCAGGTGCCCGGCGGGATGTTATAGCGCGGCGGCGGCGCATCGGGTTCCATCGCGACGCGGAGTCGCTTGGCGAGCCGAGGGTAGGCGCTGAATAGAGAGAATCGTCCACACATGCGTCGAGTTTAGCAGGAGTCGACGGCCACGGAATTGTGCAGCGATAGCGGTATTTTCTGACAATGCGCCCGGCTGATCTCTTACACGCCTTCATCCGAAGGTCTGCATAATGTGCAACCTGTACGAATCACGGCAAAGCATATGCCCACACGCTGCATCACCTACCGATACTCAACGCTCGGCTCGCATACGCTTTTCTGCAGCTGCGGCAATGCTGAGCTGTGTCGCGATCAGAAGTGGAAGATGTTTCAGGTACCGGAAAGTGGGAATATTCGGGGTGTGGCGTGCCTTAAGTGCGGCTGGACCGATACAGTATCCTTTGACCAGAGGATACGGCGAGAGATGTCGATCGTTTAGTAGAGGATCGATATCTCGCCATAGATAAAACTGCCGAGGTTGGGCATCTTGCGCGGTCTTCGGAAACTGGCAACAACGTGCTCGCTGACATGTTATAGCAAGGCTGCGATCCTTCCTCATGAATAAACTTAGCTGCGGGGCTAGCATTAGGTAAGCGCTGCAAGAACTGCACCACTCCAAACCACGCCGCCCCACCAAATCAACTTATCAAATTTTAAACCCCTTCTTAATAACTTTTTCCGAGCTCGGGTCTTTATACAAAGCTAAGCGTATGCACATAAGATATCTAGGATCGCGAATTGAATACGAATTACTTGAAGCGTGGCGCTTTAACAATGGCGACACGCCTGAAGAAAGTTCACTTAATATAGAACCGATGCCCATATTAGTGGCTGGCACGGTAGAAGGGAAAATAGAGCGCACCATATAATCAATGTGATTTGAATCAAAATTATGCTTGCTTATACTCCCAATGCAAAAAATAACCTGATTCCTTCTGGCAACAGCAGTTGCTCTGCTATTTAAATGCCCTTCTATAACTTGGTAGCTTTTACGCAGACCGGTTTTTAACCATGCTACATCAGCCTGTTCCAAGAGCGAATCGTCATAGTGCCAATCATTATCCTCAATCTCATAGGCAAGATATTCACAGTACTCATGAACTCTTTGAGCTATGCCCAGGGTGACCTTCATGACATAATCTGCCAGCCCTAAAACTTGAGAATCACTTAAACTCACCTGGAGAAGAGAAAATCCTTTTCTTACAATTTGTTCCACTTGAAAAGAATCAAGATTATTCACCTTATCAACTTCTTGGATTCTATTTGCGACAGACTCCGAGTTCTTGGTTTTAGAAAAATATTCCAGCACATTAGCTGGTGTCCCAACAATAAGAAAATTAACTTCACATTCTGCATACCTATTATCATCTAGAAGAATTATAATATCCGCCAACTCGTTCATAAGTGACGGGTTATCAAATATAGTCTCTAGATTATCCAGAACGACAATCTTTCTCCCAGGCCTTGCTTCATTAAAAAGTTTAAATGCTTTTAAAAGCGGCTCATCTTGAGCAATGCTGTAATCTGAAGTATGGCTCAACCCACCTTTGGCAACATAGGCACTAATCTCAGCCGCCTTTTCCTCGCTAAACCCCAACTTACTAACGGTACCTGGCTCGATCAAACAGTAGCAAATCTCTTGCGTAATTGACTGAAGTCTGGAAGCGTTACCACAATTTGCAATAACGTACGGAATAGAGCGATCGCTTAAAACTTTCTTATACAACCAAGACTTGCCATTACCACTATCCCCAAAGAGCAAAGAGTGAGAATTCCTCTTTAAGGACCTCGCTAATTTCTTTTCTAAACCAGGACGTCCCACATACATTTCAGAGTTGACATCACTCTGCCGTGGCGTAAAGATTTTTGTTATTTCTGGTCTTTTTCTAATAAACATTCGCAGACCTTTTAAATAAATAGTAGTTAAGAAAACTTCGAGAATATAGTTTAAGAAATCCGTCCTATCCTGACCTCACACCGCCCCAGGATCTCCACCTCGCGCATCTGCTCGGGCTTGATCATCTCGGGCTGGTAGTGCTCGTTATCGCTGATCAGGTAGAGCGCCCCACCAGCCAGGCGCTGCACGCGCTTGATGCGCCGCTCACCGCTCACCGTCAGCAAAAACACCCCCTCCTGTCGGATATCCCGGCTGGCCAGGTTGACTAGCACCCAATCCCCATCGGCAAGGGTGGTTTCCATGGAATCTCCGCGCACCTTGATACCGGCAACCTGGGTCGGTTCGATGCCCATGGCCGCCAGCTGCGCCTCGGGGAAATAGATATGCCCCTCGATTCGCTCGCCCTCGAGGTCCCGGCCTGCACCGGCGGCTCCCTCTACGTCATAGAGCCTCACTTCGGCGAGGCCAGGGGCAGGGACAGCGGTTGGGGTCAACGAAGGCACACCATGACGTTCATGAGCAGCAGACTTACTGTTTGCCATGGTTGCCGAATGTGAACCTGTAATGAGGTATTGGGTGTCGATCCCCGCCGCAGCAATAGCGGCTAGATAGCCTGAATCTGGCTTTCGAACGTCTTTTTCATAGTTGATCTGGGAGGTTTTCCCCACTCCACCAATAGTGGCCAGGGCGGTCTGACTCATCGCCAGACGTTCACGTTCTTGTTTCAGCCGCTCACCAAAGGTAGTCAAAGTTGAACCTTCCCATTGACAAGGTCCACGTACGTGGACCATCATTCACTTATCCCACACGAACCCACACAGGTTAACACAATGCCCCTAACCCGTGAGCAGGCCCGCGAGGCGCTCGATAAACGCGGCATCACCATCGCCGAGTTCTGCCGCGCACATGACCTCAACGCCAATCTCGTCAGTGATCTGCTGGCCGGACGCAAGAAGGGCCGTCGCGGCGAGGCGCACCGTGCCGCCGTACTGCTCGGCATCAAGGATGGTGTGATCGACGACGTCGAAGACTTCCCCCCCAAACCCAAGCCCGAAGGGCAAGGCTGAGTTTCCTGACCGCTGCAGAAGGACATTTGCCATGTACCAGGACCCCAAACGCGTTCGAACCAAGAAAACCGTCTACCTCGACGAGTACGAGGACGGGGTGATCGTCGCCCTCTCCAACTACCTGGGCGTGCCCAAGGCCGAGGTCATGCGCGAAATGATGATGAAGGAAGCGCGTGAAGTGCTCGGCGTCGATCTCGCTGGCCTCACGCACAGCATCACCGATCGAGCCGGCTGAACGGAGCCCCTACATCCACCGTGCATTCGAGGTGCTCATGCCGGAACAACCCATGGAGCTCGATCAGGAGATGAAAGCGGTGCTCGATGCCGTTTGCCAACAGCAGGGGCTGGAAACCCGCGAACAGGCTGCCGAGTGGCTGCTGCGCCGGCGTATTCGTCGCGGCGCCCAGGGCCTGACCGGGCGTGGCAGAGCCCTCTACGAAGTGAAACGAGGAAACCAGTGACGCATTCACGACGCCTCTCTTGCCCCCACTGCGGTAGCTCGCTGCGCATCCGTAACTCGGTGGGCATTACGCCGGTGTACCGCGAGGCCTGGGTGCATTGCAGTAACGAGGTGGAGTGCGGCTTTCGCGCCAAGATGGGCATGGAGCTGATCCACACCACCTGCCCCAGTGCCCAGCCGAATCCGGAAGTACAGCTGCCGCCCGCCCCTTCCCTGCTGGCCCAGCTGATGAACGAAGCGAACTGATAACACGAAACAGGTACGCAGGAGCAGAGCCATGACCAAGATCACCCCCATTACCGCCGCCACGAAGCCGCGCGCTCGGGTTCCCCAGTTGGATACCCAGAATATCGCGATCACCTGGATGTTTCGCTACGGCTACCAGCTCGATCGTGTGACGGCCCTCGAGGAGCTCACCCATTACCTCATGAGCGAACTGGACCTTTCCGAGCGTGCCGCCGAGATCCAAGCCATCCAGGCCTACGCCGAAACCAGCGGCGCCGGCCAACTGGCCCACATCGATGTGGATGCCACCACGGCCCACGTGGTGGTGATGCGCACCATGGGGGGCCGCGCCGTGGTCTTCACCACTGAAGACCTGCTGCATGTGCTAGGCCGCGCCCGCGACGAGGGTAAGGCACGTGTGGTGAACAGCTCCACCCGCACGCCAATCGTCATTCAGCAGTAACCCCTCTCTCCACCTCATGGCATAGGAGGCTCAGCGTGAATTCATCGCTGCGCCAGGACATCCTCGCGCGTTTGGTGCGCGACTTCGAAGCCCAGGAACGTGGCCCGTACCTGCAAAAGGTGCGTTGCCCCAGCTGTGGCAAGCGCGAGGCGTACATCGCCTCCGAGTCGCCGTGGATGCTCAAGTGCGGCCGTGAGAACCACTGCGGCGAGCAGCTCCACGTGAAGAGTCTGTTCCCAGAGCTGTTCGAATCGTGGAGCGAGCGGTATTCACCGAAGCCACACGAGAAGCCGGCCAGTGCCACGCCGGTGGCAGACGGTTACCTGCGCGACGGCCGCGGCTTCGAGCTCGAGCGCATCCAGGGCTGGTACACCCAGGAGAGCTACTGGCGGCAGGACGTGGGCGGTACAGCTACTGTGCGCTTCGCCCTGCCCGGCGGCGCCTACTGGGAGCGCCTGCTCGACAAGCCCGAACGTTTCGGCAAGCAGAAGGCGAACTTCGTCGGCCGCTACAAGGGGCAGTGGTGGTGCCCGCCGGCACTCTCCCTTGATGACCTGGTCGATGCCGGCGAGGTGTGGATCGTCGAGGGCATCTTCGACGCCATCGCGCTCTATCACCACGGCATCGCTGCCGTCTCGGCCATGAGTTGCGGTAACTATCCCGAAAATGCTCTCGAGCAGCTGAGCGACGCCGCACACAAGGGCGGTACCTGCCGCCCCACCCTGGTATGGGCGCTGGACGGCAACCGCGCCGGGCAGAACGCCACCGAGAAGCACGTGAAGCGCGCCCGGGCTTCCGGCTGGGAGTGCAAGGCAGCGCAGATCCCCGGCGGCGGCAAGCACGACTGGAACGACTGCCACCAGCGCGGCGAGCTCACCGAGAAGCACCTCGAGACCTACCGCTATCACGGCGACCTACTGATGGCTCCTTCGGCCATGGCCAAGGCGCTGATCGTCTACCGGCGCACCGAGCGCCGCGAGTGCTGGTTCGAGTTCAAGCGGCAGCTGTGGTGGTGGAAGCTGGACGTCGATGCGTACGACCGCGCCGTGCGGGCCGAGGGCGCCGACGGTGGCGACCAGATGCAGATAGACCCGGCCATCCGCGATGCCGCCCTCGAGCAGGCCGGCAGCGTGAAGCGCATCTGCACCTGTTACCCCACAGCGCTCTACTACCAGGCGAACAGCGTCACCGATGAGAGCTGGTACTACTACCGCGTCGAGTTCCCCGACGGTCGCCCACCGGTAAAGAACACCTTTTCGGGCGGCCAGCTGGCCAGTGCCAGCGAATACAAGAAGCGCCTGCTGGGCGTGGCCCCCGGCGCGGTGTGGACCGGGACCAGCCAGCAGTTGGATACCCTGCTGCAGGATCAAATCGGCAACATCAAGACAGTCGAGACCATCGATTTCATCGGCTACAGCAAGGAGCACGGCGCCTACGTGTTCGGCGACCTGGCCGTGGCCGGCGGCAAGCTTCACAAGATTAACAGCGAGGACTTTTTCGAGCTGGGGCCGCGCAAACAGCTCAAGACCCTGAGCCAGTCCGTGACCCTGCATATCAACGCCGATCGCAAGCAATACCGCACCGACTGGACCGGCCAGCTATACGGCGCTTTCGGCCTGCGCGGCGTGGTGGCCACCGCCTATTGGCTGGGCAGCCTGCTCGCCGAGCAGATCCGTAGCGAGATGGGCAGCTTCCCGTTCCTGGAGATCGTCGGCGAAGCCGGCGCGGGCAAGTCGACGCTGATCGAGTTCCTCTGGAAGCTGGTGGGCCGGCGCGACTACGAGGGTTTCGACCCTTCCAAGGCCACCATGCCGGCGCGCTCGCGCAACTTCGCCCAGGTCTCCAACCTGCCGGTGGTGCTGATCGAATCCGACCGCGAGCAGGAAGGCGGCACCAAGCAAAAGCAGTTCGACTGGGACGAACTCAAGACCGCTTTCAACGGCCGCTCGATCCGCGCCCGGGGCGTGAAGAACAGCGGTAACGACACCTACGAGCCACCCTTCCGCGGCTCCATCGTCATCAGCCAGAACGCCCCGGTGCAGGCCGGCGAGGCGATCCAGACCCGGATCTGCCACCTGATGTTCACCCGCGAGGGCCAGAACCGCCAGACCAAGGAACTGGCCGAGGCCTTGGAAAAGACCGAGCTCGAGCACGTCAGCCAGTTCGCCCTGGACGTGGCTCAGCGGGAAGCCGCCCTGCTCGAACTGATCACCAGGAACGCCCGCGCCTACGCCAACCGCCTGGCCGAAGACCCCGATATCAAGGTGCTGCGTATTGCCAAGTGCCACGGCCAGCTGATGGCGCTGCTCGACTGCCTCGGCCCCGAGGGGCTCGGCCTGTACGACGCCCAGGTGATCGAGATGGCCGCCGGCTACGTGCACCAGATGGCCCGCGAACGCCAGCAGGCGATCAACGCCGACCCCCCGCTCGTGCAGGACTTCTGGGAAGCCTACGACTACCTCGAAGGCCTCTCCGAAGAGCCGCTGCTCAACCACTACGGCAAGGGTGCCGCCCAGGTAGCCATCAACCTCAAGGACTTCGAGCGCCGCTGCGCCGACTACAAGCTGCGCGTGCCCGAGATGCGCGAGCTGAAGCGCTACCTGCGGTCCAGCAAGACCCGCAAGTTCATCGACGCCAACCGCACCGTTCGCAGCCAGATCCGCCTGGGCAACGCCAGCGTGAAGTGCTGGGTTTTTCAAGCCTAAGACCAGGGCCTGACGGGAGACGACGCCATGAGCCACCGCACCTACACCCTCGACCAAGCCGCCGGCCTGCTCAACCTCGGCCGCAACACCCTGGCCCGCCGCCTGCGCGAGGTCGGCGTGCTCGGCGCCGACAACCTGCCGGCCGGCCCCTACCGAGGCCGAGTTCATCTGGTGATCGTCGCCACCGGCACCTACAGGCATCCCATTGCCGGCTGGACCCATTACGGCCGCACCGAATTCACCGACGCCGGGCTCGACCACATCGCCCAAAAGCTCGGCATCGAACTCGCCCGCCTGCCGCACCCAAGCAGCCGGCAGGCAGCACCACAACCGCAGCACGCAAGGAGCTGACAATGTCACGCAAACACCAACCCACGCCCCGGGGGATTCTGCAGGACGCCGGCGAGCTGGCCGTCGCCAGCGATCGCACCGGCAGTACCCGGCACCGCTACGCCATGGTCGTGTCGTTCACCACTGAGGCCGAGCTACGCCAAGCCCTCAAGTCGCGCCGATGCGTTTACCGCGACAGCCAAGCCATTCAGGAGGCCCGACATGGCTGATAACGCTGACATCGCAACCGAGCTGATGGAAAACCGCCTGGCGGCAGCGCTGGCCAGCCGCCAGTCAACTTACCACCAGGTGGTAATCGATTCGGAGTGCGAGGACTGCGGCTTCGAGATTCCTGCGGCACGTCGCCAGGCCGCGCCCTGGGCGACGACGTGCATCGACTGTCAGAGCATTCGCGAACAGCGTGCCGCTCAACGGCGCTGACCAGGGCAGGAACATGAACAAGAACAAGACCTATGACGAACTCTGTGACGAGATCCTGCAGCTGCGAGAGCAGCTGCAAGCGGCGCAGAAGAACGCGACAACCCTTACGGCTCGCGTCCAGTACCTGGAGGCTCGACTGACGAAAGCGGGCATGGATGAGGAGAAAAAGTGATTCAACAGCAACCGAAAGGCGGGCGCCTCGCCCGCCAGGCGGCAATGCTCTGTCAGGATCCGGTATTCCGGCTTTACCTCGACCGTCGCCGCCGGCACAAGCATGCCCTCACCGAGAGCCAACTGCCCGACGGTACCCACAACCAGAACGACGCCAGGGAGTGGCTATGCCAGGCCTGCGGCATCGAGAGCCGGGCCGAGCTGGGACCACAACTCCCAAGCTGCCGCTATCTTTGAGGGCATTCGTCAACGCTTCATCAGCTGGCGATTACGAACCCAACCTACCACTCTAACCCACTGATTTTACAGCCGCCCACCTCGGGGCGGCTCGCTGAAATGGATGATAACGGTATAAGATTCACTCAACGTGGCGCTTCGTGTTTCTCCGTGTAAACTGTATGCCTTTACAGCTTCCAGGGGAGGCCTACCATGGCAGAGGGCGTCGAGGTGCGCGGCAATACCGTGCGCGTATATTTCCGCTGGGAGGGCGAGCTATGCCGCGAAAAACTGCCAGGCAAGGCGACGGAACGGAATATCGAGCATGCCAAGCGCATGGCGACGATCATCAACTATGAGATCGATACCGGCACCTTCGATTATGCCCGGCACTTCCCCCAATCCGCACGCCTGCAAGAAAGTCGATTCGGCTACTACCTGGACCTTTGGTTGGCGATCAAGAAGAACGAGCTGGCTTTCTCGAGCTACCGTGGCATTGCCTCGAAAGCCGAAACCCACGTGCGGCCGCGCTGGGGCAATGCACTCGCCGATAAAATCGATCACATCGAGCTGCAGGACTGGATTCAGAAGGATCTGGCAAGCCAACTGGCTAATAAGACGATCAAGGAGATCGTCAGCATCATGCGGCAAACCTTCAGGCTCTACTCGACCCGAAACAAGCACATCTTCGATCCGACGCTTGGGATCAACATTCGCCTACCCGACGACGATGACCCTGATCCGTTCTCCAGGGAAGAGATCAGCCAGATCCTCAGCACACCAACCAAACGTGTGCAGGAGCTCAATCTGATCAGGTTTTCCCTCTACGATGGCCCGAGGATCTCCGAGACTCAGGCATTGGCCTGGGAGGATGTGCTCGACGTGGAGCGTGGCATCATTCGCTATCGGCGAGCAGTGGTGCGTGGTCGCTTCAAGGTAACGAAGACCAAGCGATCGAACCGAGTGCATCACCTTCTCAAGCCGGCGAGAGAGGCGCTCCAGGAACAGTACGCCATGACCGGTAAGCTGCCTGCGCATGAATACGAGATCGTCGATCGGGACAACCGAACAGTACGGAAGGAAAAGCTGCGCCTGGTGTTTTTGAATTCGCTGTCAGGCAAGCCGTTCTATGAGAATGCGATACGCGAACGCTTCTGGAGAACGCACTTGGAAAAGGCAGGCGTACGATACCGCGGCCCCAACCAGTGCCGTCACACGTTCATCAGCCAAATGCTTTCCCTGGGCGTGGTGCCGCTGCACTGGATATCGAACCACGTCGGCCACTCCAGTATCACCATGATTCAGCGGCGCTACGGCAAATGGATTCATGCCGATGGCCAGGACGTTCCCGCCATGATCGAGAAGCTTCTCGATCTATAAGCATTCCCAGATTTATTCCCAAAATCGTTCCCAAGGCCCTAAAACGACAAAGGCGAATCAACATAAATTGTTGATTCGCCTCTGAAATTCTGTGGCGGAGAGGGAGGGATTCGAACCCTCGAAGCCTTTCGACTTACACACTTTCCAGGCGTGCTCCTTCGACCACTCGGACACCTCTCCACATTGCGGTTCTTTCACCGGGGCAGCGCCCTTGTGCGTCAGAACGGCGCAAAGTCTAACGGCTTAAGTGCGCGTTTGCAAGCCGGTTTTCGGCGTCACCACTTCATGCAGCAGGCAGCACGGCGTAGTCGCCGCGGGCTTCCAGGCACAGGGTGTCGCCACACCAGAGCCGCTGCGTCAGGCCAATCCGGCCCCGCCCGCGGTTCGCCAGGCGCTCTGTAAGAAGCCCGGGGGCCTGCTCGCTCTCGGGTGCACAGACGACGCGGTAGTCACCGGTAACCGGCGCCAGAAAACGCTGGCTGGCCTCGGCCACGACGACGTCGCGGGCATGGCCGCGCCGGCGCACCCAAAGGGTTATCCAGCACCAGCCCAGCAAAGTTGTCTGGGCGGTGAGTGCGCCGCCAAAGCCGGTGCCCTTGTCGTTGAGATTGGGAACGAGCGCGAGCTCCCACACTAGGCTCTCCCCTTCCCAGCGCATCTCGCGTATGCCCAGGTGATCGACCATCGGGATTGCCTCACGCAGCCAGGCGAGAAACGCCTGCGGCTCGTCGTACTGACCGAGTTTCGGCAAAGGGAGGCGTGGATGAGGTAGGCCGATTTCTCGCATCGTCTCAGTCCCAGCGTTCGACGAAGTCGCTGATTCGATGTTCGGCAACAGGCTTGTGCCGGCCGGCTAGCTGACCTACATAGATGAAGGCGATCAATTCATCGTCTTCATCGAGGCCAAGCCCTTTGCGTACGGTGGGGTCGAAAGCGTACTTGCCGCTGCGCCACATGGCGCCGAGACCCAGGGCGTGAGCGGCGAGCAGTATGCCATGGGCAGCACAGCCGGCGGAGATCACCTGCTCGATCCTGGGTACCTTGGGCACGTCGGGGGTTACCTTGGCAATTACGGCAATGATCATAGGAGCGCGCTGCGGCTTCTTGCGTACGGCGTCGAGCGCCGCGTCCGCAATGTCTGGATCCTCGCGATACTCGGCCTCGGCGAAGAGCTCGCCCAGCCGCTCGAGGCCTTCACCTGAGAACTCGATGAAGCGCCAGGGTCGAAGTTCCTTGTGGTCCGGCGCCCTGAGCGCGGCACGATAGATCGCTTCCATCTGCTCGGGACCGGGTGCCGGGCCCATCAACTTGCCCATCGAACTGCGCTGGTGCAGAAGGTGTATTGCGTCCATAC